>CAWCTB010000001.1:0-69257 GCA_963798275.1 uncultured Acidobacteriaceae bacterium
TATGGGTGTTGCTGTATATGGTTGCCCGCCGGCTGCAACATGCTACGACGCAAAGAATCCTGGGCGTGGTAATGGCGGTGCTGGGCTGCGCCATTGCCGTCGGACTGATTTCCGGGAAGAGCACCTTCCCCTGGCTTGGCTTGTCGGGTGTCCGTTTCAATCTTATCGGGGTGATGGGCGCAGAACTGGCGGCGATCTCATTTGCGTTTTACAACGTCTACGGGCAGCACCTGCTGAAGACCTACCATCGGTGGACCGTGCTGGTGTATGCGTTGCTGGGCGCGGCGGCGTTCTGGCTGGTGGTGAACCCGCCTTGGAGAATCGCGGCGCAACACTATAGCGGCGGGCAGTGGCTGTTCCTGGCGGCGTTCTCGATCACGTCGATGTTAATTCCATTTTCATTCTATTTCGCAGGTCTGCAACATCTGGACGCGACGCGCGCGGTCGTCACCGCCTGCCTGGAGCCGGTGTGGGCGATTCTGCTGACCGCGCTGCTGCTGGGCGAACTGGTCTCGGCGATGCAGGTGGTGGGCATAGTGGTGGTGCTGCTGGCGACGATTCTGGTGCAGTTGCCGGACCGGAAATTGAAAGAAGAGCCGGCGATTGCGGTGGAACCGATCGAATGAGGAAGAGGCCGAAGGGAGCCGCGGACGCTGCGACAAGATTAGGGCTGGCTAAAATAGGGTAGCTTGCGAATTGCGATATGTCCTAATGAAAGCGCCGCAGCAGCGCCGTTGCAGCCAATGCCCGGATGTCGGATGAAGGTTGAAATATCCCGATGAGCGATTTCCTGTTCTCGTACGGGACTCTGCTTCCGGAGTATGCGCCCGGCGAAATCTCTGGGACAATTGCGAAACTGACCGCTTATGCCAGCGGCTGGGTCAGGGGCGTGCTCTATGATCTGGGTGATTATCCCGGTGCCGTGCTCGATCCCGCGTCCAGCAGCAAGGTGTTTGGCACGATTCTGCACTTACCTGCCAATACAACGGTCTGGGACGAGCTTGATGCATATGAGGGTTTCGACGCGACGAATCCAAGTGCCAGCCTTTTTATCCGGAAGCGCTGTCCAGTGGTGCTGGCCAATGGGCCAACCATCGAGTGTTGGATTTACGAATACAACGGGGAGCGCAATCGCTCCCTAATTATTACCACTGGGCGATATCGTCCGCAGCAATCTGCTCCTTCGCAGTAACATAGTTGACGCGAGTCTCAGCCATGACGGCCGACCTTTCTCCTAGTCATACCCAAATCGGTGTACCCCCAGTCCCGCTCTACGTGGGCACGTCCGGCTGGTCGTACGCCATCTGGAAGCCCGAGTTCTATCCCAAGGAAGTCGCGTCCAAGAACTTCCTGAAGTACTATGCCACGCGGCTCAACACCGTAGAGGTGAATTTCACCTTCCGCATGCGGCTGCAGGAGAAGACTGCCACCAACTGGATGGCTGACGTTGGCCCGAACTTCCGCTTTGCGCTCAAGGCGAACCAGTACATCACGCACATTCGCAGGCTGCAGAATGTTGAGGATCCGGTGCAGCGCTTCCTGGCCTCGCTGCAGCCGTTCGGAACGCAGCTTGGTCCGGTGCTGTTTCAGCTTCCGCCCAACCTCAAGGCCGACGTTGGTTTGCTGCGCGACTTTCTCGCGCTCTTGCCCAGGAACTTCAAGGCGGCATTCGAATTCCGCCACAATTCGTGGTTCGCCGAGGACACGTACTCCGCGCTGCGCCAACGCAATGCCGCCATGTGCATTGCCGAGACCGAGAAGCTGGAAACACCCGAGCTCCACACTGCGACCTACACGTATTTCCGCTTTCGCAAGCCGAGCTATTCTCCGGAAGAAGTGCAGCAGTTGGCCGAGCGGGTGAAACGCACGCTGCGCGCCGGTCTGGAAACTTACGCATTCTTCAAGCACGAGGAAGATCCGCGCAGCCCGTTGAACGCGGTGGTGCTACTGAACGCCGTCACCGAAGCTGCCTGGCCGAGCCGGTGATTCCAACGCCAGCCTACCGTATCAGAATTGGTGGCCGATGCCTGCCCGCACCCCGGTAGTCATCCAGCGGCTCCGACGGCGCGACGGTCAGCTCAAGGGGTAGCCGATTTGCACTTGTCCGCTATGCGCTTCACACTTTTTACTTCAAAAACCGGCCACTCGACTGCGCTCGACCCCGCGCCCGCGGGCGTGGTGTCTTCCGTGCTGTATCCCGGCTTGCCGCTGACTTCGACCTGGCGGCCGACCTGGTGGCCAAGCTTGTTGGCGGCCCCCGAAAGCCGATGCGTCGTCCCGTCGTCCTCGGTCAGGGTGTAGTGACCGTTCGAGCTCTGCAGACACCCCTCGAGCGTCGGCAGGTCTAACGTCTTGTCCGCAGGCTTGCCTGCATCCGAAGGTGGCTTGGCCGCTTGCGCTTGCACCCAAACCGCAGAGATCAACAGCATCAGAGTAAGTATGACTGTCTTGCGCACCAGGGGCCTCCTTGCACTTGCCAGTACAGCATCGCCTCATCTTAAGGACTCGATTATCCGCCAGTCAACGAAGAGCGCTCGCCGCAACCGCGAGGGTGTGAAGATTGAGAATCTTCCGTTGTGATGGTTGCTTTCATGGGGTCCCTACTCTTCGTGACCTGTGTGACCTCTTCCGTGAGCCTAGGTGCGCTGGCGGTACGCAGTCTCCCCGCAGCAATTCCGGAGGGGTCGATCTGCGGACATGAAGGGAGTCGGATCCGCCACTCCAATGCGATCCTGCGAACGGGATCCACCTAAACTTCGGGCAGCCGTCACACCTGGCTACGTGTGATATGGCTTGTTCTCAACAGTTGACAGCCCTGTGCGATACTTGCGAGACATGTACGCTCATTCCGAGGATTTGCCACTCATCGGAGCCGAAACTAGCGCGGCTGCCAGCGTTCAAAACGCTGCCAAAGTAGAACCGTGACACCTCGTGTTTGAACCTGAACTTGGAAGAAGTGATCTTTATCCGAGGGTACATCGTCTATGACAGACTGGTTCGCGCGCCCCGTTCTACACGTCAAGGACGTTGGGGCCTCGCTCCGCTTTTACATTGACCGACTCGGCTTCACGAGTTCCTGGCGCTACGACGAGGACGGCCGAGTGTACGTCGCACAGGTCGACCGGCAGGGCTGCGCGCTTATCCTGGCCGACAGGTGGCCGGAGAAGATTGGCAAAGGGCTGATGTTCATTTCGCTGAACGTCGAGCCGGAGAGGCGCGAGGGCGCGGTCACCGCGTTGGACGCGCTGCGTGCGGAACTTGAGGCCAAGGGCGTTCTGGTCACGGAGGGTTGGTGGGGCTACCGGCTTCTGGTAGTCGATGACCTCGACGGCAATCAGCTCTTCTTCAACTATCCGAACGAGACTGCATCCGGCGAGATTTAAACGGCGGCGTAGTGACACTCCAATTTCGTGAGGATTCGAACGGTTAGCGAAATGTCGCCAAGTCGTAGGTAATCCGGGGTGCGCGGCCTGGTTCCTGTTAGGGTACGACTTGGCCCGTTTTCATGAACCGTCGTATAAAGTGTGGGGTTGTTGTCTCAATTCACATTCACATAGCTCGAGGAATCGACTGAGCCGCTGGGCGGAGCAGATTGGAGAACAAAATGGAGATCGAGATCATTCACTGCCCGACGTGACAGAACAATAAAGCCAAGGTCGCGAGTCTCGCGACCCTCATTAAGAATCGCCTGAACATTGAAGCCGTCATTACGCCTGGTAAGCACGGTCAGTTCGAGGTTATCGCTGACGGCAAGAGGATAGCCGAGCGCGGTGGAAACTGGCTCACACGGAGCTTTGGCGCCGGATACCCCGACCTCGACGGCGTGGTCGAGCAACTCGAGAAGCACCGTGCGATGGGCGCAGCACGGTAGGTAGCAGGTTTCGATTTGTCTAAAGTCGGTCAGGCGCTCATGGCCTTTCTTGTAGCGGGCAGATAGGGTTCGTGAAATCGCAAAGGCACACCCTATCCGGTGACCTCCGACCACAAGCTGCTCGTGAGGTAATTCCATGCTGCGGCACGGGAGGCCGCCAGCATGGCTGCGAAGAGATCCAAAATCAGGCACCGCCGCACGGTGCTTCGGCTCTCCGATTATAGGTACCCCACATTATCGGACGTTGGATTCCTGAGTTGGGTTTACTGGCGGACCAATAACCGACGAGAACAATTCTCCTGGAAGGTCAGCGGTGCGTGCGAGGCAGCTTCGACCGAACTCGGGTGCCGTATCCGCCTTGTCATTCCCGCCGGGCGTCGCGCGCGCCATACTCGTGGGGTGCAGTCTGCCGATCCCAATCTCCGCTTGCTGAGCGCCTTCCTCGACTACCTGAAGATCGAGAAGGGACTGGCGCCGCTCAGCGTTGCCGCCTACCGGTCCGACCTGGAGCAGTACGCGGAGTTCCTGCTGAAGAAAAAACACGGGCTGAAAGAAGCGCGGCGGCAGGATGTGCGTGACTTTCTCAACCAACTGCTATCGAACGGCGTGGACGGACGCAGCGTGGCGCGCAAGCTTTCGGCGCTGCGGCATTTTTACAAGTACCTGCTGCTGGACCGCTACATTACCATCGATCCGACGCTCAACATCGACTCGCCACGGCAGTGGAAGGTGTTGCCCAAGTCGCTGGCGGCGGATGAAGTCGAGCAGGTGCTGCGAGGTCCGGCGCGAGCCAAAGACGACCGCCTGTCGCAAGCCCTGACCTTGCGCGATCGCGCCATGCTGGAAGTCTTCTACGCCGGAGCGCTGCGGGTGTCGGAGATCATCAGTGTCAAGCTCGAAGACCTGAAGCTCGAACTCGGCTACGTGCTGGTGCGGGGCAAGGGCGACAAGGAGCGCATCGTGCCGCTGGGCCGCGCAGCGCAGGAAATTGTGCAACTCTACCTGCGGGATGCGCGGCCGGTGCTGGCGGCAGGGAAGTCGTCGCCGGTTCTGTTTATCGCGCGCGGAGCGCGCGCCATCACCCGGCAACGCGTCTGGCAACTGGTGAACGCCGCATCGTCGCAGATGGGACGGCACGCCTCGCCGCACATGCTGCGCCACAGTTGCGCCACCCACATGGTGGAGAACGGCGCCGACCTGCGTACGGTGCAGACCATCCTCGGGCACGCGGACATTTCGACTACGCAGGTGTACACCCACCTGGCGCTCGACCGGCTGAACCAGGTGTACAAGCAGCATCATCCGCGCAGCCGCCGGCGTGCAGCCATGAAGCCGGAATGACAAAGCCCGCTACCGTCGTCGAAAAAGCAGTTGCGAAGTTCGTGCGCGCGCTGCAGGAGCGCAACGCGTCGCAGCACACGGTTAAAGCTTACAGCGGCGACCTGGCGCTGTTTGCGGAGTACGTTGGCCCGCAAGATTGGCGCGACATTGACCACGTGCTGATTCGCGGATACCTGTCGAACCTGTACGAGCGCGGGCTAAGCAAGACCTCGGTCGCCCGGTCGCTGGCGGCGCTGCGATCGCTGTACAAGTGGCTGGCGCAGGAAGGAGTTGTCGATCAGAATCCCGCGGCGCTGGTGGCAACTCCCAAGCTGCCGCAGAAGCTGCCGCGCGTGCCGACTATCGAAGAGCTTAACAGCCTGATGGATGCGGATATGCCGGAGTGTTCGGCATTCGCGACGCGCGACCAGGTCATCTTCGAATTGCTTTATGGCTGCGGCATTCGCAACGCGGAGTTGACGGGGATCAACGTTAACGATGTGCATTGGTCGAAGGACGTGATTCTGGTACGCGGCAAGGGCAAGAAGGAGCGTTATGTGCCGCTGGGCGATACGGCTATGCAGGCGATTCGCGGATACCTGCCCGAAAGGCAGAAGGTGCTAGGCGAAACAAAGCGCACGACAGAGAGGGCGTTGCTCATCAATTTGCGTGGCGCGCGATTGACCACGCGCAGCGTAGGACGCATCGTGAAGCAGATCGCAGTCGCGCGCGGGCTGTCACCGGACGTGCATCCGCATACCTTGCGGCATGCCTTTGGTACCCACATGCTCGAGGAGGGCGCCGATCTGCGCGCGATCCAGGAGATGCTGGGACACGAGCGCTTGTCGACCACGCAGCGCTACACCCAGCTCACGGTCAAGCATGTCATGGATGTGTATGACCGGACCCATCCCGCACGCGAACAAGGGGAAGGCATGAGAGCGGGCTAAAGCCCGCAGAGGAATTAATGGGGGCGACGTTACGGCACGCCTGAAGGCGTGCCCCTTCAAAACGCTAAAAATGCAGGGGGATTTCGCCGACGTATCGATACCCCTGGCGACTTACCTGCCTGCGACGAGCTCCGGCTTGGCTGGGCCGTGCAGTTCCTCCCAGGCGTTGACGACGCGGTCGCGAATCTCAGAGGTCATCTGTGCGTACTGGGCTTCCAGGTTTGTTCCCGGTGCGGGCGGATCTATGGGATCGAGAATTCGCATCTTGAGCCGCTTGAACCCCTGAAATTTTTGACTGCGCGGCCAGGCCTCGAAGAAGCCATCAATCGCAACCGGGACGACCGGACACTGGGCATGGATGGCCAGAATGGCTGCGCCTTTGCGAAAAGTCTTGGGCATGCCGTCGATGCTGCGCTCGCCTTCGGGGAAGAGTACCAGGTTACGGCGGCGGCGCAGGCCATAGGCGCTGGCGCGCATGGCGGGAACGAGGTTGGAGTCGGGGTCGATGGGGATGAGGCGAGTGTTCTCTGCGATTTTGCGCATGATTGTGCTGCCAAAGATCTCGCTGGTGCCGACGTAAAACGTGTTGCGGAACAAGTGGTAGGGGAGCGCGGCAACCAGCGCGGGCGCATCGAGGAAGCTCTGATGATTCGGCGACAGAATAAATGGGCCCGTCTGCGGCAGTTTATCGATACCCTCAACCTTTAGATGAAAGAATGTCCGAAAGAACAGGTGAACACACCGCATCGCGAAGAACCACAGTGGGGCAGTGATGGGGTGCTCGTCATCGATGGTCTGGCGTTCGATTGCGCCCGGTGGCTCAGCGATGATCTCTTCCCAACCAGCCGAGGCGCGGGCATCGGTGCCTCCAGAGTATTGGAGGACGGCATCGACCAGGTCGCGCACGGTGTACAAGTCCGAGGCGACCGTGTCGGGCACGTGCGAGCCCATCTGCTGGTCGAGCGAGACCAGCAATTCAACCCGCTCCATCGAGTCGAGGCCGAGATCGAGTTCGAGATTGTCGGCGGGATGGATGTGATCTTTCTTCTGCTTGGCGGCATCGCGGATAATCGCGACCGCTTTGCTGACCCTGGGCCGCTGCAGCCATTCGGTATCTTCTTCGGTGAATTTGCGCTCAGCGCTGGCCTGCGCCTGCTTGCCCTCACCACGCTTGACGCGCTGCTCGACTTCGAAGCGCTTGATCTTGCGGGTGGTGGTGCGAGGCAGATCGTCCTGCCAGATTTCGTAGCTGAGGATGCGCTTGGTGGCCGGCAGTTTGGCGGAGAGGCCCTCGATTTCGAAACGCAGCATGTCGCCAACGTTGACGACCTTGAGGCGCCGCAGATTTTCGAAGTTGGGAACGACCACGGCGTGCAGGCGCTCAGAAAAGGGCTCACCGGGCGCACTCTGCAAACCGAGAACACAAATCTCCTTGATGTTGGGCGACTGCAAGTAGTGCGCTTCGATCTCCTCGGGGTACACGTTCTTACCCGAGCTGAGCACGATGACGTCCTTCTTGCGCCCGGTGATGAAGTAGTTGCCGTGGGCGTCGCAATAACCGAGATCGCCGGTGAGGAGCCAGCCATCGCGCATCACCGCAGCGGTAGCGTCGGGGCGCTTGTAATAGCCCTCCATGATGATGCCGCCGCGGATGGCGATTTCGCCGACGGTCGCGCCGCCGTGCTCGGGGGACGGTTCGCCGCCTTCGACCTTGAATTCGTTGCCGGGAAGGGGCTTGCCAATGGAGCCCATGACGACGTCTTTCGGGGGATTGATCGCTGCGCCGCCACTGGTTTCGGTGAGGCCATAGGCCTGGAGCATGGTGAATCCCATGGCCTGGAAGTCGCGGCCGATGGCTGGATCGAAGCGTGAGCCGCCGGTGATGAGATAGCGCATGCTGGGACCGAGCATCTTGTGTACGCGCCCGAAGAGCAGCTTGCCGAGGTTGATGCCGAATTTTCGAGACAATGCCGAAGCGCGCATCATGAGTCGAAATATGGACTTGGTCAGCGCACCCTTTTGCTGCACCTCTTTCTGGATGCGCTCGTGAATCAGATAAAAGAATTGCGGCACGCAACAGAAGACGGTAATGCTGCGTTCCTGCAGAGCGCGCATCAACTCCGTGGTGTTGAGCGATTCCAGGAAGACGATCCGCATGCCTACTGCCAGGGGCAGCAGCAGGTTTGCCATCTGGGCCAGCGCATGGAAGAGCGGCAGGATGCCGAGAATGGCGTCCTTCGGCCCCACGTCGACGACTGGCGAAGACGGATTCGGCTTCGGCGTAAAGGTTGGCGTGCGAAAGCATCACACCCTTGGGATCGCTGGTGGTTCCCGAGGTGTAGAGCAGCGTCGCCAGATCATGGGGTTGGACAGTGGCCGTCTGGAAATTACCCGGCCCGGCGGCGAACATGGCGAGCACCGAAGGCAGGTCGCTTCCCTCCGGAGCGGGATCGAGCAGGATGATTCTTACCGGCGTGCCGGCAATGGCTTCCTGGGCGAGCGGCAAGTTCCTGGTGTCGCAGAAGAGGTAAACAGCGTCGCTGTCGAGGAGGAGTTTGTGAACCTGGTCGGCGTGGAAGGCGGTGTCGAAAGGAACAGCGGTATTGCCGGAGGCGTGCACGCCGAGGTAGGCGGCGACCCAGCGGGGATGGTTGGCAGCCAACAGGGCGCATTTGGAGCCGCGCGGAGTGCCCTGATCCAGCAGCCAGCGACCGACCGACTCCGCCATCTGGCGCAGGTTGGCGAAGGTATAGCTCTCGAGCGCGGGCGCGCCGGCCGAAACGGCCGCGGGATCGTGCTGCAATTCGACCGCGATCGCGTCGGGCCAGCGTTCCGCCGATTGCAGAAAGCGTTGATAGAACATTCGCCGAGGGTTCCGTTTCCTTCAGGTTCGAATCTGAACCGATATCTTACGCCAGCGTGGAACAATCGCCGCGGATTGAATCACAGGGCAGGCGAGCCTCATTGCGGGACGAATTATTGCTGCGAGCATTCCAGTCATACATCGCTCGTTGCCCGCCCTTCCTGGTGTTAGGCCATGGCGGTGTTGACGATTGCAAACTGCGACGCCGGCCAGCAAGCATCATCTAATGTGGTAGGCTTTTTACTGGGGTGGAGTGTCTGCGCGTGAAGCGTCAGCGCACCCGTGGCAAAGCGCCGGCTGCGGCCCCCACCGCGAGGACGAACAGCATTGATTAACATTCTCATGGCCAAGGTGTTCGGCACCAGCAACGAGCGCGAAATCAAGCGCCTGATGCCGACGGTCGAGCAGATCAACGCGCTCGAGCCGGAAATGAAGCAGCTCAGCGACGAGCAGCTGCGCGCCAAGACCGACGAATTCCGCAAAGTCATCCAGGAGCAGGTCGAGCCCATCGAGGACGTCGACGAGAAAGACCGCGTCCTGAAGGAGGCGCTCGACGAATTGCTGCCGCAGGCGTTCGCGGTGGCGCGCGAGGCCGGCTGGCGCGTCCTGAAGATGCGCCACTTCGATGTGCAGCTCATCGGCGGCATCGTGCTGCACCAGGGCAAGATCGCCGAAATGAAGACCGGTGAAGGCAAGACCCTGGTGGCGACGCTGCCGGTTTACCTGAATGCCTTGGCGGGACGCGGCGTGCACGTGGTGACGGTTAACGACTACCTGGCCAAGCGCGACTCGGAGTGGATGGGCAAGTTGTACACCTTCCTGGGGCTGAGCGTCGGCGTGATCGTGCACGAACTGGATGACGATCAGCGCCGCGAAGCCTACGCCGCCGACGTCACCTACGGAACGAACAACGAGTTCGGCTTCGACTACCTGCGCGACAACATGAAGTTCGACCTGCGCGACTGCGTGCAGCGCGGACACAACTACGGCATCGTCGACGAAGTGGACTCGATCCTGATTGACGAAGCCCGTACCCCGCTGATCATCAGCGGCCAGAGCGAGGAGTCGACTGACAAGTATTACAAGGTGAACCGGATCATCCCGCAGTTGGAGCAGGGCGAGGAGATCCAGCAGAGCACCATGGACGACAAGGTGCTCACTGGCGATTTCGTGGTGGACGAGAAGCACCGCACCATCACAGTCACCGACCAGGGCTGGGAGAAGGTCGAACGGCTGCTGGGCATTGGCAACATCGCCGACCCGGAGAACTGGGACCTGAAGCACCACGTCGAAACCGCAGTCAAGGCGCATCACCTGTATCGGCGCGATGTTGAGTATGTAGTGAAGGACGGCGAGGTCCTGATCGTCGATGAATTCACCGGGCGCCTGATGCCGGGCCGCCGCTGGTCAGATGGACTGCACCAGTCGGTGGAGGCGAAGGAAGGGGTGAAGATCGAGCGCGAGAACCAGACACTGGCGACCGTGACCTTCCAGAACTACTTCCGCATGTACAAGAAGCTGGCCGGCATGACCGGTACGGCAGAGACGGAAGCCGCCGAGTTCGACAAGATCTACAAGCTGGAAGTGGTGGTGATTCCGACCAATCGCCAACTGCTGCGTATCGAGAATCCCGACGTGGTATATCGCACGGAGAAGGAGAAATACTTCTCTGCGGCAGACGAGATCCAAAAACTGGCGGAGAAGCAACAGCCGGTGCTGGTGGGTACAACGTCGGTGGAGAAGTCGGAACGGCTGTCCGAGATACTGAAGCGCAAAGGCGTGCGTCACGTGGTGCTGAACGCCAAGTATCACGAGAAGGAAGCGGAGATCGTGGCACAGGCGGGCCGCAAGGGCGCCATCACCATTGCGACCAACATGGCCGGCCGCGGTACCGACATTTTGCTGGGCGGCAATCCCGAGTTCATGGCCAAGCAGGAGTGCCTGAAGAAGGGAATTGCCCAGAAATTGAAGGCCGCCGCGGGCGAGGTGACGGCCAAGCCCGACGATCCGAATCTTTCGTACTTCTACTACGGCGGCGATGAATTCCAGGTTCCGACGGCGCAGTGGACCGAACTGATGGCGCGCTTCAAGGCTGACACGGACCGGGAGCACGACGAGGTCACGGCGCTGGGAGGCTTGTTCATTCTCGGCACCGAACGGCACGAGGCGCGGCGCATCGACAACCAGCTTCGCGGACGCGCCGGCCGCCAGGGCGATCCGGGAGCCTCGCGCTTTTACCTGTCGCTGGAAGACGACCTGATGCGCATCTTCGCCAAGGAGTGGGTGTCAAACCTGCTGCAGCGGCTGGGGATGGAAGAAGGCGTGCCGATCGAGTCCGGGCTCATCACGCGGCGTATCGAGGCGGCGCAGAAGGCGGTGGAAGCCCAGAACTTCGAAGCCCGCAAACACCTGCTCGAATACGACGACGTGATGAACAAGCAGCGCGAGGCGGTTTATGGCCTGCGCCGGCAACTGCTGGAAGGACTCGACCAGAAGGAATTGATCCTGGAGGATTACGTTCGCGAGATTCTTGGCGGACTGCTCGATCAATATGCGGGCAAAGATGTCCATCCCGAGGACTGGGACACCAAGGCGCTGAAGAACCAGATCTTCACCCGCTTCGGCGTCGACCTCGACAAGGAAGGCGTCGATACCGATAACCTGAATCGCCAGGAACTGGGCGACGCAATCTTCGACAAGCTGCGGGAGCGATACGAGTCGAAGGAGTCGCTGATCGGGCCGGAGGCGATGCGCCATCACGAGCGCATCATTATGCTGAGCGTGCTCGACCAGCACTGGAAAGACCACCTGCTCAGCATGGACCATTTGCGCGAAGGCATCGGCCTGCGCGGCTATGGACAGCACGATCCCCTGGTGGAGTACAAGCGCGAGTCGTTCGACATGTTCGAGGCAATGATGGAGCGCTTCGAAGAAGAGACGGTGCGGTACCTGTACCTGATGCAGGTGATCGAAGCGCCGCAGCCGGCGCCGCAGCGGGTGGCTCCGCAGCCGACGCGATGGCAATGGGTTGGCAGCGATTGGGGCAGGTTCCCGGCGCCGCGGGGCGACGACTTCGATCGACGACATCGAGGAGGCCTTCCAGCGGCGCAAGAAGCGTGAGCTGGAACAGGCCCGGATGGCGGGCTCAGGCGATCATGGCGTGGTGCAGCAAGTCGTACGCGGCGAGAAGGTCGGGCGCAACGATCCTTGCCCCTGTGGCAGTGGCAAGAAGTACAAGAAGTGCTGCGGAGCGTAGCCCGGTCGCACTGAGTCACTCCTGTAAGACAAGAATCCCATTACGTCGCTGGGGAGGGTATCGCCTCTCTGGACCGAGCGGTGCCTTTCCTTGCTTACTCAGCTATTCAGAACTTCGGATTTGAATGATTGCAACTCTGGTACAGTGAGTGGCCGGGAGGAGAAATCAACATGGCGCTACCGGGCTATTTGACACTGAAAGGCCAGAAACAGGGCGATATAAAAGGATCGGTCACGCAGAGGGGCAGAGAAGGCAGCATTCTGGTACTGGCATTTACCCTGGAGAGCGTCAGTCCGCGAGACTCGCAATCCGGTCTGCCCACGGGCAAAAGGCAGCACAAGCCGATCGTGATCACGAAAGAGATCGACCGTAGCTCGCCAGCCCTCTGGACGGCATTGGTGAACAACGAGAACATGACCCAGTTCACACTCGGGCTTTGGGCTCCAGGAACCGGCACCCATGCCGGCCAGGAAGTTCAGTACTACACCATCAAACTGACCAACGCGAGTGTCGCGTCCATCGTCGAGTTCCTGCCCGACACGGAGGACCCAGTGCAGGAGAAGTTCTCCGCACGCGAGAACGTCTCGTTCGTCTACCAGAAGATCGAGTGGACCTGGACCGACGGCGGAATCACTGCAACCGACAACTGGACCGCGTAAGCTGAGGACACGCCTGATAGCGATTTCCCGGAACCTCTCGATAGCCACGCCGTAGCTTATGGTTTCACGCTGACCGCATGTCCCGAATATTGCACTGTTTTGTCGGGCTGCGAGGTGACATCGATGCCAATCCCGTGGGCTTCGCTGACGAAGACGATCTGAAAGGTGCGGCTCTCCAGCATCCCCGGGAATTTGCCCTTGCGTTCGCCGATGCTGAGCGTTTGCGAGGCGTCGTCCCAGTGAATGGGAATCGTCGCGTAGACGCCCTTCTCGTAGTCGTAGGTGTCGTTCTCGTCCTCGTAGAGGGTGAAGTCTCCATTGGCACCGCGATAGACGCGCAGTTCGATGGGATCGGCCGGCTTTTCGGCGGCGTACTGCAGATCAGGGCCCAGGGGAATGATCGATCCCGCAGGTACGTACAGAGGAATTCGCTGCAGAGGAGCTGAGGCTTCGATCCTTTGTCCTCCATTCTGCATTTGTCCGCTCCAGAAGTCGTACCACATAGCCTTGGGCAGGTAGAGGCGGCGAGTCTTGGCGGCGGGCTCTGTTACCGGGCTCACCAGGATCGAGGGCCCGAAGAGAAACTGGTCGCCGATGTTGAGCGCGACAGGATCGTTGCGGAAGTCCATGGCGAGCGGGCGCATGGGCGTGTAGCTTGCGCTGGTCACGCGCCATGCCGTCGAGTAGATGTAAGGCATCAGCCGGTAACGCAGGCGGTCGAAGCTGGTCAGGATGGATTGCGCGTCGGGGCCGTAGGACCAGAGCTCGTTCTGGTCGTTGCTGCGGGTGCCGTGGACGCGGAAGATCGGGCAGAAGGCGCCGAACTCGAACCAGCGGATGAACAGCTCGCGATAGGCGGGATCGGTGGGGTTGCCGCTGACGAAGCCGCCAATGTCGGTGGTCCAGTAGGGAAGGCCCGAGAGCGCGAAGTTGAGGCCGGCGGGGATCTGGCGCTGGAAGGTGATCCAGTCGGAGTTGATGTCGCCTGACCAGGCGGTGACCGCGTTGCGCTGGCTCCCGGCGAAGGCGGAGCGCGACAGAATGAACACGCGCTTCTCGTTCGACGCCGCGCGCTGGCCTTGATATACGGCGGTAGTGGTCATCAGCGGGAAGATGTTGGCGTAACGGTTGCCGCTGCCGATGGCCAGCGTGTGATTGAGCATGATGTTCTCTTCGCGGCCCTCGGTCTCGGGCTCGGTGGTGTCGAGCCACCAGGCATCGACGCCGATCTTGAACAGCGCTTTGTCCATCAGCTCCCAGTAATACTTGCGCGCTTCGGGATTGGTGGCGTCGTACACCGCCATCTCTGCGGCGTGGTAGGGCGGCTGGGCATTGAGCGTCCTGGTCGATGAACCAGCCGTTCTTGTCCATGGTCTCGTACTCCTTCGAGCCGGGCTCGAAGAAGGGCCACACCGAGATCATCAAGTGGAAGTTGTTCTTGTGCAGGTCGTCGATCATGCCCTTGGGATCGGGGTACTTGGGGTTGAAGACGTGCTCGCCCTTGCGGTTCCACCAGAACCAGTCCTGCACAATGTCGTCGATGGGGATGCGCAGCTCGCGGTATTTGTGCGCGACGCCGAGCAGTTCGTCCTGCGACTTGTAGCGGTTCTTGCACTGCCAGAAGCCGTAGGCCCACTTGCCGAACATGGGGGCCGTGCCAGTGAGCTCGCGATAGCCGGCGATGATGCGGTCGAAGCCGGGGCCGTAGAGGAAGTAGTAGTCGATGGTGTCGGCGACTTCGGAGCTGACGTAGAGGGCGTGCTCGAAACGGTTGTTGAAGCGGCTGCGCGAGGTGTTGTTCCAGAACAGGCCGTAGCCCACGCTGGAGAGCATGAGCGGCACGGCGATGCTGGTGTTGTCCTGCGAGAGGTCGATGGACTCGCCGCGATAATTCCACACGCCGGCCTGGTGCTGTCCCAGTCCGTAGATGGCTTCGCTGGAGCCGTAACCGGCAAGCGTCATGTAGTCTTCGGAGCGGTAGGTCTGCTCGCCGTTCACCGTAGCGGGGTACATGGTCTTCGACTCGTCGTGCAACAAAACGTGGCCGTTGGCGTCGGTGTAGGTGATGCCGCCGGTGGTGCGATTGACGGCGACTTTGAGCTGCGAGGTGGTCAACGTGATCTCGTCGCTGCCGGCCTGTACGCTGAAATTCGCTGCGGGCCACACTGTCTTGATGATCGCCGGATTGTTATTCGGTGGAAACGCTGCCGTTGGCGAGTACACAAGATGAATGATGGAGTCGCTGCAGACTTGCAGCTTCAGCGTGCCAACCTTCATGTGGAACAGCGACGCCGTCGGCCTGTTGCTCAAAGCTGCTGACGGGGTTTAGGGGGGTCCACTGAGCGTAAGCGGTGAAGTTGGCGGCAAGCAGCAGCAGGGGGAGCAGTCGAATTGTTCGCATGGGCCGATACCGCCAGCCATGGTAATGGAGGAGCGCGGTCCGAGGGAAGCAGCAACTCCGGTGTTGACCGTATAATCGAGCCCATGGACGAACAGGATTTTCGGCGACATTCGGACGAGAGCCTGGAACGGCTGAAGCGCAGCCTCTATGAAGCGGAAGGCGAGGCGGACTTTGAAGTCGAGGAGAACGCCGGCGCACTGCATATCAGCTTTGACGATCCGCCCGGCAAGTTCATCATCTCGCCCAATTCGCCCGCGCGGCAAATCTGGATTTCGGCGCTGTCCACCAGCTTCAAGCTCGACTGGTCAGAGGCCAAGAACGACTTCGAACTGACGAAGAGCGGCGAGTCGATCAAGCCGTTGGTCGGGCGCTTGATCAACGAGCAACTCGGGGAACAGGCGATCACGCTCAAGTAGCAGTGGATAGTGGATAGCAGGGCCGGAGGGTCGGCTGACGGCTTGTCCCGGGGGCTGGACGGCTATCCCAAACCGAATCAAAAATGGTCGCTTAAACGCCCAAAACTCTCGACTTCCAACAATCTGCCATTGCCGGCTGCGGGACGCAGCTCATCGCGTTCCAGCATCCAGGTGTTGTGGTGCGGCACGAAGACGGCGTGCAGGCCGGCTTCCAGCGCGGGATTGATGTCGGACTTGGGGCTGTTGCCGATCATCCACGTGGTCTCGCGAAGCAGTCCATACTTCTCCACAACCGCCTGGTAGGTGGCAGCATCTTTCTCGGCAACGATCTCGATGGCGGTGAAGTAATCCCTCAAGCCAGAGCGTTCCGCCTTGCCCGATTGCTCGGTGAAGTTGCCCTTGGTAACCATGAACAGATGATGGCGCTGCGAAAGATCGGCGAGCGTTTCGGGAACCTCGGGCAGGATCTCCATGGGGTGATCGGCGATGCGGAACGCAATCGCCTTGATCTTCTCGTGCAGGTCCGGGGTAATCGGCTCTACCGAGAGCTGCTCGAAGCAGACGACCAGGGCGTTGGCAAAGCTGTGCATGCCGTAGCCGTGGTGACGGATGTTCTCGCGCTCGACTTCGTACAGGACTTCGCGGACCTGGTCGGGCGTGTAGGTGTGGTGATTGAGGAACGAGATGAAGTTGGCGATGGCCTGCTCGAAGTAGATGTTGTTCTCCCACAAGGTATCGTCGGCATCGATCAGCAGGTTCTGGCCGGGAGCGATCTTTGCAGATGAGGCTAGAGACATCGATCTTCGTTCTCTGGTGGACTAATCAAATAGAGTACCGCAGCAGCGGCGCAATGGCGGAGGGAAGTGCTGGTTGAAAGCGGCACCGACGCAGAGGCGCGGCCTGTCCGTCGTCGCTACCAGGCCAGGGTTCCAGGCCTAGCGAAATTGCCATTAGCGAGTAGTTGCCACAGCCGCGTTGCCGACGAACTCGACCTGGGGCTTGATGGGAATGATGCCCGCCTCGTAGCCCATGTCCAGCAGCTTGACGATGGCTTCGCGTCCATCCTTGCCGTAGTCGAGGGTGCGCTCGTTGACGTACATGCCGACAAACTTGTCAGCCAGTTGGGTGTCGAGATCGCGGGCGAACTGCAGGGCGTATTGCAACGCTTCCTCGCGATTGTCGAGGGCGTACTGAATGCTGTCGCGCAGGGCATTGCAGCAGGCGTTGATGAGGTCAGTCCCGAGATCGCGTTTGATGGCGTTACCGCCGAGAGGCAGAGGCATGCCGGTCTTGTCGCGCCACCACCTGCCCATGTCCAGAATGCGGTGCAGGCCGGAGCGGTCGAAGGTGAGCTGGCCTTCGTGGATGATGAGGCCGGCTTCGTACTTGCCGTCGAGCACGCGGGGAATGATCTGATCGAAGGGCACGACCTCGGTTTCAACCGTGGGAGCAAAGAGCTTCAAGGCGAGATAGGCGGTCGTCATGGTTCCGGGCACGGCAATCTTTACCTTCGCGATCTCGTCCGCGGGGAAAGTTCGCGAGGAGACGATCATCGGCCCGTAGCCTTCGCCGACGCTGCCGCCACAGGGCATGAGCGCGTACTTGTCCTGCAGGTAGGGATAGGCATGGAAGGAAATCGCCGTTATGTCGTAGTAGCCTTCCAGTGCCTGGCGGTTGAGGGTCTCGATATCGCAAAGCGTGTGCACGAACTTCACTCCCGGCACGCGCACCTTGTTGGTGGCCATGCCGTAGAACATGAAGGCGTCGTCGGAATCGGGACTGTGAGCAACCTTGATTTCGCGAACCGGAGTACCGGGACTGCTTGTCATAAGGCACACAACTCGTGCGGCTCAATAGCCGGAGAAAAAATAGGTTGACGGGCACCGGACCTCGCGCTTTCACCTGGGCGAAATGGATGCTCACAGAAATGCGTTGTAAGCGGCGCGCAACGGCTGCAGCCACCATCACCTTCATCACTTCAGCGAAGAGGAAGGGATACAGCCCGAAGATTGCCGCGTTGTGCCAACTGTGGGTCAAGACAGCCAGCCATGCAATCCCGCTGGCAAACAGCAGCACTTCGGCCACAGTTCCGGCAACCAGGTTTCGGGTGAAGCTCTGGAAGACACCGCGCTCTGCAATCCAGCCCGCGATAAAGGCGACAACGGGATAGGCCCACAGGTATCCGGCCGTCGGTCCGAGTAACTGGCCGATCCCGCCCGGACCAGCAGGGCTGAACACGGGCAAGCCCATCGCGCCCCAGGCCAGGTACAGAGCGGCGGCAGCGAAACCGCGTTTGCTGCCGAGCGTCAGGCCAACCAGCAGGACGCCGAAATTCGCCAGCGTCAGCGGAACAGGCGTGAAGGGCAACGGCAAGACCAGGCGCGCACAGACCGCAATGACGGCACTGGCGCAAATCACAATGCCGGCTTGCCGCAGCAGGCTGCCCAACTGCTCGGCGGCAATCGAAGGAGTCTGGAATGCTGTTTTCGCCATTAGCTTGCTCCTCAGCCCTGCAATAGGGGAAATTCACTCGGAAGCGTTTTCGTTCTTCCCAGCTGTCTTCTGTCGCATTTTCAGGCGCAACCTGGTGCTCGTGTTTTTCCTGGCGCAGATGACGCTTAACCCGGAAGTGGATGGCCAGACCCACTCCGATGAGGACTGCGGTGCTCACGACCAGGAGAACAAAAAGTACTTGGGTCACCACAGGGATTCAGGATATCAGATTCGTGCGGCAACCCTGCTGCGAGATGTCGGGTAATCACATGGGAACGTGATCTCACTTAGCGGAAGCGTACTTTCCCGCCATCGCCGCCTCCACTTCGTCAGCCGTGTGCGGCAGCGCTCCGCTCAGGTTCACCAGCTTGCCGTTGGAATCGACATAGAAGATATCTTCAATGCGCACTCCGATTTTCTCTTCAGGAATATAGATCCCCGGCTCGATGGTGAAGACCATGCCGCGATCGAGCCGGGTTTTGATGTCCCCGACGTCGTGGACCTCGAGTCCGACGAAGTGACCGACGCCATGAATGAAATATGGCCCGAGCGGCTGGCCATGCAGGTCCTTGCCGTGGTGGTTGATGTAGTCGTAGGCAACCTGGTAGAGGGAGTTCTGGCCTTTGCCGGTCAGGGTCGAGAGCCCGGCGTTGAACGAATCGATCGCCGCCCTCTGCGCGCCGAGCACGATGTCGTAGATCTCGCGCTGCCGCGCGGTGAACTTGCCGCCGGCGGGAGCGGTGCGGGTGATGTCGGAGGCGTACATGGCGTACTCTCCGGCGACATCCATCACCACCACGTCGCCCGCGGCGATAGGCCCGTCGTCGGCGGAGTAATGCAGTACGGTGGAGTTGTAGCCCGCACCGACGATGGGAGCATAGGCCGGGCGCTCGCAGCCGCGCTTCTCAAATTCGTACTGCATGCGGGCTGAAATGTCGTGCTCGTTGAGCCCGGGCTTGAGCATAGCCAACGCTGCAAAGTGGGCTGCCACGGAGGCGTCCGTGGCGTGGCGGATGCGTTCGATCTCGCCCGCGTCCTTAATGATTCGGGACTCGGCGATGGCTGGTTTGACGTCCTTGGTCGCGACCCCGGCAGGCAGGGTGTTAGTGCGGCGCAGCCAGTCCAACGTGTTGGTTGCGGCATTCTGTTCGCCACTCTCGGGCAGGTCGAGGTAGAGGCCCCGTCCTGGAGCCAGCAACTGTCCTAGTTGCTGCGGCAGTTGGTCGAGGCTGGCCACCCGGTCGAAGCCCGTAATCGATGCAGCCTGCGGATTCTCCGGGCCCAGCTTGGGCCCCGTCCACTTCTCCTGCACCAGGTTGCGCGGAGGGAATGAAGAGGATTTCGATATAGGGATGGGCATCTTTCCCCGACACTTCGGGCGATATCAGCAATGCCCCGCCGGGCTCGCTCGAGCCGGAGAAATAGAAGAAGTCATTGTCCTGGCGGAAGCCGTAAACCGCATTGGGGCCTTCGGACTCCGTTCCGGCGAATATTACGGCAACACCGCCGTTTAGCTTTTTGGCGAGCGCGACCCGGCGAGCACGGTAATCGGCATTCGATTGGCGATCGAGCGCGGCCGAGGACAGCCAGGCCAAGCCGAGAAGGACGCACAGAGAACAACGAAGCAACCGGTCAAAGCGATTCAGGTTCATGTCTTGTTTTCCAGACAACGTCGTCTACACCCCGACAGGAAATGGCTTGGCGCTGTGTTCTTCACCGCGGGCCTGCACCAGGCTGTCGAAGCGTCCCTGCAGCAGCGACATCAGGCCGGTGTACCAGTAACCAAAAACGAAGAGGACCAGAAAAGGTACGGTGAAGTAGTTCTCGTTGGTCATGGCATAGAAGACCGTCCAGGCAAAGTATGCGCCGATCAGCAACTCGATCCACGGAACCCATCCCAGGCGCTTGCGATACTTCCTGGCGGCGACCGTCCTGTCCTGCTTGTTCACGACGCGGTATTTGGGAGTGCGGGCAAACGCCGTTTGTTTTCCCACGATTGCCTCGAACACCGCCTTGGTGTTGGTGACCGTCAAACCGATCCCAAGCCCCATCAGGGGCGGCAGATAGAGAAACGTCCGATACCACGTCTTCGGGAACAGTTCCTTCTGCGACACCAGGTAGAAGCTGGAAATCGAGAAGGTCGATGCCAGGAACAGCGGCAGGTCGATGTAGAGCATCTGGAACCAGCCCTGATAGAAGCGGATCATCATGGCGGGTAGCAGCAGCGTGCTCAGCACGATCATCAGCGGGTAGCTGAGGTTCGCCGTCAGGTGATACCAGGCCTCGATCTTCTCCCGCTTTGAAACCTTGGAGCCCAGCACCTTGGGCAGGTCTTTCTTGGCGCACTGGATCAGCCCTTTGGCCCAGCGTGCCTGTTGCGTCTTGAACGCGGTCATCTCGATGGGCAGCTCGGCGGGACATTCCACGTCCTGCAAGTAACGGAACTGCCACCCCTTGAGCTGCGAGCGGTAGCTGAGGTCGGTGTCTTCGGTCAGGGTGTCGTGTTCCCAGCCGCCGGCGTCGTCGATGGCCTGGCGGCGCCACATCCCGGCGGTGCCGTTGAAGTTGAAAAACACGCCGGCACGGGAGCGGCCGCCGTGTTCCAGCACGAAGTGCCCGTCGAGCAGGATGGCCTCAACTTCCGTCAGGAATGAGTAATTGCGGTTCAGGTGGGTCCAGCGGGTCTGCACCATCCCGATCTTGGGGTCGGCGAAGTGATGGATCACCTTCATCAGCCAGTCGGACTGGGGCGTGAAGTCGGCGTCGAAGATGGCGATGAATTCGCTATCGGTATGCTTCAGCCCGGCATCGAGCGCGCCGGCCTTGAATCCCTCGCGGTTGGTGCGATGGTGGTAGGTGATGTTGTGACCCATCGCCGCATAGCGCTCGACCACCGCGGCCGCAACCTGTACGGTCTCGTCGGTGGAGTCGTCGAGCACCTGGATTTCCAGCTTCTCGCGCGGATACTCCAGCTTGCAGACGCACTCGACGAGGCGGTCGATGACATACTGCTCGTTGAAGATGGGCAACTGAATGGTGACCTTGGGCAGTTCGGAAAAGTACGCCGAAGGCGTGGTGACTTTGTTCTTGCGGTGCTTGTAGTAGAGGTAAACCAACTGGTAGCGATGCAGGCCGTAAAATGCCAGCAGAATCAGGACAATGAAGTAGGGAATCAGGAGCGCAAGGTCGAAGCCGTTGGCGCGGTAGAGTCCCTTGAAGGTGGTGTCGAGGAAGTGCGTGCGCAGGTAATGCCGCAAGCCATGCGGGGGCTCGGCCAACAGAATGCAGAACAGGCTCAAGGCAGGGTTCAGGGAGTGCTCCGTCTCAAGAATCCGCGCCCCAGGCGGCATGGCGCGCAGCGTTTGCGCTTATGAACGGATGATTGTACCTGAGGGAGCTGGGTCGAACCGAACGGAACTCCGGCTGCCGAATTGCTGAAAAGGGTGCAGGCAATTTTGTTCCGCTCCGTTGACTACGCAGGGCCGAAGGCTAACAATGAAACCTGGCGAACGGGTATGAAACTGCGGAGGGCCTCTACCCCCATTCTGGTCTGGGCATTGCTGTGCTCCTTGCTGGCATCCGGGCAGTCGCCGCAGGCCGGTGTTGGCGGAGCCGGAGCTGCAGAACAAAAGCCGGCAGTAGGGGGCGCACCGCACTATCCGGATGACGGCTACCTCGCCCACGACCGCTATACCAATGCATTCTTCGGGTTCTGGTTCCAATTGCCCGATGAGGCCTACTTGAAGCCGATTCCCCTGCCAGCCGCACCCGAAGGGCGTATCGACCTGCTGGAGTTGCTGGGGCCGGCGCCGCAGCGCCCACAAATCTCAATATCGGCGTACCCGCCCGGCGAAAAACGGCCGGATGCCAAGGCCGCCCTGCGCAATCTGCTTGACCAGGAGTTGGCGATTGGCGTCGAGGAGTTGCACGCGCTTTCCAAGACCAACATCGCAGGTCACCAGTTTTTCTATTACGAAACCCGGCGTGGGATTGACCAGCATGCGATTTATGCAACCGAGTTGGACGGCTATATCGTGCGAGTGATTCTGGCAGCGCACGATGCGAAGGTGGAGCAGCAACTGATCAAGGCGTTCACCAACATCAAGTTTGTTCCGCCTGCTTCGGCAGAACAATACGCCGGGGTGGGAGCTGTCAAGTACGAGGGGCCTTCCATTCCCTATCGCCGTCTGCAGGAGCTGAAGTCGGATCCTCCGGCGATGAAGATCGACCCCGGCAGGGTGGCGGGAAACGTCTACGAGAATGGCCAGCTTGGATTCGCCTACGAGCTGCCCAAGGGATGGAAGGTTGGGCACGAAGGCGCGGTGCAGCCTGCGGTCGAACAATGGCGGAAGCGAGTGGCGCCCAGCACAGACATCGGGCCAGGCGAGCGCACGCTGCAGCAGGCCTGCGAACGTGTGCTGTTTTCAGCGTGGAAGACCGAGCCCGATCCGGGCGGAGACGTGCTGTACGAGGACTTCGGCGAAGTGACTGTGTCGGCAATGGCTCTGTCCTGCTTTCCCAACGTTGAGTTTCCCAGCGACCTTAGCGAAAGCAATCCGATTCGAAACTTTCTTTTGTCCTACGGGCTCAGCCACCCCATCATGCGCGACATGCGGGGGGCGACCGCCCTGGCAACCGAAGGTCGAACGTTTGTGGTGGCGCAGGGAGTCGTCGCCTATCAGGCGGCGGGGGAAGCGCTCTCCCGGCGGGTCTCCATCGCGATGGCCCTCACCCGGCAGCGGGGCTATCTGCTGAGCTTCTTCTATGCGGCTCCGCACGATTCGGATCTTCGTGAACTGATGAATGCCAAGGCGTTGTTCGATCCCGAGCCGACGGCCAACCCCGCGAAAACAACCGTGGCAGAGAAGACCCCGCCGCCGAAGAGTAGCCCACAGCCCGGCGCAGCAGTCGGTTCCGGGACGTCCACGGCGCAGATACCTGCAGCCGGCGCTAAGCCGGGCGGCGGCCCAGCTTCCACCAGTTCGCCGGAGCCGGCACCGAGCGCTTCGGCTGGTTCTCAGCCGGCGGCGGACTTGGAACAAACTTCGCAGCCCGCTGCCGAGGCCGCGCCTTCACACCCAAGTTTGTTGCGGCCCGGGGAGACGATGCAGGACCAGCAGAGTCAGGGCAAACCACTGCCCAAGAGAAATCCGTAGAGTAGTTCCATAATTGCTGTGTCTCTGAATTGTATTTGGTAGAGCGGCGTTTCAGCGCCGCGTCCAGATGTTCCCAAATCGCGTCCGTGCGCGTCAGCCCGTGTCTACGGGCTGACGCCACGGAACAAAGTAGCGAGCGCGCAACGCTGGCCTGAAGGCCTGCTCTACCCAAAACACCCAAACTCTGGATCTGCTCTAGTAATTTCGAATCCGTGCCCCTCGCCTGAATGGCGCGGCTTACTTGCCGACCAGCCTGCGAATCTGGGCGAGGTGATTGATGTCGTGTCCCGCTATCTGGCGCGCCAGATCGGCGACGCTCATCCGTCCTCGCTCGACATGCATGCCGTGACGCTGCCATTGTTCGTCGCTGAGCCGATCGAACATCTGCAGGTTCGCCTCGCGCAGTAAGCGAAAGAGCTGAAGCGATTCTTGCGGGTCCCGTTTGGAGTACGCGCCCAAGTTCTCCCACAGGTCCTGGTCGAAACTCGACAGCGGAGTGCCGTCGTGCTCGATCATTTGCCGGTAGCGCCAGGTGCTGCCGACCTCAGCTTCAGCAAGGTGAGCGAGGATCTCCGCCACGGACCATTTATTCGGGTCGGGGCGCTGGCGAAGTTTTTCTCCCGGAATGTCCTGGATCAGCGCGCCGAGCTGTTGCGCGGTCCCGCGCTGCACGGCGATTGGATCCTTACCATCCATCAAGGCGAGAATGCGCGCTTTGTACTGTTCAGGAGTTTCCAGGGTAGCATCGAGCCTTCTGCTCAGTTTAGTTCAGGAAGAACTTCGTGTACAGCGTATCGCGTTGCGCCGGACGGAAACCGGCGTCGCGGATGATGCGGCGGAGCTCTTCCTCGGTGGTGCAGTTGCGCACGCCGGCAGCGCGCACCACGTTCTCCTCGATCATCACGGAGCCGACGTCGTTGCCGCCGAAGCGCAGACCGGTCTGGCAGACTTTGAGCCCCTGCGTGACCCAACTGGATTGCACGTTCTCGAAGTTGGTGAGGAATAGACGCGCAATCGCCAGGGTCTTGAGATATTCGACCGCAGTGGCCTCATCCCATCCCCGGCCGCCGAGTGCAGTGTTCTGCGGCTGAAAGGACCAGGGGATGAACGCGGTAAATCCGCCGGTCTCTTCCTGCAAGTCGTAAATCGCCTGGAAGTGGTTGACGCGGTGCTCGTAGTTTTCGCCCACACCGAACATCATGGTGGCGGTGGTGCGCATGCCGAGCTTGTGGGCGGTGCGGTGCACGTTCAGCCAATCGTTGGTAAGGCACTTCAGGCGGGCGATCTTGTAGCGCACTTCGTCGTCGAGAATTTCAGCGCCGCCTCCGGGGATGGAATCGAGTCCGGCATCGCGCAGCCGCTGGATGGTGTCTTCGATAGTGAGGCCGCTTACTTCGGCGATGCAGATGATCTCCGAGGCCGAGAAGCAATGCAGGTGTACCTGCGGAAAGCGCTGCTTCAGGCCGCTGAGCATGGCCTCGTACCACTCGATCTTCAGGTCGGGATGCAGTCCGCCCTGCAACAGCACGCCGGTGCCGCCCAGTTCCACGGTTTCCCTGACTTTGTCGTACACCGTGTCGAAGTCGAGTATGTAGCCCTCGGCGGCGAGCTTTCCCTTCAGCGGCCGGTAAAAAGCACAGAAGGTGCAGTACTCGGTGCAGAAGTTGGTGTAGTTGATGTTGCGGTCGATGATGTAGGTGACCACGCCATCGGGGTGCAGCCGGCGGCGCACCGCGTCGGCTTCCATGCCGATGCCGATCAGGTCATCGGAGCGAAACATCTCCAGCGCTTCCGCTTTTGTCAGGGACATAAGAAAATCACAAGCCTTGGTGACATTTTACGGTGAATCTGCACAGCAGGGAAGCCACGTTGCTGCATCAAAGTAAAAGCAGAAAAGGCCCGGCCGCAATACATTGCGAAACAATGTCGGCGGACCTGCGTTTATACAACGCAGGAACCGCTGCCGGAACCCTATACAATGTAAGTTCAGCCTCCGCTTCGTCAGATCGTACCACCGACGCTGGTTTCAAACGCAAGCCTAACCAGGTGAGCAGGTCAAAGGAACTTCCCTATGAAACTTCCCGATTCGATTGGATTCTCTCGCGCCGGAGCCGTGCGCGCTGTGTTGCTGCCGGTGCTTCTGGCGCTGGCGTTTCCCGCCTGGGCAGCGCTGGGCGACAACCAGATGTCGGTACAGAACGACCAGGTACATATGAAGGGCAGCCTGCGCAGCGTTGCCATGCAGCGCTACGTGATGCACGAGATCCAGTTACCCTCGGGCGGCGCGGTGCGTGAGTTCGCAACCGTGCAGGGATCGGTGTTCGGAGTTGCCTGGAGCGGGCCATCGGTGCCCGATCTGCAACAGGTCCTGGGTTCGTACTTCGAACAGATGAAACAATCCGTGCAGAACCGGCGCGGACACGGTCCGCTGGTCATTGAGACTCCCGGGCTGGTTTTGCAGCAGTCAGGCCACATGCACAGTGGTTTCTACGGCAGCGCCTATGTGCCGGGAATGCTGCCGCAAGGCGTTGACACCAACGAGATCAAGTGAAGGGGATGCAAGTGCGAACACTGGGAATGGTGGCGGTACTTTGCGGCGTGTTGGGCATGGTCGCCTGTGGCAGCAGCAGCGGCGGCAGTAGCGGAGGTGGTTCGACGATTACCTCCGTGTCGGTGAGTTGCTCCCCAACTACCCTTATGCCCGGGCAGACGAGCCAGTGCACCGCGACCGTGAGCGGCACCGGCAGTTTCAGTTCCTCCGTCACCTGGTCGGCGAGCGCGGGTTCGATTTCGAATGCCGGCCTCTTTACCGCCCCCACCACTAACGCGACCTTGCTGGTGACAGTGACCGCGACCTCGACTCAGGACACTTCCAAGTCGGGTGCGGCGACGGTCACGGTAAGCCCGGCGTCGCAGGTGTCGAACGTATTGCCGATCATCGTGGATGCTGGGCCATCCGGGCTCTCGTACGCCTATGTGAATGGGGCGTTTGCAACGGTGACGGTCTGCGTGCCCGGTACCAGCACCTGCCAGAGCATCGACCACGTTCTGGTGGACACGGGCTCGGAGGGACTGCGCCTGGTCGGTTCGGTGCTGACGTTGAACCTTCCGGTGCAGAAGGACTCGAGCGGCAACACGATCGGGGAGTGCACGCAGTTCGCCGACGGCTATTCCTGGGGCGCGGTGGCTGGCGCTGACGTTCAGATGGCGGGCGAAAAGGCGACCTCAGTGCCGATTCAGATCATCGGGACCAGTACGTTGCCTAATATCCCAAGCGCCTGCAGTAGTACCGGAACCGGCGAAAACGATGTGCAGACGCTGGGAGCGAACGGAGTTCTGGGCGTAGGAGTTTTCGAGCAGGATTGTGGAGGGTATTGCGTTAACACCACGAGCAACGGTTTCTATTACACATGTCCCGGCAACACCAACTGCACCCAAACCACCGTCGCGCTCGCCAACCAGGTGCAGAACCCGGTGTGGCTGTTCCCGCAGGACAACAACGGCATACTGATCCAATTGCCTTCGGTTCCGCTGGGCACAGGGTCGGTGAATCCCACTGGCTCGCTGATCTTCGGCATCGACACCCAATCGGACAACGCTCTCGGGAGCGCGAGCTTTTATACCACCACGCCGTCCGGCGACTATCAGTCGGTCACCTTAAACGGTCAGACGTATAACGACAGTTGCAGCTCCACGAACAGTCCGACTTGCTCCTATATCGACAGTGGCTCGAACGCGTGGTTCATCCTCAATGCCGCGACCCTGGGCGTGACGCAGTGTTCGGGAACCAATTCGTCTTTCTACTGCCAAAATCCGACCAGCAACTTCCAGGCAACGGCCACCGGTGCCAATGCAATAAGCGGAACCGTTGGATTCAGCATCGGCGATGCGGATACGCTGTTCAACAACAATCAGTCGGCCACCGCCTTTGTTGAGTTGGGATCGCCGGGAAACACAGCCGCATCGGGTCCGACCTTCGACTTTGGCCTGCCGTTTTTCTATGGGAAGTCAGTGTTCGTGGTGATCGAAAATCACTCAACCTCGAAGGGGCAGGGACCAGCCTGGGCGTACTAAACGCAGGCTAAGCGGACCTGCCGTCAAGCGGCTCGTTATGGTGGGAGACAGCAGAGAGCGCGAACCCAGGGCATGCCGTCCCCGCATGGAGGGATACGGCGTTCCCCGCGGCCAGCAAGGCACGTTGCCGTGGGAGTGGGCACGACAGCGCTTCAGCCGCTCTCACAATTACTGGTTCACGTCGGTGCGGCCCGACGGCTCGCCCCACACCATGCTGGTTTGGGGTGTGTGGCTGGAGGGCGCATGGTACTTCTCTACGGCAGCGACCAGCCGCAAATCGCGCAACCTCGCCGTCAATCCCAAGTGCGTCGTGTGCAACGAGGATGCGGTCGAGGCGGTAATCCTGGAGGGCACCGCCCGTAGGCTGGCAGTGCCCGATATCCCGCCGAAGGCCTTCAGCGATTACAAAGAAAAATACGGATGGGACTTGGATCCGCAACGAGGACCGGTCTGGGAGGTACGGCCGCATACCGTGTTCGCTATGCCGGAGAAACAGTTTCCGCAAGCCGTCACCAAGTGGACTTTCGAGTGAGCGGCGTTCGTCTCAGGTGATCTTACGTTCCCGTGGCCTTGGGTGCCGGAGCGCGCTCGTGGGTCGGCTGAGCGCTGTTCCGCTTGTGCCGCCGCCAGTAGTACAAAGCGGCCAGTCCCCCGATGACGCCTAACGCGATCAGGGCATACAGCAGCGGCCGGTAGTAGCGGGAAAGCCAGTGAAACATGGCGCGGCCGTAGATGGAGCCCAGATACGCCAGCGCCGTGTAGCGGATGGAGCGGCCCAGGGCAAGCGCGGCGAGGAACTTGAGTCGCGGGTAGTGCAATGCGCCCGGGGCCAGCAGGAAGGGAACAATCGGCACCGGCGGAGGACAAAGAGCTCCGACAGCAATTGAGGCAAATCCGTAGCGTTCAAAGATCCGGTAGACCTTCGCCGCCTGTTTCTTGGAAAGCCTCTTTTCCAGTGTCTCTTTGCCACCTTCGGCACCCAGACGATAGGTAAGATACCCGCCGACGAGGCTTCCGATGGTCGCCATGAGCGCGTAGTACCACCAGGGCTCATGATGGGCAGCAGCGAGCAGAATCGTGCACACATCCATGCCGCCGGGCGTCGGAATGAAGGAATTGTCCACCAATCCCAGCAAGACGAGTCCGGGGCCTCCAAGGTGCAGGAAGATGTGCCGCAACGTTTTCTTGAAGGTAAAGACGGCGTAGAAGCGCATTGCTCTCCGTGATCGCGAGTCGGGACCTAAACGGGGCGATCAGCCGATTAGACGCAAGTCGAGGGTAGCAGCAAAAGAAACAGCCGGGAGTCGCTTCCTACTTGCGAGCGCTGCCAAACGCTACCGGGCCGAGAAAACGAAGGTCGGGTATTTCGTGAATGATACCGAGTTCCTGCGAATAACGAAGGAAAAGCTGCAGGCCCGCGTGGCTCTCGCGGTCGAGATGATAATGGATGTTCCCGGTCAGGTACGTCCGGACTTCTTCCTCCGTGAGCCCCAGCTTCGGGGCCCATTCACGGGCCAGGATCGCAACGCTTTCCGGCTGAATGCCATGATCGCGCGAGGCTTGAAAGATCGCCGAGAGTTTCATGCCGGGAGGCTGGCGCTGCAGGGCATCGAGGCGCACCGCCCAGAAGGCAAAGACAAACGGCTTGCCGGTGCGCACATGCCATTCGTGGGCCAGGTCGTACAGATAGTACGGCGACTGGTGCAGCGAAACCTGCAACGCTGCGTCGCCGATCAGCAGCGCCGCGTCGTGGTCGCCGCAGCATCGCCTCCAGCTCGGGAGGATGCGGCGTGAACTGCCGCTGTCCGCCAAAGAACTTGCCGAAGAGCACCTGCGTGAGCGCTACCGAGGTGCGGGAGGAAGTGTCGGTTGCCACCGTCTCAATCTGCTCGATGGGCTTGCGGCTGATCAGCAGGATGGAGCGCACGTAATCGCGAGCGGCGATCGCGATGTTGGGCAGAATGACCAGCCCGGGAATTTCGGCATAGGTGATCGCCGGAATGATGCCGATGTCGGCTTGGTTCGCGGCCAGCGCTGCGGCGCAAAGGGAGGGCACGGTGTAGGCGATCTCGAAGTCACGTGCGGCTTCGCCGTGTTCGAAATCCCACATCAGCGGGGCTGTGTTGAGAAAGGATATGGCCGAGATACGCAGGCGGGGCATCAAAGATCGAGTCTAACAAACCCGCCGATTGGGGGCGATGCCGGATGTCCACGAGTCTGCCGCGCGCACTGTGACGCCGATCATTGACGGTAACTAGCGCCGGAGTTACCCTTCGCTTTCAAATTCCTTTGCCGGAGTTCCCATGGCAAATGCCGCAGTTGCTGCTTCGCAAACTGGCACAGATCGCAACCTGAAATGGCTGGCTCTCGGAATGACGCCCGGGGTGGGTGCCGGACGTGGGCGCAAGCTCATCGAGTTCTTTGGTGGGGTAGATGCCTTGTTCGGGGCGTCACTGACCGAATTGGAAGCGGCTGGACTTCCGGCAGCAGCGGCGCAGAGCCTGGCGCTGGGAAAGTCACTGGAGCTGGCCGAGGAGGAGCTGCTTCGGTTGCAAAAGGCGGGCGCAACCCTGGTCGCGCTGGATGATCCGGCCTATCCCAAGCGGCTGCTGGAGATCTACGACCCGCCCTTGACGCTCTATGTGAGGGGAAGCGTGGAAGCGATTGATCAGTTCGGCGTTGCTGTCATCGGCACCAGGCATCCTACGCCTTATGGGACGGGCATGGCGGAGCGGCTGGCCTGCGACCTGGCGGCGCGTGGCCTCATCGTATTCAGTGGGATGGCCCGCGGGGTGGATACCGCAGCGCACCGCGGAGCTCTCAACGCCCACGGCAAGACCGTGGCCGTCTGGGGTACCGGCATCGATGTGACGTATCCGAAGGAAAACCAGAAAATAGCCGACCAGATATTGGCCTCCGGCGGAGCCATCATCTCTGAGTTTCCCATGGGCACGTTTCCGGCGCCGCAGAACTTTCCCATTCGCAACCGAATTATCAGCGGACTGGCGATTGGCGTTTTGGTGATCGAAGCTGGCGAATACAGCGGAACCCGGGTAACGGCGCGCTGTGCCCTGGAGCAGGGACGGGATGTTTATGCGGTGCCCGGAAACGTGACCAACAAGCTCTCCTGGGGTCCTAACACGTTGATAAAACAAGGAGCTGCGCTGGTGGCATCGTGGGAAGACGTGTGGGAAGCGCTGCCTGCCGACGTCCGGCTGGCGTTGACCCCTCCGGAACCGCCTGCATCCGAGGAGCCATCCTCAGCATCATTGTTTGGCGCGCCGGAACTGAGCCCAAATGAGAATAGGATTCTCGGGGCATTGCGCGCGGACGAGTCGACGCAAATCGACCAGCTCATTGAAAAGTTGCAATCGCACCTCTCCTCGTCAGAGATCTTCACCGCCCTCTTCGAACTGGAGCTTGCCGGACGGATTCGGCAGTTGCCGGGGAAGAATTATGTGCGGGTGATGTAGCTTTCAGCTAGTCGCTATTAGCCGTTCGCTATTCGCCTTTGGCTTGGGAGGCTGCGGCCGTGAGAAACCATGAGGACCTGGAGGTGTGGAGGAGAGCGCATTCGCTAACGCTGCTTTTGTACAGTATGACCGAGCGCTTTCCTAAATCAGAGATGTTTGGGCTGACGAGCCAGATACGCCGTGCCAGCTAGCTCTATGGGAGCAAACCTGGCCGAGGGTTGTGGGCGTTGGAGCGACGCGGAGTTTGCCCGATTCGTGCAGTATCGCAATGGGGTCAGCCAGCGAGTTGCAATATCATCTTTTGCTGGCAAAGGATTTGAAGTTACTGACTCTCGCCGAACATTCTGATGCTTTTGGCCAGCTGACTCGTGTGCGTCAAATGCTTACGGCCCTGTTGAAAACACTCACCGGAACGAGACGGACACCCACTGGCGCTCTTCCGTAATGGCCGAAAGCGAAGAGCGAGAGGCGAAGGGCCTGTTTGCCCACGGTCCCGTTCCATGCTAGCTTCATAACTAATTCCGCACTCATACATCGAGGCAACATTGTCTAAAGGTTTAGTGATCGTCGAGTCGCCCACCAAAGCGAAGACGATTCAAAAATATCTCGGCACCGGCTACGAGGTGGAAGCCTCGTTCGGCCACATCAAAGATCTGCCCAAGAAGTCGTTGGGCGTGGATCTCGACAACGAGTTCTCCACCGAATACGTCGTCATTCCGGGCAAAGAGAAAGTAATCGCCAAGCTGAAGAAGCTGGCGAAGTCGGCCGACGCCATCTATCTGGCGCCTGACCCGGACCGCGAAGGCGAAGCCATTGCGGCGCACCTGGCCGACGAGCTGGGCGGCGACGACTTCGCCGGCACCAAGAAGAAAAAGAAGTCAGCCATCAGCATCCAGCGGGTCACGTTCAACGAGATCACCAAGCGGGCGGTGCAGGATGCCTTCCAGCATCCTCGCGACATCGACCGCAACCTGGTGGACGCGCAGCAGACGCGGCGCGTGCTGGACCGGCTGGTGGGCTACCAGGTATCGCCGTCTGCTGTGGGACAAGGTCCGCCGCGGACTCTCCGCCGGACGTGTGCAGACCGTCGCGCTGCGCCTGATCGTGGAGCGCGAGCGCGACATCAAGGCGTTCGTCAAGGAAGAGTACTGGACGATCGACGCCGATCTGCAGGGCGCCAAGCCGCCGACGTTTAGCGCGCGGTTTGTCGGGATCGGTGACGAGAAGACGCCGATTCCCAACGGCGGAAGAGGCCGAAAAGCTGCGCGCCGCGCTGGAGAAGGCCGACTGGAACGTTCGCTCTGTGGAAAAGCGCGAACGCCGTCGCAGTCCGGCTGCGCCGTTTACCACCAGCAAGTTCCAACAGGATGCCTCGCGCAAGCTGCGTTTCAGCGTGAAGCGCGCCATGATGATCGCCCAGCGGCTGTATGAAGGCGTCGATCTCGGCGACGAGGGCACGGTCGGTCTGATCACCTACATGCGTACCGACTCGACCCGCGTTTCCAATGAAGCGCTGACCGAAGTGCGCGAGCTGATTGGGAAGGAATACGGCCCGCAGTTCCTGCCGGAGTCGCCCAACACCTACAAGTCGAAGAAGGACACGCAGGATGCGCACGAAGCCATCCGTCCGAGCTCGGCCATGCGCCATCCGGACGACGTGAAGCCGTATCATCCAGGAGGACGAGTACAAGGTTTACAAGCTGATCTGGCAGCGCTTTGTGGCGTCGCAGATGAACCCGGCCGTCTTCGATCAGACGACGGTCGACATCGACGCGAAGAACGGCGACGACATCTATCGCTTCCGGGTTACCGGCTCGGTGCTGAAGTTCGAGGGCTTCCTGAAGGTCTACGAAGAGGCGAAGGACAGCAAGGACGAGGAAGACGAGGCGCTGAAACACAAGCTGCCGGTGCTTACGGAAGGCCAGAAGCTCACGCTGAAGGGTCTCAGTCCGGAGCAGCATTTCACCGAACCGCCGCCACGTTTCAACGAGGCGTCACTGGTGAAGGAACTGGAAGAGCGGGGCATTGGGCGGCCTTCGACCTATGCCGCCATCATCAGCACGATTCAGGAGCGGCAATATGTGCAGAAGTTGGGCGGCAAGTTCGTCCCAACGGAGATTGGCTTCGTCGTCACCGACCTGCTGGTGGAGAACTTCAAGGACATCTTCGATTTTCAGTACACCGCGCGGCTGGAAGAGGAGCTCGACGAGATCGAAGACGGCAAGGAGCGCTGGACCGACGCGCTGGCCGAGTTCTACGGGAAGTTCGAGAAAGATCTCCATTACGCCGAAAAGCACATGGAGAACGTGAAGCGGATGGAGAAGGCCACCGACGAGAAGTGCGAGCGGTGCGGCTCTCCGCTGGTGATTAAGTGGGGCAAGCACGGGTCGTTCTACGCCTGCAGCGCCTACGATAAGAACGACCCCAATAGCTGCACCTTCACCAAGGAAAATCCGATCGACCTGCCCGATCTCGATTCGGCCGACCTGCAGGAGACCACGCAGGAGGAGTATTGCGAGAACTGCGGGCGTCCCGATGGTGCTCAAGCGCGGGCGCTTCGGGCAGTTCATGGCCTGTACCGGCTATCCGGACTGCAAGACCACCCGCCGCTTGGACCAGGGGAAGAAGATTCCCGATATCCCACTCGACGAAAAGTGTCCGCAGTGTGGCCGTAACCTGCTGCTGCGTCACGGGCGCTTTGGCGAGTTTGTCTCGTGCAGCGGCTATCCGGAGTGCAAGTGGGTGAAGCAGACCTACATCGGGGTGAAATGTCCGGAGTGCAAGGACGGCGAGCTGGTGGAGAAGAAGGCCCGCCGGGGCAACATCTTCTACGGCTGCTCGAATTATCCCAAGTGCAGCTTCACCTCGGCGGCCAAGCCGGTGGCGGAGAAATGCCCCGACTGCGGCAGCCCGTACCTGCTGGAAAAGACCTTCAAGACCGGCGTGTTCCTGGTCTGCCCCAACAACAAGCGCACCGCGGATACGGACGAGCCCAAGCGTCGCGGCAAGAAGAAAGCGGAAGAGCCCGCGCCGGCGGTGAAGTGCGACTTCTCCAAGCAGATCGGGCCTGCGCCCGAAGCGGTGGCGTAGCGGACAAATTAGTTCCTAACCGCTTTCTCTCCTATCCAGGGAAAATCGTTGCTTGAACGAAGCTATTTGAGTAAACTCACCTGAGCAGTACTGCTACACCTAATGCGCGTGAGCTTCGATGCGCCTTAGCACAACGGAGGGAATATGCGGAGACTTGTTTTCCTGCTTCTGCTATTTACGGCCGTCCTCGCCAATGCCAACACCTATAGCATTGTATTCACCGATTCTCCGGTGGGCGGTAATGTTGTCGGCAACGGCACCTTCAGCTTTACCGGCAGCCTCGGCGACGGGACATACTACCTAACCAGTCTGACAAGTTACAACATTGACTTCACGGTCGGCACTTCCACGTTCACAAATGCAGATATCAACACGTCCATCCCGGACGTCCTGGTAGTCATCTACGGAGGTGGACTACAGTTCTACTTCGACAATGACGGAGTGTTTGGCTCGCACGGCGGCTCTCTCGATTTCGACAAGGCCGACGGCAGCTATCTTACGACTGAACCGAACTACTATGGACCGCCGCCGCTGGATCTGTATCAGGCCTTGGACAGCAGCGGAAACCTCTATTTCGGAATGTACGGAGTTCCTGTACCGGAGCCCTCTTCTCTGTTGCTGGTGGGCACCGGTTTGCTGGGGGCAATCAGCACCTTAAGGAAGAAGTTTCTTTAATTACCGCGAGTAAGGTTCCACACCTTGAGCCGCCTTACGGGGCGGCTTTTGCTTGCCTCTTAGGCAGTCAAAGCATACGGGTGCCTGAGCCAGCGGCAGACTATCAGCTCAGGTATTCTCGAATATAGGGATCTCTGCAGGAGAGCAGTTGGGTGGCCGTTCCTTCGAAGATAATCTTTCCGTCGCGCAAGATGAGGAACGTGGTGTGCACGTTCTGGGTCGATCCGTAAGGTAGAGGCACCATCTTGTTGAGCTGCGGGTCAAAGTAATGGCTGGCCATGGTGAAAGCATCCTGCAGGCGATGCGTTACCAGCAGGGAACTGGTGCGGTACATGTCGCGTTGTTTCACCACGAGTTCGATAATGGTATTGGAGGTCACCGGATCCAGTCCGCCAGTGGGTGAGTCGTAGAGGACAACTTCAGGCTGGGTGATGGTCGCACGCGCGATGGCAACCCGGCGCCGCATACCTCCCGACAGCTCAGAGGGAAAGAGGCTGGCCGTGCGCTCCAGTTCCACGAAGCGCAAGGCCTCGAGCACGCGCTGGTGAATCTCGTCGGTGACTTCCCCGGTCTCTTCGATCAGCCGGTAAGCGACATTCTCCTCCACCGTAAGGGAATCAAACAGCGCGCTCTCCTGAAAGACCATGCCAATCTTGCGGCGGAGGTCGAAGAGCTCGTTCTCGCGCATCGAGGTGACATCATTGCCCAGCACGAGGATGCGGCCGGAGTCCGGCTTGATCAGGCCAAGCGCGAGTTTCAGGATGAGAGTCTTGCCGGTTCCGGCGGCGCCGAGCAGGACCTTAGTCTCGCCGCGGTGCAGGCGGAATGAGATGCCCTCCAGCACCGGGTGATCGAAGCCGATCTCCACGTTCTGGAACTCGACCACCTCGCCGTCGGGGCGGTCCCCCAAGGGTTGAGTCTGGCCGACAGGTGGTGCCAGGATCGCCATCCGCTATCGCTCGAACAGACCCATCAACAGCCGGGTAGCGAAGAAATCGCTCACCAGGATCAAGACCGACGCGGCAACCACCGCCTGCGTGGTAGCGCGGCCGACGCCCTGTGTGCCGCCCTTGGCTGACAGGCCGTAGTAGCAGCCGATGCTGGCGATGATGAAGCCGAAAATCACCGGCTTGCACAGGCCCATGAAGACGTCTTCGAAATGCAATGCCTGGTAGGCGGTGGTCCAGTACTGGTTCGCATCGAGGCCCAGCAGCAGGTACGAGATGACGAAGCCGCCGGCCAGTCCCACGAGGTCGGAAATGATGCTCAGGAAGAACAGCATCACCACGCTGGCCACCATGCGCGGCGTAACCAGTTTCTTCGACGGATCGACTCCCATGGCGCGCATGGCGTCGATCTGCTCGGTCACCTTCATCGATCCCAGCTCGCTGGCCATGCCGCTGGAGTTGCGCCCGGCAACCATCAGCCCGGTCAGCACCGGCCCCAGCTCGCGCACCATTGACAGCGAAACCAGCTTGCCGGTCAGCGAAAGCGATCCGAACTGCTGCAACGTGGCCGAGGTCTGCAGGGCCAGCACCGCACCAGTGAAAAATCCGGTCAGGACGACGATGGGCAGCGAGCCCACACCGATCATATCCGCCTGCAGCAGGGTGTCCGCGAAGTATCGCGGATGCCCGAACAGATTGGTCAGTGACCGGGCCGCAAGCACCGAGTAGTCCTGCACCGCGGCGACCTTGTCTTTCACGATCTCGGTCGGCGAGAAGATGGGAGCGCTGGAGGCCATAGTAACCAGACCGAAAGTCTACCAGAGGATGGGAGCAGATTCGCCTCGACTGTGCGGATGCCCGCACCAGCTTCGACAATTCGACAAGATGTGATTTCCCCACTTGGCTTGCGCGTTCCCGGTGGGTTACCATGCATTACCGGCAGGTGGTACAGGGATTCAGGGAGTTCGGATATGGCCTTTCAGGTAGACCGCAGTCCATTCGATCCGGAGTCAGGGTTCGAGTATTACATCTGCTTCAAACCGGAGAGCCAGGTGGAGGGCGACGAAGTGCGTTCCCGCATCTCGCTCGAAATCGCCGTGTCGGTTACCGAGACTGGCGACATCGCCGATTTGAGTTTCATCCTGCCGAAGGCCTGCCGGAGCCCTTACGCGCTCTCGTTTCTCACCCGCGACCCCACGGTAACCTGTGTCGATAACCGCGTCTTCGTGTCCATTCCTGGCTTGAACGGCGATGCCGTGCTGGACGCTCCCGGCACGCTGGAACTCGACAGTGGCGGACGCGTGGTCGCCGTCGAGATCAATGGCTGTATCCCCCACACCACCACATTTCGTCCCGCTCGGGCGTAGAGTGAGGCGCAGGCCCGGCTCGATGCTCTGGAACGCTCAGGTATGATTGCGGCGTGAAGGATGTTACGGCATTTGTTCTGGCGGGCGGGCGCAGTTCGCGCATGGGCTGCGATAAAGCCATGCTCCGCTTCGGCCCGGAAACTCTCCTGGAGCTCGCCTTGCGCAACGCGAAACAGGTGACTCCCGGCGGTGCATATCGTGGGACCGCGATCCGCATATGCCAGTTACGGTGAGGTGGTTGAGGACATCCATCCGAATTGCGGGCCGCTCAGCGGTATTCATGCCGCGCTGCGAACCACGGCCACCGACTTGAATCTCATCTTGTCTGTCGATATGCCCTTCCTGGAACCGGGCTTTCTGCGCTGGCTGCTGGAGAAAGCGCGCTCCGGCAAGGACCTTGCCGTCGTTCCGGAGGCGCTGGGCGGGATTCAGCCATTGTGTGCCGTCTATCGCCGCCCGTTGCTTGCCGTTGCCGAGCAGGCCTTGCAGTCAGGCGACTACAAGCTCGGGCACCTCTTCGCACTGGTTCCAACCGGCTACGTCGCGGAACAGGAGATTCGTGAACGCCGGTTTTTCTCCCGAACTGTTTCGAAATCTCAATACTCCGGAAGAGTTCAACGCCGCCATACAGCAGTCCAGTCGTCCATCTCGAGTCACCAGGAAGCGGACGGCATGAACGAACACCGGCCATACATCGAGTTCCAGCGCGTCTCGAAGGCCTTTGGCAGCAAGGTGGTGCTGGATGACGTGAGCTTCGACGTGATGCCCGGCGAGACGGTCTGCATCCTGGGGCGAAGCGGCGTGGGAAAATCGGTTGCGCTCCATCACATCATGGGCTTTCTCAAGGCGGACAGCGGACGCGTCTGGGTGGCCTACGAAGACATCACTGACTATCCCGAGCAGGAGTTGGAGCGCATCCGCAAGAAGGTCACCATGGTCTTTCAGAACGGGGCGCTCTTCGATTCGCTGACGGTCGGCGAGAACGTGGCGTTTCCCCTGCGCGAGCGCGGCGGGCTGGAAGAGGAACAGATTTACCAGATCGTCGACGGCCTGCTGGACATGGTGGGGGTGCGCGAATTTCGCGATCTGCTGCCCTCGGACCTCTCCACCGGGATGAAGCGGTCCGTTGCCATTGCGCGCGCCCTGGCCGCCCAGCCCGATGCCGTTCTCTACGACGAGCCCACTACGATGGTTGACCCGCTGATGGCGCACCTGCTGGGCGATCTCATCAAGAAGCTGAAGAAACAGCTCAAGCTCACCAGCATCGTGGTCACCCACGACATGGCGCTTGGCCAAGAAGCTGGCCGACCGGCTGGTGTTTCTGCACGAAGCGCGCGTGATCTTCTTCGGAACCTTCGCGGAGATGGCCAAGTCGAACGAGCCGATTGTGCAGGAGTTCCTGGAACTCGACTCGCTCGACTTCGAGAAGGCGTTCGGGGCGCAACGCCCGCCGCACGCGCCCCATTAGCCGGGCGTCAGAATCCCTGCGCGATCAGGCGATCGACGCTGAGCGCCGACGCCAGGTCTTCGCGCCTTGTCCACTTCTCCAGGTACTTCGCCACGATGTCGGTTTCGAGGTTGACCGGGTCGCCGGGCTTCAGCGACTTCAAATTGGTCATCTTGATGGTGTGCGGGATGATCGCGATGGTGAGCCGCAGCCCTTGCAGATCGGCCACGGTCAGGCTGATGCCTTCCACCGCGATGGAACCTTTAAACACGACATATTTCTCGAGGTCTTCGGGAATGTCGATCAGCAGCCAGAAGTCGTCAGCATTGGGAATCGGCTCCAAACCGGCGAGCCTTCCCGTGCCGTCGACGTGCCCCTGAACGATGTGTCCGCCCATGCGGGCATCGACTTTGAGAGGAAGCTCCAGGTTGATCTGCGCGCCTTCGGTAATGCGCGAGAACGAAGTTCGGGTCCAGGTCTCCCGCGCGAGATCGGCGCAGAAGGTTTCCTTCTTAATATCGAGCGCAGTGAGGCAGACTCCACTGACTGCGACGCTGTTGCCCTCCTTCAGTTCCTTCGCGCTCAGGGGAGCATGAATGGTGATGCGGTGGTTGCCGCCTTTCTCGACAATGCTGGCGACGGTTCCAACTTCTTCAACCAGTCCGGTAAACATGATGACGCACCTCGTCGCCCCGGCTTGCGGAGCAGTTTATGAATCCTTGCTAGGAACGACCTCGATCGCCGCCTCTGCATACGGGTCGCGCAGGTATCCCTCGACCGCGAAGTCTTCTCCGAAGCGATGCAGCGTGAGCGCCTTGACATGGGCGGCCTCGCTCATGCGCTGGAACCCCGTGCCGAGTGCAAACGGGATGGAGCCTGTCCCGGCCAGAATCTTGGGCGCGTAAAAGAAATAAATCTTGTCCACAATGCCGGTGGACAGCGCAGCCCAGTTCACCATGGCGCCGCCTTCGATGATCAGGCTGGTGATTTCCTCTTCTCCCAGCTTCGCCATGACGCGCTCCAGGTCCGGCCGGCCATCCGACGAGGGAACGCCGCTGGGGAAGGGGATGGTGCCGTCGGCCAGCGCCTGGAACATGGGAACCTGCTCGACGCGTACCCCGCGCGATTCCAGTTCCTGCCGCTTATGCTCCTCGGCAAAACAGCAAAAGACCAGCACATCTTCGCGCGCCGTCCTTACCACGCGGGAGTCGAGGGGCAAACGCAAGCCTGAGTCGAGAATCACGCGTAACAATGGCCGCCGTCGCGGCAAGCCGGTGCGGTCCGTCAGGAGGGGATCGTCGGCGATGATGGTGCCGACGCCCACCATGATGGCGTCGCTGGCGTGCCGCATTTCGTGAACATGCGCACGCGCGGTTTCGCTGGTGATCCAGCCTCCGCTGGCGGCGATCACGCTGGGCGCCGCGCCCTCACCGGGGGGAGGGGCGATCTTGCCGTCCAGCGTCATCGCCGTTTTCAGCGTCACGAACGGTGTCTTGTAGCGAATATATTTTGCGAAGGCCTCATTCAGCTTGCGCGCCTCCGCTTCCAGCACGTCCTCGACCACCTCGACGCCGGCGGCGCGTAGCTTGGCAAAACCCTGGCCGCTGACCAGCGGATTGGGATCGCGCATCGCTGCGACGACGCGCTTTACGCCCGCGGTGATTAACGCGTCTGTGCAAGGCGCAGTCCTGCCGTGGTGCGAACAGGGTTCGAGATTGAGGTAGAGTGTGGCGTCGCGGGCAAGCTCTCCAGCCTCCTCCAGCGCAAGGATCTCGGCATGTTTGCGGCCGTCGTAGGTGTGAAAGCCCTGGCCGATGATTTGCCCGTCCGGCGACACCAGCAGCGCACCCACACAAGGATTGGGCGACGCCAGGCCGACGCCGCGCGCCGCCAGCTCCAGAACTTGTTGCATCAACTGCGCGTCACTGGGGATGGGAAGCCATGTCTAATCGAACAGCGAGTTGACGAAATCCTGGGCGTTAAAAGGCAGAAGGTCGCCGACCTTTTCGCCGACTCCGACGTAGCGCACCGGCAGACCAAGCTCCTTCGAGATGGCGACGACAATGCCTCCCTTGGCGGTGCCGTCCAGCTTCGTCAGCACGATTCCGGTGACCCCCGCCGACTGGGTAAACAGCCGAGCCTGCTGCAAGCCGTTCTGGCCCGTGGTGGCATCCATCACCAGCAAGGTCTCGTGGGGAGCCGTCGGTATAAAGCGTTGCGCGGTGCGGCGCATTTTCTCCAGCTCCGACATCAGGTTGCTCTTGGTGTGCAGCCGGCCGGCGGTATCGACGATGACGTAATCCGTATTGCGGGCCTTGGCGGCCTTCAGGGCGTCGAAGAGCACAGCCGCGGGATCGCCGCCCGGCTTGTTCTTGATCACTTCGGTTCCGGTGCGGTCGCCCCAGATTTCCAGTTGTTCGATGGCCGCGGCGCGAAAGGTGTCTGCCGCCGCCAGCAAAACTGTTTTGCCCTGGGCGCGAAGCACGTGGGCGAGCTTCCCGATGGAGGTGGTCTTCCCGGTGCCGTTGACGCCGACCACCAGAATCACTTCGGGTTCGCCGTCAACTTTGGCGACCGGCTGCTTCTCAGCGGCGGTCAGAATGCCCAGCAGCTCTTCTTTCAGCACGCGCTTCAGTTCGCCCACATCGCCGATCTGCTTGCGATCGACTTTGTCCCGCAACGTCTCCAGCAGAGCTCGTGGTCGTGGCCGTCCCGAGATCGGCACTGATCAACGTGGCTTCCAGTTCGTCCAGCGTGCCGCGATCGATTTCCTTGCGAAGTCCGACCGCATCTTCAATCCGTTCACTCAGGCTTTCACGCGTTCGCGTGACCGCCTCTTTCATGCGGTCCAGAAAACTGGGTTGTTCTTCGACGCTGCCAAATAAGGTTTGAATCATGTAAGAATCCGGTTCTCATGGCGATTTCGCTTGAGAGTGCGCTCCCTGCAGCGAATTCGCGATGAACTGCAAATCTTCATTATAGACAAGCGTCGCATCGTCGAACTGGAGCATCGCCACAGGCAGAGCGAATCCTGGCTGCGCTGAGATTCATCCAAAGCAGTTGTTGTCAGGAGGACGCAATGGCAAAGTGCGAACACATCAAAGCGGTGAAACATACTGTCGCACCCCGCACCGCAGGCTGCGAGGAATGTGAGAAGACCGGACAGCGCTGGGTAGCGCTGCGCAAGTGTCTGGAGTGTGGCCATGTCGGCTGCTGCGATTCTTCGCCCGGCCGCCACGCCAACCAGCACTTCAAAGAAACCGGCCACCCGGTCATGCAGGAGTTGGGCGGATCGTGGAACTGGTGCTACGCGCACGCGGAATACGTTTGACGCCCCCCGCGCGGCGGCTGACTGCTTTGTATACTGGTGACTCGCGTAGTCTCGCTTCTGTAGCTTTTTAAGGATGAATGGCACTTCACTCTAGCGATTCCTGCCGGGCGCGCCGTGTCAGAAACCTCTTTACCCTCTGGCTCTTGCTCGGGCTCACCTGCGGTGTCCTCAGCGCACAGGTTCCTTCCCCCTGGGTCGACACCCAGCCGCTGGCTATCGACACCGGCGCCACCGGGCTCAAGCTGGTGCTTCGCCGCTTGCACACCACCGCGCGCCTGATGCACACCGCCGCGCATCCGGACGATGAAGACGGCGGCATGCTGACTTTCGAAGCGCGCGGACACGGCGTCGAGGCGCTGCAGTTGACCCTGAATCGCGGCGAGGGCGGCCAGAACATGGTCGGCAGCAACCTGGGCGACGAGTTGGGAATCGTTCGAACCCTCGAACTGCTGGCGGCCGACCGCTACTACGGCGTCGAGCAGAGGTTTACCCGCGTCGCCGACTTCGGCTTCTCCAAGACAGCGCAGGAGACCTTCGCCAAGTGGCAAGGACACGACGTCGCCCTCGGCGATATGGTGCGCGTCATTCGCACCTTTCGTCCCGATGTAATCTGTACACGCTTTCGCGGCGACTCGCGCGACGGGCATGGCAATCACCAGGCCTCTGGGATCCTGACCCGCGAGGCGTTTCGCGCGGCGGCCGATCCCACCCGCTTTCCCGAGCAAATTCGCCAAGGCCTGCTGCCCTGGCAGGCAAAGAAACTGTACATGGACAACGTTCGCTCCGACGAGGACTGGAACGTTGAACTGGAGACCTCGCAGAACGATCCCGTTGCTGGGCGAGCCGTACGTGCAGTTCGCCTTCAAGGGCCTGCAGCATCAGCTATCGCAGGGCGCCGGTTCCTGGCACCTCACGGAGGGACGCCGCACCAGTTACTACAAGCTGATCGACTCGGCATTGCCGGGCAACCCGGTCAACAACGTCCATGAAAAGGATTTCTTCGACGGCATCGACACTTCTCTGCTTGGGTTGGCTTTGCGTCTGGGGCCGGATGCGGCAAAGGTTCCGTGGTTACATTCCGAGCTCGAAGCGATCGCGAAGACCGTCGACGAAGCGAGCGCGGCCGCGGAGAAGGATCCGCAGAGCGCGGCCCAGCCGCTGCTGCGTGGACTCAAACTCGATCGCGACTTGATCGCAAGAGTAGAAACCTCAACCCTGAGCGCGATCGAGAGAGACGACCTGCTGACCCAGCTTCGCTCCAAGCAGGAACAGTTCGAGCAAGCCGCAAACCTTGCCCTCAGTCTGGAACTGGGCGCGGGCCCGGGCACCCCCGATGGACGCCCGATGGCCGAGGAGTTCGCCACGTCTTCCAACGGCGATGTTCTGGCGGCGGTGATCACGGCAGGGAAGTCGTTCCTGCTGGTGGCTAAGTTTCACAATGGCAGCAGTTCCGCCCTCAACGTAAAGCAGCTCGCACTCGACGTTCCCAAGGGATGGAAGTCGGAGCTGTTCATGGACAAAGTTCCGGCAGTCATTGCGCCGGGTGATGGGTGCTCGATCATGTTCCGCGTCACACCGCCGGCCGATGCGCAACTCACCAAGGCGTACTTCCATCGCAACGATCCTGAGACCGACTCCGTGTACCAGATCGACGAGCCGGAATACGCGACACTGTCGCTGCCGCCGCCTCCCGTCAGGGCGCGACTGGTGTACACCGTGCATGGCGAAGAAGGCGTAATTCGCGCGGTTGCGCGCACCCCTTTGCACGACGTGCACGGCAATAGCCTGGTCGATGCCGCTTTCCGTGGTGCCGCCCTTTTCCGTGCAGACCTCGCCCACCACGCAGATCATCCCTGCCGGGCCGAACCCGTCATCTGCCCTCAACGTCGTAGTGCGTTCCACTGCCGACCACGCCACCGCAGATGTCCGCACCAACCTACCGGCGGGATGGAAAGCGGAGCCGGCGGCCGCCACCATCGATTTCACCAAGCCGGGCGAGCATGGTTCCGAGTTCAGGGTGCTGCCCGATGGCGCGCCGGAGGGCCGGTATCGCGTCTCGGCTGTGGTGCAGGGTGGCGAGGACCTGTATACCGAGGGCTACAGCCTGGTGACGCGTCCTGACATCGGAGGCTTCTTCTACTATCAGCCGGCCACGCAACGCACCGGCATCGTCAATGTCAAAGTCCCGGAAGGCTTGCGGGTGGGCTACATCATGGGCGCGGGCGACGACATCCCCACCGTGCTGCGGCAGGTCGGTATCGACGTCAGCTTGCTGACTCCCGAGGAGGTGGAACGTGGCGATCTGAGCCGCTACGGAACCATTGTGCTGGGCATTCGCGCGTATGACACCCGGGACGACGTGAAGAAGAACAATCAGCGGCTGCTCGATTACGTGAAGAATGGCGGAACGCTCCTGGTGCAGTACAACACCAACCCGTCGCAGTTCAATTCCGGAAACTTCACACCCTATCCAGCCGACCTCAGCCGCGAGCGCGTGACCGTAGAAGATGCCCCCGTCACGCTGCTGCAGCCGGAGAACCCGCTCTTCCACTATCCCAACCAGATCACGCAGCGCGATTTCGAGGGTTGGGTGCAGGAACGCGGCCTGTATTTCATGGACCACTGGGATGACCACTACAGTGCGCTGCTGGCGTCGAACGATCCCGGCGAGCCGCCGCAGAAGGGCGGTTTGCTGGTGGCGCAGTATGGCAAGGGAACTTACATCTACACCGGATACGCGTTCTTTCGGCAGTTGCCGTTCGGAGTGCCAGGCGCCATTCGCCTGTACGTCAACCTGCTGAGCGTGGGACATGGTCCAAAATGAGCGGGTCCAACAGCCCGAGCTGATTCGCGGTGTCGGCTTCGTTCAGGCCACAACGCTGAACATGATCGACATGATCGGCGTTGGACCGTTCATTACCATTCCCCTCATCATCAGCGCAGCCGGCGGCCCGCAGGCCATGCTGGGCTGGATCTTCGGCGCGCTCTTCGCTCTTTCTGACGGGCTGGTGTGGGCCGAACTGGGTGCCGCCATGCCCAACGCCGGTGGCTCCTACCAATACCTGAAGGAGATCTATGGCCCCAAGACCTGGGGACGCCTGCTCTCCTTTCTCTTCATCTGGCAGTTGTCGTTCAGTGCGCCGCTGTCGATCGCTTCCGGCTGCATCGGCCTGGCCGATTACGCGTCGTATCTCTGGCCGCCGCTGGACCACACCTTGCTCGCGCACACTTTCAGGCTGGGGCTTCCCATGGTGGGCGACCTTGAGGTGCGAGTGCTGCTGAAGGTGAGCACCTTCCTTGCCATGGCGACCTGCGGCTTCGTCGTGTTGCTGCTGTACCGTCGCATCACCGCCGTCGGGAAGCTTGCCGAGTTGCTCTGGGTGGGCGTTGCCATCGCACTGGTCTGGATCATCGCCGCCGGGATTTCGCATTTCAGTCCCGCGCGTGCCTTCGATTTTCCGCCGGGAGCATTTCATCTATCGCGCGGGTTCCTGTTCGGCATGGGCTCGGCCATGCTGATCGCGACCTATGATTATTGGGGCTACTACAACGTCTGCTTTCTGGGCGGGGAGGTGAAGGACCCCGGCCGCACGATTCCGCGCGCGCTCATCATTTCGATCTTTGCCGTGGCGGCCATCTACATCGTGATGAACATCAGCGTGCTGGGCGTCATGCCCTGGCGCGAGCTGATGCAGTACGCCCATGGGCAGAACAGTTTCGTGATGTCGGTCTTCATGCAGCGAATCTACGGAAACTGGGCCGGCCGGTTCATCGCGGCGCTCATCATCTGGACCGCGTTTGCGTCGGTCTTTTCGCTGCTGCTGGGATACTCGCGCGTGCCCTATGCCGCCGCCCTGGATGGCAATTACTTCCGCGTTTTCGCACGCGTGCATCCAACGCATCGCTTCCCAACCGTCTCGTTGCTGGCCCTTGGAGGTGTGGCTACGCTCTTCTGCCTGCTGCGGCTGGGCGACGTGATCGCCGCGCTGGTGGTCATTCGGATCACGCTGCAATTCCTGGTGCAGGCGATCGGGGTCATCGTGCTTGCGCAGGCGACAGCCCAGCCTGCCCCGGCCCTTCCGCATGTGGTTCTATCCGGTGCCGGCCCTGCTTGCCATAGCAGGCTTCGCTTACATCGTGGTGGTTCGCACCAACTCGCTGCGCGAACTGCGGTATGCTGCGGTGATCCTGTTGGCAGGGTTGGCGGCTTACATGCTTCGTTCGTGGCGAAAACGGGAATGGCCCTTCCCCACACCATCGAGTTCGGAGGTGGCGCGGTGACCAACACTCGAGTGCGGTTTGTCCCAACCGCCAAGCGTCAGGCCACGGTTAGGACTCGCTTGCCGCTCTTATTGCTTACCTTTGCCGCGGACTGCTGTCTGATTCCCGATGGCGACCCGAGGACCATGGCCGGAACCACTGCGCCCGATTGTCGCCGCCCCGCCACCAGCGGTGGTGACTAAGGCGCACTACCGCATGCCAGAATTCGACTCCATCACCGACCTCCCGCCGATCGTTCCTGTGCGACGAGGCAGCATCCTCGGCCCATTGCGCGAGCCCCTGTTCCGCAGCCTGTGGATTGCCGCCGTGGTCAGCTACACCGGCTCATGGATGCAGAACGTCGGCGCCGGATGGCTGATGACCTCGCTTACCCTGTCGCCCTTGATGGTCGCCCTGGTGCAGGCGGCCAACAGCGTAGCGGTATTGCTGGTCATGCTTCCGGCGGGAGCCATTGCCGACGTGGTCGATCGCCGCAAACTGCTGCTCTTCACCCAGACCTGGATGGTGCTTGCGGCCGCCACTCTCGGCGGGCTGACGCTTGCGGGGTTGGTAACGCCGCCGCTTCTCCTCCTGTGCACGTTCCTGATGGGATTCGGGGCCGTACTCAACGATCCGGCATGGCAGGCGATCACCCCCGAGGTCGTCTCACACGAGCACTTCGCCTCCGGCATCGCGCTGAATTCCGCGGGGTACAACGTGGCGCGCGCCATTGGCCCGGCGCTGGGCGGGTTGGTGATTGCCGCTACCAGTTCCGGCATCGCGTTCCTGTTGAATGCAGTCTCCTTCTTCGGTGTCATCTACTTCCTTTACCGCTGGAAGCGCAGACCGGGACGTTCGAGTTGGCACGTGGGCCACATGTTCCGCGCCATGTTTGAAGGCATACGCTACCTGCAGCGCTCAGAGAACATGCGGGCCGTCCTGGTTAGAAGCGTAGTCTTCAGCATCTCCGCCGGTGCCCTGCCCGCGCTGCTGCCGTTGCTGGCTCACCCCTACGGATCGCAGGGCTATGGCGTGCTGTTGGGCGTCTTCGGGCTGGGAGCGCTCGTCGGGGCGACGGTATTGCCTCACCTGCGCCGCATGATGTCCGTCGATGTGCTGGTCGCGAGCGCCACCCTGATATTCGGCTTGACCACCTATGCCGCCGGACGCTGGCAAACATTCCTGGTACTAGCCATGGCCATGCTGGTCGGCGGAATCGCCTGGATCCAGATCCTCGCCAGCCTGAATGTATCCGCCCAAACCATGTCGCCGGCGCACATGCGCGCCCGGGCCATTTCCATGTATCTGCTGGTACTGCAGGGCGGATTTGCCGGCGGCGCCGCGCTCTGGGGAGCCGTGGCCGAGCGCTACGGAATCGATCGCTCCTTGAAGTACGCGGCCCTGGGTCTGGTCGCTGGGATCGCATTTTCCGCCTGGTTCAAGCTGCATCCCGTACAAATCCAGCCAACCACCGTCGGGATGGACTAGAATGGCTTCCGTTTCCCATAGGATTCGACACATTCTCATGAAGGAGATGGCATGAAGACACGGGTACTGATAGGAACTCTGCTGTTGGCGATTTGTACGGTGGGCGCGGCCATCGCGCAAGAAAAAGCGACCATGACCTCGGTTCTCACCGACGAGTTGAAGCAAGTCGAGAAGGAAGTGATCCCCGCGGCCGAAGCGATGCCTGACGACAAATTCAACTTCGCTCCCACCAGCCCGGGCGACTTCAAGGGCGTTCGCACATTCGCCCTGCAGGTGAAGCACATTGCCGTCGCGAATTATGCAATAGGCGCAGCGATCCTCGGTGAAAAGCCTCCCGTCCCTCTGACCGGTCCCAATGGCCCCCAGAACATCACATCCAAAGCCGACATCATCAAGTTTTTGAAGGACTCGTATGCCTACGCCGACAAGGCAGTGGACAGCGTGAATGAGAGCAACGCGTATGCGCCAATCAAGAGCCCGTTTGGCGACCACACGACCAATCGACTGGCGCTGTCGATCGGCATCCTCTCCCATCCGTGGGATCACTACGGACAGATGGTCGAGTACCTGCGCATGAATGCGATCATTCCGCCGGCCAGCAGAAAGTAGCGCTCGCTGAGAGGATGAGTGTTGAACCTGGGCGCGATTCGTCGCGCCCTCGCTTGGTCTGCGGCAATCGCAGATCGCTGCGCTTGCCGCCGAAACGCCACCCGAATCCTGATCACCGAGCCTTCGTGCGCAAAGCCTGTGAGCAACGCCGTCGCCTGGCCGGGCATTGCAAAATCCTGCAGACAAGCGATAATTAAAGATTGGGGTTTGCTCCATGAGAGGCTGAATGGGTTTGTGGTTCGCGAAATATATCATCCTCGGCGTCGCCGGTATTCCCTTTATCTATTACGTTCTCGCGATATTCAGTTCGTGGCGTTTCTTTCGCTCGTCCTCCTCGCAGCCACAGGGTGACCCGCAATTTACCCCGCCGCTCAGCATTCTTAAGCCGGTACGAGGCCTCGATCCCGACGCGTACGAGAACTTCGCCAGCTTCTGCCGGCTGGACTATCCCGAATACGAAATCCTGTTTTGCGTTGGCGACGACACCGATCCGGTTCTGCCGGTCATCGAAAAGATCAGTCGCGACTTTCCCAACCGCCGGATCAGAGTGCTTTATGGTTCGGGCCGCAACGCCACCAACGACAAGGTGGCGAAGCTGGAGCGGCTTACCCGCGAGGCACAATATGACATTCTGGTCATTAACGACAGCGATGTCCGTGCTGACGCCAATTACCTGCACATGATCGTGGCCCCTCTCGCCGATCCCAAAGTGGGGGCCGTAACCTGCTTCTACCTTCCCACCGACGAGAAGACCCTGGTTCAAAACCTGCAGGCAATCGGTATGCTTTCCGATTTCTACGTGGGGATTCTGGTCGCATGGCAGTTGGATGGCGTGAAGTTCGCACTCGGACCCACCATTGCCACGCGCCGGGAACGCCTCGCGGCCTTCGGAGGTTACCAGGCAATCGAGAACCGCCCCGCCGATGATCTGTTGGTAGGCCGCCTGATTGCCGAGCAAGGTTACGAGGTAAGGCTCCTGCCTTCCTCCATAAAGACCGTGGCCGATTACCGGTCGATGCGCGACCTGCTTTACAAGCGCCTGCGCTGGATCGTGGTGATGCGCCACATGCGGCCGTGGGGCCATCTCGGCCTGATCTTCACCCTGGGGCTTCCCTGGGCCCTGGCGGCCGTCGCCGTAAACCCGACTGTCGCCGTAGCGGTGGGCTACCTGGGCGCTTACTTCGGCCTGCGCGTCGCTATGACATGGATGGTCGGGGCCTGGGGACTCAAGCAACGATTTCCCTGGAAGAAGACGCTCCTCATACCGCTGTGGGACGCCATCGCATCGGCGATCTGGCTGGCCAGCTTTACCCGCAATACTATCCGCTGGCGCGACCACGACTACTACATTCGCGACGGCGAACTGGTGCCCGTGGCTCTGACCCCGGCCTCCGACTAACCACCAAGCGGCCAACCGCCCAGATTCTTCACACCAGGCTCTTGTCCAGTACCGGTTGCAAGGCAGGCTTTCCTGCCTGCCGATCGTTCCGCGCGTTTCGCCAGTTCACCTGCGGCAGGAACTGCGATACATCGATGCGGTCACGATATCGGACTGCGATGTTGATGAGCGAGTCTAAAAGCGAATTGGAAAGCACATGTGGCTTCAGCCCCAGATCGATCAGTTTGGTGTGCTTTGCGTTGTAATAGTGTTCCTCGGCTTCAACCCGCGGGTCTGTGAGATGCTCGATCGCGACCTTAAGCCCCATCTCTTGCCCGATCTTCTGTACCATCTGCGCCAGATCGAGCACGCTGAACTGCTCCGTAAATTGATTGAATACCCGGAATTCGCCCGGCTTCGCGGGATTGAGGCAGGCGATCTCGATGCAGCGTACCGTGTCCCGGATATCCAGAAAGCCGCGCGTCTGGCCGCCTTTTCCGTACACCGTGAGCGGATACCCAAGCGCCGCCTGGGCGCAGAAGCGATTCAAAACGGTCCCGAACACCTCGTCGTAGTCGAAGCGATTGATGAGGGCCTCGTCGAGCACAACTTCGTCGGTCACCGTCCCGTAGACGACGCCCTGGTTCAGATCGGTCGCACGAATCCCCCAGATCTTGCAGGCGAAGGCAATGTTATGGCTGTCATGCACCTTGGAAAGGTGATAGAAGGAGCCGGCCTGCTTGGGGAAGGGAAGCACATCCTTGCGGCCATTGTGCTCGATGGTGATGTAGCCTTCCTCGATGTCGATGTTGGGCGTGCCGTATTCGCCCATCGTGCCCAGTTTCACCAGGTGACAATCGGGCGCAAATTCCCGGATCGCATACAGCAGGTTCAACGTCCCGGTGACGTTGTTCATCTGCGTGTAAACCGCGTGCTTGCGGTCAATCATGGAATACGGAGCGGACCGTTGCTCGGCGAAGTGGATGATCGCGTCAGGCTGATAGCTGCTGACTACGGAAGACAAGAACTCGTAGTCGGTAACGTCGCCCACCAAGGAGTCGACGGTCTTTCCGGTGAGCTGCTGCCAGACATTCAGCCGCTCAGCAAGCGGTCGAATCGGAGTCAGGGTTTGTGCTCCGAGTTCGTGGTCCCACTGGCGACGCACGAAGCTATCGACGACTGCAATGGAGTGGCCCCTGGCGGATAGATAAAGCGCCGTTGGCCAACCGCAGTAGCCGTCGCCCCCAAGCACGATAATTCTCATGTTCTTCTCCTCGAAGCTCGATTGATTCGATGATCCTTGCACTGTACTGCTGAACTTTTTGTTGTCTTGCCCGTGTGGGCCGTCAAATCACTGCTGGGTCTGACTGCCGGCCGTTGGAGAATTCGTCAAGAGGACCTTACCTCCGCTGCTCTTGACGAGATTCAAGCGCTGGTCGCCGACCAGGTCTTTCAGATGGGGAAGCGCTTCTTCGTGGCAAATAAGGTAGTTCCTCTCTGACCCCACCCAGAATTCCCGAAATTGCACGTCGTCGATAAAAACCTGCGGCGCATCCGGGGCATAAGACCCGTACACAAGGTTATTGTAGCGACCGTTCAGCAGCAATGCGTTTCGGTCAGTATAGAAAAAAACTGAGGAAAACCAATAGTAGTGGTGATCGACAATCAGGTTGCCCGGAGGTGATTGCAGCAGCGACTCCGCCAGCGGCCGCGAAGAGAGGTAGGGATCGAAAACCACCATGGCCATCCGCGCCGCATGAAAGAACAGCACCATCATCAGTGCGGCCGCAATCAGGGCAGACTGGCTGCGCGCCTTCAGCGTGCCCAGAGCGCCGATGAGGAACGCCACCGCCGCCAGGGCCAGCGGCCAGCGAAGATACGCAAACGACGGCAGCGTCAGGTCCTCCATGTGACCCAGGGAAAGCGTGTAGGCCTCCGGGTGCTGGCTCAGGGCGCTGGATATGTCCCCGGGCGTACCGGCGTGGCGTACCGCGACCAGTATGGCAATGCACGCCAAAGCTGCGCATCCGGCTATCACGGTCAGTGCCCGGTTGCCCCGCTTGATCCAAACCCCGCCCGCGGCGATACCGCATCCCAGGAGCAAGGCAAAAGCCGGATAACAGGGCATCGAGTAATACTCCTGCGTGGTCGAGAAGGTGAAGAACACCAGCACGAACCCGATCCAGCACAGAGCCAGCAATCGCGCCCGCCCGGCCCGGTCCACCGGCTTGTACGAGAGCTTGGCCAGCGCAGGCAGATAGACGCTCCACGGAAACAGCCAGACGAGGTGGAACAGCCAGAAATAAAGTCGAGGAACCGTGTTGTAATCGCGCGGATACCGCAGGTTCAGGAAGCGGAGCAGCTGCTCGTTGATGAAATAGAACCAGAGAAATCCGTGGTACTCGCCGGGCCCACTGTGCAAGGTGAAAGCAAAATAAGGCGGGTTCCGCAGAGTTGCCAGGATGTGCCACGGCGCGGCGATCAACAGGATGATCCCGGTTCCCAGGAACGGGTGAAGCCGTTTCCACGTCCTGGCAGAGAACAGTTGGCCGGTAATCGCCAGATAAACCATTCCGGCCCCCACCGGAAACACCACCCCAATCAGGCTCTTCCACAGCAGCCCCACGCCCAGGCTGACCGCCAGAACGATGGCCCAGGCGTCCGGGTGGCGCTCATCCTCATCCAGGGCACGCAGCATGGCCCACATCCCCAGCGCGATGGTAAAGGTGAGCATCACATCGGGGATCAATATCCGCGTGAACAGGAACAGGCCGATGCAGGTGGCCATGCACAAGCCCGCATAGAAGCCGGCCTTCTTCCCGAACGCCCACATTCCGAAAGCAGCCGTCAGCCAACACAGCCCGATGGAAAAAAGCGCAACCGGAATACGTGCCGCCCAGTCGTGAACCCCGAAGATCTTGTACGAGATGGCGATCAGCCAGTAAATGAGCGGCGACTTTTCCAGATAAAGAACGCCATCCAGCCTCGGGGTGACCCAATCGCCCGAGGTGAGCATGTTGCGGGCGATTTGTGCCTGAACCGCGTCAACATCATCCTGCAGGGAGGGTGGCGATACGATGCATCCCAGATAAACAGCGCTGGCAAACAGCAGCACCGCTAGGTAGAGATACCTACTCCCTCCGGCTGGAGCTGCTTTCTGTGAACCGACGCGCTCGGCGACTGAACTCCCCACTTCTTCATCCATAAAAACAGGATCATTAAACCCCATAGGTGATAGCCAACATTAATTCGTCTCTCCAAATGATTTTGCAAATAGCCCTCAACCACATCCGAGCGGAAGAGTTCAGGATGGTCCGCTACCCCGGCGCGCAAGGTTTCCACCAGCAGCGACCGAAGCGGGCCACGCAGCCATTCATGTGCGGGAATGTCGAACCCGACTTTGCTCCTCTGCAGAATGGAGGGCGGCAGCTTGTCTTTCATCAGCTCTTTCAATAGCACCTTCTGGCGCGGGCCTTGAATTTTGAGCGATGCCGGCAGAGTAGCAGCGAATTCGACGATGCGGTGATCCAGGAATGGCGGGCGCACTTCGACGGCATGGGCCATGCTCATGCGGTCCGACTTCACCAGGATGTCGTCGGCAAGATAGTAGTTCTGATCGAAGCGCAGGTAAGGGCCCAGGTCATCGTCCGTGGTGAGCGATTCGCGCAGTTCGCCGAGCATGCGATCCAGTGCCGGCGGAAGCCCGGCGCTCAGCAGCGAGCGTTTCTCCGCCTCCGAGAATGTGCCATTCCAGTACACATGGGCACGCTCGGGTGACATCAGGCTGCCTTCCAGCAGCCGCTTCAGCTTGTATTCGAAGCTGATCTTTTCGTCCGAGGGAGGCCAGTGCTGCAATCCCTTGATCGCGAGTCGCACCATTCCGCGGGGAAATTTCCGGATCGACGCGGCGTATCGATTGGCCGGGTAGGTCAGATAGCCGGCCAACAGCTCGTCGGCGCCTTCACCACTCAACGCAACCGTGGTTTTCGTTTTGCAGAGCTTGGAGAGGAACCAGACGGGCAATGCCCCGGCGTCGGCGCTGGGTTCGTCCGAGTAATAGGCGAACTCCTCGATGGCCGCCTGCAGATTCTGCTTGGGATTGAGGTCCAGTTGCTCGTGGTCGGTACCGTATTGTTTGGCCGCGGTCTTGATGTAACTGGTCTCGTCGAAGCTGCGTCCCGCGAAGGAGATGGAGAATGTCTTGAGCCGCGAACTGGAAGCGGTCGCGGCGTAATGCAGGATGGTCGAAGAGTCGATTCCGCCGCTCAGCCACACCCCCAGTGGAACATCCGACAGGAGATGCTCACGAACCGACTGTTGCAACAGGAAGTCAAATTCTTCTTTGGCCGACTCCAGCGAAATCGAGTTAGAGACCTGGTCGGGCAGTCGCCAGTACGCCTCGGTGCGAAGTTTTCCGTCCTGCCATTCCACCCAATATCCCGGCAGAACCTTTTCGATGCCCTCGATCAGGGTCCATGGCGCCGGAACGTAATTCAGGGCGAGGTAGCAATCGAGGCCCTCCATGCTCAATCGGCGGTCGATCTCGGGATGAACCAGGATCGCCTTCAGCTCCGATCCAAAGAAGAGGTCGCCGCGTCTCTGCGCCATGTACAGCGGCTTGATGCCCAGCCGGTCGCGCCCCAGCACCAGGCGGCGGGTTGCATTGCTCCACAATGCAACTGCGAACATGCCCCGCAGTCTGCGGAAACAGTCCGTGTCCCATTCCACAAAGGCGTGCAAAACAGTTTCTGTGTCGCAGTGCGAGTGAAAGCAGTGGCCCAGCTTTTCTAACTCACTACGGAGTTCAAGGTGGTTATAAATCTCGCCGTTGAAAACGATGACCAGATCGCCATCCTCCGTTTGGATCGGCTGGTTACCGCCCTCAAGGTCAAGGATCTTGAGGCGAGTCGCACCCAGGGAACAAATCTTCGACTGGAATACGCCCTGCTGGTCCGGGCCGCGATGAATCAACGTAGCCGTGGCGGCCCCAATGCGGTCGGGGGGTGGAGACCAGTGTTTATGAGTAAAGCCGGCAATGCCACACAAAGCGCGAAACCCCTGCGGAACTGAGTCTTTTCCCAGCTCACCGCCGGCATCCGCGCTGGACAGCGGCGGCTTGGCGATGCGAATGGTGTACCACAAACGCGTCTTAAGGCGTTCGATGACTACAGGAAGAACTGCTTGTTAATATTATAGTTAAGCGTTTGGACGATGACAATGCTCGATCCTGGAAGAAAGCGCCGCCTCCAATGCTTGAACGCGAACCCAAAACTTGCGAGCTCCCCAAAGTTGCACGTCCAGACTGCGGCCGCTGCTGCGCTCCCTGTTCCTCATGCAGTTCCAATTCTTGATTTACCATCGGTGTAGCAATCAACGCATCACAAGGATCCATGGAATCTCATAGAGAACTGCATTTCAAGACGTTCGTGATGATCCTGATCATGGTCATCGCCGGGCCCACGGGAAACATCCTGCTGGGCAAAGGCATGAAAAGCATCGGCGCCATCACGATATCGTCCTTGCCGGACTTCCTGCACGTCGTCGCGCGGGTGTTCAGTTCCCCCACAATCTGGCTGGGAGTGGGATCGCTGGTCACCTTCTTCATCGCCAACATGCTGGTCCTCTCGTGGGCGGACTATAGTTACGTCCAGCCGGCATCCTCGATTGCCTACGGGGTGGTCGCCCTGGAAGGCACCGTCTTTCTGGGTGAAATCGTTTCGCCCGTTCGCTGGGCGGGTATCGCCGTGATTTGTCTTGGCGTACTCATCGTCGGGCGCACCAACCCGCGCACTACGGGGAAACACTGATCGTGTTCGAAGCCCTGTATTTCTTCTTCATCGTGGTCGCCGGCACCGGCGGCGAGCTTTGTGTTTCCCGCGCCATGAAGCAAACCGGCGAAGTCAAAGACTTTCGCCCGGCGTCGATCGCCAGGTCGCTCCTGCACGCCCTGCGCAATCAGTGGATGTGGGGCGGAGTCGGCTTGATGACAGTTGCGTTCTTCGCGCTACTCGCGATCCTGTCGTTCGAGAACGTCAGCTTCGTCGTTCCTGTCACGGCGCTTGAGTTATGTCGCCGGAGCGCTGGGCGGCAGGTTCTTTCTGGGAGAACGATTGAATCGCGGCCGCTGGATCGGCATTCTCCTCGTCTGTGTTGGCGTTACCCTCGTGTTTCTCGGCAAAAAATAGAAACCGACCGGACGGTAACCCACCCGTCCGGCTTCCGGTTCCTGCGACGGCATTCTGGTTCCTGGCGCTATTTTTTGGAAGCGCCGGATTGGGACGCGCCAGCCGCTTCCAGACCGAGATCCTTCAGCATGGGTTCAACGCTGGGCTCCGCCCCACGCCAGGCCACGTACAGTTTCTCCAGGTCCTCGGTATTGCCGCGGGACAACACCATTTGGCGAAAACGGTCGCCGTTGGCGCGAGTCAGGCCGCCGTGGTCCTCGAACCATTGGTAAGCATCATCGTCGAGCATCTGGGTCCACAGATAGGCGTAGTAACCGGCGGCATAGCCGCTGCCCCAGATGTGGCTGAAGTAGCTGGAACGGTAACGGGGCGGCGTATAGCTGATCCAAAGATTACTTTGTTGCAACGCCTCGGTTTCAAACTCGTCCGGCTTCTGCACCGGCGCGCTGGCCGGAAGGGTATGCCACTTCATGTCCAACTCGGCTGCGGCCAGCAACTCGGTGATGTCGTAGCCCTTGTTGAAGGTGCGCGACTTCTTGATCTTCTCCACCAACTCCGCCGGCATGGGCGCGCCGGTCTGGTAGTGCTTGGCGTAGTGCTGGAAAACTGAAGGGTAAGTCGCCCAATGCTCGTTGAACTGGGAGGGAAATTCCACGAAGTCGCGCGCCGTCGAGGTGCCGGAAAGGCTGGGGTACTCAGTGTTGGCGAACATGCCGTGGAGGGCGTGACCGAACTCGTGGAACATGGTATTGACATCATCCGGGCTGAGCAGGGCAGGCTCACCGGGAGCGGGCATGGAGAAATTGGCGACGTTAGCGACCACCGGTTTGGTGCCCAGCAGCTTGGACTGGTCGACATAGTTGGTCATCCAGGCGCCGCCTTGTTTGTTGTCGCGCTTGAAATAGTCGCAATAAAAGAGAGCCAGCGAGCTGCCGTCGGCGTTGAAGACTTCGAACACGCGCATGCCCGGGGCATAGACCGGGAGGTCCTTGCGCTCCTTGAAGGTCGAGTCCATAGAGCTGGTTCGCTGCATAGAAGACGCCATTCTCGAGCACATTGTTCATCTCGAAATAGGGCTTGACCTGCGCTTCATCGAGATCGTACTTGGCTTTACGCACCTGCTCGGCGTAGATGTCCCAGTCCCACGGCTGGAGCTGAAAACCGCCCTTTTGCTCGTCAATCACCGCCTGGATGTCCTGGGCTTCGCTAGCGTCCTTGGCGGTGGCCGGGGCCACCAGCGCATTCATGAACTTCAGCGCGGTTTCCGGGGTTTTGGCCATCTGGTCTTCCAGCTTCCAGGCGGCGAAATTGGGAAAGCCCAGCAGCTTGGCCTTCTGGGCGCGAAGCTGCGCGATGCGCGCGATGGTGTCACGGGTATCGTTGGCATCGCCTTTCTCCGCGCGGTTCCAGGAGTTCTCGAACAGCGCCTGGCGAGTGGTCCGGTTGCTCAGGGCGACGAGATCGGGCTGCTGCGTGGTGTTCTGCAGAGGGATGACGTAGCCTTCCAGCTTGCGATTCTTGGCGGCCTCGGCGGCGGCGCCGATTTGCGCGTCGCTCAGCCCGGCCAGCGCTGCTTTGTCCGCGGTCACATACGCGCCGTCTTTGGTGGCGGCGAGCAGCTTGGTGGTGAAGGTGTTGGAGAGGGTCGCCAGTTCTTCGTTGAGCTTCTTCAGTCCGGTTTTGTCGGCGTCGCTGAGGTTGGCTCCGGCGTGCACGAACTCCTTGTAGGAGTACTCAACCAGGCGTAGGGATTCCGGATCGAGCTTGAGCGAAGCGCGCTCCTTGTAGATGGCGGCGACACGCTGAAACAGCTTGGCGTCGAGGTAGATGGCGTCGCGGTGCGCGGCCAGCTTCGGGGCTTCGATCGACCTGATTTTCTGCAGCTCAGGATTGGTGTTGGCGGCGCTCACGGCGTCGAAAACCGCCTTCACGCGGCGCAACAACTGGCCGGCCTTTTCCATGGCGACAATGGTGTTCTCGAAGGTGGGCGGCGCCGGATTGTCGGCAATCGCATCGACTTGCTTGCGTTCCTCCGCCATACCAGCTTCGATCGCCGGTTGGTAATCGCTGTCCTTGATTTTGTCGAAAGGAGGCGCCTGAAACGGCAGCGTGCTGGGCGCGAAGAAAGGATTGTCTGGGCCAAAGTCCGGGCTGGATGCCAGGGCGGGAATAGTGCTTAGGCCAATAACGAGGGCAACAGCAAGAATAAGAGTATTCATCGGTAATAGTGTAATCGTAACAAGCCCAAACACAGATCAACTTTCTGGACGGAACAGCGGCCTTCCACTGCGCTCCCGGACGACTGAGATTGCGCGAAAGAGATTACAAGAAACAACAACCTCCTGGCGGCCACTGCGGTTGACGGCACCGCGCAGCAACCGATTGTATGGGGAATCCGTCAGACGCTTTGGCTTAGTTATCCGGCTACCTCCTCTGCAGCGACCACCGCCGGCTGTTGCAAGCCGGCCTCGACGCGGGTGGGTGGTTTGCGCGGGCCGAGGAAAATTTTCTGGCTGGGGGCGGGGTGCTGCGGGGTGAGAGCGCGGCCCTGGGGATTCTCGGGAGTGATGCGCCACAGGGCTTCGTATCCGAAGACGGCGTTTTTGGCCTGATGGTACTGCTTGGCCGTGAGCATGTGGGGAATGGAAAGGCTCGGGTCGTCCAGCGGTCGGTTCTCGTCATGGATGGCTGCGGCTTTTTCAGCGCCCGGGCTCGCGGTATGCGAGTGCAGGTCAATGATCTCGGTGTCGGGAGTTTCGCCGGACAGGGTTTCGGTAAACAAAGTTTCGGTGGGCATTGAGTTTCGGAGACGCGGAGTGCGGTGTTGTCGTCGAGTTCGTAGTCCTGCTCGAAGGCGTCGTACTGATTGCAGATGGGGTCGTTGGCGCTGTCGGCGGATTCGTTCGCCATGTGGCGAAGGTTGAGGCTGGCGGTCTGCAGGGCGTAGAGGACGAGGCCGGCGCGCTTGGGATCGAGCGTACCGCGAAGCAGGGCGTCGGTGACCTGCATCAGGGCCAACTGAATGGAAGCGGCGTCTTCGAGCAGGGGCAATGCAAGCGGGTTTTGGTTGGGATGGGCGGCGTGTTGTTCGGCGCGCAACTGGCGTCCGATGTGGGTGAGGTGGAAGAAACAATAGTTGCGTCCGCGCAGGGCGGGCGAACCGCAGAAGTGTCCGTTGCTTTTGACGTGTTCACAGTGACGCATGATTGACTCCAGTTTCAAGTTTCAAGTTTCGGGTTTCGAGTTCAGTGGCCAGCTACCGGCTGCCAACTGCGGGCTATCAGCTGTCAGCTATCAGCCGTCAGCTCAATCCGGTTCTGTCTACCCTGCTTCCAGGTCCAGTTTCGATTCCAGAGTCTGAGTAAAGTCAACATCCCCACCCTACCGGCCAAAGGAAGGCCGGTAGAATGGGGCACCCAATTCGTGATATTTCTCCAGGGTTCGTGCGGACCCCCTCCCCCGGGGTGCTGGTAAAATCTTGAAAACAATGGTTCCGATTTGGGAATGGCTGGCAAAATCTTGAGCGCGTGAGAGTTACAGGTAAAATCTTGAGGCGTAAGGAGTTAGGCATATCGTTCCCTAAAACACAAAACGGAGGATGCGGCGCCAAAGGGGCACCGCATCCTCCAATACAAGGTTGAGGATACGCCGGTGTGGGCGACTGTCAACTTACGAAAGTACATGTACTTTCGTGCTAGTTCAGTGACTAGTGGATAGTGGATAGTGGATAGTGGATAGAAGAGCGGGTTGTTGGCGGTATCGAGTGCCAGTTGCGAATTGGCTTGCTGGGGTGGACGAAGCTTTTCAAGAGAGCAAGTGCTTCGCTCCCACCCTTTCGCAAAACCGGCGAAAGGGCCTGCCCGGAGCGCAGTCGAAGGGATGGGGCACCCACTGCATGATCCCGGTGTGCTGAGAGAAGAGGGTGGGGCACCGGGCCAGACGATTTGTACCGCGGGAGTGTCGCCCCTGCTGGGGCTTGGGGACGATCGAGGTGATCCTACCCAGCGTTCCGCTGCGCTGCACCCACCCCAGCAAACGCAAGAACGGCGTTCGCTGGGGACCCCGGCACGATGGGCTAGAAACAGTGACGCTCTCGCCACACGCCGCTCGCAGAACCAGCGAGCGGCGTAAGCGTGGCCGCGGGCTGGGGAAGCTTTCTCAGATGAGATACTTGCCGACGGTCGTACTCACAGCTCGTTGTCCAACTAAGAGTCTTTTGCCCGGCGGCACCAGCAGCACGGGTCGGTTTGGGGCTTCGCATCAAAAGTCAAAATCCCCACCCAGCCAAAATCGGGTTGGATGCGCCGCCCTTGGAGATATTTTCTCACTGAGATGCTGGTACGGGTCGGGCCGCCCCGTGATCGCCGTGGTACCGAAGGGGGTCGAGTCAGTTTCGAGTTTTGATTCGAAAGTCAAAATCCCCACCCAACCAAAATCGGGTTGGATGCGCCGCCCTTGGAGATATTTTCTCACTGAGATGCTGGTACGGGTCGGGCCGCCCCGTGATCGCCGTGGTACCGAAGGGGGTCGAGTCAGTTTCGAGTTTTGATTCAAAAGTCAAAATCCCCACCCAACCAAAATCGGGTTGGATGGGGCACCCTCGGGTGTTTTTCTGTGTTGGGATACTTGCCCGGGCCACCCTGAAGCGCGAAGAGCTTGCGAGGCCACCCGCCCTCAGTCGTGCGCGATTTGAAACAAAAAAGCTGGGTGGTTCGTATCTCCGGTGGGCCATACTGAGGTACAAAGAGGAGGGCCTATGTTTTGCGATCGATGCGGCGCGCCGGTACTGCCGGAGCAGCGCTTTTGCGGGCAATGTGGCAAGCAGTTCTCCGCCGGGGCAGGCCCGGGTCGTCCAGCGCCTAACCGGGTGCAGGAGCATATTCGGTTGCTGGGCATCCTGTGGATAGCGCTTTCCGTTCTCAATGCAGTTGCGGGCGTGGTGCTGCTGATCGTGGGGAATAGCCTGATCCCGCACCTGCACGAGATGGGAGCGCCGCCGGAGATGCCTACCGCCTTCCTGACGTCGCTGTTGAGCGCCATCGGCATCGCTGTCCTGGTGAAGGCCGGGGCTGGTTTGCTGGCCGGCTGGGGACTGCTGCAGCGCGAGCCCTGGGCGCGAATGTTGACCCTGGTGCTTTCGTTTCTGGCGTTGCTCCACGTTCCATTCGGGACGGCGCTTGGCATTTACAGCTTGTGGGTTCTGTTACCCGTGCAGTCGGAGCGGGAATATGCGCAAGCCGCGCAGAGTGCCGGGGCGGTGTGAAAGCGAATTGCTCCCACCCTTTCCCAAAATCGGGAAAGGATGGGGTACCAGGCGCCAGGCCGAACTGCCCCGCTCAAGCAAACGAAGCTTGAACGGGCCACCGTCCCAATTCCCAAACGGAACCATTTTTTTCAAGATCTTACGGGCAGGTGGGGGGATTGGGTACCAGGTTATCTGTCCCACGTCCCTCTGCCTTCCGATCCAAAATGAGGGCAATCGGGTGCCGCCCCTGACGGGGCTCGGGGTTTGGGGTGAACGCTGACCCAGCACTGACGTGCTGGGCTACGATTGTGTCGCCCTGCGGGCTTATGGCTGACCCAGCACTGACGTGCTGGGCTACGATTGTGTCGCCCTGCGGGCTTATGGCTGACCCAGCACTGACGTACTGGGCTACGATTGTGTCGCCCTGCGGGCTTATGGCTGACCCAGCACTGACGTGCTGGGCTACGATTGTGTCGCCCTGCGGGCTTATGGCTGACCCAGCACTGACGTACTGGGCTACGATTGTGTCGCCCTGCGGGCTTATGGCTGACCCAGCACTGACGTACTGGGCTACGATTGTGTCGCCCTGCGGGCTTATGGCTGACCCAGCACTGACGTGCTGGGCTACGATTGTGTCGCCCTGCGGGCTTATGGCTGACCCAGCACTGACGTGCTGGGCTACGATTGTGTCGCCCTGCGGGCTTATGGCTGACCCAGCACTGACGTACTGGGCTACGATTGTGTCGCCCTGCGGGCTTATGGCTGACCCAGCACTGACGCGCTGGGCTACGATTGTGTTGCCCTGCGGGCTGTGGGGGATTGAAGGCCAGATTCTCCAAGCGGGAGACGATTCGCGACGGGGTCCTAGATTGGCGCTTCCCGCGCACTACTTCTCGGGATGACGAGGGAGAGCCGGTGATGGAGAAGGTTGCTGGGGAGCGGGCGCCTTGGGAGCCGGCTGCTGCGCCGGCGGTTGCTGCGCCGGGGGTTGGGGTGCCGGGGGCGGGGTAGCCGGGGGTTGGGGAACGTAGCCCTTGGCGTCTCCTTTGCGCTTGATCGCCTGGGCCCGATTACTGTAAGTGGAGGCGGTAAAGGCGTGGGCGCGTAGTTCCCTGCCGGGAAGGGCCATTGCCACTACAACGGTGTCGCGAACTTTATCGATCGTCGGTTGAATCAGAAGCGCGATGTCATCGATTTTGGCTACCCTCTGTGTATTCATCCAGTTTTGAGCTGCGGTGACACCCTGTTGTCCGAAGCTGACGTCCTCATCGGCGTGAAAGCGTTCATGTTTGATGGTGATATCTTCGGCCCAGAACTGATTGCGAGGGGGCTGGTTCTTATAAATCGTCCCGCCACTCCGGGTCACGGTCGCGGGTGAAGGAGTGAGGTCCTTAACCACGTCAGGGTAGTTGGTTTGCGTGATGTTGGGATCGCTATCGGAGGCGATGTTCTTTTTCCCCAAGCTGGTAACTGAAAATGTAATGTCAGCATTGATGTCGCCAGTCACATCGAAACTCTGGGCGTGTGGAACTGCGGCCACGTGCGCGATCTTGTAGTTAGGGCGGGTTGTACCGAAGTCACCGGGATCGGGAGCGTCGTTGGTTTTGGTGATCGCGCTGGTGTATTTGAAACTACTGGAAAGACCCGAGTCCGATTGGCTGGGAACGGGGGTGGAGGGACTCACGACGTCGGGGAAGAGAACCGCCTCTCCGGGCCGCAGTTCGGAAGTGGCATTCGAGCCGGCGGGGACTGCCGCCGCACCTGGCCGAGGCGCAGTTCTTGCGGGCTTGGGCTCGTCATGGCGGACGGCATCGTGGTAAACCGGCAGGGCCCGGGGCACGACGGCCGAAAAGGTGTAGCGCTGGCGCTTGACTACGGATACGTTCCCGCGTGGTTGCCGGCCGCCGACTGTTGCCGCGCAAGGTTGCCATCGTCGGCGCTTGAAGACGGAAAGACAGTTACCTTGCCAAAATCCCATGAAGGACGAGCGGTGGACTCCGGCGTGTCGAGGGCATTGCGAAAGACACCATCGGCGGCTTCGTGCGCGGCAGGGAGGGAACTTCGGCGTGCCGACTTATTGGTCGAGGTTGCCGATGGCGCAGTCTGGTCCTTTCTGATACGCGGAAAAAACATGCCAGCACCAGTGTCGCTTGCGATAAATTTCCCGGCGGGCTGAAAACCACCATACATTACATCAATGCGCCCGTCGTAGCCAGACGACTGAGTTGTACAGAGTGACGGAAGGCGGGCGGGGATTCAATAAAGCACCCCGGGCGCGATTGCTGACAGAAGGATAGCTGACACTGCTGGCAAAACCTCGCACCTGCCATCGAGAGCGAGCGGTGTGAAGCCCTGGCTAGTGTGGTATCCCGCAATTTTGTGCCATAACTCTAAACAGCGCATTGCGGAGAACGTCGTCCCCTCAGCGGCTAAAGCCGCGTCTATGCAGGCGCTTTTGCGGCACGGCTGAAGCCGTGCCCTTTCAAAACAACGTCGAGTTAGTATGCAAACTTCCGGGACACCACATCAGGGAAGATCTGATTAAGTCAATGGACGGTGCCTCAGCGGCTAAAGCCGCGTTCATTTTGCGGCCTTTACGGACGGCCTGAAGGCCGTCCCCTTCAAGAGATTGGGCTTAATCAGAGATTCCCTAGGTTGGGATTGAAAGGACCTGGTCAAAGCACTCTGGAATGGTACAGCCAAGGTGGTGGCCGATAGCCTGATAGCTACCTCGATCTCTAATCGTAGCGCTCGAAGACGATCTGTTTGCGATCCCAACCCAGCTCTTCCTTGAGCAGCTTGCGGTTGGCGTCGACCATCTGGTGCAGGCCGCAGATGTAGGCCTGCATGTCCTGGCGGGTGTTCACGATCTCGCGGATGTGGTCCTGCACGTAGCCCTTGCGGCCGGTCCATTGCTCGCCGCCGCGGCTGAGGGTCGGGAGGTAATGGAAGTTCGCGTGTTCGCGCGCGATGCGCTCGAATTCGTCGCGGTAGTAGAGGTTCTCTTCGTGGCGAGTGCCAAACACTAGCCAGTATTGGTGTCCCTGGTTGCGCTCGGGTTGGTCGAACAGCCAATGCACAATGCCCCGAATGGGAGCGATGCCGGTACCGGTGGCAATGAACACCGCGTCTTTCTGGGGCTGGCGCAGCGTGAAGAGGCCGTGCGGACCATGGAACTCGACTTCCGCACCCTCTTCCAGGTCGCAGAGCCAGTTGGAGAGGAACCCGTCTTCCACCCGGTTCAGGCAGAGGTCGAAGGTGGCATCGGCGCGGGGCGCTGAAGCCAGCGAATAGGCGCGGGTATGCCACTTGCCGTCGGGGCGCTGCTGCTTGATCGAGACAAACTGGCCGGGCACGAAGTTGAATTCATGCACGCCCTCGACGGCGAATTTCAGGTGCTTGGTCGCCGGCGACAGCAGGACGGAACGCTGCAGGCGGGCGGTCAGAAACCTGCGGGCTGCGTCGGCAAGTCCCGGAGTTGGGCCCGGATTCGCGGTGTCGGGAACAGTGCTCAAAGTTTGCCTCGCAATCCTTAGATGTCGGGGAGCCGCTGCCGGAAGCAAGCAGCAAAAAGGGCGGCCGCGTCCGAGCAACGCACCTGTTCGAGAGGCGGACGCCTGTGCTGAAGTGGAGGGATTATAGAGAAGTGCTTGGCTAGTGACCGGATCGTGATCGACACGAATACTTCTATGCTAAGGTCGGCGAGGCCGTCGGGGACACGCACCGTATATTCTGAACAGGATTTTCGGGTTCCAACCGGTCAAGGGGCCCACGTGTTCGATGAAGAATCGGTATTAGAAACGTGCAGACTCCGCACGCAATTCGCAGGTGGCGCTTGCTCGAAAGCACGCCGGCTCTTGGCGTGGTAATTGTGCTCACTCTGATGGCAGTCAGTGTCGCGCGCCATCCCTCGAGCCTTCAAGGCACCGGAAATCGTCTACTGTGGCTGGATGTCGCGCTGCTGCTAACATACGGGATTGCGGCGACCTGGGTGCGGTACCAGAGCAGCGCAGGGGCAGACCTCGCGATTCGTCTGGGCACGATTGCAGGTCTCCTGTTGGGGGCGGTACTCGTCGCTAACCACGTAATCGAATTGTTCGTATCGGCCAGAAGCTTCGCTCTTGTGATCAGTCCGGTGCTTCTGACGCTCGCATTGCTTGGCGCGACTGGTTCGGCCGCCACGGAACGCACAGGATCACTCCTGCTGGCAATGGTTGCTGGTGTGTGGTGCGCAATTGTGGGGACTCTCGTGTTGCTCGGTGTCGGGTTCGTCTTAGGTCTAACTTTGGAGGCGCGCGTGGAACTGTGGCTGCGAGAAGCGTTTGCCGCGAGCGGAATGAACGACCCGGGTGGATTCCTCGTGCAAAATACGCTTGAAGCGGCCTCTGAAGCTCTTGTCCGGCTGCCGGTGGTAGCGCTGTTCTTGTCTCTGCTCGGCGCCTTAGCGAACGCCTGGATCAGCAAGCGGCCACGAACTGCCGTCCTCGTGGTCATCTGTTCTGCACCGCTTATGTTCATAGGGGGTACGGCCGCCCTGTGGTACGCGAACTCGCTCCCGCGCGCCGTGCGTCCGCCATTCATATTGGCCGGAGTTCTTCTCGCAAGCGTCGCTCTCTCCTCTGCACATCCAATCTGGTCCGCACTGCGTCATCGGTTCTCGGAATGATAAATCGCTGTTGCGCTCATTGAGCATGTCGTGGTGCGTCACCGAGCACTTCTCACACCAAACGGCGGGGCTCGTCAACCCGTCAACCGTGCAGTTCCTCTGACGCTCACAAAAGGGCGGCCGCGCGGGCCGCCCTGTAAAGCAGGCGATGTCTACTCGACGGTCACCGATTTGGCCAGGTTTCTGGGCTGGTCGACATCGCAGCCGCGGCGGACGGCAATGTGATAGGCCAGCAGTTGCAGGGGCACGATCTCCAGGATCGGCGCCAGCAGCTCGGGAGCGTGCGGAACATAGACGACGTGGTCGGCCGATTCCTTGATCTCCTCGTCGCCTTCGGTCGCAATGGCAATCACGGTGCCGGAGCGCGCTTTCACTTCCTTCAAGTTGGAGATGGTCTTCTCGTAGCGCAACACCGAGTTCGGGTCGTTCCTGTCCTGTGTGGCCAGGATGACCACGGGGAGCTCTTCGTCGATGAGCGCGTTGGGGCCGTGTTTCATTTCGCCGGCCGGGTAGCCTTCAGCGTGAATGTAGGAGATCTCTTTGAGCTTCAGGGCGCCTTCGAGCGCGATGGGGTAATGAATGCCGCGGCCAAGGAACAGGAAGTCATGGGCCTTGTGATACTGCTTGGCCAATTCTTCGGTTGCGTCGTCGCCGGCGAGCAGGGCTTCCAGCTTGCCGGGGATGAGGGTCAGTTCGGTGAGGAGATCCTTTGACTGCTCCGGAGTCAGGGTGCCGCGCACCTGCGCGAGGTACACGGCAAACAGGAACAGCGCGGTGAGCTGAGCAGTGAAGGCTTTGGTGGAGGCCACGCCGATCTCCGGTCCGGCGTGGGTGTAGATCGTACCGTTGGATTCGCGCGCGATCATGGAGCCGACGACGTTGCAGATGCCCAGGGTCTTGGATCCCTTGGCGCGGGCTTCGCGCATGGCGGCAATGGTGTCGGCGGTCTCGCCCGACTGGGTGATCAGGATGGTCAGATCGTTGGCGGTAATCAGGGGATCGCGATAGCGGAATTCGCTGGCGTAATCGACCTCGACCGAGACCTTCGCCAGCCGTTCGATCATGAACTTGCCGGCCAGGGCGGAATGCCAACTGGTGCCGCAGGCGGCGATGTACACCTGCTCGAGGTTGCGAAACTCCTGCTCGCTGATGTCCATCTCGTCGAGATAAACTTTGCCGGTGTCGAGCGAGACGCGGCCGAGGGTGGTGTCGCGAACCGCGCGCGGCTGCTCGAAGACTTCCTTGAGCATGAAGTGCTTGAAGCCGCCCTTCTCGGCCATGATGGGGTCCCAGGTGATGTGCTGCACCTGGCGCGAAATCGGCTGGCCATCGAAGTCGGTCAACTGGACGCCCGACGGGGTGATGGTGGCAAGGTCGCCATCGCCGAGGAAGAAGAGGTCGCGAGTGTGATACAGGATGGCGGGGATGTCGCTGGCGACGAAGTACTCGTCCTTGCCCAGGCCGATGACGGCGGGTGGGCCGTTGCGCCCAGCGACGATCTTGTTGGGCTCGTCCGAGGAGATGACCGCGATGGCGAAGACGCCGGTGAGTTGGCGGACGGTCAGGCGCACCGCTTCCTCCAAGGAGACCTGGTGTTCGGTGCCCAGGTTCTTCTCGATGAGATGGGCGATGACCTCGGTGTCGGTTTCCGTCCTGAACTTGTGGCCCTCCTCGATCAGCTTCTTCTTGAGGAGGACGTAGTTTTCCACGATGCCGTTGTGCACCACGACGATCTTGCCGGTGCAGTCGCGGTGGGGATGGGCGTTTTCCTCGGTGGGACGGCCGTGGGTGGCCCAGCGGGTGTGGCCGATGCCGTAGGTTCCATCCAGCGGCCTCATGCGGATGGCCTCTTCCAGGTTGCGCAGCTTGCCTTCGGCACGGCGCACCTGCAGTCCTTCACCGTTGCCGGCGACGGCGATTCCCGCCGAGTCGTAGCCGCGGTATTCCAGGCGGCGCAGGCCGTCGATGATGACGGGCACGACGCGTTTCTTGCCTACGTATCCAACGATTCCGCACATAGTTGGTCTCCCAGCCAGCCATTTCAGGCCGAACACAATAACGCGAACCGTTGGCTCGCGACGAAGTAACTGCCGCTTGTTATCTTATTCGATTTGACTGGCGAACGGCGTGCGGGATGCTGAACAATCGCAGTGTAGAAGCAGCGGCACGTTCGCGCGAACGGTGGCTCAACCGAGCCATACGATAGAGCACGGAAATGCCGAAGCTGGGGCGAGGAGCGGCGGGGAAGGGAATTACGGAGGCACCGCGCCACTGAGCTCCAGCGTTCCCGGTTTACAACCCGGGTCTTGCCGAGGAAGGTCTACCCCTCGAGCGTGTAACGATACTCTTCGATGACCGGGTTGGTGAGCACTTCCTTGGCAATGCGCTCGACTTCGGCCTGGGCTTGCTCGCGGCTGGGCGCGTCCACCTGCAGTTCGAAGTACTTGCCCTGGCGGACATCGTCGATGCCGCGGTAGCCCATCTTCTTGAGCGCGCCGTGAATGGTCTTGCCCTGGGGGTCGAGCACACTTCTCTTCAGCGAAACATACACATAGGCTTTCATGGAGGCGACCATTATAACGGCTGGCGGAATGGTTGCGGGGTGGAATTCGACGGTGTCACAGCGAGCTGTGCGATGCGGACAACGTCGACACCCCAGCAGCTAAGCAAGTGCTCTTCCGGCCTACCGAACAAACTGGGGAGAAAGCATTGGACGGCGAAGAAACAGCAGCTTCGTCGGGGCTGAAGCCCCTCGGAATAACAGAAATAAACAGCTTCGACGCTGGCCTGAAGGCCAGCTCTACCCGAAGACCGATTTCTTCCGCGCTGTGTGTGAAGCTGGGCCTTTCAAACCAACGTTAACGCAGTCGGCGAACTTCCGGGGCGCCACACTAGCGAATTGGCGGCTTGAAGGCGTCGTCGATCTCGACCTGGTAGCCACTGGCCAGGCGATTGGTTTCGTTGGCCATGCCGACGACCGACATCAGCTCGGCAAACATCTCCTCGGTCATGCCCTTGGCTTTGGCCGAGGCCGTGTGCGAGGCGATGCAGTAACCGCAACCGTTGGTCACGCTGACCGCGACATAGAGCATCTCCTTCAGCAGCGGATCGAGGGCGCCGGGAGCCATGATTTGCTTGATGCTCTCCCAGGTGCGCTTGAGCAGCGGCGGGTCGTGGGCGATGGCCTTCCAGAAATTGTTGATCCAGTCGGTCTTGCGCGTCGCCATGATGTCGTCATAAACAGCGCGCACTTGCGGGCTGGCGTCGGCGTATTCGACGAGTCCGAATGTAGCCATGCGATCTCCTGAGTTGGTGACCCCGCGCGGGCGGCAGCGCGGTGCCTCGAGTTTACTGAGAATCGCGAATTATAGGGACACGATGCCAAATGAAAAAGTTCGGCGCCTACTAGAATTGTCATTACGAGTGCCCGGGTTTGGGGCGCGAGGAATCTGCTTTTCGATGGCGAGGTCAGAAAGCAGATCCCTCGCTCCGCTTGTGATGACAAATCTGACGAGTGTCACAATATTGTGGGAATCTCAGTCGATCCCATCTATCCCATCTCATAAGTACACGAAGGTCAAAAACGAACTCCACAGAGATTCCTTAGGTAGTGGGGCTTTCGCAATCGTAGACGAGC
>CAWCTB010000002.1:0-20442 GCA_963798275.1 uncultured Acidobacteriaceae bacterium
CATGATGGTCCACGCACCGCGCGCGTTGGCATAGAGCGGAACCAGCAAGCCCGCGGCCGTCAGATAGAGAACGAATGCGCCTTTGCGGCCCAACTTGTCGGCAAACGGGCCGAAGCAGAGGTAGCCGGGAAGCATGCCGAGCAGATTGAGGGTCAGCAGCAGACCGGTGGTGGAGAGTACGCCGAAGCCGCGGCCGCCTTGACGAACCGGTATGGACAGATAGGGCGGTATCCAGGTGAAGAGTCCCCACCAGCCGAAGAGGCCGAAGAAGTTCAACAGAGTGAGCGCGATGGCATTGCGGACCCGCGGCGGACGGAAGAGATTCCCAGGTGAGGTTTTGGTTCCGACCCTCGGCGCGAAGGCCGCGCACAGGACGGGGCAGCCACATTTCCGGCTCCGGGGAGGGAGATCGAGTGGAGTTGGGACTGCGCCATAGTTCGGACTCGGGCACGCGGCGGCGGATCCAGAAGGTGACCAGGGCGGGCAGCACGCCAACAAAAAACACATAGCGCCAGTTGGCCAGGCGCAGCATCACTGCCGGCGACCAGCGCGGCGAGCGCGTAGCCGATGGCCCATGAGCTTTGCACCATCGCCATAGCGCGCGGGCGCGCAGGTGCGAGGGCCAGGTTTCGGCGACCAGGGTTGCGCCGGTGTTCCATTCGCCGCCCATCCCCAAGCCGAGCAAGGCGCCGAAAGAGCGCCAGTTGTAACACGGTTTGCGAGAGTCCGGAGGCGAAGGAGCAGATCGAGTAAGTCAAGATGCTGAGCGCCAGGGCGCGGGTGCGGCCGATGCGATCGGCGATGAAGCCGAAAAGAATTCCGCCGGCGCCGGAGGCGAGCAGCATGAGGGTGTTGAGCAGTCCGACCGTCGCCTTGGTCATCTGCAGGTCGCGCATGATGTGGGCGACGACCAGGGCGTAGAGCATCACGTCGAAGGCGTCGAGCATCCATCCGAGAGCGGCGGCGAGCAGGGTGCGACGCTGAGCCGGGGTGACGTCAGCGCGGAATAGGAGGCTCCAGGGCATTGCGCGAGATTCTAGCAGGCGGGGTCACTAACCAGGGTTTTTCCCGCGGCTCTTTGTGCTTTGGTGAGAACCTAGCGCTTGCCGACGGGTGCGGCTTCGGGGCGGCGTTCGGTTTCGCTGTAGAGGGCGTCGATCTCGTCGCGATACCGCTCTTCCAGCTTGCGCCGGCGCAACTTCATGCTTGGGGTCAGGGTGCCGTCGGCCACGCTGAGCTCGGTGGGAATCAACAGCACTTTCTTGACCTTCTCGTACTGGGCAAGGTTCCGGTTCAGCTCATCGATGATGGACTGATACAGCGCTCGAACCTTTTCTGACTTGACCAGTTCCTCATGCGACAACAGGCGCATACCGTGACCGCGGGCCCAATCTTCCAGCACGGTGAAGTTGGGGACGATGAGCACGGCGGGGAAGCGGCGGCGTTCCCCGAGGAGCGCGGCTTCGCCGATAAACATGTTGGCCTTAAGCGCGTTTTCGATCGGCTGAGGCGCGATGAATTTGCCCCCGGAGGTCTTGATGAGATCTTTTTTGCGGTCGATGATGGAGAGGAATCCCTCGTCGTCGTGGGCGCCTATGTCTCCCGTCTTAAACCAGCCATCTTCAAAGGCACCAATAGTTTCCGACGGCATGTTCCAGTATCCCTTGAAGACGGAGGGGCCGCGCACCAGTAACTCGCCGTCGGCCGCCAGCTTGATTTCCACATTGCGCAGGGGTTTGCCGACGGTGCCGAGTTTGTGCTGGCTGGGTAAGTTGAAGGCGATGACCGGCGAAGTCTCGGTGAGTCCATAGCCTTCGTGGATGCGGATGCCAATGTCGGCATACCAGCAAGCAAGGTCGATGCCCAATGGTGCGCCGCCGGAGAGAAAGAGCTGTACCCGGCCGCCGAGCTTCTCGCGGACCTTGGAGAAGACAAGCCGGTTAGCGATCTTCCAATCCAGCGATTTGGGCTGCAAGCCTTGGAGGATGGTGTCGCGGTGCTTGCGCCCGACGTCGAGCGCCCACTGGAGGATCTTGTGCTTGACGCCCTTGGCGTTGAGTTGCACGGTATTGGAAATTTTCTCGTAGACGCGGGGCACGGCGATGAACAAGGTGGGCCGGGTTTCAGCCATGACAGCGGCCAGCTCGTCGAAGAACGGACAGTACGCGATGGTCACGCCCTGGTAGAAGAGGAGGTAATCGACGTGGCGCGCGGTGATATGGGAAAGCGGCAGGAAAGAGATGCAAACGTCCTGGGTTCCGATGTCGACCAGCTCCTGCGTCATGCTGAGGTTAGACGCGATGTTGCCGTGGGTGAGGATGACGCCTTTGGGGGTTCCGGTGGTGCCGGAGGTGTAGATCAGGGTGGCGACGTCGTCGGGCTGAATCTGGCCGGCGAGCGACTCGAGTTCAGGATCGGGGCCGGGCTTGGCATCGTATATGAACTCGGCCATGGGGATAACGTCGTGTAGCCGGGAGCCGTCGTCCATGATGATGATGCGTTCGATATTGGTGAGCGGCCGGATAGCAGCGACCTTGTCGAACTGGGCCTGGCTGGAGACAAACAGGACGCGCGCCTCCGAGTGTTGCAACAGGTAGAGACACTGCTCGGCAGTCTGGGTGGCGTAGATGGGCACAACGATGCCACCGATCAGCAGGGTGGCGAAATCGGCAATGGCCCACTCCGGGCGGTTCTCGCTCAGGATGGCGACGCGGTCGCCCTTGCCGAGGCCCCAGCTTCGCAGGTGGCGTGCCGTTGCATAAACCTTCGCCTGCAACTGGGAAGAGGAAATCGGCTGCCACACTCCGGTGAGCTTGCTGAGCATGGCGCGGTCGAGGTTGTGCTCGACGACCTTGAAGAAAACGTCGTTAAGGGTTCGGATACTCATGGTCGCAGCGCGTCCGGCGCTTCGCGCATGCCGCTCAGGAGTATGTCGACAATCGAGTCGGCCGCGTGGGAAAGGGGGAAGTCATGTTCGCTAAGCACCCACGAGGTGACCATCTCGTCGAGTGCTCCGAAAAAACAGTTGGCCGCGATCTTTTCCGGCAGGCTCCTGCGGAACAGGCCGCGTTCCTGGCCGTCGCGAATCGCAGCTCGTACCAGGCTGAAGTATTCGATCATGTGCTCGTGCGAGAACTTAGACAGGAAGCGAGTGCTCTGCCGCAACTCCATTTGGAACACCTTGGCCAGATTCCGGTTGGCTCCCAGTGATTGCAGGTGGAGAAAGGCGAGGCGGCGCAGGCGCTGCGCAGGATCGACGATGGTCTCCAGCTCGGTCCGCGCGTGGCGCATGAAGGCGTCGAAAGCGGAATTGATGGCGGTGGCGAGAATCTCGTCCTTGTTCTTGAAGTACAAGTAAACCGTTCCATCGGCCACGTCGGCGCGATCGGCGATGTCAGAGACCCGGGAGACGAAGTAGCCCTTCTCGGCGAACACGGCGACCGCAGCGTCAAGGATGCGCTGGTACTTGTCGGCATTGCGAGCCGGCGTCACCGGTTCGGGCGAAGTTGCTTCGGGCCTGGGCAAGGCGAACCCTCTCTGACGTGTGTATCGACCAACCTGGAGTGAATTCTGGCGTTACAAACTGCGGCGGCAAGCCACCGAATGAATACTCATTCACTTTTCACTGTAATGCCAGCTTGGGAAAACCGCAATTCATTGCGGTATCAATCGCTTGGGGGCGTTCCCGAAATGCAACTCGGGTTGGGGGCAATGGCGCGGGAGTAAACCGAGGCCAAGGTCTGCGCACTTGGCCGCAATGGTGTGTCACAATGGCGAGCACGCGATTGCGCTTCTAGCACGCAGTTCGAGGAGAGTTCCATGAAACGAACATTGCTGGCGCTTCTGCTGGCGGGCAGCATTCTGCCCAGCGGATTTGCCGCCGATAAACCGAGCGACACCCCGCCTCCGACAGTCAAAGTGGGCGATATGGCTCCTGACTTCACTTTGACCGATCAGAACGGCAACAAAGTTTCGCTGCACGACTACAAGGGGAAGAAGAACGTCGCGCTGGCGTTTTACATCTTCGCCTTCACCGGCGGTTGAACCAAACAGATGCAGAACTTCCAGCAAAACCTGGCGAAGCTGGAAGCTGCCGATACCCAGGTACTGGGTGTGAGCATGGACTCTTCGTTCTCGAACAAGGCGTGGGCGCAACAAATTGGGGTGACGTTTCCCCTGCTGAGCGATTGGGGCGGGGACGTAACCAAGGAATACGGACTGTACAACCCGAAGTACAAGGCGGCACGGCGGGTGGATTACCTGATCGACAAGAATGGGAAAGTGGTGGAGATGCAACTGGACAGCGACGCGATTGATCCGAGCAAGGTCGTGGAGGCCTGCCAGGCGCGGAAGTTGAACCGGCAATAGGCGGGGGATAGTGGATCGAGCTTCAGTTCGGCTATCCCACATTTCGCTCAGAATGACAAACGACGGCGCGGCTCAAGCTGCGACTTCAAGGAGAAAGAGCTGGCTGATCAGGCACAACCATTCGTGGATGAGACGCCGGGGGAGGCTCCGGTACGCGGGTACTTGCATCGCGCCGGAAAGTCGCGCGGCGATTTTCTTGTGCTCACGCACGGGGCGAGCGGGAATTCGAACACACCGCTGCTGATGGCGCTGGCCGACGAGTTCGCCGGGGCTGGGGTGAATGTACTGCGCTGCGATCTTCCGTACCGGCAGCGCAAGCCGAATGGTCCGCCATCGCGCGGGGATGCGGAACGCGATCAAGCGGGGCTGGCGCGAGCCGTGGCGATGATGCGTGAGCATTTCAAGGGGCGTGCCTTTCTCGGCGGATCTTCTTATGGCGGGCGGCAGGCCAGTCTGCTGGTCGCAGCGGAGCCCGACGATTGTCGACGGACTGTTGTTGCTTTCGTATCCTCTGCATCCGCCGGGGAAGCCCGAGCAAATGCGGACGGCACACTTCTCGAAGCTGCAAACACCGGCACTGTTTATCAGCGGTACGCGGGATTCCTTCGCGACGATCCCGGAGCTGCAGCGCGCGATGCAGTCAATTCCGGGGAGGAAGAAGCTGGTGGCGGTGGAAGGCGTGGCGCATGGGCTGAGTGACAAGAAGCGGGCGCCAACGGCGCCGAAGTTGGTGGTGAGTAATTTTCGGGAGTTCTTCGGGAGCAGTGAGTAGTGGAGAGTGAGTAGACGAAGGGGCCGCGTGAAACCCTTTCCCATCTTCGGCCAGAGAGGGTGGCAGGCGGAACGTTGGCGGCAGTATAGGGGTCCTTCGACTCCTTTCGGTCGCCCAGGCGACCTCACCCCGCTCCGGAGGACAAGTGGCAGGTCTTCACTTCGTTTGTGGAGACGCCGGTAGTACGAACTTCTTCCCATTCGCGTCGTAGGCGATTTTCTCGCGCGGGGTGGGGTTGGGCGCGAAGATGTTGCGGCCGGCGACAGGCCAGGGAACTGCGACACTCCGGCAACGGCCGCGATGGTTGGGGTGAGATCGATCGATTGAACGTCGAGTTCTGAAAGATTCGCGGCGGTGTTTCCCGACGAACCTTGTACTGGGGATGGTTGTCCCGGCGATTCTCGCGTCAGCGGAGCGTTGGTGGCAGGCATAGAGGTCCCTCGATTCGTCGCTGCGCTCCTCGCTCGGGATGACAGCGGTTGTTCTCCCGGCAACTTAATGAACAGCGGAATAGGCAGGATCATGCCAGCGTTGGCGTTGGTCAGCGTGCGCCCCGGGGCGTCAGTCAGCCAACTCACGCCGTGATCGGTGGTGACGACGATCAGCGCCGGGTCGTAGAGTCCGGCGTCCTTCAGCCTGGCGACGAATTGCCCGAGCAGGAGATCGACGTACTGCACCTGGTTGAGGTAGTCGGAGCGCAATTGTTCGAGCAAGACTTTGTCGCCCGCGAGTCGCGCCTCGAACGAGTTGGGAACGGTCTCGTGCAAGCTGCCGTCGGGATTCAGCATGTAGGGCGCGTGAGGCAGCTCCAGGTGCATGTACTCGAACGCAGGCCTGGCGTTCGCGGCGGCGGGATGGATCTCCCCGAGGAATTGCCGGAAGCGCTGCTGCTCAGTTTCTAATCCTGCGGCCTGCACGCGAACGACAACGCTGGTGGGCGCCACCCGCCAGACGTAGAGCTCAAACGCCGACCGCAGGAGCCAGCCTGGCTTCTCGACCCGGGCGGCGTCGGGACAGTGATATTCCGGACTGGCGCAGAAGCGGGTGAAGGCTTCGTGAATGGTGATGTCGTACTCGGGCGACAGCAGGCGAAACAGGTTGTTGGGGTAGGCGGCGTCGGAGGCGTCATTGCCATGCGGGAAGTTGCCGGTGACGATGACGGGGATGGCACGGGTGGTGTACTCGGCATTGGCGGTGGCGTTGGCGAACCAGGTGCCGTGGCGGGCGAGTTCGGCGAAGTTGGGGAATCGTGCCGCGTCGATGTGGCCGTCGGGATCGAGCAAGGCGAAGCGCGTGAACTCGTCGAACAAGATGAGGAAGATGGGCGGCCGCTGCCTGGTTTCCGCCGTCACGGATGTCGGAGCGGGCACGAGCGCGGCCGGTTCCTCGGGAGCGATCATGTGCCAGGCGCGCCAGAGGAACAGAGCAGGGAAGAGCACGATGAGCGGCGATAACACCAGGAGGAAGCGCTCAACGACGGAGCGATAGCGAACGATCAGGAATGCTGCCAGCGCCAGCGGCAACACGATCAGCAGGGTGTTGTGCCGGAAGTGCAGGAAGGGCACAGCGAATCGTTTGTGCAACTCAAACAAGAAAGGTACGAACAGCAGCCACAAGGCGAAGGAGAAAAAGGTGCCGGCGGTGGACGGCTTGACTCTGCGGAAAAGTAGCCACACCAGCGCCAGCACCAGCGCGGGCAGCACCTCGAAGACCAGCACAAACAGAAATAGGTCGGCGTGGCTGACGCGATTGAGCACGAGGAATTCAGGATTACCAACGAGCGCCTGATAGAGCGATTGGGCGAAGGCGAAGGTATTCAGCGCAAGAAGAAGAAGGAGCACGCGCCGGAAGCTGTGAGGACGATCCATCAGGGAAGCAGCGATTGTACAGATGCGGCGATCGCGACAAAGCGATCAGCCATTCGACACGGCATGATACAGGAAGCGCGTTCCGCCATGGATCTCCGCCGCGTGCACGACGCGGAAATGACGATGCAACGCGCCCTCGAAGGCCTCGCGGTTGTAATCGGTGTAGGTGTCGTCCTTGTTGAGCAGCAGGCGGCGCACCATCGGGTCGTCTTTGCTGACGAACTCGACGATCAGTTCGCGGGTGACGGTGGAGAGCCATTGCAGGAGTGCCGGCACGGGCACGTTGGCGGCGATGACGAGATGATGGACCAGGGCCAGAGCTAGCGTCAGATCGGGGTTTCCGCGATCGCTCAGGGAGGCGCGCTCGGTGCCTGCCCAGCCCTGCGCGGGCGAGGGATTGGCGACGTTGACCAGCAGGGGCAGAATGTTCGCAACTTTGCCCTCGCGCAACGTCCGGAACAGGCCGTCGACGGCTGCAACATCTGAATCCATGGCCACCACCGTCTGCGCGCTCTCGGCGGCGATGCGGCTGAAACGGCCATCGTTCGAGCCGAGGTCCCAAACTAACTCCAGAGGACGGCCAGCCATGGCATGGCGAACGAAATTTTCTTTCTGCTGCAGCGCTTCCTGCAGATAGTGGGTGCGCGAGTAATCTCCCCAGGTGGTGGAGTAGCGCGGAGCGGCCAGGCCTTCGATGAGGGTGCGCAGGCCCCGGACGTTGCGGCGAATCATGTCGCTAGTCATGCCGGCGGACTTGATCTGCTGGCGCACGCTGTGCTGCGTCGAGGAAAGCTTGCGCTGCAGGTAGGCCTGCGCGGTGACGTGGGTGAGGACGCCTTTACGCAGCCGGGTGGCGCCCTTCAACATTTGATCGAAGACCGCCGGGTCGATGCCTTCGAGATCGCTGCGCAGCCAAGGTTGAAAAGGAATGTGCTTGTAGGCCTCGAGCATGAGCGGGTACAGCATCATGCGGCAGAACTGGTTGTAGCCCGCCCAGGGCTCGCCTTCGGACAACGGAGAGAACGAGAGCAGATCGATAAAAACCGGCCGGGTTCCGCGGAACTGAACGTTATAAGCGGAGGCGTCCTTGAGGATCCAGCCGCGGCGTAGACACCGTTCCATGATCTCGAGCTGCAGAAGCGCGGCGGCGCGCAGCATCTCGAAGGTCCACTCGTAGGGATAGCTGACAAACGGAATGCGCTCATGTTCGACAACGACTGAGCCTGGCGGAACTTCGCCCTCCAGTATCTCGGCAGCATGCGGCCTTTCGGATGTAGGCACCAGGAGTCCGGCGGACTCCAGTTCGTCGGGCAATCCGGAAGATACGAACCGCTTCCACAGCGGCACGGCATCCGGGAGGATTACCCGGAAGACGCTCGCGCCATGGTGGAGTATGAAGCCGCCAGGATCGCGGAAGGAACCCGAATCGCGCCGCACTTTCTGAGCGAACTGCAGCAGTTTCATTCGATCGAGGTGATGGCTTTGCTTGGATCCTTGGTATTGTGGGTATTGTGGCCGGAGCCGGGCGCAGCGTCGGGAGATTGGGCTTCCGCCGGGCGGATGCCGAACAGGCGCTGAATCCGCTCCTTGAACAGCCGCAGGAGGACATAGAGGCCTCCGACGCCGCCCAGAAGGAGTTGCAGGACCATGCTGCCGGATCCGGGATCAACGTAAAACGCCACCAGGGAAGTATAGAGATTCAAGCGTGCTCCTAAAGTAAGTTGGCTCTCCCAAAGTGGGTGCAATGCCAGATTACCACTTGGAAAGGAAGCACATCAAAGCCCGACGAAATACGTAACCCAATCAAGCGACAAGAGTTGCGCACTGAACCAGGTATTGCAACAACGCGCGAGTCTGGGATGACAAGAATGCCGACCTCTGGTCTTCCATTCCAAGCCGCTTCAATTCTCAGCAAAGGATGATAGGAAATGATGTCCGCTGGCAGCTAAGGGCAGCCAGCGGAGAAATTTATAAGGAAGTTGTAAAGATCCGAGGATTCCGGCACGGTGGTTGTTATTCTGAACACCCCGCTCCCCGGGGTATGAAACCGATAATTCATGTATCCGAGCCTGGAAAAACCGGCAGTAAAGGTATTCGTCGCCACCACGGTGATGCTGACGTTCATCTCGTTCTGGCGGGCGGCGGCGATCGTGCTTTCGGACCTGGCCTCGTCCGCGTACTACGTGGGCGGCGACGCGGAGAAGGTCATCGGCAAGAGCGCGCCCTGGTTCGTGCTGGCGGTAATGCTGTTCAGCTACGCGGTGCGAGCGATCTATATCGAGTCGAGCAGCATGTTCGTGCGCGGCGGCGTGTACCGGGTCGTCAAGGAGGCGATGGGCGGGAATCTGGCCAAGCTGTCGGTGTCGGCGCTGCTGTTTGACTACGTTCTGACCGGTCCGATCAGTGCGGTGTCTGCCGGGCAATACTTCGGCGGATTCCTGATGGACCTCTCGGTTCGGCTGGGTCACCCGGTGCATTGGACGGACGCCGAGGTGAACTACCTCGCGGCGGGGTTCGGCGTGCTGGTGACGGTTTACTTCTGGTGGAAGAATATCCAGGGAATCCACGAGTCCAGCGACAAGGCGCTGCGCATTATGCAGATCACCACGGTGATGGTGGTGCTGCTCATCGTGTGGTGCCTGGTTACACTCATCCTGCATCCACAGCACCTGCCGCCTTGGCCAACGCGGGCGAACCTGAAGATGGACCATGAGTCGCTGGGCTGGCTGTATCACTCGTGGGCGGCGAACCTGACGTGGGTGCTCCTGCTGGTGGGTTTCGGGCATTCGGTGCTGGCCATGAGCGGCGAGGAGTCGCTGGCCCAGGTCAATCGCGAGATCGAATCGCCGAAGCTGAAGAACCTGGAGAAGACCGGGCTGGTGATCTTCCTGTACAGCCTGTTGTTCACTTCGCTGGTGTCGTTCTTCGCGGTCATGATCATCCCCGACAACGTGCGGCCGGATTATTTCGCCAACCTGATCAGCGGGCTGGCGATGAACGTGGTGGGCCCCTTCACCCTGAAGCTGTTCTTTCAGGGATTTGTTGTGCTGGTGGGTGCGCTCATCCTGTCGGGGGCGGTGAATACCGCCATCGTCGGCGCCAATGGCGTGCTGAACCGCATCAGTGAAGACGGCGTGCTGACGCCCTGGTTCCGGCATCCGCAGGCGCGCTACGGGACGACGCACCGGTTTATCAATCTGATCGCGGGACTGCAGATTTTCACCATCATTGCCAGCCGAGGTAATGTTTACCTGTTGGCGTCGCTTTACGCTTTCGGCGTGATTTGGAGCTTCGCCTTTAAGTCGCTGGCGGTACTGGTGCTGCGCTTTACCGAGCCGGAAAACCGGCAGTGGAAGGTTCCCGGCAACATTCATATCGGCAAGGTTGAGATACCGATTGGCCTGGGACTGATTTCCCTGCTGCTGTTTGCAACTGCCATCGTCAACCTTTTCACCAAGCAGTTGGCGACCATCTCGGGCATAGCGTTCAGCGGATTCCTGTTCCTGGTGTTCACCGTGACCGAACACATCAATAAGAAGACGGTCGCGGGCCAGCAGCATGAGCTGGAGCAATTCCGGGTGAATGCTCAGGAGGAGCTGACCGCGGAGGCAATGGAGGTGCGTCCAGGCGGCGTGCTGGTGGCGGTTCGGGATCCCAGAAACCTGGCATATCTGCGCGACGTGCTGGTGCACACCGACACGGCGAAACAGGATGTGGTGGTGATGACGGCGCGGGTCTACCACCGGGAACATTCCTTCAGCGGCAATACCCGGATGGACACCTCGGAGATATTCGAGCAGTACGAGAGAGAACTGTTTACCGCGGTGGTGAATACGGCCGAAAAAGAGGGCAAACATGTGTCACTGCTGGTGGCCCCGACCAACGACGTCTTCGAGAGCATCGTGGCAACCGCCCAGACGTTGAACTCGTCGCGGGTGGTGTGTGGTTTGTCCAACAAGCTCTCGCCGGCGGAACAGGGTAAGCTTACGGGGGATGCTTGGGAGCGGTTGCCGGAGCCCAAACCGCGCATGCGGCTGGAGGTAGTGGCGGCCGACGGACGAAAGTGGGAGTACGTGCTGGGGCCGCACGCGCCACGAATGCGCGCCCAGGACTTGAAGCTGATGCACGACATCTGGCTGAACGTCACGCGCGATCCGGATTACAGCCATCTCCACCACTATCACGTGGTATCGGTTGCGTTGCGTGAGTTGAACGACCGGTTAAATGGGGCAGGACGGGGAGACGCGCTCGCCGATCTGCGGGAAGAGATTGACCGGGACGACGACACGTAGCGAAACGAGGATTTTGGTATCGCGGAGTGAAAGTCAGTCGTTGGCGGCAGGAGTTCCACGGCGATAATTAGTGCAGTGAAACGCGCTGCCGGAGTCGCAGGACAATGCGATGGTGCGACTTCAGGATAGCCCCTTCGGTCTGATAGGAAGAGAAGAATGGTGGCGCTTAGGCGCCAGAGGTGTGCTGTGTTCCGAATACTACTGGCCAGTATCGTTGCTTTTTCTTTCCCAATCGGCGTTGCGCAAGCGGGGGATCAGGCCAAACAACTCAAGGCTCCTATCGCCGCGCCGGTGCAGGTGAGTATCAATGGAAAGCGCCTGAGTGCCAGCGAGGTCGTGGTTCGAAGCGGCGATGCCTTTGTGAGCGTGCAAGCGCTCGGCAAGTACCTATCCATCCCCGCCGATCGGCACGACAATGTAATCGCACTCAATGCCGATCAGCAGACGGCGAACTGCGGCCCGAACCAGGATCCCAGGCTCGCGCTCTCCGACGCATTCCGCAAGCGAGCGGCTCCCATCTCTTATGACATCGAACGCCTGCGCATTGTCATGCCACAGGTCAGCACTGCAGACTTCTCCCGGAAATCTGACGCGATTGATGCGGAACTGTCGCGCGCCCGCATTAGTATCACCACCACGGGGGACCAAGCCGTGTATTATGCGCTAGCTCACGGCAACAACACGCTAGGGGTTGACTATTACAGGTCGAAACTGCCGCAGGCGGGCCCGCCGGATGACGGCACCCAGTCGGATTCGCTGATTTGTGCGATGGACAGCCACTTTGCCGTCCTGACGGGGCATCTGTCGGGCATGGAATCCTGCAGCGTCATCAAGCGAGTGTTGGCGGGCGCAGAGCCGGAAAAAGAACCCTAACGCCTGTGCCTATGGAAGCTCGCTTTTCGCTTGCGGAGTTGTGCCGCCCCCAGGATTCCCGTACTCAAGAGAATGAGGCTCGATGGCTCAGGCACGACTTGCGTGGTTCCGTTCACATAAATGTCGGGCATTATCGGGCCGACCTTTGACTCGCTGATGATCACCTCCCGGCCAAAGCAGATTCCGAAAATCAGCCTGCCGTAACAGGCGTCGTCGACACCGGTCACGCCATTTCGCGGCGGATTGTATTGCCTGGAGGTAGGAACGAACGGGCTAGGCTTCGCCTCTCCCTGGATTAGCATCACTCCATTGCCATCGGTGTATTCCACGAAATCCCCCACGCTGCCGCTGACATTGAGCATGAGGGAGCCGGTATACGAACCTCCACCCAGCGACAGCGAGGAGTTGTAAACCTCGGCGAATGTGGATGAGGTCGGGAACGAAAACAACGCGCTGCCGCTGCCGCTCCAACTCAAGGCCCCGTAATTGCCCACACTCGTCCAGGTCACCGGGTTCCCAGGGAAGCCCCCGAGGTCGGTCGACGTATACATGACATTAAGGCTCTGGCCTGCGTAAGTGCCGATGAGGTAGGCAGTGAAACCTGTCGAACTGATATCAGCTCCATAGTGAAGCACCGAGGTTGAGTCGTATCCGAAGAATTGTGTGAGCAAACCGAAATCGAGATCGGTGAAGGTGTTGTCCAGGAGGACTCCGGCTTCACCCGTACCGAAAGGCGACGCCGCAGCCATCTGCGTTACGCCGGCAACCGTCAGCGCGAACAACAGCGCCAGGGCCGAGGAATCTTGCGTTATTCATAGTTTTTCTCCTGCCAGATATTGGTCCCTGGCCGTGGAAAGCGGACGCGATCAGCAGAAGCGACATTGGTTGCGCTTGAGCGCGGGGTTACTTGAGCGTCGCCTTCAGGAAGATCGCGTCGCTGATCGCACAGGTATTGGCGCCGCACTGTCGTGCGAAGACGGCGCCGTTGGCGGAAAAGGAGCCGTAGAACGTATTGCCTACGGCACGAAGCTGTTGGAAGTCACCCAGTTCGCGCTGACTGGTGTCATTCCTGTTGTATTGTTGCGGAGCCAGAAAGCTCACGAATCTCATAGTCCGTGAAGGTCTGGCCGTGGTCGGTGCTCAAGGCCAAGGTGTGCGGTGAAGATGGGAAAGGTGTCGGCGTGGCTGTTGCACAGTGGGTCGGTCCGCACGTTCGTCTTGGAGCATCCATCAAAGGTGTCGTAAAGAACGCCGACCGTCCCGTTGGCGGTGACCGCAACCGAGGGAAGCGCAGCCTGAACCGGCGTCGGCGTTATGATGGTTGGTCCACCCAAGGCCTTAATCCCACCGACTCCGTTGCTGCCGAGGCGCAGGATTTCGAGTGCATTACTACCTGTGCCGGCGTCGCGGTCGCCATAGACGGCGTATAGGTCGCCGTTATTCGGATCGACCGCCATGTGGTCGATACCTCCCTTGAGAGCGTTCACGGCGCCGAACTTGAATCCCTGAGCCGTAGGTCCAGGCTGGTCGCTCTGATGCCGGGCGATCAAACAGGGTGGCGGTACGGTGGGTTTGGTGAAATCGGCATCGTCACATCCCGCGCTGGAGATTCGCAAGCGCCACGCCGGTTGAGGCGGCTGGTTCAAACCCAAAGTGGTAGATCGGCTCAGGATGTAGCTGACCGTGTGAGTGCCCCGGTCCGCAATGTTTCCGTCGAGTTGAAAGATGCTGTAAATGGGGAAAGGCATGCGCCCGCCGTCACCAATTAACCGCAACCCGGGATTAAGAACTCCTCCATTGGTCTCGTTGCCCGAGACGTTATCGTTCTTGAAATCGGGCGGATTCGTTCCCGCAGAAACCGAGACCCGGGCCTCCTCCTGTGGAGAAGGCACCAGCTTGTCGTAGGCGACGTAAGTCATGTCCTGCGCCCCAGCCGGGTTGACTAACGCCCAAGGCTGGTCGGTGCTGGTTCCGTTGAGGTTGGTTTTCTGGGCGGTGCCACCCGGAGCTCTCCACATCCAAGCCTTCGAGTCCGCCGGATTGGTCGTAGTACCGGTGTAGACAGCGCGGTGACCCGAATCTGGTCCCGCCAGGAAGGTGGCCACCAGCGTTCCCGCGCGCAGGTAGTCCAGGGTCGTGTCGCACGGGCAATTGTCGGTCATGACCATGGGCGGTGGAGGCACGGTATAGCGCTTGGTCCAAGTTGTGCCGCCGTCGGTCGAATGCCAGATCGGGGTGCAGATTTTATCGGCGTTGTTGGAGTCCTTACAGGCTTTGCCGTGCCCCGCTCTCCAATCGTCGTTAGCATCAATCGTAGCGATGACAAGTTCTGTGCACTGATCTCCTGCGCCGTTGCACTTAGTGGGGTTGACGGCAATGCTCGGTTCCGTCAGCGCATCCACAATGGCTCTCTGTGCGGCGTCGGTAGACACGATGTCGGTCACGGTGCACGAACTGAAAGCCTCCCGCTGTTCGCAGTTCATCCGGGCTGCTGGGACAGCGGAGTTAATGAAGTCCTGGGGAAGCGCCGGGCGAACGTAGACATTCTTATCCGGTCCTGTATCCATGTCCTGGTCCTGCGCGTGAGCTGCACTAACCAACAGGAACAGTAAAAACAAGATCGCGCAGACGATCAGGTTGAACCCGGAGGCGGCTAGTTTAGGGGCTGAAGACGAGGCGCATTTCACGGCGTATTTCCTCCGGCCAGAGGTGCGACAGCGAATGAGAGGAATGTCTCACGCCATCGTTTTCCCGAAATGGTACTGCAGTTCCGCGCAGGTCTAACCGAAAAATTGCATGCGGCACAATGGTGCCGGAGACGTTTGGGCGTTTCATTACAATTCGCCGAAAAATCGACGCTGCAATCTGCTGCGATAGGGTGCCGGGAGTCTTGGGGCAGCAGGTAGGTTCTGAACAGCGTATGAGGGTCTTGGCGCGCAATCTCCGATTGTTGCGCTCGTTTACCGTAAGTCCATTCGGTGATACTGTTTGGAGAATCAGGATGGTTCGGCTCCGGCCGCGCATGAGGGGTGTTCTGTGGAAATAGGTGTCAGCCGCCGTGCCTTCATGCAAGGCGCAGCGGCATCGTTCGGCCTGGCCGTGCTGAGTTCGCTCACCCCAGAATTGTTGGCCCAGGCCCATGCTCATTCGCAAACCGCGAGATCCGTGGGCAAACCGGATTTCCGCTTCCTGACTCCGCCGGAGGCCGCTGACTTCGAGGCTTTTTCGGCACAGATCATTCCGACCGACGAGACCCCCGGTGCTCGCGAAGCCGGAGCGGTCTACTTCGTCGACTACGTTCTCAGCGAGATCAATCCAGAACAGCAGGGACAATTCCGCGACGCCATGTTGGCTCTTGCCGACCAGGTGGCAGAATCGGCGCCGGGAGCGGCATCATTTGCATCGCTGACCAGCGAGCAGCAGATCGCTGTGATGAAAGCGATGGAGAAGGCCTCGGACAACAAAGCGGCGGAAGGGAATCACCTCAAACGGCGCGCGCACATGAGAAGCGCGGAGGCCTTTGGGACGCTGCGCGCCAGCGTGCTGCTGGGTTGTTTCTCCGATCCATCGATGGGCGGCAACAAGGACAAGATTGGCTGGAAGCTGATCGGGTTCGACGACCAGGCGTACTGGGCTCCGCCGTTCGGCTATTACGATGCCCAGGCTGCAAAGGAGAAGGCATGAGCACGCCAACTCCCGTCGCAGAAGCGGTTCGGCATGAATGAAGTGGTCGACTTCGTGATCGTGGGCTGTGGCGCTTCCGGCGGCGTACTGGCGCGCGAGTTATCGCGCAACGGATTCAGCGTGGTGGTGCTGGAGCAGGGACCGTGGAAGTCGGCGAAAGACTTCGGCCACAACGAATACCTGAACTGGAACAACTCCGAGCTGACCAACGACTGGCGCAAGCAGCCGCAAGACCTTCCGCAAGACGCCGCAGGACAAGGCCGCACAAGCAGCCCGGCATCATGTATGGACGCCTGGTGGGCGGCGGGCCGGTACACTTCACCGCGAATTACTGGCGGTTTCACGAAATCGATTTCATCGAGGCCAGCAAGAAAGGAACGATCGCGGGCACCGGCTTCGCCGATTGGCCCATCACCTACGCCGACCTGGAACCGTACTACACCAAGGCGGAATGGGACCTGGGCGTCTCGGGGCTGGCGGGCGCGAGTCCGTTCGATCCGCCGCGCTCGAAGCCGTATCCGCTGCCGCCCATGCCGGTGAAGTCGACGGCATGTTGTTCGAGCAAGGCGCGCGCAAGCTGGGCTATCATCCCTTCCCGGCTCCGGTGGCGGTCATCTCGAAGGCCTACCAGGGCCGCATGGCCTGCCAGCATTGCGGATGGTGCGAGGGCTTCGGCTGCGAGCATGGCGCCAAGTCGAGCCCGCTGCCGTCGATGGTTCCGCAGGCCATTGCGACCGGGCAAGCTGCGAGATCAGGCCGCACAGCTACGTGCGCAAGATCGATACCGACGCCAGCGGCCGGGTCACCGGCGCGATTTACTTCGACGAGCACAAGGTCGAGAAGACGCAGCGCGCCAAGGCTGTCGATCCTGGCCGCCAACGGCGCCGGAGACGCCGCGCCTGCTGCTGCTGTCGAAGTCGAACCGCTTTCCCGATGGGCTGGCCAACTCCAGCGGACTGGTGGGCAAGTACCTGATGTTCAACACCGATCCCATGGCGGCAGGGCTGTTCGAGCATGAGCTGAACGGCTACAAGAGCATCGAAGTCACGCGCATCATGCAGGACTTCTACGAGATCGATCCCAAGCTGGGCTTCTACGGAGGCGGCGGGATCAGCGCGCGTTTCCAGAACTATCCCATCACCTTCGCCTTCGGGGGACTTGCCGCCGGATCTCCCACAGTGGGGCAGCGAATACAAGAAGGCGCTGGCGAAGTATTTCACTCGCACCATGATTCTGATGGGCCATGGCACATCGCTGCCGGTGGAGAACAACAGCATCTCGCTCGACGACACGGTGAAAGATGACTGGGGACTTGCCGGCGATGCGTGTGACTTACAAGGACCATCCTGACGATCTGAAGACGGCGCAGTTTTTTCAGGATCGATCGATGGAGATTCTGGAGGCGGCGGGCGCGCAGAATCGCTGGCGCTATCCGGTTACCGAGTCGAACTTTGGCGTGCATCTGCTGGGGACGTGCCGCATGGGGAACGATCCCAAGTCGTCGGTGATCGACGCCGACCATCGCACCCACGATGTGCCCAACCTGTTTCTGTGCGACGGTTCGAGCTTCGTCACCAGTGGCCGCGGCCAGCCGACGGAGACCATTCAGGCGCTGGCCTTCCGGGCGGCGGATCGGATTACGGCGGCAGCGAAGAAAGGCGAGGTCTAACAACGGGGCGTTATGCCATCGCCGCTCATCCCGGTAGGGGCGCCGGCCATCCCATGAGCTGCAACTGCTTGCGGAGACTGTCCGGCGAGTTGGCGCAGAGGGCGACGATGCCCAAGGCCCGGGCCGCCTGCACATTGGGTTCGCGGTCGTCGACAAACAACGCCTCGTGCGCCTGAACTTCGAGGCAATGCAGACAGTAGTGGAAGATCTCCGCATCGGGCTTGGCCATCCTTAGCTCCGACGAGAGCACCATGCAATCGAAGCTCGCCAGCCACTCGAATTGCGCACGGGCGAAAGCCACCATGTCTTGATGCATATTCGACAGCACCGCCGTCCGAATCCCTGACTGGCGGAGTTCCCCTGCCCAGCGCAGCATCACCGGGTTCAAGTTGCTCCACATAGCGACGTCGGTTTGACGCAAGTGGTCGATCTGTTCCGAGGTTAGCGAGACCCCGGCTTCGGCCGCCAAGGCTAACCAGTATTGCTCGCCGCTAAGGTCACCGCGGTCGTACGGGTAGCGGTGGCTGCCGTACAACCGCAGAAATCGCTCGACCGGGACGGCCAGCACTCCGGCCATGACGGCAATGGCACCGCGATCGGGCGGATGAGAGAGCACCTCTCCGTAATCGAGGATCACGGCGCGGATGTTGGGCTCCTGACTGCGCGAAGGAATGCCGTGCATCTTTCGAACATAGCAGACGGATGAAGGGATTCGGTATCCCTCGACCACGATGCGACGGATTGCGAGATACAGCGCACCGCAGACAGCGTGCTTTCAACGAATCGAAACACCTGGCGTAAACGAGGGGCGCACGCGATTGCAAAGCGCGGCCGATCTTCGATCAGAGCACACCTATGGCAACAGTTCCTCGATTAATGAATTTTAATTGACGTAAGCGTCACCTCCCATCAACTCCGATTCTTTATGAAAGGCATGGTGGAGCCCCCACCCAAGAACGGAGAGTATCTATGCGACAGATTCTTGCGACGGCCCTGATGGCGTCCATAACCTTTGGCCCGATGGCTAGCCCTGTGCTGGCCGACGCGGCCACGCGCTCCCCTCAGCCAGCGATTCATGTGGCCCCAACTGCCACACCCATCAAACACCTGGTGATCATCTTCCAGGAGAATGTCTCCTTTGATCACTATTTCGCGACCTACCCAAACGCCACGAATCCCCAAGGTGAACCGCAATTTCACGCTGCGTTCGGGACCCCAACGGTCAACGGCCTGAGCAATGGATTGCTTAACGCCAATCCCAATCTAAATCCCGCCAACGGAACCGGAGCGACCAACCCCTTCCGGCTGGACCGCTCGCAAGCTGCAACCAACGATCAGGACCACGATTACGGTCCGGAGCAAGCGGCCTTCGATGGCGGATTAATGGACCTGTTCCCGGCGAAGGTTGGAACCGCCGGGCCGCCGCCACAACCTCCGCCACCGGCGGTGTTGACCACCGGTTTAGTGATGGGCTACTACGATGGAAATACGGTGACCGCGCTGTGGAATTACGCTCAACACTTCGCGATGAATGACAACTCGTACAACACGACGTTTGGTCCCTCCACCCCCGGTGCTCTCAACTTGGTATCCGGACAGACCAACGACGTCACCGTTAATCAGAATTCCGATTACGCCGTGGTGCCCGATGGTAATGGTGGACTCACTTTAGTCAGCGACACCGATCCGCTCGGGGATGCATGTTCCGGCAGTTCGCAGGTCCAAATGGGCGGCAAGAACATTGGCGACCTGCTCAACCAGGCCGGAGTGAGCTGGGGCTTTTTCGAAGGCGGCTTCGACTTGAGCATCACGAACTCAAACGGAACCACCGGCTGCCATCGATCCACGACCTCCAGCGTAACCGGTGTCACCAAGGCCGACTATATTCCCCATCATCAGCCGTTCCAGTACTACACCTCGACCGCAAACCTGGCGCATACCCGTCCGACGTCGATCGCGATGATCGGCCAGCAGGGCGATGCCGCTAACCACCAATACGACATCCACGACTTTTTCGATGCGGTTTCGGCCGGCAACTTCCCCGCGGTCAGCTTCCTGAAAGCTTCGGGCTACCAGGACGGACATTCGGGATACTCCGACCCGCTCGATGAACAGACCTTCGTCGTGGACACGATTAATTTCCTGATGAACCGTCCGGAGTGGAAGGACACCGCCGTGGTCATCAACTGGGATGACTCGGATGGATGGTACGACCACCAGATGGGCCCCATCCTCAACCAGTCACAAACTTCGCAGGACGCTCTGAATGGACCGGGGCTGTGTGGAAGCGCTTCTCCGGCTCTGGCGGGCATCACCGGGCCGCACGCGCAAGGTCGCTGCGGCTACGGTCCGCGTCTGCCGCTGTTGGTGATTTCGCCCTGGACTCGCGTCGAACGTTGTCGACCACACCGTCACCGACCAGACCTCGATGATCCGGTTTATCGAAGACAACTGGCTCGGCGGTCAGCGAATCGGTCAAGGTTCGTACGATGCGGTTGCCAACTCGATTGACTCGATGTTCACCTTCGCCCCTGCCTGTGCGCCCGCACCGCTGATCCTGAACGACCAGACCGGCGAGGTCGTACCTTCGGGATGTGGTTCCCAGTAGATCAGCTGTTTACCGGTCCTCACTGACGGAATCGAAGGCATGTGCTGCAGATCGGCACATGCCTTTTTTGCTTTTGGAAGAGAGGCAGCAGCGCGAGGCTCCTCGCGCCGGAGCCGTGCAGCTTTGGTATAATCGCTCTGTCGCAACCGCGCGCGCCCTTAGCTCAGCTGGATAGAGCGTCTGGCTACGAACCAGAAGGCCGGAGTTCGAATCTCTCAGGCGCGCCATTTTCGCCTTGCTTTCGTCTACGTTCTCCGCAACCCGAGCAGCGGAAGGCACTACACCGGGTTTACCGCGAACCTGACCCA
>CAWCTB010000003.1:0-54464 GCA_963798275.1 uncultured Acidobacteriaceae bacterium
TAGCAGGAGATACAGCGTGCGCCGCACGTTGCCTACCACCTGCTCGAGGAGCGGCACGATACCGAACGTCAAGCCGCCGTTGGGCGGGTCCTTCGGGGAGTCATGCCGCAGGCGCGCCGTAATGGTATCCATTTCGGCCTGTGCCTGTTGTATGGAAACCCCTGGCTTCAGCTTGGCCAGTATGTTGTAGTCTTCGTGGTCGCGATTCTGGGCGGCGCTGGCAGGGAGAGGAAGCGGCAGCAATATCTCGGCCTGCTCCGCGCCGTCCAATGTGGGCATCACCTAGAGAGATAACGAAAACCAGCGTGGCATTACACCAACAATCTCGTACGGCATGCCGTTCAGCATGATCTTCTTGCCGAGGACGCTGTGATCGGAACCAAACCGCCGCGCCCGTTCCCGTAACTGAGCACGGCCGTGGCCGTTCGATCTGGCAGGTCCTCATCGGGGACAAACAATCGCCCTAGCGCTGCCCGCTGTCCCAGCATGGGTAGCAAACTCGACGAGACCCGGATCGTTCCAACGCGCTCCGGTTCGCCCCAGCCCGTGAGGTTGTCGTTGCCACCGATTGCTATCGCGACCTGCTCAAAGCCATGATGGCCGTTCTTGATGTCAAAGTATTGTGCAGTGGAAAACCAGTCTTCCGTTATGTTCAGGCCGGGAGAGCGGTTCCAAAGTATGACTAGCCGTTCAGCGTCTTTGTACGGAAGTGGACGAAGCAACAAGCCATCCACGATGCTAAACCGACTCGACGGCGTTGATTTTGCTGCCAACTGCGAAGGCAAGCTTCTCGGCGTCGGCAGGAAAAAAACCACGTTCCCGCGCGGGAAGTTCGCCTAGGAGGTCTGGATAAGCAGTGACCTCACAGCCCGGAAACGCGGCGAAGCCGACGGTATCGGCCATGCGGCAACTCACATTGATTAAATCAGCCATCTGCCAGGGGCCATCCTTCTGCCGGGCGGAATGGTGCCGGGAGACGATGGCTTCGAAATCGCAAGGGAGTTTCCAATCGGCGATGAGATGCCGTCCAGCTTCACAATGATCGAATCCGAACATATCGCGCTCGCATAGAAGGAGGCTGGCGGCGGAACCGCGATGTGTTTCCAGAAGAGTGGCGTACTCCTTGGGCCGGATAACGGCCAGCGCCAAGCGCCCAATATCGTGCATGACCCCGGCGGTGTAGGCGGTTTCCTTGTCCATCAAGCCCGCCAGCGCCAACTGTTCGGCCACCAACGCACACGCCAGGTTGTGGCGCCAGATGGCCCGCAGCGAAGGATGACTGAGCGACTCACCAAGATAGGCCCGCACTCCGACGGTGAGGCACAGCCCCTTGAGATTCTTGGTACCCAGCACGGCGATTGCCTGCAGGATGCAGGTGACGGGAAAGCGAGGCGCATACAAGAGAGAATTCGCAATGGTCAGCACTTCGCTGGAAAAGGCCGGCTCCGAGGAGATCAGGTCGCTCAACTGCCGCATAGGTACATCGTCATTCTTGGCCAACTGCAGCACGCGAATAGCGATTTGCGGGAACGGAGGCAGCCGGATGTGCGCCCACGGCATCCGAACCGCCTCGTTTTTGTGTGACTCGACCTGCACCGAATGAGCGCCCCTTCCTCTGCCCGGTTTTGTTGCAATGGCGCCTGTCCGATCCCGTTGACGCTGGATCGATCAGGACCCATGCTTCACCCTCGGTTCCTGCAATAAGAACATCGGCATGCAACTCTTCCCCTTGAGAACGAATATCCGCATATCGCAGCAGCAGCGGGATTTATGCTCGACTGCGTCTTCTAGCGAAATGCCGGGAGGCTCGGAGCTCGGTTGTACCTCCCGGAGTGATCTCGCAGTACACCTGCTACAACGTTCTTCACTGCTGGTCATAGCGAGGTTATCTACAATTACTCGGTGACTCCAATGCTGGTCTGATCGGCTCGCCATCTGCTTATCATGGGCCATCACAAGTAGCCGCCAATTTCCCACTTTGGCTAAGCTATCCAACAATTAGAAACATAGTTCCTAGAGCGGGAAGCCATTAGATCTTGAGGAACATTTCTTTCCACAATACTGCAACTCCTTGCATATTACTTCGTACTCGTACCGACGACTCATAGTGAACTGCCTGCTTCTGCAATGGTTATGAAGTTAGCTTATTGGAAGCGCACTTGCACTTCTGGGGAGTGATTGCCGAGGCTTTACAGAAAGCTTCGGCGACTAACCACAGGGAAGTGAGAGGGAAACATAATGAAGAAGGTACTTGGTATATGCGGTTTGCTGATTGTTGGGCTATTGCTGGCGGTTGCATCGGCAAGCGCGGGGGTTGCCGATATGCAGTTCAACTATGCCGTCGGTCCTAGCTATCAGGGGGTATATAGCTATCCTTATGACCTTACTGTCAATGGGCAGCACGAGTGGCTCATGTGCATTGGATACAACGAACATATCATTAACGGTGAGACCTGGCAGGCGAATGTCGTCAGCGTGGCAAGTCTGAACTCACAGCAGTACGACGCCGCAGCCTGGCTGTACCTGCAGGCTTTGGCGGACAACGGCGCGGACCCCAGCATCAATGCGGCCGCATGGTACGTGATGGAGCCGGGAGCGCTCCCTCTGACTGCGGGTGCTCAAAGCTGGTTCGATCTAGCTACGAGCCAGGTTTACCCTGACGGCTCGTTCGCCAATGTCTACCTGTATGAGCCCATCGATGGAACCCAGAGCTGGGCAGGCGAGTTGCCGCAGCCGTTTCTGGGAAGCACTCCAGAGCCTGGAACGCTGCTGCTGATCGGCGGCGGCTTGCTGGTGGCATGGTCGCAGCGAAAGCTCATCCCCTAGTGGAAAGGGCAGCGAATTCGGCGGAGCGCCCGCTCCCGTCCTCCCACGCTGCCTTAGGAATTGCGACGATGTTGCTTGAGCCTGAATCCTTCGTCGTTGGGAATGGTGGGCCCGGAGGGATTCGAACCCCCAACCAAGGGATTATGAGTCCCCTGCTCTGACCGTTGAGCTACAGGCCCTTCCCGGAGAGCCTTAATTGTAACCGCAACTCGCCCACCTTCGCTCCGGCTCTATCGCAGCGCGTTGTTGACGATCTGCTGTGCTTCCTCGACGATGGCGTCCAGGTGCTTTTCGTCCTTGAAGCTTTCGGCGTAGATTTTGTAGATGTTTTCTGTGCCGGAGGGGCGCGCCGCAAACCATCCGTTCGCGGAAACAACTTTCAAGCCGCCGATGGGCGCATCGTTGCCCGGGGCCCGGGTCAATTTGGCGGTAATGGGGTCGCCGGCCAGGGTTGATTCCTTCACCGACTCGGGAGAGAGCTCGACTAGCTTCGCCTTCTGCTCGGGAGTTGCCGCGGCATCGATGCGCGTATAGAGTGGAGAGCCGAACTCGGCAGTCAGCTCACGGTAGTGCTCGCCGGGATCCTTTCCGGTGGTTGCCGTCATCTCCGCGGCCAGCAGGTCCATGATCGGGCCGTCTTTGTCGGTCGACCATACGGTGCCATCGCGCCGCAAGAAACTTGCGCCGGCGCTTTCTTCGCCTCCGAAGCAGAACGAGCTGTCGAACAGGCCCGGCGCGAACCACTTGAAACCGACAGGAGTTTCGATCAACCGGCGCTTCAGTTTGTTCACCACGCGATCGATCATGCTGCTGCTGACCAGCGTTTTGCCGACCGCAGCGTTGAGTGGCCACTGCGGACGATGCGTAAGCAAATACTGAATCGCAACGGCGAGATAGTGGTTGGGATTCATCAGTCCGGCTGAAGGCGTCACGATGCCATGGCGGTCGGAGTCGGGATCATTGGCGAAGGCGACCTGGTACTGGTCTTTCAACTGAACCAGGCGCGCCATTGCATACGGACTCGAGCAGTCCATGCGGATTTTGCCATCGTGGTCGACCGTCATGAACGAAAACGTGGGATCGATCTTCGGATTGACAATCACGATATCGAGACCGTACGTGGCGTTGATCGGCTCCCAGTAAGGCCGGGCAGCGCCCCCGAGGGGATCGACTGCCAGCTTCAGGTGAGCGTTGCGAATCGCGTCCATATCGACGACGTTGCGCAGGTCCTGCACGTAAGGCAACACAAAATCTTCCTGATGCGTGGTGCCGGCCTTCATCGCCGATTCCAGCGGCACTCGCTTTACTCCCGAGTTGTTGGCGCGCAGCAACTCGTTGGCGCGATCCTGCACCCATCCAGTGACGTCGGTGTCGGCCGGGCCGCCATCGGGTGGGTTGTACTTAAAGCCGCCATCCTCCGGGCGGATTATGCGACGGCGTGATCACGATGCCGTCGGCCAGATGGTCCTTCCGTCCGCGGTTGTATACCAGAATGGCGCGCGAGATCACCGGAGTGGGAGTGACGCCGTCGCCGCTCTGGATGATGGTCTCGACTCCATTCGCCGCCAGCACCTCAAGCGCGGTGCGCTGCGCGGGAGCCGACAGGGCGTGGGTGTCCTTGCCCATGTACAGCGGGCCATCAATTCCCTGCCCGCGCCGGTACTCGCAAATGGCTTGCGTGATGGCCAGGATGTGTGCCTCAGTGAATGTGCCGAGGAGCGAGGAACCGCGATGTCCGCTAGTACCGAACGCTACGAGTTGGTTGGGATCGTCGACATTCGGGCGTTTTTCGAAATAGTCCCGCTCCAGGCGGGCGAGATCGACCAGCATGTCCTTGGTTGCGGGCTTGCCGGCAAGCGGCGAAATTTTCTCGTTAGCCATGAACCATCACTCCGTCATCCGCACAGTTCCTGTGGTTGCGAAGCCGACAGAATACAAGATTGAGACTGGCGGCCGTTACGAGACTAAATGCGGGCAGAAGATTTCAGCAAGAGGAGCCGGAGGGTTTGGTGACCCGCCGTTTTTCTGGGGCGAACTCACAGCAGGAAGCGTATTACAGTTCGGCAACCATTCCCTGCGCCCAGGGTGCTGAACAGCATCACCACCGAGCGCGGCCCGGCCGTGTAGCTGAATCCGGGAGCCGGCGGGGACTCAAGCAACTTCACAATGTCGTTTGGCGATGGCAGAGAGGTGTCGATCCAGCGCCGCCAGGGATTCGGTCCGCCGTTCAACACCGGCGGCAACTCGAACGTAAGCGGCTCCCAATACGCGTTCAGGATCAGGTGGAAAGCCATTTTGCCTTGGTCGATGACGGCGCTGAGGGCTATCGAATGGGACCAGTCATTGAAGTCAGGCTGATTCAGCTTTGTGCCATGCCACGCCTTGTTTGACTGGCGCAGCAACTGGATAAGGCTGGTGGAATCCGCATTCGGGCCCAAGTTACGAAGAACCCGGCGGGCGCAGAGAAACTTCACAAAGCGATGCAAGTCAGCATGTTTTTCCAGCAGCGTCCAGTCAAACCAACTGGTCTCGTTGTCCTGGCAGTAGGGATTGTTGTTGCCACCCTGAGTGCGTCTGACCTCGTCACCCATCAGGATCATCGGCAGGCCGAGCGAAAGCAGGGTGATCGTAAGGAAATTCTTCACCTGCCGATCGCGCAGTTGTTCGATGGCGGGATCGTCGGTCGGCCCTTCCACGCCGCAGTTCCAACTGCGATTGTCATTGGCGCCGTCGCGATTATCTTCGCCGTTTGCCTCGTTGTGCTTGGTGTTGTATGCAACCAGGTCGTTCAAGGTGAAGCCGTCGTGACAGGTCACGAAATTGACAGTCTGCTCGGCCTCGCGCTGTTCGTGACCGAACAGGTTCGGGCTGCCGAGCATGCGGTCGGCCACGTTGGAAACGGTCCCATTCGCGCCCCGGAAGAAATCCCGCATGTCGTCGCGAAACTTCCCGTTCCACTCCCGCCAGCTGTCTCCGACAAAGCTACCCACCTGGTACATACCTGCGGCATCCCATGCTTCCGCGATCATCTTCGTTCCCGCCAGCAAAGGGTCGGTCTCAATATCCCACAGGACCGGCGGGTTGGCCATCGGCTGGCCCGTGGAGTCGCGGGCGAGAATGCACGCCAGGTCAAAACGAAACCCATCCACGTGCATTTCTTCGACCCAGTAGCGCAGGCTGTCGACGATCATGCGGCGTACGACCGGCTGATTGGCGTTCATCGTGTTGCCGGTGCCGCTGTAGTTCGCGTAGCGCGACGGGTCGTCGTCGAGGATATAGTAGGTCGAGTTGTCGAGTCCGCGAAAGCTCAGGGTGGGACCGGTCTCATTGTCCTCGGCGGTGTGATTGAAAACCACATCGAGGATGACCTCAATGCCGGCGCGATGCAGCGCCTTCACCATGTCGCGAAACTCGTCCACCGGCCCATTCACGTCGCTTCTTGAACTGTATGCGTGATGAGGAGCGAAGAAGGACACCGGCGCATAGCCCCAGTAATTGACTCTGCCTGCCGGGGCGTCGAGCGCATCGAACTGGAAGACTGGCAGCAGCTCAACCGCGGTGATTCCCAGGTCCTGCAGGTAGGGTATCTTCTCGATCAGTCCTGCATAGGTACCACGCTTTTCTTCCGATACGCCGGAGCTGGGGTGCCGGGTAAAGCCCCGCACGTGCATCTCGTACACGATGGTCTGCGAGGCTGGACGCTTCAGCGGCTTGTCGCCTTCCCAGTCGTAGGAGCGCGGATCGATCACCACGCTCTTCATGGCTGTAGCGGTGTTGTCGCCGGCCTGTCTGGCTGCCTCCCGACTGTAGTTGGCGGGCACAGCCAGCGCTCGTCCGTAGGGATCGAGCAGCACTTTGTGTGGATCGAAGCGGTTTCCGCTGGCGGGATCAAAGGGACCGTAGGCGCGATAGCCGTAAATCTGCCCCGGCTTCACGCCGTCGACCCAGACATGCCAGTAGTGATAGGTGCGGTTCGCATTTGGATCGAGAGTGATTACGCGCGAGGGCTGGCTGTCCTCGGCGTGATCGAACAACAGAACTTCCATGCGGGTGGCGTTGCGGGAGTAGACGTTGAAGTTCACTCCGCTTCCAGCGAGGGATGCCCCCAAGGGATAGCTCTGGCCTGCGTCCTGTGCTGCGCTGGCGGGAAATGCAGGTACTGTGGCGGCGCTGGTACTCATCGTGTCCCCTACTGGCTGTGTGGTGAGAAGATTCGCAATTACGCTGAGCTATTAGTGGATTGTGCGGCGGCAGCCCGGTCAGCCAGCACCAAAGCTTGCTCCCGGCTGATACGCCCGGAGGGAATGCTGGTGTCTCCCTGACGCAGACGCGCGAGCATGGGTTCCTTCTCCGCTCCCGTGATCAACCACAGAATCCGCCGCGAGCGATTCAGCACGGGATAAGTCAGCGTCATGCGCCGCCTACCCATGTACACTCCGGTCAGCCCAACGTCTGCGTCGGTGACATTCAGCACCGGGTCGCCCGGTACGAGCGAAGCGGTGTGGCCGTCAGGGCCCATTCCGAGGTGCGCCAGGTCGAGGACGCGGCGGCGAACCGGCAACTCGCTCCAGCGTGGCCGCGTATTTCTTCGCTGCGGCGGCGAGATCGGCATCCTCCACTGGCATGGCGTAGATCTGCTCCGGCGGCAGCGGAGCGTGCGACAGCAAACTTTCGCGCAGGTGGGTCAAGTTACGGTCAGGATCACCGGCAGGTGCGATGCGCTCATCCACCTGAAAGACATGCACGTCTTTCCAGGGCACATCTTCGTTGGCCAACTCGCGCAGCATGATCCAGGGAGTGTGGCCTCCGCTGACGGCCATAACGAAGCGGCCACGGGCCGCCACTGCTGCACGGGCATCAGCGGCGATGGTCGCAGCCGCAGCTTTCGCGACCGCGTTCGCGTCTTCCAGTACTCGAATTTCCATTCGCCCTCCCCGCCGGAGATGCTGTCCTGCCGGTTACTTCGCCTTCTCTTTGTGTCCGCCAAACTGGTAGCGCATGGCCGAGAGTAGCTTGTCGGCAAAGTCAGCCTGGCCGCGCGAGCTGAAGCGCTCGTACAAAGCTGTGGTCAGCACCGGGGTCGGCACGGCTTCGTCGATCGACGCCTTGATCGTCCAGCGGCCTTCGCCGGAATCCGAAACGCGCCCCGCGAAGTCGTCGAGATTCGGACTCTCCAGCAGTGCCAGCGCCGTCAGGTCGAGCAGCCACGAAGCGATCACGCTGCCTCGCCGCCACACCTCGGCCACATCTGTCAGGTTGAAGTCGTACTGATAGTGCTCGGGATCGCGCAGCGGAGTAGTTTCGGCATCGATCTCATGCTTCTGCTTGCCGACGTTGGCCGAGCGCAACACGTTCAGGCCCTCGGCATAGGCGGCCATGATGCCGTACTCGATGCCGTTGTGCACCATCTTCACGAAATGGCCACCTCCGCTGGGGCCACAGTGCAGGTAACCTTGCTCGGCGGTTCCGCCGACCTTCTCCCGCCCCGGCGTCCGGGCGATATCACCAATACCGGGCGCAATCGTCTTGAAGATCGGGTCGAGGTACTGCACGGCCTGGTCGGGTCCCCCGATCATCATGCAGTAGCCGCGCTCCAGGCCCCACACGCCGCCGCTGGTTCCAACGTCGACGTAGTGAATGCCCTTGGGGGCAAGCTCTTTCGCGCGACGAATGTCGTCGATGTAATAGGAATTGCCGCCATCGATAAGAATGTCGCCGGCTTCGAGATAGGGAGCAATCTGGGCAATGGTCTGATCCACCACGCCCGCCGGAATCATCAACCACATGGCCCGAGGCTTCTGTAGCTTGCTGACGAAATCTTGGAGGGAAGACGATCCGACAGCGCCATCGGCCGCCAACTCTTGCACCGCTTTGGCCGACATGTCGAACACTACGCTGGTGTGACCCGCCTTCAGCAGGCGGCGCACCATGTTCGCGCCCATTCTTCCCAAACCCACCATTCCTAGTTGCATCGATGTTTCCTTTCTCTTTCACGATCGGCGATACGCCGCCGGGATTACTTATTCTGCCGGTACCGCCGGATCAGGTTGTTGGTCGAGCTGTCATGCGTGAGTTCGGGCTCGGTTGCGCTCTCCAGTTCTCCGATGATGCGCTTGGCCAGCACCTTGCCGAGCTCCACGCCCCATTGGTCGAAGGAGTCGATCGACCAGATGGCGCCTTGAGTGAACACCGAGTGCTCATAGAGCGCGACCAAACTGCCGAGCACCTGTGGCGTTAGTTGGTCAGCGAGAATTGTGTTCGACGGCCGGTTGCCCTCGAAGACGCGGTGCGGCACCAGCCAGTCCGGCGTCCCCTCTGCCTTTACCTCTTCGGCTGTCTTGCCAAATGCGAGCGCCTCGGCCTGCGCGAAAACGTTGGCGGTCAGCAGGTCATGGTGATCGCGGATCGGGTTCAGCGTCTTGTAGAAGCCGATGAAGTCGCACGGAATGAGCCGGGTTCCCTGGTGAATCAACTGATAAAACGAATGCTGCCCGTTTGTGCCCGGCTCGCCCCAATAGATTGGGCCAGTGTCGTAATTCACCGGCTTGCCGGCAAGCGTCACGTGCTTGCCGTTGCTCTCCATCGTCAACTGCTGCAGGTAGGCGGGGAAGCGTTTCAGGTACTGGTCGTAAGGCAGCACCGCGACTGTTTGTGCGCCGAAAAAATCGTTGTACCAGACCGCCAGCAAGCCCATGAGTACGGGAAGGTTCTTCTCGAAGGGCGTCGTGCGGAAATGCTCGTCCATCTGGTGGAAGCCGTCGAGCATGGCCCGGAAGTTCTCCGGCCCAATGGCGACCATGGTGGAGAGACCGATCGCCGAATCCATCGAATACCGGCCGCCAACCCAGTCCCAGAACTCGAACATATTGGCGGTGTCGATGCCGAACTTCTCCACCTCGGCGGTGTTGGTCGAAACGGCGACAAAGTGCTTGGCAACCGCCGTCTCATCTCCCCCAGGCCCTTGAGCGCCCACTCGCGGGCGGTGTGGGCGTTGGTCATGGTCTCGAGCGTGGTGAAGGTCTTCGAGGAGATGATGAAGAGCGTCTCGTCCGCTTCCAGGTCGCGTACTGCTTCCGCGAAATCGGTGCTGTCCACGTTGGAAACGAAGCGGAACGTCATGTCGCGCTGGCTGTAGTGCTTGAGCGCCTCGTAGGCCATGACGGGGCCCAGATCCGAGCCACCAATGCCGATGTTGATAACGTTCCGGATGCGCTTGCCGGTGTGGCCCTTCCACTCTCCGCTGCGCACCCGGTCGGAAAAGCTTGCCATCTTGTCGAGCACGGCGTGCACCGCCGGCACGACATTCTGGCGATCGACGACGATCTTCTCGTCCCTGGGCGCGCGCAGCGCCACATGCAGGACGGCCCTTTTCTCCGTGACGTTGATCTTCTCGCCGCTTGAACATGGCGTCGATGCGCTCGCGCAGACCCGATTCCTCGGCCAGTTGCAGCAGCAGTTTCAATGTCTCGTCGGTGATGCGGTTCTTCGAATAGTCCAGCAACAGACCCACGGCGTCGACGGTGTAACGGTCGGCCCGGCCCGGATCGTCCTGGAAAAGCTGGCGCAGATGCGTGTCGTTGAATCTGCTTGTAGTGCGCACTAAGCGCCTTCCATGCCGGACGCTGCTTCAGCGATTTCAACCTCCCCGCCATTGCTATGCTCCTTGCGCTGTCTCTGCGCTCTTGCCTGCTACCTTGCCGGAGGAACTGCGTTGCTTGGGAGAACTTTTCGCAGCACCGGCCGGAGATTCGCCCCACAAGCGAAAGCCGCCGAGAAAAGCGTTCGCATTGTTGCCAGCCCGGCACTTGGGAGGCATTTCCTTCAGCAGTTTCACGTTCCCGCCCCCAAGCACCACCTCGTCCGGTTCCAGAGCCGCCTCCAGGCGCTCCACGACATCAGCAACGTATTCCCGCCACTTCTTCTTTCCGAAGCGCTTCAGACCGCGAAGGCCGACGTAGTCTTCGTAGGTTCCCTTGCGGTACGGCAGATGTGCCAGCTCCATGGGTTCAAGCTTGCCGTCCACGATCATCGCCGAGCCTAGGCCTGTTCCTAAGCCAAGAAAGAGCATCCTTCCGCCGTTATAGCTGCCCAAGGCCTGCATCGCCGCATCGTTCACAATCTTTACCGGGCAGCCAAACGCCTTCTGGAAATCGAAGCCTACCCAGCCGGGAGCAAGGTTAAACGGTTCGTGCATGGGCTTTCCCCCGTAAACCAACCCGGGATAGCCGATCGCGACCACATCGTACTTCCAGTCCCCGGCGAGCTTCTTCACATCGGCGACCATCTGCTTGGCGGTCATGGTGCGGCCTGACACAACCTTGCGCGGCTCGGTCTGGCCGCTGGCGAGGATTTTGACATGGGTCCCCCCCACGTCCACTGCGAGCACGTTCATGTGTGGGTTCTCGGCGCTTTACGCGCCTACTTTCAGCGCCTCAGCTTTCGAGGTGATTACCGACAGCAGCTCGTTCCAGGAATTCACGAACGACTTCGCGCCTTCTTCCTGGAGCTGCGCCGCCAACGCGTCTACATCGACGCCCACCTTAGCGAATTCAGCCAGCACTTGCTCGCAATCGCCACCGTCGCGCGGCAGCACCCCGGCCAACTCACCATGTTCGGCGAAAGCCTTGAGCGTAGCTTCCGGCATGGTGTTCACCGTGTTCGGCGACGCCAGGGCCTTGATATAGAGAATGTCGGAAGCCTTAGGATCCTTGGTACCCGTGCTGGCCCACAGCAAGCGCTGCGGATTGAATCCTGCCTTAATGATGCGCTGCCAGCGCGGGGTTTCGAGCAGCTCGACATACGCCTTGTAGGCGCGCTTGGAGATAGCTACGCCGAGCTTGTCACGCAGGTCCTCGGGCACTTTATTGGCGACCGCCACGTCCCAGCGGCTGATGAACAGCGACGCCACCGATCCCACATTCGTCGGCAGGCCGGCCTCGATGCGCCGCTCAATGCCACGCAGGTATGCTTCGGCTGCCGCGAGGTACTGCTCGCGCGAGAACAGCAGGGTCACGTTGATCGACACCCCGCTGAAGATAGCTTCTTCAATCGCAGGCAGTCCCTTCTTGGTACCAGGTATCTTGATGAACAGGTTCGGACGCGAGGCGCGCTTGCTGAGTTCTTTGGCCTGCGACAGGGTCGTGGTCGTGTCATAGGCCAGCACCGGCGACACCTCCAGCGATACCCATCCATCCACGCCTTTGGTCTGCTGGTGGACAGGGCGAAAGAGGTCGGCCGCGCGTGTCAGGTCCTCCAGCGCCAAGGTGAAGAAGAGCGCCTCGCCCGACTGCCCCTTGCTCAGCAGTTCGCGGATCGCCGGATCGTACAAGCTGCTCTTCTTGATCGCCTGATCGAAGATGGTCGGATTCGAAGTCAGACCGGTCACCGACAGTTCGTCGATGTAGTGTTTTAGCGTGCCCGAGTCGAGCAGGTCGCGCGTAATATTGTCGAGCCATAAACTCTGGCCCAGATCGTGAAGGGCCTGCGTTGCTTTCATTCCGTCACCTCTTTGTCAATGGGCATTTGAAGTTACCAGTAGGCCGCAAAACGTTCAACTGGCAATTCTACTTCTATTACTAGTTGATGAATTCAAACGGGGCGGCGATTTCGGAAATCCGCCTTCTGGGCCGCAGGTGGTACAAGTATTCTGTGGCCAACTCCGGAGAGTGTCCCATGCAACCTGTGAATGACGAAGTTCGCACCCAGAATAGCCCAGCCGATTTGCAACAGGCCATTCTCGACAATCTTTACTACGTGCAAGGCAGGGTACCCTTGCTGGCAACGGCGAACGACTGGTACATGGCCGTCGCCTACACCGTTCGCGACCGCATGATGAACGAGTGGATCAAGTCCTTTCAGCTCATGCGTCACGAAGATATCAAAATCGTGGGATATCTTTCTGCTGAGTTTCTGATGGGCCCGCACCTGGGAAACAACATGCTGAATCTTGGCCTGGCGGAGCAGTTCAAACAAGCCATCGCTGACCTGGGCCTTGACTTCAACACCATTGCCCGCCAGGAAGAAGAGCCCGGACTGGGCAACGGCGGCCTGGGCCGCTTGGCCGCCTGCTACATGGAGTCTCTGGCGACCCTTTGCATCGCGGCCATCGGCTACGGGATTCGCTACGAGTTCGGCCTCTTCGACCAGGAGATTCGCGACGGCTGGCAGGTCGAAAAAACTGACAATTGGCTGCAGTGCGGCAATCCTTGGGAGATCCGCCGCGACGAATTCTCCTACAACGTAGGACTGGGCGGGCACACCGAGCAATATACCGACGGTCACGGCCAATTCCGGGTGCGATGGGTGCCGCATACTACCGTGAAGGGCGTCGCCTACGACACTCTCGTGGCTGGCTACCGCTCCGGCATGACCAACTTTCTTCGGCTCTGGAAATCGGAGGCCGTCGAGTCATTCGACTTCCAGGCGTTTAACGTCGGCAACTACTACGAGGCTGTCGAGCAGAAAGTCTCTTCCGAGACCATCAGCAAGGTTCTCTACCCCAACGACGAGCCCGCGGCCGGGAAACAACTGCGTCTGACCCAGCAGTATTTCTTTGTCTCGTGCTCGCTGCAGGACATGTTGCGCATCCATCGCATGCGCGGCAAGAGTCTCGACGTGCTGCACGAGAACTTCGCCGTGCAACTCAACGACACTCACCCCTCCATCTCCGTCGCCGAGTTGATGCGGTTACTCGTCGACGAGCATGGCATGGACTGGGACGCCGCTTGGGGCGTCACCCAGAAGACGCTGGCGTACACCAACCATACGCTCCTCCCCGAAGCGCTCGAGAAGTGGCCGTTGCCGCTGTTCGCCAGCCTGCTGCCACGCCATCTTGAGATCATCTATGAGATCAACCGTCGCTTCCTCGATGAGGTCCGCACCAAATACCCGGGCGACAACGACCGCCTGGCGCGTGTCTCGCTGATTGACGAGCACGACCAGAAATACGTGCGCATGGCCAACCTGGCGACCGTTGGAGGACATGCCGTGAATGGCGTTGCCGCTCTGCACTCCGAGCTGTTGAAGAAGACCACCTTGCACGATTTCTACGAGATGTTCCCCGAGAAGTTCTTGAACGTCACTAACGGTGTGACGCCGAGACGCTGGATGGCGCTCAGCAATCCCGAGCTGAGCCAGCTCATCTCGAGCAAAATCGGGGAAGGCTGGCTGATCCATGAAGGCGAATTGCGCAAGCTCGAACGCTTTGTTAACGACCCGTCCTTCCGCGCTGCTTGGCGCAAAGTGAAGCAAACCCGCAAACAGAACCTTGCCGCACTTATCAAGGAAAGGACTGGTACAGCCGTCGATCCTGCAACGCTGTTCGACGTGCAAGTCAAGCGCATTCACGAATACAAGCGCCAACTCTTGAATGTGTTGTACGTCATTACCCAATACAACCGCATCAGGAAGAATCCAGCAGAGGCCACCACGCCGCGCACCGTGATTTTCGGCGGCAAAGCAGCGCCCGGGTACTTCATGGCAAAGCTGATCATCAAGCTGATCAATTCCGTCGCCGCGGTCATCGACCGCGATCCGGCCGTCGCCGGCCGCCTGAAAGTTGTGTTCTTCCCCGACTTCAATGTCACGAACGGACAGATGATCTATCCTGCGGCCGAACTCTCCGAGCAGATCTCGACCGCGGGCAAGGAGGCTTCGGGTACCGGCAACATGAAGTTTTCCATGAACGGTGCTCTCACTATCGGAACTCTCGATGGCGCCAACATCGAAATTCGGGAGGAGGTGGGCCCCGAGAACTTTTTCCTTTTCGGCCTCACCGCAGACCAGGTGTCGGCGCTGAAAGCGAGCGGCTACGATCCGAGGCATTATTACGCCAGTAATCCCTCCCTGAAGGAGGTTATCGACCAGATTGCGAGTGGGGTGTTCTCCAACGGCGACACGCAACTGTTCAAGCCGATCGTCGATAGCCTACTGGACCGCGATGAGTATCTCCTGCTGGCCGATTACCAGTCCTACATCGATTGTCAGGAGAAGGTCAGCCAGGCCTACCTCGACCAGGAGGATTGGACGCGCATGTCCATCCTCAATACCGCTCGCATGGGCAAGTTCTCCTCCGATCGCTCAATTCGCGAGTATTGCCGGAACATCTGGCACGTCGAACCGCTCGATTTATCGGCGCGAAAGATGGAATTCACGGCCAGCGTCTAGCCGGGACCCCGCGCCATGCAGAATGTCGAAGCCATATTGAAGTTGGATAGCCGCTTTGGGATCGTGGGCGTCGCCCGGGTTGTGGAGGGTGGCGGCGGCCTTCCCAAAGTGCAGATTGCCACCAGCCAGGCTGAAGGTGAGATTTACCTGCACGGCGCGCATGTGACCTCTTGGAAGCCAACCGGCCAGGAAGAAGTCCTGTTTCTGAGTTCGCAATCGCACTATGCGGACGGCAAGGCCATTCGGGGTGGCGTGCCCATCTGTTTTCCCTGGTTCGGGGACAAGGCTGGCGATCCTCTCGCCCCGGCACACGGCTTGGCCCGCACCCGGCCCTGGACACTGGAGTCGATTGTGGAACAAACCGGGACAGTGACAGTCACGCTCTCGCTGCAGAGCGACGGGATCACCCGGAGTTTCTGGCCGCACGATTTTCGTGTCCTACATCGTGTGACATTCGGAGCCGAGCTTGGTATGGAACTGGAAGTGGTCAATACCGACCCTTCGCCACAGCGTATCGAAGAGGCTCAACATGTGTACTACAGGGTGGGAGACGTCGCGCAGAACACGGGTTGGTGGCCTCGGCGATCTCAAGTATCTCGACAAGACTGACGCGAACCGCGAAAAATCACAAAGTGGCGATCTGGTGCTGACCGCCGAAACCGACCGCGTTTACCTGAACACGGCAGGCGACGTTGATTTGGACGATCCAGTCCTACAACGTAGGATTACCATAAGAAAACAGCACTCCCTTACGACGGTAGTGTGGAATCCCTGGGCGACGAAAGCTCCCACGCTGACAGACCTGGGAAGCGGGGAGTGGACGACGATGCTCTGCGTCGAGACCAGCAACGTGACACGCTACGCGATCGATCTCGCGCCCGCCCAGCACCACGGGATGACAACGAGCGTCAGTGTCACTTCCTACTGAGGCTGCCAGCCTCCGCCCAACGCCTGGTACAGCGAGACGTAGTTCTGCATTTCGAGGTACCACGCGTTCGCCGCAGCCAGGGCCGCAGTGAAGTACTGCTGTTCGTTGTACTGCACCTCGAGAAAGCTGGTGACTCCGCCCTGAAAACGCACGTTGGCGAGACGCACGGTCTCCTTGTAGGTATTGGTCTGCTCTTCCAGTTTCATGCGGTACTGCCGCGCCTGGCGGTAGCCCACCAGGCTATTGGAAACGTCGCCGAACGCGCGTTGCACCGTCTGCTTGTACTGCAGCTCCGCCTGATCGCGCTGCGCCCATGCCAGGCGGTAGTTACTGCGGATTTGCCCGCCGTTGTAAATCGGCTGCATCGCCTGCAGGCCCACGGCCCAGAACGTTGCCGGGCCGTCAAGGAAGGTGCTCAGGCTGGTGCTCGACGCCCCGAACGACCCGGTCAACGCGAATTGCGGGAAGAAAGCGGCCTTGGCCACGCCCACGTTGGCATTGGCGGCCACCAGGTTCTCTTCTGCCACGCGCACGTCAGGCCGGCGTTGCAGCAGAGCGGACGGCAGTCCCGCTGGCACCTCGGGCAGGTGGGGCTGATCGACCAAGGCGAGGCCGCGAGTGATCGGACCCGGATTTCGTCCCAGCAGGATGCTGATATTGTTCTCCGTCTGCTCAATGAGGCCCTGCAGGCTGATCACCTGCGCTTCCGCCTGCTGCACCAGGACTTCCGCCTGGTACACGTCACTGATCGCCGATTCGCCGCCTTTGAACTTGATATTGTTCAGTTTCAGGATTTCGTTATCCGCGAGGACTGTTTCTTTCGAATACTCCAACTGCGAATCGTATTGACGCAAAAGGAAGTAGTTATTGGCAACCGCCGAGATCAGCGTCGTCTGCACCACCTCTTTGCCGAACTCGGTGGATAACAACATGCGCTCGCGCCGCCTCCGTGGCACGGCGATACTGTCCCCAGAAGTCGACGATGTAGTTCAGGCTCAGCCCGAGTGTGCCGAAGGTCGGAGCGCCCGGGTAAATTGCGTTGCGTTCATTGACAATTGAGCCGTTCCCATTGATCGATGGCAACTGGTTGGCTCGCACGATACCCACGTTGGCCTCGGCCTGCAGGATGCGCGTCGCCGCAATGCGCATGTCGTAGTTATTGGCCAGGGCCTCTTTGATCAGCGCCTGCAGGGTTTCGTCCTGAAACACCGCCGCCCACTGCATTTCACGCGAACGGTTCCGCCGGGTTGGCCAGCAGGAGCCTGGTTGCGTGGTAGCGTCCGGCGCCACTCCGCGATATTCGCCCGGCACGTCCACGGAAGGTCTCTTGTAGTTCGGCCCCACTTTGCATGCGCATAGCGAGAGCGCCAACCCAATGGCTGCGATTGTCCTCTTGCTAGTCATGACTCACCCCCTCCGGTACCGCGCCCGGAGTTTCCGGCTTCTTCTTGCCCCCGATCCAGTGACCGAACCGCTCCACCACGTCAAAGCTCACCGGGATGAAGAAAATGGCCAGGAACGAGGCCGCCAGCATTCCTCCGATCACCACCGTTCCCAGCACTTGACGCGAGATGCCTCCCGCCCCCGTCGCCACCCACAGCGGAACGCAACCGAGGATGAACGCGAAGGAGGTCATCAGAATCGGCCGCAATCTGAGCTTGGCGCCGGTAAGGGCAGCATCGATCAAAGTGGCTCCCTTGTCGTACTCCATTTTGGCGAACTCGACGATTAGAATCGCGTTCTTCGCCGAGAGTCCGATCAGCATCACCAGCCCGATCTGCGCGTAAACGTTGTTCTCAAGAGTTCGGGCATACAAGGCCGCAAAGGCCCCGAAGACCGCAATGGGAACCCCCAGCAGTACGCTGAACGGCAGCGTCCAGCTTTCATATTGGGCGGCCATGATCAGGAAAACAACGAAGAAAGCAAGGCCGAAGATCGTCGAAGCGCTCACTCCCTGCGCCGCCTTCACTTCCTGGTACGACATTCCGCTCCAGTCGTAGCCCATCTGCGGCGGCATGGTTTTCTTGAACACGTCTTCCAGAGCAGCAATCACCTGGGCGGAACTTTATGCCCGGTGCTGCCGAGGCGTTGATCTGCACGCAGTTGAAGAGGTTGTAGCGCATGACAAATTCCGCGCCGCTGCGCGGATAGATCGTAGTCAAAGTGCTGAGCGGGACCATCTGATTGGCTGCGTTCCGCACGTAAAACTTGCCCAGGTTCCCGGCGTTGTTGCGGAACTTGCCGTCGGCCTGCACGTACACCTGCCACTGCAATCCGAAGCGGTTGAAGTAGTTCACCAGCGAGCCGCCCATGAAGGTCTGGATGGTTTCGTACAGGCTGCTCAACTGGATCTGCTGCGTCATGGCTTTGGCGTTGTCGACATTGACCCCCACCTGGGGAACGCCGAACAGCGCAGTTGTCATCACGCTCGCGAGCTCCGGACGCTTGCGGGCCTCGGCCATAAAGACCTGCGTGTTCTTTGCCAGAAACTCGATGGGGGATCCGGAGCGGTCTTCGAGGATGAAGGTTGCGCCTCCGGAGGTGCCCACGCCCGGAATCGCCGGCGGCGGGAAGGAGAACGCAATTCCCGATGGGACCTGGGACAGCACCTTTTGCAGGTGCGCCTTGATTCCGTTGTAGCTTGTTTCCGGTGTCTTGCGTTCCTCCCAAGGCTTCAGGGAGACGAAAAAGAAAGAGCTGTAGGTGGCGTTGACGCCGCTCAACATGCTGTAGCCCATGACCGAGCTGACCTTCTCGACACCCGGCGTCTCCAGGATCGCCTTCTCCACCTCCCTGGCGGCTTCAGAAGAGCGCTGCAGGGAGGAAGCGTCCGGCAATTGCAACCCCGCATAAAGGTAGCCCTGGTCTTCATCCGGCAGGAAGCTCTGGGGTATGCGTTTGCCGAACCATCCGGCAGCAACCGTTAACACGCCCAACAGGATGAAAGCGAATGCGGCCTTGTGGATGAGGTGCCTGCACCAGTTCACATAGCCGTCGGTGGCGCGACCGAATACCCGGTTGAACCACCCGAAGAACATTCCTAACGGGCCGCGCGACGGCTTCTTCGGCTTCAGCAGCATGGCCGAAAGCGCCGGGCTGAGGGTCAGCGCGTTGAACGCCGAGAACAAAACTGAGATCGCAATCGTGACCGCGAACTGTTTATAGAGCTGGCCAGTAATGCCGGGAACGAACGCCGTCGGAACGAAGACCGCTGCCAGAATGAGCGCGATGGCAATGACTGGCCCGGAGACTTCCTCCATGGCTTTTACTGTGGCGTCATGCGGCGACAGTCCGTGCTCAATGTGGTGCTCGACCGCCTCGACCACAACAATGGCATCGTCCACCACCAGTCCAATCGCCAACACCAATCCGAACAGCGACAGTGTGTTGATGGAAAAACCGAGCACGGGGAAGACCACAAAGGTTCCGACCAACGAGACCGGAACCGCGAGCAGCGGGATTAGCGTGGCTCTCCAACCTTGAAGGAAGATAAACACAACCAGGATGACGAGGACCAATGCCTCGCCGAGAGTCTTGTAGATTTCGTGGATGCCTTCGCTCACCGCGAGCGTCGTGTCGAGGGCAACGTCGTAGTTAAGCCCTTGGGGGAACCGTGTCTTAGCCTCGGCCATCATCTTGAGCACGTTGTCGCGAGTCTGCAGCGCATTACTGCCGGGGCTTAGATAAATTGCAATGAGGGCCGCCGGTTGGGTCGGCTTCGCGGGCTTGCCCTCCTCAGGTGCCAATCCCAACCGCGCGTTATACGAGTAGTATTGGGACCCCATCTCCACCCGGGCCACGTCTTTCAGCCGGAGGATGGAACCGTCAGGATTGGCGCGCACCACGATTTGGTCAAAGTCGGCGGCAGTAGGCAGCCGTCCGGGAGCGCGCACGTTGTAAGTGAACTGCTGGCCGGGCGGCACGGGCTCGCCGCCGATCTGACCTGCAGGGTTCACTTTGTTCTGTGCTTTGACTGCGCTAGTTATGTCGGAAACCGTTACGCCAAGGTTGGCCAGCTTGTCGGGATCGATCCAAATGCGCATGGCGTATGGGCCGGCGCCGAAGATCTGCACCTGTGAAACACCCGAGACACGGGTCAGCGCATACTGCAAATTGATGGTGGCGTAATTAGCCAGGAAGATGTTGTCGTACGTGCCGTTGGGGGAAAACAGGTCGAGCAGCATAAAAGGTGCAGTGGTGCCCGGCTGCACAATGACGCCCTGTTGCGTCACCTCGGACGGCAGCTGCGCGTTGGCCTGCCCGGTGCGCATCTGCGCCAGAATCTGGTCGGTGTTGATGTCGGTGCCGAGTTGAAAATCGACGTAGAGCGACATGCCACCGCCCGAGCTGGCGCTCAGCGAGTACATGTAGTTCATGCCGCTGACGCCCGACATCTGCTGTTCAATCGGTGTAGCGACCGACTCGGCGATGGTGGTGGCGTCGGCTCCGGGATAGGTCGCCTTCACCTGGATCATGGGGTCAGCGATATTGGGAAACTGTGCCGTGGGCAGGCCCAGGATCGCAACCACGCCGACCAGGACCATCAGAATCGAGATAACAATAGCGACGATGGGCCGGTTGATGAAGAATTTCGACATGGTTAGTTGCTCCCCGGGGCCCCGGCGGGGGGCACGTACGGCTTCGCGATGACCGGGACGCCTTGCTTGGCGAACTCAGGATTCGCGGCGAATGCCACTTGGACTTTTTGGAAGCCCTCGACCACAACCTTCTCCCCGGGCTTGAGACCTTCGGTGATGATCCAGTTCGGTCCGATGCGATCTCCGACCTTGACCGGACGAATCATCGCCCTCCCTTCGGGATTAACGACAATTACCTGGTAGTCGGTCTGAACCTCAATAACTGCGGGTTGCGGAATGAGCAGAGCATTCGGGTTGTCCCTTATCTTGATGCGAACCTGACCGAAGCCGCCCGGACGAAGGATCCCGTCTTTGTTGGGAAAGGCAGCGGCAAGCTGAATGGTGCCTGTGCCGGCGGTGATCTGACGGTTTACGAAGATGATGTAGCCCTTGTAGGGATAAGGCTCGTTAGTGGCCTGGATATACTCCACCGGAACGTCCCCCTTCATGGTGCCGCTTCGGACCACTCGGGAAATCTGCTCAGAGTGTGCCAGGTAATCCGATTCGCTGATGTTGAAATAGGCCCAAATGGGATTCACCTCTGACACCGTGGCCATCTTGGTGGTCGTGCCTACCAGATCGCCGACCTGCGAATTGGCAACACCGGCGATACCGTCCACGGGCGAGTAAACCTTGGTCCAGCCCAGATTGAGTTCGGCGTCTGCTGCTGTTGCGCTTATCAGGCACTGCACTTGCGCCTTGGCGGCAGCCTGGTTCGCCAGGTCGGTGTCCAGTTGCTTCTGCGGTATGGCATTTTGCGCTGCCAGAGGAGTATCGCGCTGCACGTCGGCGGTGAACTTGTCCAGCTCCGCCTGCGCCGTTGCTACTTCGCGCTTTGGCTTGCTCAAGCGATGCCTGACGAACGGCCGAGGATCGATCTCGAACAGGAGCTGACCCTTCTTGACGAAGGTGCCGTTCTGGTAGTTCTGCTTGAGCAGGTAGCCCTGCACCTTCGGCGTGATGTCGGCGTTGACCGGACCGTTCAGCGTCGCCACCCACTCTCCGTAGACCGGCACATCTTTCTGGACCACGTCCGCCACCAGCACTTCGGGGGGCCCCGCTTGTGGTTGCTCTTCCTTCTTCCCGCAGCCAGTGAGGAGCAACCCTAAAAACAGGGAGATCGCCACGGTCAAGAGCTACCCGGCGGGCCCGCAGACTGACGGCTCGAGCCAAAGCTGGTTGATTCGCAAGTTGCGAGTGAATGGCACCGGAAAAGCGGATACTTCGCATGGACACAAACCCCCGCCCACGCGCACTGCCCGTGGGCCAATTTGTTGACGATAAGTACTTGTAGTTCTAAAGCATTGCCGCAAGGATTGCTACTGAAACTTTTGGCAGGTTGCGCGGGTATTTCCACGACTGACAGCGCTCGTCAGGCGGGCGGAATTTTGGGGTGAGAGCGCTTGGTTCTCGATAAACGATAAGGTGCCGCGCCTTCTCAACATCGTCGACCATGACGCTGCAGTAATGGCCCACAATGACGCCATTCACCATTGAGCTCTTCCTTCCCCTGGCTAATCGGGCGTATGCGCTTGGCCGAGCGAGCTCGACTCGCGCGTTGCAGCGGGGCTTCACGCACTTGCCTCCAAGAAGTTGTAGCCTCAGCCCCAGGAGGCTACAGATTTCCAGAGAAAGTCAGCTATTGACAGGTAGTGCGATCGTTGAAAATAAGACAGTTAGCCGGCGCACCTTATGGAAATCGAGTTGCCTTTACCCTGTACATCTGGGTTGCGTTGCTTGATGGGTTGTCGGTGCCAAGTGACTGAGATGTTTGCTCGTGCGGTTCAGGATGGGTTCCTGTAGTTCCGCGTGAGGCTCGGAATTAAGGGTTGCGCCAAATGGGGAATCCGAGCCTCACGAGCAACATAATAGGTCTTTATCCTCACCTTCGGGCGGTTCGGTTCTTCCTCTGCAAGTTCTGCTCTGGTTATTTCGTTTCGAATCTCCATTTACAGCAATTTCACAGGTGACGCAGACCACGCTATCGCCTTGATGAGCGCGGCTTCAGCCAGGCGGTTCGTGGCTCCAGCGAAGTTGGGCTTCAGCTCCCTGGTGGATCTCGGCCCGCACCTTCACGGAAACTGCCATAGCACTCTGATCAAAACGGCGGTTGTGATGAACCGTCGCGCTCAGGCCCTTCCGCCGCAATTCCGTCCGCTGGCGGAGCCATGGGAGGCTCCGGCTCATTCGCCGTCGTCCGTCTCGGTCCCCCGCGCCGGAGTTCCGCTCGGCCATCCCGCACTTCTCTGCAGCAAAAAAGGGGGAGCCCGAAGGCTCCCCGAGTGTTGCAAGGTTTTTCCAGCTCTAGAACACGTACTTGGCAACCAGAATGATGTTCCGGGGATGGTTCGTGAACACCTGATTCCACTGCTGGAAGGTCGGAGACGTCGGCTTCAACGCATTCGTCACCTCGCCGGTGGTAAATCCGATCGGAGCGACGTCGCTGATATAACCCGGCACATACTGAGCATGGTTGAAGAGGTTCAACGCTTCTAAGCTGAACTCTATCGACTGCCGCTCAGTGATGTTGACACGCTTCAGGATGCTGAAGTCCCAGTTGTTGATGTTGCCGGTGGATACCGTGTTACGGGGTGACCTCGCCAAGGCTCCGTCTGGGCTTGGATGTACTGGGCGGTCGGATTCGTCGCCAGATAAGCCACCGTGTCACCGTTCGAGTTCTTCAGCGCGGATACGCCTGAGCCCGTTCCGGGTACGCCCGCCGGGTTGTAGATCGCCCGGTCAGGCGCCGAGTCGCCGTTCAGGTTGGAGTCAGTTCCGCTCTGTACCGTCGCGTACTCGGGAGACTGGAAGGTGTAGATGGGAGTGACCTGCCAGTTGCCCACAATGTTCTTCAGCATCCAGTTGTCGCTGTTCTTGTAGAACGGCAGATCATACAGTGCCTGCAAGGTAATGCGGTGACGCCGGTCATAGGCCGACGTGGACCAGTCGCACTGGAAGCACTGGAAGTTTTGCGGACGACGCGGCGTCAGCACGGTCGAGAAGACTTCGGCTGTCGAATTGTCGAACGCATGGCTCCAGGTCCAGGCAAACTGGAACTGCAGGCCATTGGTGAAGTTGCGGCTGAACTGGGTTTGCAAACCATTGTAGTTGGAAGCGCCGTAAGGTTCGAATGCCACGACGCTGCCCGTAAAGCCGGCGCTTGCCCAGTATGGCAGATTGCTGGGGTTGCCTGCCGCCAGGTTGGTCACGCCGGGCGCGCATCCGGTCACCGGACACTTCACTGAGTAGGGCAACGAGTTGAGAGTGGCCAGCGACGGCGCTGCCAGGTAGGTCGGCAGGTAGCTGTCTGGGCCTATGGGGCTCGTCCTGTTCAGACGGGTCTGGACCGGCAGGTGAATGCCCTTAGTTCCCACGTAGCGAACTTCCAACGTGTACTTGTTGGCCCAGATGTGCTGTACACCGAGGTTCCAGCTCTCGGAATACGGCAGCGTCTGGTTGGGAATGTAAGCGCTGGTGGCGTTACGCGCATCCGTCGGATTGGTGATCGCGATCGGGTTGGAGGGAAGGCCTCCGTTCGTCACGAAGTTGGTCAGAGACCAGGTGCAAGCTGACGTTCTGGGATCGTTGCCAACACTCACCGGCAGCGTATCGCAAGTCTGCGAAACCTGCGGCGGCAGCGACAGGATGCCCAGGTTGTCGAACAGCACGTCATTCGCCATGGCGAATCCGCCACGGATGGAGGTGTTCGGCTCCGGCGAGTAGGCAAAGCCAACGCGCGGCATGAAGTTGGTGTTCTGCGTCGTCGGGTGCGCCGAAGGTGATCAGGCCGGGAACGTTGGAAATGGCATTCAGCGGCTGCAGGGTGGTGGCCGCCAGCGGTTCGCCCGTCCACTCGTAGCGCAGACCGAAGTTCAAGGTCAGGTTCGGATTGATACGGTACTCATCGTTGGCGTAGGTGTAGAAGGCCTTGCGGTTGCCGTAGTACACCGGATCGCCGGCCGAACGCTCGGCGAAGTCGCCGTTGCTCGGATTCGGGTAGAAGTCATTCAGGTAGTCCGAGGTGAAGTTCCACTCGTAATCGCCACGCACGCGCTGCGTGAAGGTCTGCGGGCTGATGTACCAGCGGAATTCAGCGCCGAACCGCAGATTGTGCCGCCCCTTCACCCAGCTTACGTTGTCGATGCCCTGGTAAAGGTTCTGGATGGTGCCCTGCGGAGCGTTTCCGTCAGGACCAAGCTGCAAACCGTTCAGTTCGTAGATCTGAAGATTCGGGAACACGTTCAGCCCCGGATACGTCTGCGAGCCGACTGGATAGTTCTGCGAGTAGCGGTTGAAACCGAACCGGAACTCGTTATTTATGGTCGGGCTGAAGTTGTGGTACTCGCTGAGGGTAGCCAGCCAGTAGCGCTGCGGCGTGGTCGACCAGAAGGTCGGCAACTGTGCCGCCGTGTCAAAGGCATCGTACTTGGTCCACGCCAGGCGGCCACGCACCTGGTCGTTCTGCGAGATGTTCCAGTCAAACGAGTTGGCGGTGGTGAGCGTGTTGGTATAGCTGGGACCGACAAAGCCCACATCGCCCGTCGGAATGTTGTAAATCTTAGTGTTGGCCCCCCACAGGTTCGTCGGTATGCCCGGAACAACCTGAATGCTGGACGGGCAGACGCTAGCCCCGCCGCCGGCAGGCACATATTTCTGCAGAACCTGAAGCTGGGTGCTGTTGGGGAACAGGCTCGCCAGTTGCGAATACCCCGCAGCCGTGGGCGCGCAAGCCGTCGAAGGTGTGGCGACCTGTCCAACCGGGTTGTACTCCCAATCGGTAAAGAAGAACAACTTGTTCTTGAGGATCGGACCGCCGAGATTGCCGCCGAAGCGGTTGTTGTCGTAGCGCAGGTTATGCGGTGTCTCGCCGCTGCTCACCTGTGACAAGGCGGATTGCGAGTCGATCGCGTTCAGATTGCGGTTCTGGAAGTACTCGTAAGCCTTGCCGTGCCACTGGTTGGAACCGCTCTTGATTGTCTGATTGAACTGCCCGCCCGAGGAGTGTCCGAACTCCGGCGAGAACTGGTTCTGCAGCACGGTGAAGTTATCCACCGCGTCGTTCGGGATGGTGATGAGCGGACCCGTCACCGAAAGGCTGTTGTTGTCCACGCCTTCCACGGTGAAGTTGTTGTTGCGGGGACGCTGTCCGGAAATCGAAGGACCGGATCCCACGCCGATGCCACCGGTGCTGGCCACGCCCGCGTTCAGCAGCGACAGGTTCAGCACGCCGCTCCCCGTGGACGTCGTCGGCGAATCGGCGATTTCCTTGGTCAGGAAGGTCGTGCCGATGGTGGGCGTTGTGGTGTCGATGGTCGCGCCCGCTTCGCTCACTTCCACCGTCGTGGAGGCGCCTGCGACCGCCGTCGAGATATTCGCCGTTGCCGTCTTGTTCAGGGTTACTTCAACGTCGGCATAACCGCCCTTCAAGTCGCCCGAAGCCGCCTGCAGGGAGTAGTGCCCGGCCGGCAGGTTCACGAAGTGATATTCACCACTGGCTATTCGTTTTGGTGGTGGTTTTGAAACCAGTGCCAAGGTTTGTCGCATCAACTGTAGCGTTGGCGACCACGGCACCTGACGGATCTTTAACGACTCCGGTAAGGTCGCCGCTGATCGCCTGTCCTAGTGCGGCCACCGGCAGCAGCAAAGCTAGTGCCAGCAACCCTAAGCTCTTCAGCAGGTTTTTCATTTCTGCTTGTCCCCCTCTAAAATTGGCAATGCATGACATCGGGGCATCATTTTTCCCAATACCCTCATCCATCAAGCCAGATTGAACCGATGTCTCGACTGATGAGGGGCACTTTGGGGGCCAAATACAGCTACCTAGAGCTGCTTTAGAATCAATTACTTGCCTTTTCGCCAAGGCTGTGGAAATCTGCTGGCTATATTATTTAGTAGAGGCAGGGGAGGATGCCCTACAAAAAGTGGTAGATCGCCCTTGACTAGGCGCTGGAATCTGTTGACAGAGATGTAACCAATCGGGACAAATAGAGATAACCATATCAATAGCACTTTAGCGCTGGCCACCGACCTGTCGGCTCCGCCCTACAGGGCACGAAAAAGCCGCCCGACGGGGTCGAGCGGCCGGATTGGTTGCCGACTGTGTGAGGACTATTCAGCACCGCCTACGACGTGGCCCCTAACGCCAGCGTGATCAACGTCTTCTGCTCCAATTCATGCGCCTTCGCCGAACCCGTCGCCGGAGTCGCGTTCGCCGCCCGCTTCACGCTACGCAGCTTCGCGCCCACAACGCGTCTTAGCCGCGGAGCCACGAAGGAGAGCGCTCCCATGTTGGCCGGCTCCTCTTGCACCCACAGGAACTCGGTCGCGTTGGAGTAGCGGCCGAGCACCTCCCGGAGATCGTCCTCCGGAAACGGGTACATCTGCTCCAGCATGACGACGGCCGGCTTCTGGCCGTGCATCTTCTTCCGCTCGATGCGCAGTTCGTGACCGATCTTTCCGGTGCAGATCAGCACCCGCTTGGCCTCGAACGCCGTCTCGTCGGGAATGACGTTCATCCAGCGTGGCCGTTGCAGGTCGCCGATCGGCGACAGCGCTTCCGGGTGCCGGAGCATGCTCTTGGGGGTGAACACCACCAGGGGCGTTCGCCACTTGCGCAACGCCTGACGCCGCAGCAGGTGGAAATACTGCCCCGCCGTGGAGGGTTGTGCAACCTGCATGTTGTCTCGAGCGCACAGTTGCAGGAATCGCTCGATGCGCGCGCTGGAGTGTTCCGGCCCCTGGCCCTCATGACCGTGCGGCAGCAGCAGCACCAGTCCGCTCAGCAGGTTCCATTTGTCCTCGCCGGAGACGACGAACTGGTCAATGATGATCTGCGCCCCATTGGCGAAGTCGCCGAACTGCGCTTCCCAGGCCACCAATGCTTCGGGAAAATCGCGTGAGAAGCCATATTCGAAGCCCATCACCGCGGCTTCCGACAGCTCCGAGTTGTAAATCTCCACCCGCGCCTGGTTCGGCGCCAAGTGGCACAACGGCACGTATTCCTTCTCATCGACGGTGTCGATCAGCACCGAGTGCCGTTGGTTGAAGGTTCCGCGCCGGCTGTCCTGCCCGCTCATGCGAATGGGCACGCCTTGCAGGGCCAGCGACCCAAAGGCCAGGGCCTCGGCCATGCCGAAGTCCACCGGACGCTTGCCGTACCCCATCTCGTGCCGCTGCTCCAGCAGCTTCTGCACCTTGGGATGGATGTTGAAGTCCGCGGGATAGCGCACCAGGCCATCCGTGATCTCGCGCAGCTTCTGCTCCGGCAGTCCGGTATCGACTTCGTCGGCCGGATTGTATTCGACCGCCATGGAAGGGCGCCCAGTAACTGGGCAACTGGCGCATGACCGGCTTCCTGGCCATGCTCTTGCCCGTCTTCTGCGCGGCATCGAGCTCACTCTGGAACTTCTCGATGAAGGGCCTGGCGTCCTGCCCGGTAGCGTTGGCGTAGATTTCGTACAACTGCGGGTGGTCTTTGATCTTGCGATAGCGAATCGGTTGCGTGATCGTGGGATCGTCAACTTCCGAGTGTCCGTGCCGCCGGAATCCGATCAGGTCAACCACCACGTCTTCGCCGAACTCGTTGCGGAATTCCATCGCCATGCGGCCAACCCGCACCACCGCGTCCGGGTCCTCTCCGTTCACATGAAAAATGGGAATCGGCAGCCGTTTTGCCAGGTCCGATGAGAAACGGCTGGAGTAAGCGTCGCTCGGATTGGTCGTGAACCCGATTAAGTTGTTCACGATGATGTGAACCGTTCCGCCCACGGTGTAGCCGCGCAGGTTGGCCAGGTTCAGGCTCTCGGCGGTGATTCCCTGCCCCGCAAAAGCGGAGTCGCCGTGCATGATGATCGGCACAATCTTCAGCTTCCCGTCGCGCCCGATGCGCGTCTGCTTGGCGCGAGTGCGGCCCATGGCCACCGGGTTCACCGCCTCCAGGTGGCTGGGATTCGAAACCAGGTGAATGCGCACCTGCTCACCATGCGCCGCGGTGAAGATTCCCGTCGCTCCGATGTGATACTTCACGTCGCCGCCGCCCAGCACGCTGCGCGGATCGACATCCTCGAACCCGGCAAAAATCTCCGCCGCCGGACGGTTCACTACGTTGAGGATGACGTTGAGGCGGCCGCGATGACTCATGGCCAGCACGGCCTGCTCCGCCCCATCTTCCGCGGCCGTGTCCAGGATCTGGTCCAGCAGGGGAATTAACGCGGTGTTGCCTTCCAGCGAATAGCGCTTGGTTCCGATGTAGCGCGAGTGAATCGTCTGTTCGAACACATCGGCGCGCACCAGTTGATCCAGCACCCGCGCCCGGTCGACGGGAAACCCTTGCTCTCCTTCCATCCATTCCTGGATCCAGAGCCGCTTTTCGGGATCGGCGATGTGCATGAACTCCACGCCGATGCTGCCGGAATAAATCCGGCGTCCAGCTTCGGCCGCTTCGCCCGGTACGTCCAGTTCGGGATGCGGTTGGGGAAGAAAATGCTCGAGCGGATCGAGGTGCGCCTGCAGGTAACCCCAGCGGCGGAACGAGTCCATCACCCGTTCCAGCTTTTCGCTGTCAACGTTCATCATTACGGTGGACAAGGATGGCAAGCTCCCAGGCTGCATGCCGCCAAAACGCAGGCAGAGCAGCCTCTTCTACCAGTTGTACTGTTATAGATTCCCCACCGGCCGGACGGATGCGTCCACCGTTCCGCAACCGGAACCACGGGTGGCAGCCAAACCGATCAGTATATAGAAACGGAACTGAAATTTGGAAACGCCACGGCACGCCATGGCCGGCGCCGGAATAAGTGCTAAGCTACCGGATTCGTATCGTCACCCGTCGGGCGGATCGACTATGACCGACCTGATCTTAGGTCTATTCTTCATATTGGTGCTGCTGCTGATAGTCAGCTTTCCCTCCGGGTTTAGGCGGGTCATGGCTCGCATTTCTTTCCAGGATGAAAGCATGGTGCCGGAGTACCCGATTGGGGCGGCTGTACCAATCATTGCACTGCTTGCATGGTGGCTGGTAGTACCAGGTATGCGGGCATTGATCGGAGTCACACGGGTGGCAACGGGGATGAATCGTCTTCTTCTACTGCTGCCGGCTTTTGCCTTGGTGCTGGCCGGCCTGAGTCTGACAATTTGGCCCCAACGGTTGTCACCCGCACTGCCATGGACTAAAACCGGTTCAGCACCGCAGGCATTCGTCGCTCGGCTGATAGGAACGGCTGTCTTGATTGCAGGCGCTTGGCTGCTTCAGTTGGGACTCGCGTAATGGGTAACTCGGGAACTTCGGTTTCGCTTGCTGATCTGCATGCCCAGGAGAAAACTATGTTGAAAAAGCGCACGCTCTTGTTTCTGCTCGCTACTGTTGGTTTCGACATTTTCGTTCGCTGCCGACTCGCCGAACGATCGCCAGCCCACCGATCCCAAGTCCATCACATCGGCAGCCAACGCGTCGGCTCGGCCAGTCGCCATCGACGACTTGTTCTTCAGCCGTCGCGCGTCCTCGCCCGCGTGGTCGCCCGACGGCAAGCAGATCGTCTTCACCACCAACCTGACCGGCCGCAACAACCTTTGGCAGGTCGCTGCCGGCGGCGGATGGCCGCTGCAACTCACCGTCTCCGACGACCGCCAGTACAACAGCGCCTGGTCGCCCGACGGCAAGTGGATCGTCTACGAGCAGGACTTCGGCGGCAACGAACGCTATGACATCTTTGCTGTCCCCAGCGCCGGCGGCACTGTCGTGAACCTGACCAACACTCCGGACATCTCGGAGACCAACCCGCTGTTTTCACCCGACGGCAAAACCATCGCCGTTACCTACAAGCCGAAGACTTCGCCGAGCACCGACATCGCCGTCATTGACTGGAGCACCCGCCAGCTCAAGAAGCTCACCAACGAGCAGACTAAAGATCACCTCTGGGCCCTGATCGACTGGAGCCCGGACGGCCGCTATGTCTACGCGGGTCGCGCTTTCTCCGGCTTCACCGACGCCAGCGTCTACCGCATCGATAGTCGCTTCCGGCAACGCCGAAGAACTCACCCCGCACCAGGGCCAGGTGCTGATCTTCGCGTCGTCGATTTCCCCCGACGGCAAGACCGTCGTCATCACCTCGAACGAAAAGGGCGGATACAACAATGCCGGCCTTCTGGATGTCGCCAGCAAGAAAATTCGCTGGATCACCGACACGCAATGGGAAGCGCAGGGCGGCAACTTCGCACCCGACGGCAAGACCGTCTCCTACGAGATCAACGCCGACGGGATCAACACCACCTACCTCTACGACCTTGCCAGCGGAAAGGCGGCCCCCATTGCCATGCCCGCCGGTCTGACCTCCACCGCCGGCAATCCCAACGCATTTTCACCGGATGGCAAATCGTTGTTGCTCACTCACCAGGATTCGCAGCGCCCGTCCGACCTTTGGGTCTACGATCTTGCCAGCGGAAAGCCGCGGCAGTTGAGTTATTCCGCTGTTGCCGGACTCAATCCCAATGACTTGCCCGCCGCGCAGGTCGTGCACTACAAGAGCTTCGACGGCAAGATCATCAGCGCCCTGCTCTGGATGCCCTACAACCTGAAGCGTGATGGATCGAATCCCGCTGTCGTGCTGCCGCATGGCGGCCCCACCGGCCAGACCGTTGCCTCTTTTAGCGCGACCGCGGCTGCTCTCGCCTCGCGCGGTTACGTTTGCATTGCTCCCAATGTGCGCGGATCGACCGGCTACGGCGTCGAGTTTCAGAAAGCCAACTATCAGGATCTCGGCGGCGGCGACTTGCAAGACGAGGTCTACGCCACGAAGTTCCTCATCGACACCGGCTACGTCGACGCCAAAAAGATCGGCATCACCGGCGGTTCCTACGGCGGATTCATGACCCTGATGGCTATCGGCAAGACGCCCGATATCTGGGCTGCGGCCGTCGAACTTTTCGGCATCATCGACTGGTACACCATGCTGCAGCACGAAGATCCCTTCCTGCAGCAGTACGAGAGGACCCTGCTCGGCGATCCCGAGAAAGATCGCGCCGTGTACGAAGCCACCTCGCCCATCAAGTACATCCGCAACGAGCGAGCGCCGTTGCTGGTGCTGCAGGGTGACAACGATATCCGCGTGCCCAAAGAGGAAGCCGAGCAGGTGGTCGACATCCTGAAGAAGGAAGGCCGCACTGTTGACGCGCACTACTACCCTGCCGAGGGCCACGGCTTCGCCAAGCGCGAGAACCAGATCGACGCCCTGCGCCGCACCGTTGCCTGGTTCGACCAATACTTGAAGGGCGAGATGCCAACCGCTGCTCCCGCGGGACAGTAATGCAGCCCCTGGGCCCAAGCAGTCGCGTGTTTGTCCTGACCGGCGCCGGCGTCAGTGCTGAAAGCGGGCTACCTACGTTTCGCGGCGCTGGAGGCATCTGGCGCGGCTACCCGGCGCAACAGGTGGCCACGCCCGAGGCGTTTGACGCCGATCCGCAACTCGTCTGGCAGTTCTACTCCGAACGCCGCCGCCGGCACGATACCGTCAAACCTAACCCGGCACATTTTGCCCTGGCCGACCTCGAGCGCGCGATCGGCGACCGTTTTTTCCTGTGCACCCAGAACGTCGACTCGCTGCACGAACAGGCAGGTTCGCAACGCGTCGTCCACATGCACGGCCGCCTTATGATGACCCGCTGCTCGCGCTCGGGCTGCGACACGATTCCGTTCGAGGACACCCAGCCACACGAAACTGATCTGCCGAAATGCCCCCGCTGTGGGGCCCTGTTGCGCCCTCACGTCTGCTGGTTTGGCGAAACGCCCTACCAGATGGACCGCATCTTCGCCGAACTTCGACGAGCTAATGTTCTGCTCACGGTTGGCAGTTCAGGGGTTGTGGAACCGGCGGCCAGCTTCGTCCGCCTCGCTCGCCAGGCTGGCGCGCACACCATCTACATCGGCCCCGAACCGCCCGCCAACAACGGATATTTCGATGAGGTGTTTCTGGGGACTGCGGGAGAGGTCCTGCCCGAGCTGGTGGAGCAGATGGTGGGCTAAGCGCTACGCGAAAAACCGCGTTACAACGTTGTATGCCGCCCACGCCGACACGTACGCTACCACCGTCATGTAGGCGAACTGGATCACCGGCCACTTCCAGCCATTGGTTTCGCGGCGCACTACGGCAATCGTCGACATGCACTGCATCGCGAAGGCAAAGAACACCAGCAGCGCCACCGCTCCCGCCGGAGTCAGCTCGTGCCGCAACGCCGTCTGCAGATCGACGGAATGCGATTGCGCATCCACGCCGTGCAGGGTGCCGAGCGTGGAAATAATCACTTCGCGCGCGGCGATCGAAGTCAGCAGGCCCACGCCGATCTTCCAATCAAATCCGAGCGGCCGAATGACCGGCTCGATCGCATGACCCACCGTGGCAACCACGCTGTCCTGTACCGCCGGCGGCTGCCCGTGATGCATGGGGAAGTTCGTCGCTGCCCACAGCAGCAACGTCACCAGCATGATCACCGTGCCCGCGCGATACAAAAACGCCTTGCCGCGATCTACCAATCGCAATCCGAGAGAAACCGGACGCGGCCAGCGATACGGCGGCATCTCCAAAATGAAGTGCGTGTCCTTGCTCCTCAGCACGGTCGAGTTCAGTAGCTTCGCCGTCATCACCGCCATCAGGAAGCCCAGCACGTATAAGCCGAGCATGGCCACGGCGCGCGTTCCCAGAATCGGTCCCAGCAGCGGACGGTTCGGCAGGAACGCCGCGATCACCATGGTGTACACGGGCAGCCGCGCGGAACAAGTCATGAATGGGGCGATCAGGATGGTCGCAATGCGATCGCGTTTGCTCTCGATGGTGCGCGTCGCCATGATGGCCGGCACCGCACAGGCGTACGCCGACAGCAGCGGGATAAAACTCTTGCCGTTCAGTCCCACGCGCGACATCGTCTTGTCCGCGATTACCGCCGCCCGGGCCAGGTAGCCCGAGTCTTCCAGAATACCGATCACCAGGAACAACAGCATGATTTGCGGCAGGAAGACCAGTACCGACCCGGTTCCCTTCCACACCCCGTTGACCAGCAGCGAGCGAATGTACCCGTCCGGAAGCATAGCGCCGATGCGCGCTCCGGTCACGTCGAGAAAACTCTGCAGCAGGTTCGACAGCGGCTGACCGACGGCGAAGATGGTTTGGAAGACGCCGATCACTACCACCGCAAAAATCACCGGCCCCCAGACGCGATGCAGAAAAACCGAATCGAGGCGCTGCGTCCACAGCGGAGTTGCCGGACGTCGATAGTTGGCATTGGCTCCAACCCGCACTGCCCACTCACGCGCACCCCGCGTACTGCCCACCACCGGCAGTTCCAACGGCTCGGGCACGGCTGCGGCGGAAGACAGAAAATTGGATACCGCAAACATTCCCTCGCCGGTCACGGCGCTCACCAGTGCAACCGGAGTTCCCAGTTGACGCGCCAATGCCAGCGCATCGATGTGGCCATCCTGGGCGTGTAACTCATCCGCCATGTTGAGCAGCACCAGGGTAGGCGTTCCCATCGCGATCACGCGCCCCGCCAGCACCAGGTGACTGTTCAGGTTGGTCGAATTCAGTACCAGGATGATGGCGTCGGGCCGCGGCGTGCCCGGCATCTCGCCCTTGAGCACGTCGACCGCGACCTTCTCGTCTTCCGATTTCGGAGTCAGGCTGTAAACGCCCGGCAGATCGATCAGCGCCACTTCGTTGCCGGCCGCGTCGCGCATGTAACCGGTGTGGTGCTCCACCGTGACGCCCGGGAAGTTGCCGACTTTTTGACGAAGTCCGGTCAGCCGGTTGAACAGTGTCGTTTTGCCCGAGTTGGGAGGCCCGACGACGGCGACGGTCCGGTGCGCGTTGGCCAGCGCTATGTCTTCGTCTTGGGGGCGCGCCACGGTATGGCACGTCATTGCCGCCACTCCCTGGGGTTAGTCACCGAAAGCGGGTGCTCCGAGGAGCTGGATATGAATGCGGCTGGAAAGGTCGCGGCGCATGGCGATTTCGGTTCCCTCAACCCGGTACACCCGCGGATCGCCACCCGGGCAGCTGCGCATCACCGTGACTTCCAGCCCGGGCACCAGGCCCAGGTTCATCAGGTGCTCCGCCACCGGGGCAGCCAGTTCCAGGTCACCGACGATGGCCCGCTCCCCGACGCGAAGGTCGGCCAGTGCGCTGGCTTCAGGATGGCGATGCGGCTTGCGGCCGAATATGAAGTTGAAAATCATTTTCAATTCCAATATCTATTCTAACCCTTTACCGCCCCCTGGCAACGACCAAAGTCACACCTATTTGTGACAAGCGAACAATGCGGGAATCCCCTATGCCGCCTGGCCGAATTGGCTCCCGTACCGGGATGCGTCTCGCATCCTACGTCCAATCCCCTGGGGCCGCCGACAGCCATTCATCCAACGGCATAACCTCGCATTCGAATGGCGTACCGGCGCAGCGTCTGTGGCACACTGGGAGAACGCACGCCGGAAGGGAGGCCCCATGCTGGAACTGAGTGACATCGCAAGCCGCATCGTCCAGTCCACCATTCGCACCATGTCGGTGGAGTGCGAGAAGGTTGGCGGCGTCAACCTCGCCCAGGGCGTGTGCGACACCGAGGTCCCGGAGGTGGTGCGCCGCGCGGCCAAGTCCGCCATCGAGGCTGGCTTCAACCAATACACCCGTGCCGACGGCATTGCTCCCCTGCGCCAGGCCATCGCCCGCAAGCTGCGGCGGCAGAACGGCATCACTGCCGACCCCGAGACCGAGATCCTCGTCACTTCCGGCGTGACGGGTGGCATCGAAGCCGCCTGCCGCGCCCTGCTCAATCCCGGCGACGAGATCATCCTCTTCGAGCCCTACTACGGTTACCACTACGCCACCCTGGTTGGACTGCACTGCAAGCCCGTGCTGGTTTCGCTCGATCCGCCCGACTACCCGCTTGTCATTGACCGTCTGACTGCAGCCGTCACTCCCCGTACCCGCGCCATCCTCGTCAACACTCCCGCCAATCCTTCGGGCAAAGTTTTTTCGCGCCGCGAGCTGGAGCAGATCGCCGCCGTTGCCGGGCACCACGATCTGTTTCTCTTCACCGACGAAATCTACGAGCACTTCGTCTACGACGGCCAGCGCCACCTTAGCCTGGCGACTTTGCCCGGCATCAAGGAACGCACCATCACCATCTCCGGCTTTTCCAAAGTCTTCAGCATCACCGGATGGCGGGTGGGCTACCTCCACGCGTCGGCACGGTGGACTCCGGCGATTAGCTATTTCCACGACCTCGCCTACGTTTGCGCACCCTCAGCCTTCCAGCACGGCGCAGCCACCGGACTCGATCAGCTTCCTGACTCGTTCTATTCGGACTTGACCGCCGATTATCAGCACAAGCGCGAGATGATCTGCAACGCGCTGCGCCTGGCCGGCCTCGAACCCAGCGTTCCCGCCGGCGCTTATTACGTGCTGGCCGATGCCTCTCCCGTTCCCGGCGACGACAGCATCGAGCGAGCCATGAACCTGCTTCACGCCACCGGCGTGGCCAGCGTTCCCGGCGAGGCCTTCTTTCAGCAGGGACGCGGCGAACATCTGCTGCGCTTCTGTTTTGCCAAGCGCGATGGCGATCTTGCCAATGCCTGTGAACGGCTGGCGAAGTTGCGTCACCGCGCTGTAACATCAGTTGGCTAAGTTTCAGCTCAGCCTGTAGTTACCTGAGATAACCCGCGCTAATACCGGGCATAGAAAGTTTGAATTTCTCATCCCGCGCAAAAACATTTATCACTCTACCTACCATCAGAAACAAAGCCCACGCAGCCGGCGCGTAGGCTTTTTCTCGATCAATCTTGGTTCGGCCATGAAAGTGTGCTGCGCCCAACTGCGTGTGCCTGCAGTCGATGTGGTTTGAGTTCCTGAACGGGAGTTCTTGATGCGGTTTGGTTCGGACCAATTCAGTTTCCCTGATTTGTTATTTTCCTTCGGCTCTCGCGCAGCGCAATTTCGCGCGCCAACGCAATCCACGCATCCATTTTCGCGTAATGGAGCGACAACGATGCGGAGTTTCCCCAAGCGGGATGCCATGGCCGAACCAAAGGTGATGCAGAGGGGCACACAATCCGGACTTTCAAAGGACCTATGACCAAGCTCGAAGCAATCATTCAACCGTCAAAATTCGAAGCCGTGAAAGACGCGCTGCTGGAGATCGGCGTCGAAGGCATGACGGTTCTGGAAGTCCGCGGCCATGGCCGCCAGAAAGGCCACACTGAGTTCTATCGTGGCCGTGAATATACCGTTGATGTGCTTCCCAAAGTGAAGATCGAAGCTGTGGTTCCCGACCGTCTGGTTGACCCCGCGGTGAAGGCCATCACCGAAGCGGCGCGCACCGGCAAGATCGGCGATGGCAAGATCTTCATCACCCGCGTCGATGACGCCATCCGTATTCGTAACGACGAGCGCGGCGAAACCGCGCTTTAGGGAGAAAGACCGCGAGCCCAAAGCCCATGGCGACCAGCCCTACGTCCAGTGCCGCCTTCGACCCCAGTCTGCGCAACTTCTATCGCGAAGAGTCGGAGCGTCTGCGCGCGGACTTCGAGGCCAACGGTTCCGGGCTGGCCGCAACCCGCGAGCGCGCCGTGCTGGTCGACAAGCTGCTCTACCATCTCTGGGACCGGCAGTCCGCATTCCGCGAACCCGGATACGCTTTGGTGGCGCTGGGCGGCTTCGGCCGGGGCACTCTGTTCCCTCACTCCGACATTGACCTGCTGTTTCTGTGCGAGAACGAAACCCTGCGCACCCGGATCAAGGACCCGGTGCGCGCCGTCTGCCAGGAATTGTGGGACACCGGCCTGCGCGTCAGTCCCACCACCCGTACCCTCGACGACTGCGCTCGCTTTGACCAGGACAATGTCGAGTTCACCATCTCCCTGCTCGACTGCCGCTTCCTCATCGGCGATGAGCGTTTGTTTGCGCGCCTCCACGATAAGAGCTTGCCCCAAGTGGTGGCCCGCGAGGCCCAGGTGCTCAGCCAGGGTCTCGCTGAAGTCACCCGCACGCGGCACGCGCGCTTCGCCAATACCATCTTTCATCTCGAGCCAAACTTGAAAGACGGCCCCGGCGGACTCCGCGACTTTCAGGTCAGCCGCTGGCTGGCGCTGATCGCCGCTCTGGAAGCCGACAAGAAGTGGCCTGAGTCGATCACCCTGCAGCCCGCCTCCGAAGACGAAGACCTGCTGGCGGCCATGGAGTTTCTGACCTCGACTCGCTGCTATCTGCATTACCGCGGCAAGCGCGACGACAACCTGGTCAATTGGGACGCTCAGGAAGAGCTCGCGCGCCGTGGCATCGGCACCCGTGAAGGCGTGGTCGCCTCCGCCGAGTGGATGCGGCTCTACTTCCGCCACGCCCGTGCGGTGCATCGCAATACCCTGCAGCTGCTCGATCATCTTCCCGGAACGCGGTCGTCTCTGTATCGCTCCTTCCAGCGCTGGCGCTCGCGCGTCTCCAACGAAGATTTCTCGGTTGTAGATGGCCGCGTCTTCTTGCAGCAGGCGATCGGCGCACGCGAGCCGGATGTGGTCCTCCGCCTCTTCACCTTCATGGCTCGCCACGGAGTGAAGCTCAGCCTCGAAACCGAACGCCGCCTCAACAACGCCCGTCGTGGCCTGGCCGAGACCATGCCGCAAGACGCGCGACTCTGGCAAAACCTGCGCGAGTTGCTGGTGCAGCCGCATGCTGCCGACGCCCTCCGCGCCATGCATTCCCTCAAGCTCCTGTCGATGGCTGTGCCCGAAGTCGACGCCATCGATTCGCTCGTCTTGCGCGACCTCTACCACCGTTACACCGTCGATGAGCATACCTTCCTCGCCATCGAGGTCCTGCACCGGCTCAAGAACAACGACGTTGAGTGGTTGCAGCCCTTCGGCCAGCTGCTTTCCGGACTGGAGCAGCCCGAGTTGCTCTTCCTGGCCATCCTGCTGCACGACACCGGCAAAGGGCTCGCCGGCAGCGATCACGTGCATGGCAGCTTGCAACTGGCGGCTTCCGCCGTGGTGCGCATGGGTCTGTCGAAAGAAGACGGCGATACCGTCTGCTTCCTGATCGCGGCTCATCTGGAGATTTCCTCCACTCTGCGCCGCCGCGACATTTACGATCCGGAAACGGTTCGCGAACTGGCACAGAAGCTTGGCACCTCCGAGCGCCTGAAGATGCTGACGCTGCTCACCCTGGCCGACATCCGGGCCGTCAATCCCGATGCGCTCACCCCCTGGAAGGCCGAAAATCTCTGGCAGCTCTACATGGCGACCGCCAACTACTTCACCCGCAGCGTCGATGAAGAACGCTTCCATGCCGAGGTTTGTACCGAACAGGTGGAGCGTATCGCTGCCCTGCTGCCCAAGCGGCGCTCGCAACTGCTACGCTTCCTCGATGGCCTTCCCCAGCGCTACCTGATGTCGCACTCGCCCGAACAGGTCATCACCCACTTCGAGATGGCCAATGGCCTGCCCGAAGATCCCGTTCAACTGGGATTGCGGCGTGTCAGTGAGCAGCACGAACTCACCGTCGTCACCGGCGACCACCCTGGCCTGTTCGCCACTATCACCGGCATCCTTTACGGCTGGGGTATGGACATTACCAAGGCGAGCGCCTTTTCCAACCGCGCCGGCGTCATCGTCGACAGCTTCTATTTCAAGGACCGCTTCCGCACCCTCGAACTCAATCCGCCCGAGCGCGAGCGTTTCAAGCGATCGGTGGTCGAAATCCTGATGAAGGAGGCGCCGCTCGATCCCCTTTTGCAATCGCGCCTGAAATCCGACCAGAAACCCGCCAAGCTTAAAGTCGAGACGCGCCTGCGCTACGACGATGAGCCCTCGCCCAACAGCACGCTGCTGGAGGTCATCACTCAGGACCGCCCCGGCCTGTTGCACACCATCAGCTCCATTCTTGCAAGCGAAGGCTGCAGCATTGAAATCGCGCTCATCGACACCGAGGGCGCCATGGCCCACGACGTTTTCTACCTGACCTCCAGCGGCGTGAAACTCACTAGGGAAAAACAGCGCGCCGTCGAATGGTCGCTCACCACCGAGCTCGGCGACTCCCTGCCTACGAGCTGGTAAGGCCGCGTCACTTTCGCCAGTCCCCCGGAGACGATACCCAACTCGTAAAATGAATCCGTGACCTCCACTTACATCCTGGGCATCGAGAGCTCCTGCGACGAAACCGCCGCCGCCGTGGTCCGCTCCGGCGAGGAGCTCATCTCGAATGTTGTTTACTCGCAGATCCCCACCCATCAGCCTTACGGAGGCGTCGTGCCCGAACTCGCCTCACGCGAGCATTTGCGCGCCATCGTGCCCGTCGTTCGCGAGGCGTTGGACCAGGCGGGCAAGTCCTACGACACCATCGACGCGATCGCCGTCACCCAGGGCCCCGGACTCGCAGGCTCCCTGCTGGTCGGCCTGAGCTACGCCAAGGCGCTGGCTTACGCCGTCGACAAGCCGCTCATTGCCGTCAATCACCTTGAAGGCCACATTCACGCCGTCCTCTTGGAGGAGCGGCAGAAGGGCAACCACGAACTGCAATTTCCCGTGCTCGCCCTGGTCGTCAGCGGTGGACACACCCACCTCTACCTCGCCGCACGCCAGGGCGACGGCTGGATATACCACAATGTGGGACACACCCGCGACGACGCCGCCGGCGAGGCCTTCGACAAGGTCGCCAAGCTGCTGGAACTCGGCTATCCCGGCGGCCCGGTCATCGACTTCCTCGCGCCCCATGGCAACGCCGGCGCGGTGAAGTTTCCCTTTGCCCAGATCAAGCATCGCGACCGCAATCCGCAGAACCGCCATAGCGCAAACGAGTGCCGCATCGACTTCTCCTACAGCGGAATCAAGACTGCCGTTCTGCGTTACGTGGAGTTGCACGACATGCGGCCGGCCATCGAGCGCCGCCGCCAAATCATGCGCCTTAGCGCGAAACCCGCGCGCGAAGACTATTTCGCTGCTTGCGACCCGCAGACCCTCGACCTGGTTGCATCGTTCCAGCACGCTGTGGTCAACGATCTCGTCGACAAGACGCTCACCGCCGCCCGCGAATTCAACGCCGCGACCTTGCTGGTTACCGGGGGCGTCGCCGCCAACAACGAACTCCGGCGTACCTTCGAACGCAGCGCTGCAGAAGATGGCCTGCCTGTCTACTTCCCTTCCCGCAAGTTGTCGACCGACAATGCGGCCATGATCGCCGCCGCTGCCTACCCACGCTTTCTCGCCCGACAATTCGCTGCGGCAGACCTTTCTTCCGAAGCCGGCTTGCGGCTGCGCTAGTTCCAGTCGTCAACCTGAGCGGAGCGAGGCGCAGCCGGACGCGGTCGAAGAGCATGCCCTGAGCATGTCGAAGGAACCCTATCCTGGCGATGATCCGCGCTCTCACGAGTTGGAACCGGCGCGTTGCGGAATACCCCGGCGGACACCTCCGCCGCGTCGTCCAATCTTTCAATCATTCGACAATCGCGCTTATTCTTCTTCGGTGGGAATCTTCGCTTCGATGTCCATGTCGCGGAATTCGCTGGACTCGAATATCTCGCGACACTCGAGACACTCCACGAACTCCGAGTCCTCGTCACGGGAGACGATCTGGACACGGGGATGAAGACACGGATTCTGCATAGCTTCGCCCTGTGGGTAGTTGGGTGTGCTGTGAGCTGGCTGGCCGAAATTCATACCAAATGTGCCCAAGAATTCTGAGCGTTCCTGGAATTGAGCGGTATTTTAGACCGCAGGGATGCGATGTCAAGCGTTTCTCGCATTCCGCAAGATGAAATCTCGCGCATCGCCACCCAGACTTGCTCTGGCGCAGTCTGACGCGCAGCAGCTTGAAAGGATGTACGCTGGCGCAAGCGAGTTGCTCCATCCCATTGGAAAATTCTGATTCCGTTTCAATGGGCAACGCGATAGATCGCCCACCCTTCGCGATTGACAAAATCGATATGGTGATCAGCCCGTCCTGCAACCACCATTCAATGACGATCGTCGCCGCCGCACAGCGGTTCCCTCACTGCGCTCTGATGAAATCGGCTACACCTCAAGGGCACCAGGGCGACCGACGCGACAGGCCCAGCGCAGTCGAAGGCGGTGTGCTGGGAAAAAGGGAAAAAATGGGCCCGGAGGGACGGCAGGGTGATCACGCGGTCACCGGGAGGCGCGGTCTAATGCGTTTGAGGCATGAAGGGATGCGCGCCGTGGTACTCGATCCTCTCCTATCTGGTAATCTTCAGCACCGAATTACGCCCGTTCTGGTCGCCCATTCGCTGTCACCGCCTCAATATATCCGACAATTTTCGTCGCCAATATGTAACCCATTTACCCGCTGTCAGTTACCGCTCGATGCTCAACCTTGCCATTCGCCACAAACACTTGCGCTCGAGCCCTGTTCCTCGTAAAATCAAATTGCGACTGAATTAGTCGGATATACATCTGACTGGTCGTAGGACTGTGAATGCTGAAGCTCACCAAAAAGGCGGATTACGGCTTGATCGCCATGCGGCACCTCGCCGAGCACGCCGACCTGGGAGCCTGCAGCGCCAAGGATCTCGCGGAGATGTACAGCATCCCGCAGGAAGCGCTGGCCAAGATTCTGCAGCGGCTGACCAAGGCGGGCTTGCTGGTTTCGCAGTACGGCACCAACGGCGGTTACGTCCTCTCGCGCGATCCCCGGCAGATCAGCGCTTTTGAAGTGATTCGCGCCATCGAGGGTCCGCTGTTTATGACCTCGTGCAGCGTGGGCGACGCCGACTGCGAGCAGAGCGACCGCTGCACCGTGCGCGGCCCGCTGCGCAAGGTGAGCCGCAGCATCGAAGAAGTTTTGAACCGGCTGACGATTTGGGAAATGACCGAGCCTGAGCACGAGTCCGCACCGGAACTGGTGACGCTGGGCTGGACCGAATCCAAAGCCGAACCAAGTTTAGGAGAACGTCTTAATGAGCACGATTGCGATTGCCGCCGACAACACGAGCGCGGCCCCGGGAGTGAAGCTGCCCATCTACATGGACAACCATGCCACCACGCGCACCGATCCCCGCGTGTTGCAGGAGATGCTGCCCTACTTCACCGAGAACTTCGGCAACGCCGCCAGCCGCAACCACGAGTTCGGCTGGATTGCGGAGCAGGCGGTCGAGCAGGCGCGCGACCGCATCGCCAAGCTGATCGGCGCCACCGCCAAGGAAATCATCTTTACCTCGGGCGCCACCGAGAGCAACAACCTTGCCATCAAGGGTGTTGCCGAGATGTACAAGGAAAAGGGCAACCACATCATCACTCAGGCGATCGAGCACAAGGCCGTGCTCGACACCTGCAAGCGCCTCGAGAAGTATGGCTTCCGCGTGACCTATCTGCCGGTGCAGAAGGACGGCCGCATCGATCTCGACGACCTCAAGCGCGCCATGGACGACAAGACCATCCTGGTCACCATCATGACCGCCAACAACGAGATCGGCGTGCTGCAGCCCATCCGCGAAATCGGCGCACTGTGTCATGAGCGCGGAGTGTTGTTCCATACCGACGCCGTGCAGGCCATCGGCAAGGTCCCGTTCAACGTCATACAGGACAACGTCGACCTGGCTTCGATCACGGCGCACAAGCTTTATGGCCCGAAGGGTGTGGGCGCGCTGTACGTTCGCCGCAAGAACCCGCGCGTGCAGCTCGTCGCGCAGATCGACGGCGGCGGCCACGAGCGCGGCATGCGTTCCGGAACCCTGAACGTTCCCGGCATCGTCGGACTCGGCAAGGCCTGCGAACTGGCCCAGCAGGGAATGGCGGAAGAATCGAAGAAGATTTCGGCGCTGCGCGATCGCCTGAAGGACGCGATCATGAGCCGGCTCGACGAGGTCTACATCAACGGATCGGTCGAGCATCGCCTGCCCAACAACTTGAACATCAGCTTCGCCTATGTCGAGGGCGAGTCGCTGCTCATGGGCATTAACGATATTGCGGTTTCCAGCGGTTCGGCATGCACCTCCGCGACTCTGGAGCCATCTTATGTATTGAAGGCGCTCGGCGCCGGCGACGACCTGGCGCACAGCTCGATTCGTTTCGGCCTCGGCCGCTTCAACACCGAGGCCGAGGTGGATTACGTGGCCGAGCGCGTGGTCGATACCGTGAAGCGCCTGCGCGAACTGTCGCCGCTCTACGAGATGGCGAAAGAAGGTATCGATCTGACGAAGGTGCAGTGGGCGGCCGAGCCAACGCACTAGAAGTTTTTGAATTCGTTTTGAAGGGGCACGGCTTCAGCCGCGCCGTGCAAGGCTGATGTAACCCGGGGCTTTAGCCCTGAGGAGTTAGATTTTAGGAGACTACGTAATGGCATACAGTGACAAGGTTCTCGATCACTACACCAATCCCCGCAACGTCGGCTCGCTCGACAAGAGCAGCGCCGAAGTGGGCACCGGCCTGGTTGGCGCGCCCGAGTGCGGCGACGTCATGAAGCTGCAGATCAAGGTCAACCCTGCGACCAACATCATCGAGGATGCCAAGTTCAAGACCTTCGGCTGCGGTTCCGCGATTGCCTCCTCCTCGCTCGCTACCGAGTGGGTGAAGGGCAAGACGGTGGATGAGGCGCTGCAGATCAGGAACACCGACATCGTCAAGGAGCTGTCGCTGCCTCCGGTGAAGATTCACTGCTCGGTGCTGGCGGAAGACGCTATCCGCGCCGCGATCGGCGACTGGAAGAAGAAGCAGGGCTCACGCGACGGAGACGGCGCAGGCTACAGCCGGCGTAAGTGTTGCGCAGCAGGCGTAAACTCACTTCTGGGATCGGCGTGTCGCGCCCGCGGTTGGCACGGCGCGCCGGGATCTAACCATGAGCGTCGAACTATGAGCACGGTCAACATTGAAAATCCGGCGCAGACTCCGGCTCCTGCTGCTCCCGCCAAGGGAATTCAGGTGACGGAGAAGGCGTTGGCGCGCATCCGCTCCGCCATGGCGAAGGAAAACATTTCGCCGACCGAAGGCGGATTGCGCCTGGGCGTGCAGGGCGGCGGCTGCTCGGGATTGAGCTACAACATTCGCTTCGACACCCAGCCGCGCGAGCGCGACCGCGTCTTCCAGTACGACGATGTTCGCGTGTTCGTGGACCCGAAGTCCTTCATCTACCTGCACGGCATGATTCTCGATTACGAAGAGACCCTCATGCATCAGGGCTTCGTCTTTCAGAACCCGAACGCGAAGAAGTCCTGCGGCTGCGGCAGCTCGTTTTCGTAAAGGCGCGTGTGCCCCTCTTCCCCAGAGCACGACGGCTTCAATTGCGACGTAGCGAACGGCGGGGATGGTGCGACGCCAGCGCCGCCGAAAACGCGGGGGCGCGCTTAACGGCAATAGGACTTTAGGACAACATGGCAACCACACAACAACCCGACAAGTCCGGCATCCTGGTCACCTCCCAGGACAAGCCCATCAAGGCCAACTGCTGGTCCTGCGGAGCCATGCGCGCCGCCCACTTCTGCCAGGAGTGCGGCAAGGTGCAGCCGCCCGTTCCGGTCGATTACTTCACCTTCTTCGGACTTCCCTGCCGGCTCAACCTCGACACCGCGCAACTCGAGCGCGAGTTCTACAACCTGAGCCGCCATCTGCACCCCGACATCAATGCCGGCGGCAGCGGTCCCGAGCAGGAGTGGAGCCTGCAGAAGAGTTCGCAGCTCAACGACGCCTATCGCACGTTGAAGGATCCCATCACGCGCACCGAGTATCTGCTCCGCCTGCAGGGCGTGCACCTGGAAGAGCAATCGCAGACCGCAACCGAAGAAGCGCGCCGCACCGGCGGCGCCAAGAAACAAGTCGTGCCTCCCGACCTTCTGGAGGAAGTCTTCGAACTGAACATGCAGCTCGAAGAGTTGCGCATGAACAAGAAGATGGGCGAGGACGACCGCACGCTCGAACACGAAGTGGAAAAGGCCAAGCAGCATCTCGAGACCAAGCACGACAACCTGCATCAGGAGCTGCAGGCAGCATGGAACGAGTGGGACGCCCTGATCGACCGCGCCGAGCGCGGCGAGAACGTTCTGGAGAGCGACCGCACTGTCGTGCTCCATCGCCTGCTCGACGTGCTCAATCGCCGCTCCTATGTTCGCAACCTGCTGCGTGACGTGGACGAGGTGTTGGAGAGCTAGGTTTTGGTAGAGCGGCGCTTCAGCGCCGCGTCAAGCGGGAGTTTTAGGACGCGGGGCTTCAGCCCCAAACAACGCATGGCTAACGAACGCATCATCGGCATCGACCTTGGCACCACGAACTCCCTCGTCGCCTACATGGAGAACGACCGTCCCGTCGTCATCCCCGGCGAAGACGGATTGAACCTGGTGCCCTCGGTCGTCGCCCTTGACGAGAACGATCAGATCGTCGTCGGCAATGCTGCCCGCAAATACCTGATCGAGACCTCCGAGCGCGCCGTCTACAGCGTAAAGCGCCTCATGGGCCGCGGCGTCGAAGACGTGCAGGACGAACTCAAGCTCTTCCCTTTCCGCCTCGCCGACGATCTCGCCCCCGGCGAAGTGCTGCGCATCAAGCTGGGCAGCAAGACCTTTACGCCGCCGGAGATTTCCGCGTTCATCCTGCGCCAGCTCAAGCGCAACGCCGAGCGCTACTTCGCAGCGCCGGTCACGAAAGCCGTCATCACCGTGCCCGCGTACTTCAACGACGCGCAGCGCCAGGCCACGAAAGATGCCGGCCGCATCGCCGGACTCGAAGTCCTGCGCCTGGTCAACGAGCCCACTGCGGCATCGCTGGCCTATGGCCTCGACCAGAAGGACACCAGCACGGTTGCCGTTTACGACTTCGGCGGCGGCACCTTCGACATTTCGATTCTCAAGCTGCACGAGGGCATCTTCGAAGTCATCGCCACCAACGGCGACACCCATCTCGGCGGCGACGATATCGACAACCTGCTCATCGCCATTGCCCTCGACGACATTCAGGGCGATCTCGGGATGAACGTCCGCCGCAACGCCGAAGTCGTGCAGGCGATTCGCAAAGCGGTGATCGACGCCAAGATCGCGCTGTCCGCGAATGACAAGACGATCCTCGATGTCGAGCTGTCCGGCGGCAAGCGCTACCAGCGCGAGATCACGCGCCAGCAGTTTGAGCAGCTCATTCAGCCCGTCGTCGACCGCACCGTCGGCCCGGTCAAGCAGGCGATCAAGGACTCCGGCCTCACCGTCCAGCAGATCGACGAAGCCGTTCTCGTCGGCGGTTCGACGCGCATCCCGCTCGTCCGTCAGTTGGTCGAGAACCTGTTCCAGCGCAAGCCGCACGCCGATCTCAATCCCGATGAAGTCGTCGCGCTCGGCGCGGCGGTGCAGGCCAATATTCTTTCCGGCGGCTCGGAAGCGACCAGGGAGATGCTCCTGCTCGACGTCACGCCGCTGTCGCTCGGCATCGAGGCGCTCGGCGGAGTCGTGGCCAAGATCATTCATCGCAACTCGACCATCCCCGCCTCCGCCACCGAGCACTTCACCACCGGCGTCGAAGGCCAGACCAACGTCGCGATTCATGTACTGCAGGGCGAGCGCGAGCTGGCGAAAGACAATCGCTCGCTGGCGCGCTTCGACCTGAAAGGCATTCCGCCCATGCCCGCCGGACTGCCGCGCATCGAGGTGAAGTTCCTCATCGACGCCAACGGCATCTTGCACGTCACCGCGCGCGAGCTGCGCAGCGGCAAGGAAGCCGAGATCGAAGTGCAGCCCAGCTATGGCCTGACCGACGAACAGGTCGAGAGCATGATTCTCGACTCCTTCGATTACGCGGAGGAGGACTTTCGCCAGCGCCAGGTCATCGAGGCGCGCAACGAGGCGGAAACCATTCTGGCGGCCTTGGAGAAGGGCCGCAACAATCCGGCGTGGCCGCAGTTGTCCTCGCAGGAACGCACCAATATCGGCAAGCTGGAAGCAGCGCTGCGTGCGGTGCTGCCGGGCGACGACTATCAGGCGATCCGCACCGCCATCGACGCACTAAATCAAGGCACCATGCACCTGGCGGAGTTGATGATGGACACCGCGGTGGGCGCCGCACTGAAAGGCAAGACGATGGACACCGCCGATGTGGGCGAAGGCCCCCCGTCGCCGCATCCCATCGCCCAGGCCGAGATTAAGCGGTAACGTTGGGTAGAGCGGCGCGTTTCGCAGGTTTGGATAGAGCGGCGCTTCAGCGCCGCGTCCGACACAACCGTTGAATTCCGGGGCTTCAGCCCCACCGAGGATTTATGGCAGACGAGAAAACCCAAGGCAGCGGAGCTGCCACCATCGACGCTCCCGGACAGAACACCGTCCGCGTCACCTTTCTTCCCGAGAACAAGACCTTCGAATTCGAGCACGGCAAGATGCCGTATCACGATCACGGCAAACCGCAATCCATTCTCGATGTCGCCATGAACTTCGGCCTGCATCTGGAGCACGCCTGCGGCGGCAACTGCGCCTGCACCACTTGCCATGTGGTGGTGAAGAAGGGCAAGGAGCTGCTCACCGAGATGGAAGACGACGAAGCCGACCGCCTCGACATGGCCGCCGACCTGCAGCTCGAGTCGCGCCTGGGATGCCAGGCCGTCATCCAGAAGCCCGGCGAAGTCGTTGTGGAGATTCCTTCCTGGAATCGCAACTACGTTTCCGAAGCCGCAACTCACCACGACTGATCGCTTACGAGGAACTATGATTTCTGAACTGAAATGGCAAGACGCCGAAGACCTCGGCCTCGCTCTGGCCGATAAATATCCCGATGTGAATCCGCTGGAAGTGCGTTTTACCGACCTGCACCGCTACGTCACCGAGCTGCCGACCTTCGCCGACGACCCCAAGCTTTCGAACGAATCGAAGCTCGAAGCCATCCAGATGGCCTGGTACGAGGAATACCAGGACCGCAACGAATAACTATAAAAGCTAAGGAAGCTCTGGGTCACCGACAGGACGCGCAACGTACGACTAAACAGAAGCTCAGGCTCAGTGACGGCCCCCAATCAAGGCGGTTTCACAGTTACCGTAGACCACGCCTCGTCTTGAAAGGGCACGGCTTCAGCCGTGCCGTTATAGCGACGTCAATGAGCTCGGGCTTTAGCCCCTAAGGGAGCTCGGTCTACACCTTCACTGAAAGTGCTCTAGTGTTCTTCCGGGGCCACCGGCACGAGTTGAGCCGCCACCAACTGCCATGTGCCGTCCCTCTTCATGTAGACCTTGGTGAAGCGGATTTGGTGCGCGGTATCAGACGGGCCGGACAGTTTTCCGAATACAACCGCGGTGTCACCGAAAACCTCGACTGTCGTCTCCCCAAGTTTGTCCTTTGAAAACGGCGGAGGTTCGGCTCCGGCCGGCCTCTCTACGATGTCTGCTTTCTTCAGCAACTGACCTCCCGGGCCTACGCCGACAAAATCATCGGCGAAGATCCGGTTCAGCGTCACCGAGTCGTTGTTTGCTTCAGCTTGAAGCCATTCTCTCTCCAGCCCTAGAATCTGGTACTGCGGCTTGGTTGTTGACTGTGCGAAACCCATTCCCGCGACCAAACACAAGAGCCCGATGGCTGCGGCTCGTTTCATATCTCCTCCTGGCGATACCTCGCACTGAGAGACGTCGGTTCCGGCGGGAATGTTCCCCAGAATCGTCGATCAGGCCGTTTGCTACCCTCCAATGGCCCGCGCTTCTTTGCATCATGGCCAATCCCCTAAACAGGCAGCATGAACGTGCCTTCGGCGAATCGCAAAAGGGTAGACCTGTGCGCACTGTAGGCAGCGAGACGAGATTTCTCGATTTTGAAAGAGGATTGTGATGAGTTGGCGGGGCAAGACAAGGAACGATTGGCGCCAACTGCGAAGCCTACCCCACCGCCGCGGGATTCTGTGGCTGCATCTGGATCTTGGCTCCGCGCAAATATCTCGCCGCTTCCTCCGGAGGAGTCGGGTTCTGGTAAAAGCCTGTTCCCCACTCGAAGCCCGCGGTCTTGGTCAACCGGGGCATAAACTCTATGTGCCAGTGATAGTGCTCCATCGCGACCTCCTGCACCGGGGCAGTGTGGATCACCAGGTTGTAGGCGGGAAAATCCAGTACCTGGTCCGCTCGCATCAGCAGGTTCTTCATTGCTTTCGCCAGCGATTCGTACACCTGCGACGAAGCGTCCTCGAAAGCCGACTCGTGCTTCTTGGGCAGAATCCACGTCTCGAAAGGAAAGCGTGGCGCATAGGGCGCGACCGTGAGGAAGTTGTCGTTCTCCGCCACTACCCGAACGTCCTCCTCGATCTCCTGCCGGATGATGTCGCAGAAGACGCAGCGCTCCTTGTACATGTAGTACTGCTTGGCCCCCTCGATTTCTTCCAGCACATGCTTGGGCGTAATCGGAAGCGCGATCAACTGTCCGTGCGCGTGTTCCAGGGTGGCTCCCGCCGCCGTGCCGTGATTCTTGAAAATCATGATGTACTTGAAGCGCTTGTCTTTCTTCAGGTCGAGGATGCGGTCGCGGTAGGCCCACAACACATCTTCAATGCGCTTCTCGGCCAGCGTCGCCAGCGTGGCGTTGTGGTCGGGCGTTTCGACGATCACCTCGTGGGCCCCGATGCCGTTCATCTTGTCGAACATGCCATCGGCCGAGCGGCTCAAGTTGCCCTCGATGCCCAGCGCCGGAAACTTGTTGGGCACCACCCGCACCGTCCATCCCGCGGTGTCGCGCCCCGCGCCATTCGGCCGGTAGGCCAGCACTTCCGACGGCGTTTTGCTCTCATTGCCCGGGCAAAACGGACAGAAGCCGCCGCCCCTGATTTTGACCGATTCGCGGGTGAAATCCGTCGGCCGCTTGGAGCGGTCTGTCGAGATGATGACCCATCGCCCAACGATCGGATCTTTTCGTAGCTCTGGCAAAGCAAACCTTCCTGGGAATCCTGCGAACTATCTTACCGCGTCGTCTCCGGTTGCGAGCAATGCCACAAATAGTGCATCGGCATCGTCGGGGCAAAAAATTAAGCCTGGGCACCATCACCCAGGCTTGGGACGCGTTCGCGCCAGCGTCTACGAGCCCACCTGCTTGCCTGTGGTTGCCGCACGCGAGTGATGTTCCTGCGCCGCGATTTCGATACATTCTTCCAGCACATCCAGGGCAATGTCCGCCTGCTCCCTCGTCACCACCAGCGGAGGCGCCAGCCGGATCGTATTGGGCCCGCAGCCCAGCAGCAATATGCCGCGCTCGAACGCGAGTTCCACAATGCGGTCACGCTCGGCTCCCCCCGCCGTGCGCGCCTTCTTGTCGGTCACGATCTCCACCCCGAGCATTAGCCCACGGCCGCGAACATCGCCCACCAACGCGAGCCGCTCCGGCCACTCCGCCATCCGCTCCAGCATGTGCTGGCCCACAACTTCCGCGTTGCGGATGCCGTCGCGCTGCAGCACGTCCATGGTAGCCAGCGCCGCTGCAATCGCCACCGGGTTTCCCCCGAAAGTCGACGCGTGCGATCCCGGTACCCAGTCCATAATCTCGGCCTTCGACATCATGATGCCCAGCGGCATACCGCTGGCGATGCCCTTGGCGATGCAAATAATGTCGGGCTCCACGCCGGCATGCTCGATGGCCCACCACTTGCCGGTGCGGCCCGCACCCGACTGCACCTCGTCGGCGACAAGCAGTATTCCGTGACGATCGCAAATCCGCCGCAGCTCCTGCATAAACACCGTCGGAGCCACCACGTATCCACCCTCTCCCTGGATCGGCTCGACAAAGATCGCCGCCACTTCTTCCGGCGCCAGCACCGTCTTGAACAGCTTGTCTTCGATGTAGCGGGCGCAGCCCAGCGCAAACGCTTCCCCATCCTGCGGGCCGCCGCTACAGCCGCGATACACGTCAGGATAGCGAACATGCGTCACCCCCGGCACCAGCGGAGCGAACCGCCGCTTCTGCTGCGGCTTCGACGCGGTCAACGAGAGCGCTCCCATGGTGCGTCCGTGGAACGCGCCCAGGAACGCGATCACCTGCTGCCGCCTGGTGTGATAGCGCGCCAGCTTCAGCGCCGCTTCCACCGCCTCGGCCCCCGAGTTGCCGTAGTACACCCGGTGCGGCCCCTTCATCGGCGCGATCTGCGACAACCGCTCCGCCAGCGTCACCATGCTCTCGTAGTAGAAGTCGGTGCCCGACATGTGGATCAGCTCGGCCGCCTGCTTCTGGATGGCCGCAACCACCTCGGGGTGGCAATGTCCGGTCGAAGTCACCGCGATCCCCGCCGAGAAGTCGAGGAACTCGTTGCCGTCCACGTCTTCCACCACCACCCCACGGCCGCGCTTGGCTACCAGCGGGTAGGAGCGGGTATACGACGGCGAAATGTAGCGCCGGTCGCTTTCCAGGATGCGCCGGGCATTGGGTCCGGGCAGTGCGGTCTTGATCTTAGGGCCGGCAGCAGGAATTAAAGTATGGGTGGCCATGGTTTCTTCTCCTCGATGAAAGCTGGGGGCACGGATGTGCCGAATTTCTTGCCTGCTATCGGAAATCGGGTTGATTGATTAAGAAACTGAATTGCGAGCGATACCGACGATCCAATAGCCTTCGGTGACGCAGAATGATTGCTGGAACTAGTCGCCGGAGAAGAGGTTGGGCCGCGCCATGCAGGGAGAGAGCTTGGAATCGGCGCGCGAGGAAATTGGCCGCGACCACGTCTCACGCACACTGACCCGGCACGCAGCCAGAACGGCTACGCAGGCACGGCGATGCGAACTGTAGCTGCGACGGATCACAATAACCTTATTATATTATATCCACATTATATCCACCTTAGCCGGCCAGCGTAACCCCCTGCTCATGGACGCCTCATATTTCGCAGCCAGTCACGATCCCATCCGCCATTGGCATGTCCTGGCTCTTTCCGTCGTTATTACCTCGGTAACTTCCAAAATCTGGCTTTAATAATTCGCTGGAAATCGCCTCGCTCTCAAACAACTTCACCTGAGCATTGCTCATCAAAACACTCATGCCAATTTCGTCCGCTCAGAACGAACGTCACCTTCGTCAATCCAACTACAAGGTGGACCAAACGGATGAAATCGACTCTGTTGGCTCTCTGCATCTTTGCTCTGGCGGCGGTTCCCATGGCTTCGGCCGACGCCATCCCCAGCGAAAACATGAACCTGGCCTTCAGCCAGACGTTTCTTGACGTGTTGCACAATAACAACCTGTCTATGTCGGCCACTTGGCCAGCAACCCTGGTCAACAGTGTCGCGACTTTGCCTATTGCTTTGGCCCCCGCCTCCGCCCCGGCGAGTGTCCCGCTCGACCCTTCTCGGCAGACTGATGTTCGCCTCCGGCGCTGGTTCCCTCGGCTTTGCCGATTTCACAATCGACCCGACGATGGAGCAGATTCTTGGCGCAGCCATCGACAACAACACGCCGGCCTTCGGCTCAATGCCGCTGTTCACCATCGGCAGTGGTGATGAGCTCTTCCTGACTGCAGACTCCGCCCAGGCCTTTTCCGACACCTTCTTCGGCGGCAGCCCGAAGATGACGAGCCAACTCACCGGCTTGGACGTCGGCAAGGCCAGCTTCCTGCAGGCGCCAGTGCCTGAACCGAGTACATGGCTTTTACTCGGCGCAGGGCTCACTGGGCTGGTGAGCTGGTCGCGCCTCAAGCTGCGCGCATAGAAGACGCACTCGGCAATACCAAAACCGCCCCACCTGCATCAGCCAGGTGGGGCTTCTCGGCGCAAACAGCGGCTGCGAGGTCACATTGGCCGGTTGGCGCTGCCCACGCAGCTGCTATCCCCATTCAATGCTCGTTAGGCACTGTCTTTCTTATGCGCCTTCCCCAGCAACTCGGCGCGGAACGTCCTGTCGTCCACGCGATGCAGCCGCTTAATCATGGCCGGCGTCAGCAGCTTGTAGTGCTTCACCTCCAGCAGATAGATCGGGATGTACCAGATCGGCTTCTCGGTCGTCATCCACTGCTGGTCATCAAAGCGGGCGAGATTCACCGGGCGCGAGAAGGTGCGCAGAGTGCGCTCGCGGCGCAGGTTGAAGTAGATGTTGAAATAGCTCATGGCCAGCTCGCGCAGCGAGCGGTATACCGGCTCGCGATAACGGCATCCGGTGTAGTTCGACTTGGCGATCGCGCCCCAGTGGCCCTTGACCTTGTAGACGGCGATGACGTGGTCGGTGTCGTGATGGGCCTCGAAGTCGACGATCAGCGGCGGAAATCCATTGGCGCGCAGCGCGGCCGCGGCAAAGATGGCGCCTTCCAGGCAATGCGAGGTGCGCTCGCGCAGCACCCGGCGGGGCGACCAAGCCGTGTCTTCCAGGCGGTACGGCATGTCGTCGATAAACTTCTGAATCCCATAGGGGTCCTTCAGACTGCGCAGTTTGCGCAGCTCGGCCGGGGTAAATCCAAGGTGGTTGCGCGTTCATCGCAGGATGCCAAGCAGTGTACCGTATGGAGCTCCGGCCCCGCCGTGAGGGCAGAGTAAGTGCCGAGGGTGTGGGTGCCGAATCGGGAAAACCTACAACTATCGGGTGATGAGTTTTTTTATTGCGATGTAATGAAATCAATGGTTTGGAGTGAAATTGCTGGCAAAGTCTTCAGCCCGTGGGAGTTATGGCTATTCATGTCAGCCATAAGGACTTAGGGGCGGACTGGGGCTCGATTAGGGGCGGATTGGACGGTGGCCAAGGCGTGGTTGCAAAGGCGTGGTTGACCGTACGAGAAACAAATTCAAAGGCGTTTTGTTTAGAATCAGCGGGTTAGGCGGAAAATGTTCGCAAATTCTTGACAGAATAAGGTAGTTATAGCTATATTCTTGAGCCGCTGAGGGTTAGATGGCATCAGTTGCGATAGTATGCAACTGATGAAAAGCCGATTCCAGACCTGGACGGGCGGGGAGGCTCGATGGCGGGTCGCACCCGACTTTCAGGGGCGATGGGAGCTTACCTCAGCTTCCGTGAAGGCGTAGACCGAGAT
>CAWCTB010000004.1:0-44415 GCA_963798275.1 uncultured Acidobacteriaceae bacterium
AGTAACGTTGGGTTAATATTCGGTACGTCCCCCGTTTGGCTTGCCGATGCTCTCGGCCCAATATTCCCCCACGCCAGTCGGCTAGAGAAAGGTCTATCCATGAGTCCACGCGCCAAGTCGGTTGCAGCGAAATCGAAACCAGCCAAAGCCAGTCCTGCCAAGTTTGTGCCAACCATCCGAGAGACGACTGCCACGCGTGCGGAGCTAGGCGTCGAAGGGGTACGAACACCGGGCGATCGAGCGGACAAATTTGATTTGCGCAACGCCAACAATCCCTGGGAGAAGCGGCGGAACATCGGTAAAGGACTTCGCGCACGTACGCCGCGCGAGAGCCATGCCGAAACAAAACCAGCCGCCAGCCGTCCTGACCCGCTCGACCTGCTGGCGGTGAACAATGTCGGACGCCAGGAGGACCTGATTCCGTTGCGCATGGGGCGCATGGCAGCTTCGCCGTTCACCTTCCTGCGCGGCGCCGCGTGCGTCATGGCGTCGGACCTCTCCAAAACCCCGACCTCCGGCATCCAGGTGATCATGTGTGGCGACGCGCACATCAACAACTTCGGGCTCTACGGTACGCCGCAGCGCGACGTGATCTTCGACCTGAATGATTTCGACGAGGTCACCATCGGTCCCTGGGAGTGGGACTTGAAACGGCTGGTGGCCAGTGTGAACGTGGCCGCGCGCGAAAACGGAATGAACAAGAAAGAACGCGCCGAGGCGGTCCTGCGCGCTGTCGAAGGCTATCGGTTTAACGTCCAGCGATTACAGAACATGGGGGTGCTCGACGTTTGGTACCTGCATGCCTATCCCGAGCGGAAGAACCCGCTGGTGAGGATGGACCCCAAGACCAGTGCGGTGCTTGCCAAGTGCGTGGCCAAGGCCAAGCAGCAGACCAACGCCACGCTACTGACCAAGATCTCCGAGCGCGGAGTATCCGGCGGCTGGCGATTGCGGGAAGATCCTCCGGTGCTCGCCCATGTGGACGAGGCGACCAGCGAGAAAATTATTGACGGGCTCAACGAATATGCCGAGTCTCTGTCTCTGGAACGCCGCTACATGCTCAGCCGCTATCACGTGGTGGACGTCGCCCACCGCATCGTGGGAGTCGGCAGCGTGGGAACGCGGGCCTATCTGGCGTTGCTCTTTGGCAACAGCGATGACGATCCGCTGTTTCTGCAAATCAAGGAGTGCGTGTCCCCGGCCCACGCACCCTATGTTCCGCCGTTGCCCGAGCAGTATGTAAAGCATGAGGGCAAGCGCGTGGTGGTCGGTCAACGGGCGCTGCAGGCTTCCAGCGACATCATGCTGGGCATCACGAAGATTGATGGGCGTCCTTATTTTGTGCGGCAGATGAAGAACATGAAGGCCTCGATCCCGGTGGAGTGGCTGACCGGCGAATCGTTCAACCTCTACGCCTGGGCCTGCGGAACGCTGCTGGCCCGCGCCCACGCCCGCGCCGGAGATGCGGCCGCAATTGCGGGTTATTGCGGAGGCACCCCCGTGCTCGACCAGGCCCTGGCCACTTGGGCCGAAGCCTACGGCGACCAGACCGAGCAGGACCACGACCGCCTGCTCAAGGCCATCAAGTCGGGCAAGGTCAAGGCCATTATGTGTACGTAATTGGAAGCGATCGACGGGATGCGGCACCCCACTTCATGATCCAGGGTGACTAAATGGAGCATGGGCAGCATTGTCTCTTCGTATCTTTGCGTCACGCCTTCTTGTGATTGCCATCACGCATATAATGTTTGCCGATTAGAGTCCGCCACTCGTCGGGAGGTACATTCATGGCTATCCCAAGAACGATGAAGGCAGCGGTCGTGCAAAAGTTCGGCGAGCCGCTCGTTGTTAAAGAAGTTCCCGTCCCCAGTCCTGGGCCGGGTCAAGCCCTGGTGGAAATCATCGCCAGCGGAGTCTGTCACACAGACCTGCATGCCGCCGACGGTGACTGGCCCGTCAAACCCACAGTTCCTTTCATCCCCGGACACGAAGGCGCCGGGATTGTGGTCGCGCTCGGACCTGGTGTCACGCACCTGCAGGAGGGCGATCGAGTTGGTGTCGCATGGCTGCACAGCGCATGCGGACATTGCGAGTTCTGCTTGTCCGGATGGGAAACGCTATGCAAGGAACAACAAAATTCCGGCTATTCGGTTAACGGAAGCTTCGCGCAGTACGCAGTGGCGCAAGCCGATTATCTGGGGCGAATCCCCAACAACCTTTCCTTTGTCGATGCCGCACCCATTCTGTGTGCCGGTGTCACCACGTATAAAGGCCTCAAAGAGACCGACACTCGCCCCGGCGACTGGGTAGTCATCTCGGGAGTCGGCGGGTTGGGCCATGTCGCGGTTCAATACGCCAAGGCCATGGGATTGCACGTGGCAGCGGTAGACCTGGGTCCGGAAAAGATGGCCCTGGCTAAGAAACTCGGGGCCGAAATCACCATCGATGCCAAGACGCAGGATCCGCCGGCTGAGATTCAAAAGCAGATTGGCGGGGCGCACGGCGTGCTGGTGACAGCGGTTTCGACGATTGCGTTTAAGCAGGCGCTGGGCATGCTGCGTCGTGGCGGCACTTTGGTACTGAATGGGCTGCCTCCGGGAGAGTTTCCGGTTTCGATTTTCGATGTGGTGCTGAACGGCTACACCATTCGGGGATCGATTGTGGGTACGCGCATGGACCTGGAGGAGGCATTGGAGTTCGCCGCGGAAGGCAAAGTGAAGGCGACGATCGAGGTGCTGCCGCTGGACTCCATCAACGACATTTTCGAGCGGCTCAAGGCAGGAAAGATCAATGGCCGCGTGGTGCTAGGGATTGGCGACCAGGCCGCGGGGAAAGAAGCAAGAGAGTTCGAGACAGCGGCGCACGCCTAGCAGATGGGTGTCGAAAGAGGAGCGCTTGGCAAAGTGATCCCAGGTTAGCGTCCAAAAGACGGACGCGAACCTGGGGCACCGGGCCACCGTCAGAGTTTTTACCGGTCGAAGCCTTCCCACGCGGTGAAGCAGTAGGCGCCGATGGCGTCAGTCAGGGTTGCGACCTGCGGGCCCGGGTCGCCGTAGATTTCCAGGCGCGTGGGGCTGGCCACGCAGATCAGTTGCGGCAGGAGTTGCTGGAACACCGGCCCGGCGAAGTGGGCAGTGATAGCGGCAGCATCCTTGTAGCTCTCGACGAGGCGGCAGGAGTTGCGGTCGGCGCTCAGCAAGAAATGGTAGGAGAGAGTGCCCGGTTCCTGCTCGCTGACCGCGACCATTTGTTTTGCGATGGCCTCGAACTCAGCGAACTTTCCCTCGTGGATCTCGAAGTTAGCCACCAACCGTACCCGGTCCGTGCTCATGGGCGCCTCTCGGGTTCGAAGATTCAACGTCTGTAGGACGCAGATACTATACGGCCCCCACACTCACTGATTGAACAGCGAAGTCAAAACCACGTCAGGGAACGTACCCCGACAATAGGGACCCCGCTCCTCCCTCCTGCTCGTAAAATCTTGAAAACATTGGTTCCGTTTTGGAATTGGTCCGCAAAATCTTGAGTGCGTGAGAGTTACAGGCAAAATATTCCATTCAAAGAACTTAGCAGGCAGCGCACTGAGCGCACACCACAACGCTTCCTCACGGTGAGGCTATGGGCTGATGAACCAGAGAACAAGAGAAAACTGCGACGCGACAGCACGAAAGTAACCATGGGGAACAGTGCAGATACCGTAATTTCACCGTGAACTCCCGCTAATCTCTCACATTGCGGTCGTAGTAGCGTTTTTGCCAGAACGAATTCTGTTGCGCGCACCCCCGGTTCGCTTCGAGTTGGCACCCCAGGTTCCCGTCGAGTCGGTGCTAACCTGGGATCCCCCTCGATTGTGCAACCGTTTCGTGAACGACAACTTCAGATAATGAATTGCCCGGCCAGCGTTCCCTTCTCCGGTTCGCTCAGCAGCAGGTGAACGTGCTCAGGCATGACCACGTATCCGTAAACACGCATCTCGAAACGACGCCGCGTGTTCTCGAGACAAACCGGGAAGAGGTCGGAAACCGCGGGGCTTATTGAAGTAGGGCCGACGGCGATAGCAACTCAAGGTGACGAAATGCGACTGTCCGGATTCGTGGGAACGGCGCAGTCCACCTGGCAGGAATTGAACCTACACCATTCCGGGTGTTGAGTTCAGTGATCCCAGGTTAGCGGCCAAACGAAGGCCGCGAACCTGGGGCACCAGGCTTCCACCGGAGCTGTTACCACCCTTTTGTAAAATCGGCGAGAGGATGGGGCGCCAGGCGTACCAACTAGGAATATTGACAGGAATCCTAATAAGAATGACAATAGGTACATGGGAACAACGGCAATGCGGTCCGCAGTCAGGAAGACCCGCTCTTTTTCGCTCGACCAGGAGGTGCTCTCGGAGGTCGAGCGCACCAAGGGAAGCGTTTCTGTCAGCGAACGGGTAAATCAGTTGCTGAAGTACGCTCTGGAGACGGAGCGCAAGGCCAGCCTCTACCAGGAGGCAGCGCAGTTTTTCAGCGGTGCCCCGGACGACCGGCAGGAGCGCCGCGCCTTCCAGAAAGCCGGGCTTAAGTCCTGGTCACGCCAATGACAGCCTGGCGAAGAGGAACCAAACCCGCGCAATGGTATCCAAGGCGCGGCGACGTGTGCCTGATCGACCTCGACAAGGAACGTCCTGCGCTGGTGATTTCGAGCGACAGCCTGAACGCCCATTCTCTGGATGTGTGTGTATTGCCAATCTCGACTGCCGAGCACAAGGCGTTTTCGTTGCGTCCGAAGCTGAAGGCGGGAGAAGGCGGTTTGAACCGCGACTCGTGGGTGAAGTGTGACCAGCCAACCACGGTGGAGAAACTACTGGCGATCTACCCTCCTTTGGCGACGCTGGCATCGTCTTCCATGCAGAAGATCGAAATGGCGGTGAAAATGGCGCTCGATCTTACGTAGCCAGCGGGGCAGGGTTGAGAGACGATGGTTGGTGGTGGGGCATAGTTCAGTATGGTTTCAGAAAGAGGGTAGTAGGTGGCACAGGGGTCATGGGCTGTTGAGGAAAAGACTCGCTCAAGCTGCGCTTGAACGGGGCACCCTCGAGATCATTCACGAGGCGAAATGCTTTACCCGGGCCACCCGCCGGGAGCAAAGGGTCAAGGTCGAAACGGCCCGGCGACAAACGATCGCACCGTCCAGCGCGGACGAGCTTGGTTACCTCGGGAAAACCCCACCCCGGCAACAGACGCCGGGATGGGGCACCCTCACGTAGATTTTGCAATGACGTCGGGACGCGGACGGGCCACCCGCCAAAGACCACTCAAGAGTGTTGTTTGGGGTGCGCAAAAGGTCAAGGATCGGCACGGCCCGGCGGCAAGCGATCGGCACCGTCCAACGCGGACGAGCTGGTCACCTCAGGAAAACTCCGCCCGCAACGGTCGCCGGGATGACGCTCCCTCCGGAGAATCTTGCAGGAATAACGTCGGGACGCGGGACGGGCCACCCGAAAAAGACCACTCAAGAGGGTTGTAACGTGGGTTATCCTCGCCGATAGGTTCTCCAGAAGCAGTCGCCCGCCAGTGACCCTCAAAGAGTGTTGTCCGGGGTTGCCCTACGCCGATATTCACCAGCAGTAGTTACAATGACAACACCTCTTTGTGTGATTGGTAGGAGGGCAAGGTTTGCGTGGGCCAGTGCAAGAGAACGGGGTGGACTTGCGTCCACCCCGTTCATGACTTCATCTGCGCCGGCAACGCGGGCCTGAAGGCCCGCTCTACCTTAGACAACTTACACGAGGCCCTGATCGAGCATGGCGTTGACGGCTTTGAGGAAGCCGCCGATGTTGGAGCCGTTCACGAGATTGCCGGGGGTGCCATAAGTCTCGGCGGTCTCGTAGCAGTTCTTGTGAATGGCGATCATGATCTTGTGCAGACGATCGTCGACTTCTTCACGCGTCCAGGTGAGGCGAGCCGCTGTTCTGCGCCATCTCGAGTCCTGAAGTCGCGACGCCACCGGCGTTGGCTGCCTTGGCCGACCATGTTCTTGAGTGCCGGCCGCCGATGCCAGGGACGCTCTGATCAAGTCGCGTCGAGGTCCCGCAGCGGCTGAAGCCGCGGTGATTTTGGGACATTTACGGACGGCCTGAAGGCCGTCCCCTTCGAAACCAAACCGTACGGTCGCAGGTGCCGTTCGAGGTCGGTGAGCTTCATGCCTAGGCCAAGTCGAAGACTTCCCGAACAGTTCCGGGCGAGAGATTCTTCTCGGCGAGCTCGCGCTGGCACTCAAGGACGAGTTGCAGCGCGTCGCGCAGGGTCGCCTTGGCTTCTTCCAGGGTCTCACCCTGCGAAATGGCCGCAGGAATTTCTTCCACGAAGCACGTGTATCCGCCTTCTTTGGCAGGTTGGAACACAGCCGTAAGCTTCACGCATTCAGCGTATCACAGCTTTGGCGTCCTTCCTGTTCGCATGAAAAGCCGGGGTGGGCTTGCGCCCACCCCGATCAACTAGTTCAGCCAAATCCAGGCCGGGGCGGAAGCCCCGGAGTGATGATTGGTTACGCTCGTCGGCACGGCTAAAAGCCGTGCCCTTTCAAAGCAGGCGGTAACGCGGCGCTGAAGCGCCGCTCTACCTAGACCACTTACACCAGGCCCTGGTCCAGCATGGCGTTGGCGACTTTCAGGAAGCCGCCGATGTTGGCGCCGTTCACGAGATTGCCGGGCGTGCCGTAGGTCTCGGCGGTCTCGTAGCAGTTCTTGTGGATGGCGATCATGATCTTGTGCAGACGATCGTCGACTTCTTCGCGGGTCCAGGTGAGGCGAGCGCTGTTCTGCGCCATCTCGAGACCTGACGTCGCGACGCCGCCGGCGTTGGCAGCCTTGGCCGGGCCATAGAGGATTCCGGCCTCGAGGAACAGCTTGGTGGCTTCCAGCGTGCTCGGCATGTTCGCGCCCTCGGCAACGACCTTGCAGCCGTTGTTGATGAGGTTCTGCGCGTCCTTGGCGTTGATTTCGTTCTGGGTGGCGCTGGGGAAGGCGCAGTCGGCCTTGATGTTCCACAGCGGGTTGTAGCCCAGCTTCACGTCGGTCGGCATGAAGACGGCCTTCTTGAACTGCTCGGTGTACTCGCGGATGCGGCCGCGCTTCACGTTCTTCAGTTCCATGACCCAGGCCAGCTTCTCGCGATCGATGCCGTCGGGATCGTAGATGACGCCGTCGGAGTCGGAGAAGGTGAGGGGCTTGGCGCCGAAGTCGAGCAGCTTCTCGACCGTGTACTGCGAGACGTTGCCGCTGCCGGAAACCAGGCAGAGCTTGCCTTCCAGCGTGTCCTTGCGGGTCTTCAGCATCTCGTTGGCGAAATAAACGCAGCCGTAGCCGGTGGCTTCCGGACGAATCAGCGAGCCGCCCCAGCTGAGGCCTTTGCCGGTGAGCACGCCGGTAAACTCGTTGCGCAGGCGCTTGTACTGGCCGAACAGGAAGCCGATCTCGCGTCCGCCTACGCCGATGTCGCCGGCGGGCACGTCGGTGTCGGGGCCGATGTGGCGGCAGAGCTCGGTCATGAAGCTCTGGCAGAAGCGCATGACTTCGTTGTCGCTCTTGCCCTTGGGATCGAAGTCGGAGCCGCCCTTGCCGCCGCCCATGGGCAGCGTGGTGAGCGAGTTCTTGAAGACCTGTTCGAAGGCCAGGAACTTCAGGATGCCGAGATTGACGGAGGGGTGGAAGCGCAGGCCGCCCTTGTAGGGGCCGATGGCGCTGTTCATCTCAATGCGGAAGCCGCGGTTGACCTGGATGTTGCCCTGGTCATCGAACCACGGCACACGGAACATGAGCACGCGCTCGGGCTCGGTGATGCGCTCAAGGATGCGGGCGGAGATGTACTCCGGATGCCGCTCCAGCACGAGGCGCAGCGACTCGAGCACTTCCTGCACGGCCTGGTGGAATTCCGGTTCGGCGGGGTTCTTGGCCTTCACCAGGGCCATTACATCGTTGATGTAATCGCTTGGCGTTTTGATCGCCGTGGTCATAATTCCAACTGTCATAAAAGGTCCTCCTTAGAACCTTATCAATTGCAGATATGTGGGCCGTGGTAACGGTGGATAAACCTCCGTAGAGGCGGCCACGGGTATTTAAGTCCCGCGGCGACGGCTTTACCGTGACCGTTATCACCCCAAAACGTGACTGGCGGGCCAGAGCCTGTGACATGGGCGAGGCGGCCAGAGATCGGATTGGAGCAGTGGAAAGATACTCCCGAGTCGCGGTTTGCTGCAACAGGTCATGGCGAGTGGTGACCCGGGCGATAGTGTGCAATGCGATTCCTGGGCGAAGCGCAGGTGCCCGCATGGACTAGGATTGGGAGCACAATTCGACCCGGCGGAGGTCTTGCGGTGAACCGAAGGTGGCGGACAATTGCGGCCCTGGGCCTGGCGGTTGGAGTGTGGGGCTGCGGGAAATCGGGCGCACCGGAGGCGAGTCCGTCCATGCGCGCGGACGCGGCTTCCTCCACGTCCGCTACACCCTATCCAGCGGCGGCGCGGTTCGACGGGTGGCTGGGGCGGTGGAACGGAGCGGACGGGAGCTATCTGCTGCTTTCGCGAAACGGCGACGCGTACACCATCAAGATTCAATCGCTGGACGGAGCCAACATTTACGAGGCAACCCCTGCCGGCGACCGCATGCAATTCACCCGCGATGGCACGACGGAATACATTCATGCCGGCAATGGCAAAGAGACGGGGATGAAATGGTTCCGCGCCAAGAAGAATTGCCTCATCATCAAGCCCGGCGAAGGATTCTGCCGCTACTAAAGCAGATCTCACGTGCAGAATGATGAGGGTCGGGAACCTCCCGTTTGCGGAAACAAGAGAATCCCTTATGATCCGCGGCGCGCATCGAGGCTTGCCGGCCCGGCGCCGAATTGAGTAATCAGCAGGGCTGCACCAACCATAGAAATATTCTTCATGAAGTTGACCATCTGTGTCTGCATAACCATAGGATCTGTGAGGCCCCAGAACTTGTGCATCATGAAAGTGACCGGCACGAGGAATAAAACGATCAGCCAAGCACCAATGCGGGCGTGAAAGCCAAACAGGATGCTGAGCCCTCCGGCGATGGCGATCACGCCCGAGAGCGGTACCGCAATGGATGCCAGCGGCACGCCCTGGCTGGCGGCGTAGGCAATGGCGCCCTTGCTGAAGTGACTGAGCGCGGTCATCAGGAAGATCAGAGTGAAAAGCAGCCGACCCAGTACAACGATGGCGGCCTGCGCGGTGGTGGTTTCGCGAAGGCTGGTTGCGTGCAGAGAGGCGGAATTGGTTGCCATAATATTAGCTCCTTTGAATGGGGTCTCAGCCCCGATGGAAATTGGATGGCGCTGCCGCGATTAAGGTTACTTTAAATAACTGGTTGCTTTTGTACAGCAGACACTTTAAAGTAACTAAGAGGTGCGTTCTCACCGTGCGACGCTCTCAGTCCGATAATCCCTGCGCTATCAGCGGCCTTCTGGCGGTGTTGACCGGGCCGTGGACGCTTCATATTTTGTGGGTGTTGAGCAATAAAGGAGCCACGCGATTCGGCGAGTTGCGGCGGCTAGTGAACGGCATCTCCTCGCGCGTGTTGACGGAGCGGCTTCGCCTGCTGGAAAAGCACGGCTTCGTATATCGCCACTACGAGCCGACCATCCCGCCTTCGGTCACCTATGGAATAACGGCGAAGATGAAAGACATACAGAAGGTGCTGCACCAGTTCGAGCAATTGGCCAGAAAATGGCAAGACGATGAATCATCGGTCTCGTCGCACAAGAGCGAGGGCGTGACTCGGGAAGTTGATCGAGCGCCAGCTCATCGCTGAGTCAGGCAGCCGATCGGCTGGAATGTGCGCCTCGCGAGTAGGACCTAGCGCAACGGCCAGAGCAGATTCGCAGCCGGGTGCTTCTGGACGCCGCGCCGAATGAAGCGCTGCCCTGCTCAATCGGCTGGCCTTCGCTACTTGCGGCCGTGCAGCTTTATCGATGCTACCGCATCCGCGGCTTCGCGCACCATCGTGTCCGGGTTCTTCAGCGAAGTAATGGATACCGTCGAGCCGCAGCAGGAGCTTCCTCCAGTAGTGAAGCCTTCCGGCGCCAGCACTTTCACCAGGTCGGGACCGTGGGCGATGCGCGGGATGCTGAGATCGCGAAGACCGGCCGCCAAGGCAAAGCCGAGGTAGTCGGTAAGCAGACTGGCGCCGGAGATGCAGCCGACATAGGCGGCGATGTCGCGCGCCAACTCTGACGGCAGAGGCTTGAGCAGCACGATGTCGCTGACGGCGAATCGGCCGCCCGGTTTCAGCACGCGGGCGATCTCGCGAAAGACTGAGGGCTTGTCGGCGGAGAGATTGATGACGCAGTTGCTGATGACGTAGTCGACAGAATGGTCTTCGACCGGAAGTTGTTCGATGAAGCCCTTGCGGAACTCGACGTTGGCCGCGCCGCGCTTTTCGGCGTTGGCGCGAGCCAGGGCGAGCATGTCGTCGGTCATGTCAACCCCGATGACGCGCCCGGTCGGACCGACGCGGCTCAGAGCGAGGAAGGCGTCGAAACCGGCGCCCGCGCCGAGATCGAGCACGGTCATGCCAGGAGCAATTTCGGTGAGCGCGAGCGGATTGCCGCAGCCCAGGCCGAGGTTGGCATCGCCGGCCAGGGCCAGTTCCTCGTCGCTGTAACCGATGGAAAGGGCGACGTCGTCGACCGGAGCTCCGCAGGGGGAAGCTTCTCCGCGGGCGACCGCGGCATAGTGTTCTTCGACCGCTGTTACAACCGATGCGTCTTTCATTTCGTCTCCTTAGGGGCGCAGGGCGTCAGCCCGCATACGGGTTCGTTGAGCGCACAACAGCCTGCGCTCTCGATGGCGTTGTTGAGGACTCTAAGAGCGTTGAAGACCTCTGCCCTCTGCCCGGGAGGAACAGCGTCAATCACCTGGCGGGTACGGTCGCGCATGAGGCCGTCGAGTTGCTTGCGGGTACGGCGGCCGGCGGGGGTGATCCTGACCATGGCAGCGCGTCCGTCGGAATGGGCCCCGCGAACCCGCTCCACCAGGCGGCGGGATTCCAGGCGCTCCAGGACGCGGGTCATGGCGCTGGGCGAGATGCCGGACAGAGCTGCGAGATCGCTGAGGCGCGCGCCTTCGCTGGAAACCAGCACGCGCAGAATGGCGCATTGCCGCTGGCTCAACCCGTCACAGCAGACTTCGTCGGGACCGATCTGGCCAAGAATGCGCGAGAGGCGCTCCAGCTCATCCCACCACTGCTGAACGTTCCCGGATGCGGGCTTCTGCGACATGGGGAAATGTTACCGTCATTTATTTGCTTGCGTCAAGCAAATAGTATTGCCCTTAGGGGAAGGTCTGATTAAGTCAATGGACGGTCCCTCCGCGGCTAAAGCCGCGTTCATTTTGCGGCCTTTACGGACGGCCTGAAGGCCGTCCCCTTCAAGAGATTGGGCTTAATCAGAGATTCCTTAGGTGGTTGACCGGGGACGGGAGGCAGGTCGATCAAGAGTTGCACCTGCAACTATGGGGTAACGGGCAGGGCTCTGGTTCCGGTCCGGCAGGCGCACCTCGGAGACAAAGTTCGGGTCGAGGGTCGGGTGCGGTGAGCGCACAAGCTGGAATCGGAAGGGCAGCGGAAAACGGAGCCGGGCCAGGCGCGATCCTGATTAGCTGTGATATGAAGATCGTGTTGCGGGATGACACGGTCGTTCCCGCCCCTTGTCCATGGCCGACTTCATCCCAGACAGGACAAAACCAGGGAAACGAAACGGAGCCTTTCGATGAATGGCATCAACACGGCAAATGCAGCAGTGGAAACGCTCCGCGGCGAGGTGGTGGATATTGTCCTCGGAACGATTTTCTTGTCCATCGGAGCGACCGCCTGCGCGATCGCAGCGATCCGCTGGCGCAGGGGCGTTCGCATCCTCGTATGGTTCGGAATCTTCAGCGGAATGTACGGCCTCCAAAAGCTGGGGCAGACGCCCACCATTTTGACGGTTCTGCCGCACTCCCTCAAGTCTGTCGCGCCCTATGTGAATACGGCGGTCATGTACCTGCTCTTGGTTTCTGCCTTGTTCGCCTGGCGAGAGCTGAGCCTGGGCAAACTCAGGCTCCTCGTCCAACTGGAAATCTTCGTCGGGTTGGCAATTGCTCTGGTGGGTATTGGCACGTTCGTCCTCGGTGGCCCAGCCAACAAATGGATGTTCTACAACAACCTGCTCGCAGTTCTTGCCATGCCTGTCCTGTTAGTTGTCGTGCTGGTTCCAAAATTCTCCAGATTCCTGGTGATACCCAATCACCGCGTTCTGGCCGCTGGTACGCTCATTTTTGCGTTGGAGGTGCTGTACACCAACTTGGGGACCGTGCTGCGCTATCGCCCGCTGCCTTTGGTGGACTCGTTGGGCTTTGCCGTCCTTCTGTTTTCGCTGGGATACGTGGCTTTGGAGATATTGTTCACAAATGAGCGCCGTCTGCTTTCCATCGAGACGGAACTGGAGACGGCCCGGCAGATACAGTCTTCCATTCTTCCGGCGAGAGTTCCCGAGATGGAGAATCTCCGTATCGCTGCTTCTTACCATCCCATGACCGCCGTTGCGGGCGATTTCTACCAATTTGTCCGCTCAGACAACAATCATCTGGGCATCCTTGTGGCAGACGTCTCTGGACATGGCATCCCGGCCGCGCTCATTTCTTCGATGATTAAAGTGGCCATGCAGTCCGTCGCCGTCCATGCCGATGATCCCGCGCAGGTGCTTGGCGGCTTGAATCGCATCCTGTCGAGTGAGGCGCACGGCCAGTTTGCCTCGGCGGCTTATGTTTGGATCGACACAGAGAACCGCAACGCGCTCTACTCGGCTGCGGGACATCCGCCGCTACTGTGCTGGCGGAATACGAGGGGCGAAATGCAGCGTATCGAAAGTAACGGGCTGTTGTTCGGAGTCGCACCCGACTCTGAATACCCGGTGTGCAGCGTGCCGCTTGAACCATCCGATCGCTTCCTGCTCTACACCGACGGCGTGACCGAAACTGAGAACGCCGCGGGGGAGGCGTTTGGCGACCGGCAACTGGAACGGGTCGTACGCAATAATCGATTGCAGCCCGCCCCCGAGCTGTCGCGTCAAGTGCTCTCCGAACTCCAGAGGTGGCGACCTGCTGCAGTGAACCAGCAGGATGACATTACGCTTATCGTTGTCGATGTTCTTTAGCTGACCCGGCACCCGCCTAAAGGCCACAAAAGTGCTCTGAGTTTCAGACACCTGCGAACCGAGGGATTTGTCAACTGTTGTTATTTCGCCAAGTCATACACAATCCTGTTTAAGCGGCCGGTTTGGGATTGCTTACGACTTGGCCTGCAGGTGGAGCATTTATCGAGCGTCTGCGGGAGCCTACAGGCGAGCCACCCCTCGCTGCTAGATCGGTGTCCGGGTTAGTAGGATGGCCTTGGGTAACCTACATGCCGTTCGTTGTTCCCGTTCGCATCGGACGATAGGTGTCGTGCAATCGCCATCTCACCCATAATCCGCAGTTCAAACGGCCAGCTCGCCGTTTGTCCAATTTGACTTTCCTTCCCTTGCTGCTGAACAATTAGGCGGCAGTTTAGCAGGCTGATTGGTCGCACTTTTTCTCTACCAGCACCTGGGCCCGGCAACCCAGACCTGCCTCGCCCGCGGAACATCTGTATGGCCAGAATCCTTTGCGTCGACGACGAACCCCACATCGTCCGACTAAAATGCACCATCCTGGAAGCCGCAGGCCACGAGGCCACGCCGTCCACTTCGGCGCAGGACGCAATTGCGAAGCTGGAGCAGAACAGCTACGACGCGGTGGTGACCGACTGGCGGTTGGGAGACGCCAATGGCCGCTCGGTGGTGCAGGCCGCCAAGTCACATTCGACTATGCCTGTACCTGTAGTGGTGGTCTCGGGTTATGTCACCGAGGCCTTCCAGGCAGCGGAGCCGCTGGCGGACCTTTATCTGGAGAAGCCGGTCAATCCGGAGGAACTGGTCACGATCGTCAACGAACTGCTGAAGACCAGCGAACGGGCCCGATAGATTTCCCGGCGTCACCTTGTCGCAGTTGAGGACGTATTGCCGTCGCGACATCGCATCAACCCCGCACGCCTTAACGTATGGCGTTTTCATTGAGGATGCGCAAATCCGTGTTTTCCGGCACCTCATGAGGCCGTGCCCTGACAAGACGACGCGTGGTCTCGGGGGCCAGTCGGGATCAGTGAATGGTGGTTGTCGAAGAGTCGGTGCGAGCGGCCGCCGTCGCAGCAGAGCGCGCGGCACGACGGAGCGGCTGCGTGCCCGCCGGAAGCTGCACGGAGGCTGTGGCCTGCGCCAGAATGCGATGGTGCAAGACAAAGAGCGCGAGCTCCAGGCGGTCGGAGACGCCAGTCTTGTCGAAGATATTGCGGAGCGCATTCTTCACCACCTGCTCGGAGGTGTAGAGTTGCATGGCGATTTCACGGTTCTTGAAGCCACGCACCACGGCGGCGACGATCTTCAGTTCCTTGTCGGACAGGCGATCGCGCACCCTGGCTCCGACCATGTCCTCGTGAAGGCTGGGCATCATGGAGCTTGCCAGTTGGACATAGGATTCGCCGCGCGCCAGCCGTCGAACGGCTTCAATGATCGAATCGCCACCAACGGAGCGGTACACGATTCCCTCCACACCCTGGTTGAGATACTTTACGGCCGGGTCGGAATGATCGGCGAGGATCAAAATCGGAACGTGCCGGCGGCTGGCGACCAGACTGATTTCGGAAATGTCCGGAACGAAGCTGCTGGAAAGAAGCAGGACATGGGCGCGCAGTCTTTCCAGCCCATTGATGAGCTGTTCGACGGACGGAGGCTGTCCGACGATGCGCAGGTCTTCCTCAACCGCCAACACCTTGGCAATTCCGGCACGGAAGATCGCCTGGTGATCAGCGATGATCACATTAATCATGACGACTGCCTAATCATCACACGGCGCGACTCGGAGCCGCCACGTGCGTTAAGGGTCATTCGGGCCGAGCGCATGGGCCGAAAGCATTGGCGAAAGCTGAGGCTAAAAGATGACCCAATTTAGCGTCAGTTTACACGCAATGGAGACAAAGACAATACTTTCATGCCCTTCGATGCCAGCCGTCTTTGCAACTTAAGTGGTAAAGGCACCCCATCGCGATCCGGGGGGAGTAAACCGTTGTCACCAAAGGGGGACAAGAGTTCATGACAGAGAAAGTGGCGAGGCGGCTTTCCTCACAACCAGGATGATGCGCCCAGGTGTGGATCCGTGGAACGAACTCGCCTTGAAACGGCAGTTTCATGGGACGGAATTGAATCTGCAGATGACCCACAGATGAAACTCTCCTGATACTACTCTCTTGCTGACTCTGCGATATCATCAACGCTTGCTCACACAGCCGGTACTCTCCCGGATCTACTCACGGCCGAATTGGGCGGAGGTATCGCTATCCGCTCTGCGACACAACTTTCGCGTGCTGCAGAGGCACGTAGGCGAAGCTGTGACCATCTGCTCGGTGGTGAAGTGCGATGCCTACGGTCACGGCTATGCCGAGTGCGCCCGCGCACTGGAAGAAGAAGGCGGGCGCTGGTTCGGGGTGACCTCGACGGATGAAGGAGTAGCGTTGCGCGAAGCCGGCATCGAGGGCCGGATCCTGATCATGGTGGGCGCGTGGCGCGGCGAGGAAGAAGACGTGCTGCACTATTCGCTCACGCCGGCGTTGTCGCGACTGGAGGAGGTAGAGACATTCTGCGAAGGCGGCAAGTCGGCTGCGGGTCCAGAAACCAGTGGCCGTTCACCTGAAGCTGGACACCGGGATGGCGCGGTTGGGTCTGCCACTGAGCCAGTTGGAAAGTTTCGCCGAGCAACTCCGGCGTTATCCGCAGATCGAACTGGAGGGCGTTTTCAGCCACCTGGCATCCTCCGAAGTGCTGGACGATCCGGAGACAAAGAAGCAGAGCGAGCGCTTCAATGCCGCCCTGCAGGCCCTTGCCGCACAGGGGTTCAATCCTGCTTTGCGGCATCTGGCCAACAGTTGCGCGGCGATTGGACGGCCCGATACCTGGCACAACTTCGTGCGCCCGGGATTGGCGATCTATGGATACGAGCTTCCGCTGGTTCAGGGTGACGGATCTGCCGCGCCCGGAGCGCCGTCGCTGCCACTGCAGCCGGTGCTGTCCTGGAAGACCCGCATCATCTCTCTGAGAGATGTGCCGGCCGGACAGGCACTCGGATATGGCGGGACCTACGTCACGCCGGCGCCGGCGCGCATCGCGGTGATCGCTTCCGGCTACGGTGACGGCTATTCGCGCAAGAACTCGAACCCTGTGCCGGCGAGCGGTTCCACGTGCGACGGGGTTCACGGTTCGGCGAACCGTGCTGGCGGGAGAATGGCTCGCAGCCAAGTCCTGATGCGAGGGCAACGGGCTCCGATTGTAGGCCGGGTTGCCATGGATATGACGCTGGTCGATGTTTCATGGATTGCGGGAGCGGAAATCGGCGATGAGGTAGTGATGATCGGGCGCAGCGGCGACGAGCAGATCACGGCGTGGGACCTCGCCTGCTGGTCGGAAACCCTGCCCTACGAGGTGCTGTGTAATTTGTCGGAACGCGTGCTGCGACGATACGTCGAATAACTGGGACCGAGTCCCCGGCAAATCCTCCGTGCTACGATTCCTCTTCCAATCAGAGTCGACGATAAAGGATACGATCCGCATGAGACTCATTGCGGCGTTCCTCACCGCCATGCTGCTTTCCGCCGGCGCGGTGGCGCAGATTCCCCAGCCGGCTCCTGCAGCGACACCCGTTCCGCAGCAACAGATGATGGGCTATTTCGTCGGGGACTGGACACTGAAAGGCACCAGCAAGCTCAGCCCGACTTCGCCCGCGACGCCCTTTACCGGCAAAGAGCATAGCGCATGGGTGGAAGGACAGTTCTTTGTGGAGACGCACTCGGAGATCAGGTCTGCCCTGGGAGATGTGATGGGTACACGCGTACTGGAGTACAACCCCCAGGACCAGGCCTACACCTACAATGCCTACAACAGTGTGGGGGAGCACATTGAAGGGGTGGGGCACGTCAAGGGCAACACCTGGACATGGACCGCGGTACAGAAATTGAACGGTGTTGCCACCAAGGCGCGGTACACCCTCAACTTTGTGTCAGCGGACTCGTACAGCTTCAAGTCGGAAGTGGCAACCCCGAACGGCGGATGGGCGGCGGTGATGGAAGGCACGGCTACGCGGGTGCCGCCGCCACCGGCGCAGTGATTGGTGGTTGTCCTCATCCCAGGCGATAGAGGCTAAGCGCTGCATCCCCCTGGTCCAGCTTGCGGGTGCGCACCAGGGCGCCAAAGCGCTCGCCGGGGTCGAATTTCTTTTCATGCTCGGCGATGACCAGACTGGTGGGCTGCAAAAGCCGCGACTGCGAAAGAAGGCCGAGCGTGCGCTCATAACTGCCGCGCATGCGGTAGGGCGGATCGAGGAAACAATAGTCGCAAACCACGCCGGTGGATTCCAGCAGGAGCAGTGCCGGGGCGACTTCCCGCTCCTGCACTTCAAAGCCTTCCCTTATTCCCAGCGACGCAAGATTGTCGCGCAGCAGGCGCGCGTGTTTCTTTGCCGATTCAACAAAGTACACCTGGCGCGCTCCGCGGCTGAGGGCTTCAATGCCGACCGCTCCGGTGCCGGCGTATAAGTCGAGCCACACGCTGTTGAGAAGCTCGCCGGAGGCAGCCAGGACGTTGAACAGGGTCTCGCGAAGGCGGTCGCTGGTGGGACGAAGATCGAGTCCGGGCAGCGACCGCAAGGGACGGCTGCGGTATAAACCCGCAATTACGCGCATGACCCCTAGAATATAGAATCGAGAAGGAGGCTTCGGGTCATTGATGAAAGGCTGGTCTTTTCCCGCAGGAAGGTTATTCGGAGTGGATATCCGCATCCACCTGACGTTCGTGTTCCTGCTGGTGTTCGTGTGGTTTACGCAATCGGTCAGCATGGGTGCGGGCGGGGCGATGCGCGGGCTGGCGCTGATCGCCATCGTCTTTGGATCGGTGGTTCTGCACGAATTGGGCCATGCGGTGGTGGCGCGGCGCAATGGATTAGCGGTGCAAGCGATCATTCTTCTGCCCATCGGCGGGGTGACGCTGATGGAGGAGACAAGCCAACAAAGGCCCGACTTGGCGCGCGATGTTCGCATCGCCATTGCCGGACCGGTCGTGAACCTGCTGATTGCGGCGGTTGCGGCCGTCATCATCCTGACACTATTTCCGCAGGCCAAGCTCTGGGGCCATCCGTTTTTCCACCCCGGCAACCTGCCCCGCAGCTTGTTCTGGGGCAATGTCTTTCTGGGTTTGTTCAACCTGTTGCCGGCCTATCCCATGGATGGCGGGCGGGTGCTGCGCGCGATGCTAGCCGAACGCATGGACTACGTCGCAGCCACGCGGCGCGCGGTAAGCGTGGGCCAGGGTCTCGCCATGATGATGATGCTGATTGGCCTGGTGTGGAACGTGTGGCTGGTGCTGATCGGGTTCTTCGTGTTCCTGGGCGCGCAGATGGAAGACCGCTCGGTTCTGTTTCATTCGGTGCTGGATAGCGTGCGCATGGAAGACGTGATGCTGACCGGCTTCTCCATACTCTCTCCGGCCGACACCCTGGAAGATGCGCTCAGCAAGGCGGTACACACGTTGCAGGACGACTTCCCGGTGGTACGCGGCAGCGACATGGTGGGCGTCATCAACAAGCAAAGCATTGTCGAGGCGCTGCGGCGCGAGGGCAACGGCTATGTGCAGTCGGCTATGTTGCGGACTTTCGAAATCGCCAACCGCGCGGACTCGCTGGCCTCGGCCTTTCGCAAACTGGGCGGGCGTGGACTGACTGTCATACCGGTGGTGGAGGACTTCCGGCTGGTGGGCATTGTAACCATGCAGAACCTGATGCACAGCATGACGCTGCTGGCGGAGACGAGAAGGCTGCGCCGGGCGCAGGAAACGGAATTCTAGAATCCGACCATCCGCTTCTCCCTCCGGTTAAACTGCTGCAACATGAAGAGCGCCTACAACCTCATCGCGGGACAGAGCGTCGAGCGACTCGCCGCGCTGAGTGATGGCGTCTTCGCTGTCGCGATGACGCTACTGGTTTTGGACCTGCGTGTGCCGGCCACGGAGACGGTGCACAGTGAACACGACTTATGGCGCGGCCTGGCAGCCATCGCGCCGCGGCTACTCATGTACATGATGACGTTCCTGACGCTCGGCATCTTCTGGGTGGGTCAGCAAACTCAGCTCAACTACCTGGAACGTTCGCGCCGCAGCCTGGCGTGGATTCACATCGTCTTTCTCTTCGCGGTCTCGATTACGCCATTCTCGACCACGCTGCTGGCCGAACACACGCAATTGCGCACCGCACTACTGGTTTACTGGTTCAACATCCTGGTGCTCGGCGCGACTTTATACGTGAGCTGGAAATGCGCGAGCAGCCTGGGACTGACCAGGGCAGACATGCCACCGGAGGTACCGGCCGCCATCGAACGGCGCATCCTGATCGCGCAGGGGCTGTATGCCTTCGGTGCTTTACTGTGCGTGTTCAGCACCTACTTGAGCATCGCGTTCATCATCGCGGTGCAGCTGAACTATGCGATCGCGCCGCGGTTCTTGCAGAGGAGAAACGGGTAGCCAGTATTGTCAGGGGGCCTGCGGTTGCAGGTGACCTATTTGGCGCGCTGCCACTCACGGTAGGCTTCACTTTTGGAGAGGCCGAATTCCTTCGCGGCTTGCTTCAGGGCATTCTTCTCTTCGAGATGATCGGCACTCATCAGTTCGCGCACGCGCTGTGCAACGTTGTTGAGCGAGAGCTGAGCAGGAGCGGATTCGGGCGCTTTGTCGATGATCAACGTGATCTCGCCCTTGACTCCACCTTCGCCGCGTTCTTCCAACTCAGAAAGTACTTCGCCGGCGCGGCCGCGCAGAAACTCTTCGTGAAGCTTGGTTACTTCCCGCGCTACTACGACGTGCCGCTCCGCGCCCAGGACTTCGACGACATCGCGCAGCGTCTCGACGATGCGGTGGGGGGCCTCGTAAAAGATCTGGGTGCGTGGCAAGGTGCGTATGCCTTCGAGAAGGGTGCGGCGCGCTCCCTCCTTGGCGGGAAGAAATCCCCCGAAGCGGAACGAGTCGGTAGGCAAGCCGCTGGCGACCAGGGCCGAAAGGAATGCAGACGCGCCGGGTATGGGCACGACGCGAATGTGGTGGCGGACGGCGAGCGCGACCAGGCGGTATCCGGGATCGCTCACCCCGGGCATTCCGGCGTCGCTGACGACGGCAACGTTGTCGCCCGTTTCAAGGTGCACGATCAACTCGGCCGCGCGCTCGAGCTCGTTGTGTTCGTGATAGCTGACGGTGCGCTTTTCGATTCCGTAGTGGTTCAGCAGTTTCTGTGTCTGACGGGTGTCTTCGCAGGCGACGAGGTCCACTTCCTTCAGGGTGCGCAGGGCGCGCAGCGTGATGTCCTCCAGATTGCCGATGGGGGTTCCCACCAGGTAAAGGGTGCCGGCTGGCGGAGCATCCCCTGAGGGTTCACGGGGAGAGTTGTTGGTGTTGGACATCACTGCCCAAGTCTACGCTGTGGGCTGGGTTTCTGTTGGGGAGTCGCCCAGTGCCGCGTGCCTGGGTGGGCAAGCGGTAGACTGGCTCTTGCTATTTCTGCGACGGCTGTTAAACCGCAACCTGTCGTTGTATGCCCAGCTCGACACGCTGGCGGAGTGCGGCATTGTCCCCAACGATGGGGTGGGGGTGCGCGAGTTGCTGTCGCGTTACAGCGAGCGGGAGTACGAAACCACCCCTTTCAAGCGGCTGCTCTCGGCCCTGGGCGAAGAGGCCGGCGACGCGGCACGAACTTCGCTGTCAACCAATATCTGGCACGCGCGCGCAGGCTGCATCTCCGGACCAGGAGACTACGTTCACGTGGCCGACCGTGTGGCGATCCTGGCATCCGGCTACCTTCCTCTCGCCGATGTGAGTGACGAGTTCGACCTGCGGCGTGGTGTCGCGTGGCTGCAGTTCCGGCTGCGTGACCAGGAATTCCGCTGGCCGGCGAGAATTCAGGAGCGGTGGATCGATGCGACGATCCTGAGCCGGTTCGTACGCTTGCTGGCGGAGCAGGAAACCGACCGGCGCTTCACCTTTCTCGATCTTGGCGGACAGGACTGCCTGATCGGCTGCGCGACGCCGGAACAGTTCCGGGCGCTGCGCAAGTGGACTGGCCTGAACTTCGAGTGGCTCGACTAGCACAGGCGCTGGGCGGCTTGAAGGCCGAGCGCAGTTTCTCCCCTTACAATGACACATATGCACGACGAGCTTCTGCGCTACCGCCCTGAGTTTCCCATCCTCGAACGCACGACGTACCTGATCAGCAATTCGCTGGGCGCGATGCCTCGCGGGGTTGAGGATGCATTGCATCGCTATACGGAAACGTGGAGCAGGCGGGGCGTGCGTGCGTGGGAAGAAGAGTGGTGGATGCTGGCGGCGCAGGTGGGGGATGAGATCGGGGCGCTGATGAAGGCGCCGCAAGGCTCGGTTGCCTGCCTGCAGAACGTGACCACCTGCGAAGCGACGGTCGCTTCGTGCTTCGACTTCAGCGGGCGGCGCAACAAGGTCGTGTATACCGACCTGAATTTTCCTTCGATCATGTACTTCTGGGAGGCGCAACGTTCGCGGGGTGCTCGCGTCGTGATGGTGTCGAACGACGACGCGATCCACGTCAACACCGAACGACTGCTGGATGCGATTGACGACGAGACGCTGATCGTTCCCATTTCGCACGTCATTTTCCGCAGTGCGTTCATCCAGGACGTCGAGACGATCATCGAGAAAGCCCATCGTGTTGGGGCGCACGTGCTGCTGGATTCCTTCCAGGCGCTGGGCACGGTGCCGTTCGACGTGCGAAAGCTTAACGTGGACTTCTGCACCGGCGGAGTGCTGAAGTGGCTGTGCGGCGGGCCGGGAACGGCCTACCTTTATGTTCGGCCTGACCTCGCGAAGAAACTGACACCAACATTTACAGGATGGACCGGACACTCCGACCCGTTCGCCTTCGAGACTGGCCCGAACCGCTATACCGATACAATCTATCGCTTTACCCAGGGAACTCCCAACGTTGCAGCCCTGCACGCCGCGCGGCCGGGACTGAAGATCATCTCGGAGGTGGGCGTCGAAAACATCCGCGCGAAATCGCGGCGGCAAACGGCGCTCCTGATGCAGTTGGCCGATCGCCGGGGGTGGCGCGTCAACTCGCCGCGCGATCCGGAACGGCGCGGCGGAACAGTCTCGATCGATATGCCCAACGCGCAGCAGGTCTGTGCCGAACTTCTGAAGCGCGACGTTATCGTGGACTACCGCCCGAAAGCCGGCGTGCGCTTCTCGCCGCACTTCTACAACTCCGACGAGGAGTGCGTGCGGGCCCTGAGGTGGTGGACGCGATCCTGCAGGAAATGCACATCGGCGCACGTTGACTTACCGACGACGATGTGGCCGGCGAGAACGTGTTCGCCGGGCGGTCCTGCTCAGGTCCGTACGAGTTTCGCCGTGACAATTTGTTGACAATCTCTTGACAAACGGCTGACAACAGCGAGGACCGACGGCTAGTATTCTGCAGTCCTTCGAGCGCACTAGCCCCCGGGAGCCTTCACCCGACCAACTCGGCACCGGGGGCGTCTTTTTGTGTCCCGATTCGCATCGCCGGAACGAAGTGCCTGGGTGGTTACTCCAGTTTCGTTGACATTCGCCTTTTATTCGCTGACAATGTGCACCGGAGGCTTTGTACGCCTATGGCTCTCACGCGACGTCAGAAGCAGGTTTACGACTTCCTCGCCGAATTCGTGGAGAGGAACGGCTACTCGCCTTCGTACGACGAGATCGGCAAGGGGCTCGGTCTCAGCTCTTTGGCAACGGTGCACAAGCATGTCACCAATCTGGAGCAGAAGGGCCTGCTGAAGCGCGATTACAACCGCAGCCGCTCGATCGACGTGATAAAGCCGCGGGGGCGCATGAAGCAGGCGATGGCCAGCACACCGACGATCGTGAGCCTGCCGCTGCTGGGCCGCATCGCCGCCGGGCGTCCGGTCGAAGCCCTGGAAAATCCGGAGTCAATTTCGCTGGCCGACTTCACGCGCTCCAAAGATGTTTACGTTTTGCAGGTGAAGGGCGAAAGCATGCAGGACGAGCACATCGTCGACGGCGATTACGTTCTGGTGGAGAAGACCAGCACCGCGCGCGATGGAGAAATCGTGGTAGCGCTGGTGAACGGAAGCGACGCCACTTTGAAGCGCATTTACCTGGAAGGGGCGAAGATCCGGCTTCAGCCCTCCAATACCAGCATGCAACCGATCATGGTGGCTGCGGCGGATGTGCAGATCCAGGGACGGGTCATCGGAGTGTTGCGGAAGTACTGAAGACTTTTCCGTATGCCGGTTAGCGGCACCGGGAATCAGGCGCAGCGAGGGCGCGGCCGCAGCCGCGCCCTCGCGACACGTTCTCCACTCACAAACTCTTGTCGAGCGCCTTCTCGATGGTATCGCGGGACACGTACCCGACGATCTGCTCCTGCACCTGGCCGCCCTTGAACAGCAGCAAGGTGGGAATGCCGCGCACGTTGTAGCGCTGCGGCGTCGCCGTGTTCTTGTCGACATCCATCTTGCCGATTTTGACGCGCCCGGTATAGCTCTGAGCTACTTCATCCACGATGGGCGCCAGTGCCCGGCAGGGGCCGCACCATGCTGCCCAGAAGTCGATCAGGACAGGCTCGTTGGACTTCAGCACCAGTTGATCGAAGTTCGCATCTGTTACTTCCACGATTGCATCACTTGCCATTTATCCTCCAGCAGGGGTCGAGGCCAGAATTGCCAAGCGGCTCTGAATTTCCATCGTACCACTACAGCTTGTCATTAGATGCTGGAGGAGTGCGGGCGTCGCAAAGCGCACTGGCACCTGAGCCCAACTACCTGTTCATGCGGGAGATGCGGGCGTTGCAAGATCTGCCTTCGCGGGCAAATAAAAGCGCCCCACGCAGTGGCGCAAGGCGCTTACAAGGCAGCCCTCCCCCAGAACTGCCTAACTACGGTCAGGATTGTCGCGCCGTTCTTGCCGGATGTAAATACGTCTTCCGTAACCGCCGGTAATCAAAAGTAACGAGGCAGGAGTGACGATTAGGAACGCAACAGCGAAATCATCTGCGGTGCAAACCTGCAAACATGCGAGATTGCGAAAGAATAAGAAAAAAAACAAGTTCGTTGGCTTCCCTTAATGGGAAAGCGTACTGACCAATAGTTCAACCGGGTGCAGGACCGGGCGCTTGAAGCCCGCGCCCAATTGTTCGTGGCAGGAGATGCCGCTGGCTACTAATTGCAGTGGGCGGCCGGATTGTTCTTCCGCTCGCCGCACTTGCGCGAAGAGGTCCTCTCCCACGGCCATGCTGAGTTCGTAGTACTCGCGCTTGTAGCCGAAACTGCCCGCCATGCCACAGCACTCGACTGAGGACGTAGTGACATCGAAGCCGCAGGTCCGAAAAACCTCAAGCGTTTCGGTGGCGGCGTTGCAGGTCCTCTGCTGGCAATGGGAGTGATAGAACAACTTGTTGCCATATCGTGAGCGGCTGGCAGGAAAGATCTCTGCCAGGGGAATGCCACTCGCCTGGGAGATCGACCACAGTCCTTCCAGGACTTCGAAGGAATTTTCCTTCAGACGAGTCGCCATATCTTCGTCGAGCAGATGCCGGTAGTCGGAACGCAGCATGCCGAGCACGCTGGGTTCGAGCACGGCGATGGCTCTGCCCTGGTCAAGGTAAGGACGCAGCATGCTGGCGAGAGCGCGGGCTTGCCGGCGAGCGGTCTCCATCATTCCTTGCGACATAGCAGCGCGACCGTCGGGCAGGGAGGGCGTGAGCACAACATCCAGTCCGATCTCGCGCAATACCCGAATGGCGGCCATGCCTCGCTCGGGCGCCCCGTAGTTGGTGAATCCGTCGGCCAGCATGGCGATGGGAGGGGCGAGCCGGGCTTTTCCGTATACTGGGCGCGGGCTCTCGCGGAACAACTGTTCCCAGGTCTTTGCCGGGAAGGGCGGCAACTCGCGGCGGCGATCGACCCCAACCAGACGCTCCATCAGGTCGCGGGCCAGGGGCAACTTGGTTGAGCCGTTGGCGAGAGCGGCGAACCGCGAGCCCCACTTGGCGATGGCGTGGTAGTTGCCAAAGAACTGCTTTTGCAGCGGAGCCACCCGGTCTTCCGGGGCCGAGCCTGTCATCGCTCCGAAGGCCGACTTGTCCGTTGACGCCGGCAAGACCTGGTTCATTCGCTGACGCAGGTTCTCGTTCAGCCATGGGATGTCGATACGCACCGGACACTGCGGCACGCAGCGCGAGCAAGCCGTACACAGCTCGCTGAAGCGCGCATTCATGAGCTTGCCGGTGCCGGCCTCCCAGGAGCCGCCGATGCCGCCGGAGTAAGTTTCACCGCCGAAAGCGTGACCGCCCACGGTTTCGAAGTTGGCGCAGGAGTTCAGGCAGGCGCTGCAGCGAATGCAATAGAGGGCCTCATGAAGAACGGGATCCTGCCGCATCCGGCTGCGGCCGTTATCGATTAGTACAAGATGAAACTCGCGCGGCTTGGTGGCCTTGCCGGGCGCCGCGAACGAGGGCGCCTGCAAAGGAGGATGCAGGATGCTGACGTAGGAAGTAAGCGGCTGGCCGGTTGCGCTGGCCGGCAGCAGTTCGAGGAAGACGCCGAAGTTCTCGCGCGAGGGGACAACTTTCTCGATGCCGGCAATCGCAATGTGCAGCGGCGGCAGAGTGGTTGTCATGCGGATGTTGCCTTCGCTTTCGACCAGCATGAGCGATCCCGAGTCGGCGGCGATGAGGTTCGCGCCCGAGATGCCGGCGTCGGCCGCGATGAACTGCTCGCGCAACTTCTCGCGCGCGAATTTGGTCAGTTCCTCGCCGGTGTCGAGCGGCAGGTCGGTCTGGAACTTGCGTTTGAACAGAGCAGTAATGCGTTCGCGCGAGTAATGCAGGGCGGGCGCAATGATGTGCGAGGGCTGCTCGTCGGCGACTTGCAGGATGAACTCGGCGAGGTCGGTCTCGGCTACCGTGATTCCTGCGGCTTCCAGGGTGTGATTCAGGCGGGTCTCTTCCGAGGTGATGCTTTTGCCTTTCACCACCAGCTTGGCATTATGGCGAACCAGCACGTCGCGGATGTAGTTGTTGGCATCAGCAGCCGTGGGTGCGAGATAGAAGCTGCCGCCATTGGCCTTCACGCTTTGCTCCAACTGCTGCAGCAGGGCGGGAAGGTTGGCGATGGACTCTTCCTTGATCTTGCGGGCGCGATCTTTCAGTTCGTCGTAATCGGGAATCAGCGCCGTTGCGGTGTAACGATTACGGTTGAACGTCTGGGTGTTGTGCCGTACGGCAGCGCTCTGTACCCCCAGCGTCATTCGCAGGGCATCGAGCAGGGCCCGCTTGTCGCTCTTGTTGGCGACCTGGCGGGGCTGGATATCGCTCGCTTTCACGGGGCTCGACATGTTCACCTCAGAACGATGATGTGCAGCCGATGGGGCCCGTGAACTCCGCGGACGAGGGGTCCCATATCGGCGGTAGCGCTCGGGCCGGTAATGAATACGAAGTCGCGCTTCAGCCCCTGGCCCTCGGCAACATCGGAGCGGAAGAGATCGCGCGGCCGGGGAACGATGGATTCGGCGGCGACCACTGCGATGTGCAGCGGAGCCAGCAAGCTCACCATTCCGGTGCGCTGGTAGCTCACGTCTACGCAGACAGAGCCGGTACGCGCAATGCCCGCAAAGGCTTCGGTGACACCGACGGGCGAGTGCACCAAAGCTTCCGAGTCGGGCTCAGTGACCACGCGGGGATCGGCGGCAAACGCCGAAAACAACGGGAGGGGAAGAAGTTGCGGAGGAGAAAACAGAATGCGCTCGACCGCTCCGGCCTTCTGGAGGATTGCATCCCGCAGGGCTTCCGGCGTGCGGTCAATCACCTCCGCGGTAGCGGCAGCATTGCGCGCCGAAGTCACGAATTGCTCGACCAGTTGATCGGCGCTGACCTGCAGGGTGGAGGAATTCATGTGGCCAATGCTAGCACCCGTAAACATTGGGTATTTGTGATTTCCGTCACTCCAGCGGAAAAGTTGCGCCCTGCCGGGAGCAGCCTGGCATGGTCTGGAATTGCGAACCCGCGGCAGGGTGTGCCTCTTCTCCACTTGCTATGCTCGCGGACAAGACGCTCCTGTTAAGCATAGCTTCAGGTTGTATGGGTTACTTGTGACGGAGTCCAATCCTTGCTGCTTGAATGTGGGATGGCTGGCGGAGCAAACTGAACTCGGACACATCGACCATGCGGGTCCTCATTGTAGAAGACGAGCGTCGGCTGGCGGAGAACGTGGCTCGCAGCCTGCGCGAAAGTGCGGGCTATGCGGTCGATACCGCTCCGGACGGCGAAGAGGGGCTGTTCATGTCGCAGTCGAACCCGTACGATCTGGTGATCCTGGACCTCATGCTGCCGAAGCTGGATGGGCTCTCGGTGTTGAAGAACATTCGGGAAGCTGGAATGCAGACGCCGGTCCTGGTGCTGACCGCGCGGGACGAAAAGGAATCGGTAGTCAAGCTGCTCAACGCAGGCGCCGATGACTACGTCGCCAAGCCCTTCGATCTTGGGGAACTGCTGGCCCGGGCCAAGGCGCTGATCCGCAGAGGCAAAGGTCAGAGCGCGGCAGTGCTGAAAATCGGGGACATCGAGATCAGCACCGCGGATCTCACGGTGCGGCGCAAGGGGCAGCCGGTCAGCCTGACTGCAATGGAGTATCGGGTGCTCGAGTATCTGGCGCATCGCCCGGGAGCCGTCGTCTCGAAGACCGAGTTACTGGAACACCTTTACGACTTCAATTGGGAGCGCTTCAGCAACGTGATCGAGGTATACATTTCCGGGCTGCGGCGCAAGCTCGATGATGGCGGAGAAACCAAGCTGATTCACACCCTGCGCGGACAGGGGTATATGCTGCGCGCCTGATATGCCAAAGACTTCCATCCAGCGCCGCCTGATCGCGACCGTGGTGCTTTCGCAATTGCTGCTGGCCGCCGGAGTGTTCTTCGTATCGGTGTACTTCACGCATCGCCAGGTTCGTACCGCGTTTGACTCGGGGCTGCACGGCCGGGCCATGAGCGTGGCCGCGCTGGTGCGGTACTCCGAGGACGAACATCCAGTGCTGGAATTCGAGAGCAACCTGGTGCCGCCTCCCCTGGATCCGAAACTAGAAGACCTATACCAGGTGATCGGGCCTAAGGGCCAATTGCTGGCGCAGTCTCCCCACTGGCCGCAAAACTTCAGCTTTCTTCCGGGTAAGCACAACCCGCTGTACGCCGATTTCATGGCGAACGGCATTCGCTATCGCGGGCTCCGATTGCAGAATGTTCCGGTACTGGATCGCGAGGGCGACACGCCATCGACGGACACCCTGGACATCATTTATGCCTCTCCTATTGCACCGATGGCGAGAGCGGTTGGCCATCTGCGGCTCTACATCGCCGGCGGCTGCGGGTTGCTGTTGTGTCTGACTGTTCCCCTGGCGGTTTGGGGATTACGGCGTGGATTGCGGCCGTTGGCCAATCTCGCGGCCAATGCAGCCGCGATCTCGACTTCCAATTGGCAATTGAATCCGGCAGAAGAGGCCCTGAGCACGCAGGAATTGGCCCCGCTGACCCAGGCCATGACGTCGATGCTGGACGGGCTGCATCGCGCATTCCTGCAACAACGGGAGTTTCTGGCAAACGCTGCGCATGAGCTGAAAACGCCCGTTGCGATTTTGAAGTCCACCTTGCAATCTCTGCTGCAAAGGCCCCGGAGCTCGGAGGAGTACCGCGCCGGACTGGAAGAGGCGTTGGACGACATGGCACGGCTGGAAAAACTTTTGCACTCGATGCTGCGCCTGGCGCGTGCCGAACAATGGGCATCGGGCAGCCTGCACCGCGATCTGCCGCAGATCGACATTCGCACCACCTGCCAGGCGGCCTGCGATGGGCTGCAACCGGTAGCGCGCGAGAGCGGCGTCCAACTCACTCTGCAGAGCAACGGCGACATGCCCATGCGCGCCGACGCGGAAGACCTGGAACTGGTCTGGACGAACCTGCTGGAGAACGCAATCCGCTTCAGTCCTCCCGGCGGATTGGTGCTGATCAGCTTGCGGAACAATGGCCAACGCGGATTTGTGGAGGTAGCTGACCAGGGGCCCGGTATCCCGCCCGACGAGTTACCGCACATCTTCGAGCGCTTCCATCGCGGAGACGAATCGCGCGCCCGCAATACCGGAGGCTATGGGCTTGGGCTGGCCATCGCGAAGGCCCTGATCGAAGCCTATGGCGGCACCATCACTCCGGAGAGCCGGATCGCCGAAGGCACTCGCATGATTGTCAGCATCCCCATGCAAAACTGACCTGCCCTTGTCCTGTTCCGCGTTCAGCTTAACTTAAGGATCGTTCCGGCAACCTAAAAGCTTGCCAGTGAGGACTCGTGTCTCGTCTGACTAGAACATTCACGATGGCCGCCATGATGTTTATCGCTGCGGCTGGGCTGTTGGCGCAGAACCCACCCGTCTCCCAGAACCTTTCCGGCCAGCCTTCGGGCACAATTTCGCTGACCCTGGCAGATGCACTGGCGCGCGCCAAAGCGAACAGTCCGCAGTTTCAGGCGGCGGTGACCGATCTCGGACTCGCCCGCGAGGACCGCGTGCAGGCGCGGGCGGCCCTGCTGCCCGGCGTCGATTACAACAACGCCTTCATTTACACGCAGGGCAACGGCACCTCTACCGGGCGCTATATCGGCAACAACGGGGTGCACGAGTACATCAGCCAAGGGAACGCCCACGAAGTTCTAGGCGTAGCGCAGATCGCCGATTACCAGCGCACCACGGCGGCGCAGGCGCTGGCCAAGGCGCGCGCCGAGATCGCGGCTCGGGGACTCACGGTGACCGTCGTACAGGACTTCTATGGATATCTCGCTGCCCAGCAGCGGACCGTCACCGCACAGCAGGCGCACGACGAAGGGCAGCACTTCCTCGACCTCAGCCAGAAACTGGAGCAAGGCGGTGAGGTTGCGCATGCGGACGTGATCAAGGCGCAGATCCAGGCCAACGATCTGCAGCGTGCCCGCGACGAAGCGCAGTTGGCTGAACAAAACGCGCGCCTGACGCTGGCCGTGCTGCTCTTCCCCAACTTCTTTCAGGACTTCAGGCTGGTGAACGATGTGGCAACCGTGCCGGTACTGCCGCCCTTGAGCGATGTTGAGCAGATGGCGAAAACCAATAACCCCGAGTTGCAGGCAGCGTTCTCCGCCCTGCAAATTGCAAGCAAAGGGGTAGCAGTGGCGCGGGCGGGCTTTCTGCCCTCGCTCGCGGTGGATTATTTCTACGGCATCGACGCCAATCAGTTTGCAAAGTATGGGCCCGACGGCATCCGTAACCTGGGCTATGCGGCGACCGCGACCCTCAACATTCCGGTGTGGAACTGGGGCGCGACTCAGAGCAAGGTGAAGCAGGCGGAGTTGCAACGCAAGCTGGCACAGGTCGAACTGACCGCCGCCCAGAGACAGGCGGTCGCCAACCTGCAATCGTTCTACGCCGAGGCGGAAACGGCGCGCAGTCATCTCGACCTGCTGCATAACACCGCCGACATTGCCGCCGACAGCCTGCGATTGACGTATCTCCGCTACCAGGCGGGCGAGGCGACGGCGCTGGAAGTGGTCGATGCGCAAAACACGCTGACCCAAGCGCGCAACAACCTTGACGACGGCCAGGTGCGATATCGAGTCGCTCGGGCTAATCTGCAGACGCTGACAGGACCGTTCTAGATGAGCAAAATCTGCATCTCGACGAAGAGGCTGCTGTCTCTCATTGTGGGAGTCGTCATGCTCTCTCTTGTTTCGTGCTCGAAGCAGGAAGAGACCAAGGAGCCGGTGGTAACGGTCCAGGTAGCTGCGGCGCAGAAGGGGACTATACAGCAGATAATCCGGGCGGAAGCCGCGCTGTTCCCGAAGAACCAGGCTGCCATTACGCCCAAGATTACCGCGCCGGTAAAGACGTTCTATGTGAACCGCGGCAGCCGCGTGCGGGAGGGACAACTGCTCGCGGTTTTGGAGAACCGGGACCTCGCGGCAGCGGAGACCGACAGCAAGGGGGCTTACGAGCAGGCACAGGCAACCTACGGATTGGAGACGTCATCGTCGCTTCCAGAAGAGTGGCAGAAGGCCGAGTTCGATCTGAAGACGGCTAAAGAGGCCTACGACGCCGAGTCCAAGGTGTATGAAAGCCGGCAGAATCTGTACAAGCAGGGCGCGATGCCGCGCAAGGAGCTCGACGCTTCCGCCGTTTCGCTGGCTCAGGCCAAGGCGCAGTATGAGCTCGCGCAGCGTCACCTCGCGGCGCTGGAAAAGGCCGGCAAACAACAGCAGTTGCAGGTGGCGAAAGGTCAACTTACTTCGGCGCAGGGCAAGTATCAGGGTGCGGCGGCGCAACTGGCGTATTCAGAGGTCAGGAGTCCGATTGACGGTGTAGTCACCGACCGTCCCGCATACGCGGGAGAGACTCCGCCGCCGGGAACTCCGCTGCTGACCATCATGGATACCTCGTCCGTGATCGCCAAGGCGCATATCCCGCAAGAGCAGGCAGCCCTGCTGCAGCCGGGAGATGCGGCGACCGTCATCGCGCCAGGAGACATAAAAGCGGTCGGTAAGGTCACGCTGGTGAGTCCTGCGCTCGACCCGAATAGCACAACCGTCGAGATTTGGATTGAAGCGCCGAATCCGGATGGCCTGCTCCGCCCGGGGACGACGGTGCGGGTTGAGGCGGTGGCACGCACATGGAAGGACGCCGTCATTGTGCCGGCCTCGGCGATTCTGAAGACACCCGACGGCGCCGCAACGGTGATGGTGGTGCAAGGAGGCGAGGCTCACCAGGTCGCGGTCGAGACCGGCGTGCGCGAGGGAGACCGCGTGCAGATTACCCGCGGATTGGGCGGGCGGCGAAACCGTCATCACCACTGGGGCCTACGCGCTTCCCGACAAAACGAAAGTGAAGATCGCCGAGGGCGCGCCGCCGGGGGCAAGCGATAAGCAGAGCGCGAGCCAGGAGAAGGACTGAGCCCGGCATGAATTTTCGGTCGCTCCTCCATCGCGTCCGCACCCGCATCAGCCATCATGGTCTGGCCGACGACCGTTACTGGTTCACGCGTTACGCGAAGTCGCTGATCTTCCTCATCATCGTTCTCGGGTTCGCAGGGGCCTACCTGGCGTTTACGATTCCGATCTCTGTGTTCCCTGAGACCAACTTCCCTCGCGTGGTGATCGGAGTGGACAACGGCGTGATGCCGATCGACCAGATGATGGTGACGATTACCCGCCCGGTGGAAGAGTCGGTCAACAGCGTGCCCGGTCTGCAGCAGGTACGCTCGATCACCAGCCGCGGATCGGCCGAGATCGACCTGTTCTTTGACTGGCACGTGGACATGGTCACCACGCTGCAATTGGTAGACGCCGCATTATCGGGCGTGCGCACTTCGCTGCCGCCCACTGCGACTCTGCAAACGCATCGCCTGACTTTCGCCAGTTTTCCCATTATTGGTTACAGCCTCACCTCCGACACCGTACCGCAGTCGCAGTTGTGGACGATGGCGACCTACGACATCAAACCCCGCCTCAACCGACTCGACGGAGTGGCGACGGTAACCGTGCAGGGCGGGCAGGAGCCGGAGTTCCACATCACGCCCGATTCGGCCAAATTATTGGCGGCGAATGTCACGGTAACGGACCTGCTCGACGCCGTGAAGCGCACCAACCTGATCGATTCGCCCGGCCTGCTGGAGCAGAACCATCAGCTTTACCTGGGGCTGGTCGATGCGCAGGTGCGCGATCCGCAACAGATCGCGGACATCGTCGTGAAGGCCACGCCGGCCGGTGTGCCGGTTCGCATCGCAGACGTGGCCGCAGTCGTGCCCGGAGTCAAGCCGGTCTACACCATCGTGACGGCGAACCAGAAACCCGCGGTACTGGTGAGTGTAGCTCGCCAGCCGGACGGAAACACGGTGGCCGTGGCCGATGAAGTTCACGCGGAAATCGATCGCATTCGACAGGCCCTGCCACCCGGTATCCAGCTCGAGCCTTTCTACGATCAGTCGGAGATCGTGACCGAATCGATCAAGAGCGTACGCGACGCCATTCTGATCGGATTGATCCTGGCAGCGCTAATCATGGTGCTGTTCCTGCGCGATTGGGGAACCTCGGTGGTCGCAGCGCTGGTGATCCCGGTCACGATTCTGGTCACCTTCATCGTAATGAAGCTGCTGAACGAGAGCTTCAACCTGATGACCCTGGGCGGGCTGGCCGCCGCGGTGGGGCTGGTGATCGACGATGCGATCGTGGTGGTCGAAAACGTCACGCTGCACCGCGATGTGGGCCAGGGGCGGCTGGAGGCGATCCAGAGTGCGCTTCGGGAAATCACCGTGCCGCTGATCGGATCGACCATCACCCCGATCGTCGTATTCGTTCCGCTGATTGCCACAACCGGCGTCACCGGCGTTTTCTTCCGCGCGCTGGCGATCACGGTGGGAGCCTCGCTGCTGACCTCGCTGGCGCTGGCCCTCAGCTGGACACCGACGCTGAGCCAGTACTTCATTCAACATGGCCAGAAAAGCGCTGAGGAACTCGCCGCGCAAAAGAACCTCTCGCCGCAGGAACGCATGCTGGTAGCCGAGGAAGAGTCGTTGGGGCCGCGTTTCCGCCGGGTGGTGGACTTCTATCAGCGTGGGTTGCGCTTTGCTCTGGAGCGTCCGCTCTGGATCGCGATCTTCGGAGTTGCCCTGATCGCCGCCTCGTTCGTGTGCTACAAGGCGTTGGGGACCGACCTGTTGCCTGCGATGGACGAGGGCGGATTCATCCTGGACTACTTTACGCCGGCCGGGGCTTCGCTGGCGGAGACGAACCGCCTCATCGACAACATCGAACAGATGATTCGCCGGGTGCCCGAGGTGGAGAGCTATTCCCGGCGTACCGGCCTGCAACTGGGGCTGGCGGCGGTGACCGAGGCCAACCGGGGCGATATCGCGGTGAAGCTCAAGAGCAAGCGAGACCGCAGCGTGGATGAGGTCGTGGCGGAGCTGCGAGCGGAGATCGCGCAGCAGGAGCCCCAGGTCGACGCCGAGTTCGTCCAGGTGCTGCAGGACATGATCGGCGACCTATCCAACGCGCCCGAGCCGGTCCAGATCAAGCTTTTCTCGCCCAATGCCAAATTGCTGAGCGAATGGGCCCCGAAGGTGGCGGATGCGATCGGCAAAGTCGATGGCGTGGTTGATATTTTGAACGGCATCGACAATACGATTAGTAATCCGGCTACGGTGTTTCGCGTGAATCCCACGGTTGCGGCCCGTGCCGGCTTCACGCCGGAAGAAGTGGCAGTCGACGCCAGTGCCCTGCTGGAGGGCGAACCTGCGGCCACTCCGGTTATTGCGCAAGACATCGCGTACACCATCCGAGTTCGGTATCCCGACGCCAATCGCGGTTCCTTGGACGCCATGAGCAATACCCTGCTCAACAGCGCCACGGGACGTACCGCAACCCTGGGCACACTGGCCGACATCACCGAGCTGCCGGGGCAAACCGAAATTCGCCGCGAGAACCTGCTGCGCGATGTCGTGGTGACGGCGCGCCTTGAAGGACGCGATCTGGGCAGTGCCATCAAGGCAGTGCAGAAGGCGGTGGCGGACCTGCGCCTGCCAGCTTCCATCCGGGTCGTCTATGGCGGTACTTACGAAGAGCAGCAGCAGTCGTTTCACGACTTGATGCTGGTGCTGGTGCTGGCCACCCTGCTCGTGTTCCTGGTACTGCTATTTGAGTTTCGGACAATTGCCGCTCCGGTGGCGATTCTAGCTTCGGCGCTGCTTTCGACCTCCGGAGTCTTCCTGGCGCTGCTGATCACCCGCACTACGTTCAATATTGCGTCATTCATGGGGCTGATCATGGTCATCGGCATCGTGGCCAAGAACGGAATCCTGCTGCTCGATGCCGATCAGAAATTTCGCGCCGCTGGCTACAACGCGCACGATGCCATGCTGGAGGCTGGCCGTCGCCGCTTGCGACCGATTGTCATGACAGCTCTGGCCGCAGTCGCCGGCATGTTGCCGCTGGCCCTGGCGCTCGGCGCCGGTTCGCAAATGTTGCAGCCGCTGGCCATCGCGGTCATCGGCGGAATCACGATTTCCATGGTGCTATCGCTCATCATCACCCCCGCGGTCCATTACTATCTGAACCGCGACCACGTCACGAATTCTGAAGCTCAGTAACCGAGGAGAGAAGTCATGAAGAAAGTTTTCATTCTGCTGTTCACTGCGGGCATGATGGCCGCGCCCGCGTTTGCCCAGAAACAATTCAAGGTCGTCAACACGGTGAAGCTCGGAGGCGAGGGAGGTTGGGACTATCTCACCTTCGACAAGGACGGGCAGCGCTTGTTCATCACCCGTGGAAGCCACGTCATGGTGGTGGATGCAAGCACCTTGAAAGCCTCGGACGACATTACCGGTCTATCCGGCATCCACGGCGTGGCCCTGGCGCCGGAGCTGAATCGCGGATTCATCAGCAATGGCGGCGACAACAGTGTCACAGCGTTCGATTTGAAAACGCTGAAAGTTACGGACAAGATCAACGTCGGCGAACGGCCGGATGCAATTCTGTACGACCCTCACTCCAAGCACGTCTTCACCTTCAACGCCAAGAGCCAGGACTCCACGGTTGTCGATGCGGCCAGCGGCAAGGTAGTGGCGACCATTCCGCTGGGCGGCAAGCCGGAGTTCCCGGCGACGGACAGCCAAGGACACATCTACGTGAATATCGAGGACAAAAGCGAACTCGCCGCCATCGATGTGAAGTCGAATACCGCGACGGCTCATTGGCCGCTCAAAGGATGCGAAGAGCCCAGTGCACTCGCCTTCGACGTAGCGCACAAGCGGTTGTTCTCGGGTTGCGGGAACAAGGTAATGAAAGTCACCAGCACCGAGGGAAAAGAGATTGCCAGCGTGCCGATTGGCCAGGGTGTTGATGCGGGAGCGTTCAATCCCAACACACAGGAAGTGTTCATGTCGTGCGGAGACGGCACGCTGACGGTCATCCACGAAGACAGCCCGGACAAGTATTCCGTCAAGCAAACTGTAGCCACGGCCCGGGGCGCACGGACGATGGCCCTCGATACGGCGACCAATACGATCTACACCGTGACCGCGCAGTTTGGAGAGAAGGGGCCAAACGACCGGCGTCCCCCGATGGTCCCGGGAACGTTCGAGTTGCTTGTGGTCAAGCCCGAGTAGGCAGCCTACTCGACGGGGATATCGGCCGGTGACGGGAGTGGCCGCGCCGGCCGAACCATCAGGCTGATCAGGTAGGCAAGGAAGCCGGCAGCGATGAGCAGAGTTCCGAACAGCAGGCTGCTCATGCCCAGGATCTGCTCGTGTTCTCCGCGGAAAATGGAAACGCCGATCAGCAGCATCGGGCAGACTCCAATGAGCACAGCGCCGAGAGTACCGCCCGGCACCTTGAACGGCCGCGGCAAATCCGGTTCCCTAAAGCGCAACGTCGCAAGCGCAAGAAACTCAAGAAACAAACTCGCACCGTAGACCAGCACATCGATGGTAACGAGGCGCTCGAAGCCAAGACCCAGGCAGAGTCCCCATCCGGTCGCGAGAACAACAATCGCCACCCAGGGAGCTTTCGTGCGGCGCGTGGTTTTGGCGAAAACTGCCGGCAACATTCCATCGAGCGCCATGGCGAAGGGGAGGCGCGAGTAGCTCATCACCAGCGCGTTGAACATGCCGAACGCGCTCATCATTCCTCCGGCCACCAGCGCCACGCGCAACAGCGGCCCGCCTACCATGCCGGCGATATCGGCCCACGAGCCGGTTTCCCACGCGGCGGGGCTCAGGTGGGTCAGCGACATCGCCGCGACGGGAAGGATATAGCTGATCGCCACCAGCGCAACCGCGGCCATCATGGCTCGCGGGTAGGTGCGCTGCGGGCGCTCCACCTCGGCCGCGATGGTCGATGCGTTGTCCCAGCCCATGTAATTCCACATCGAGATCAGCAGGCCACCCATGATGTCGACGTGCGACGTTGTGGGAGTGAAGACGGCATTGGCTAAAGCTCCATACTTGAAGGGCGCAAGTAGCACGATCATGGCGAAGGGCGCGGAAAGCAGGAAGAAGAGCCAGATCGAGGTCGTCCCCACCACTCGGATTCCAGCAAGGTTCAAGCCGGTACAGACCAGCACCACCGCCAGCCCGGCCATGACGCCGCGATGATTCACCGCGAACCAGGGAAACAGTCGCGTGAGGTACGCGACGAACAGCGTGGGATAGATCGCCATGTCGAAAATGCTCGCCGCCAGCGACAGCCACGCTTCCTGGAAGCCCCAGAAGTTTCCCAACGCCCGCCTGACCCACGCGTAATAGCCGCCCTCGGCGGGCAGCGCGCTGGAGAGTTCGCCGATCATGAACGCTGTGGGCAGACTCCAGAGAATGGGGGTCACCAGGAGGATGAGGATGGCCCGTCCATATCCCGCGCCATGCACGATGTCTTCTGTGCCGTAGGTCCCGCCGGAGACCATGAAGAACGTCGCCGCCACCAGCGGCCATAGTGTGAGCTTTACCGATTTCTTGCTGAACACCGAAACGCGAGGTGCAGTCGGGGGCTTCGTTTCGAAGGCGGGGGAGTTAGCGATGGACAATTTCGACGGCTGCCTCCTGGCACGGCACGAGAGGTAAGGCGTCGTTAGAGAATAGGGTTTTTTCGAGCGAAACGCAAAGCGAATCTCAGGGCCGGCCGCTTTGGCGATCGGAGCGGACGATGCGGGTGCCCGACGGGCGCTCCATAACCCTGACAATGTGGGATTCATCTGGCCGCGGCGGGCGTGGCTTTCCGCTTCCTGGTCAGAAAGGTTCTCCCCTGCTGCACACCGCTCCCCTCGCTGTCGGGCTGCATTCCAGTCGAGGCGATCCGGAGCTTTTCGGATATGCTGATGCAGCTGCAATATGCCAGGTCGTGCCAGCCAAAACCGAAGAGCCGCGGTGGCGCTCAGTCTCACCCTGGTTGGAGGCTTCGCGGACGCGGTTGGCTACATCGCGCTGTTCCATATCTTCACCGCCAATATGAGCGGGAATAGCGTCCAAGTTGGAATTGCGTCCGGCCAGGCCTCCCCGGGCGCGATCGCACGCCCGGCCTGCGCTATCGCGTCCTACGTGCTCGGGCTGGTGGCGACACGGGTGGGAATCGAGGCGGCTGGACGGCACGGGATACAGCGGATAGCGTCTGTCACCTTGGGGGTAGAAGCCTTCCTGTTGCTTGGGTTTTCTCGCGCAACCCCCGCGATGCACTTGGGCCAGGTGGTCGATATGCAATCCCCAACCTATTTCGCCATGATTGCAACCCTGGCCTTCGCCATGGGCATACAGACCGCCACGCTGACCCACTTTGGCACGCTCAACGTGTACACAACCTTTGTGACGGGGACGCTAACCAAATTTGCGGAGTCCCTCTCCGAGAGTCTGTTCTGGATCCACGATACCCATGCGTCTGGTACGCCAATGTCGCGCACCGTCAGGCAGCTATTCTCCCAGCCTGATTTCCGGAGAAGCGCTTTCCTGCTGTCGGTCTGGTGCTGCTACGTGATCGGTGCCGCAGCCGGCACATGGGCGAAGCAACACTGGGAGCTGAAGGCTCTCCTCTGGCCGATATGCATCCTCGCCATCCTGATCGCCGTCGATCGCAACCACCCCATCGCCTCGGCGCAGACCGAACACCAGGTGCTGTAAGCGACACAACCCAGCCGACGTCGCGACGCGTGAGGCTGTGCACCCGCTCCGTCCTGCCTGCCCGGCTCTGCGATCCCTTGAACTCTACTGCGCCGGTTTGCCTCCGAAGGTGAAGCCCAAGCCGGTGGTGAACAGCACGTCGTTCTTCTTGTTCCCCAACACGGGCTGACTGTTGTAGCGGTCATTGAAGTTCATGTTGGCGGTCAGCCAGCCGTTCAGCTTGGTCGCGACGCCGAAGTTGAAATTGACTTTGTAGTTGCTGGTCTGGTTCAGCGCCGGCAGATAATACAGGTTTTGGATGATTACCGTGTTCTTGGTCCACTTGTAGGCGAACTCGTCGCCCAGCGTCGCGGTGAACAGGTTGTTGATCGGCGGGACGGTGTAGGACTCACGGGTGTAGCCGAAACCGCCCAGCAGATCGAGAGTGGTCCGGTCCGTCATGATCGCGTGGAAGCCCAGGCCGCCGCCCATCGTGATGCGATAGTTCAAATCCTGCAACTCATCGTAGCCGCCGGCGAATGCGCCGTACGCGAACAGCCGCTTGTTCAGATTGCGGTCGTAGCGAATGAGACCCTGGAAGGAATTGGCGCTCGTGGTGTTCAGATTATTGTCCGCCGAGTAAATGGACACCGCATTGATGACCCAAGCGTCCTTCGACGTCTTGCGCAACGCATTGAAGCCCAGGGCCAGGTTGGTGGTCTCGCTATTGCCGCGAGCCAGCGCGAAGCCGAAGCTTCCGCCGCCCCCCCAGCCTTGCATCATGCCGGGATGGAGCGACTTCTCGTAAGCAGCCTGATCGGCGGGCGAACGCAGCATGGACACATCGGCCAGAGGAACCTTCTGCACGCCCTGCGCCGTCGTCACCATGACGTCGCTGCCTTCCGTCTTGACCGGCCCGGAAAGCACCTGCTTGTCCGTGCGCGTGATCACCATGGGCTGATCGGAGGAGAACTGGCTGACCGAACTCCAGTCGATCGCCACCTCCCCCGCGTAGGCAGTCTTGATCGTGAGCTTCTTACCATCCATGCTCAGAATGGTTCCGGTGAGTCGATCGCCATTGTTTAGCGTTACCGTTTCGGCAAACGATGCCGCCGCACATCCCAGAACAAACAGAACGATTGCGATTTTCTTTAGCACGAACAACCTCTCAAGTTGTGGAATTTTCTAGGCTCGGGGGGAAGCCAAAGTCGCCTGGCCGCGGCATCTGCCGCGGGACAAGGTGAAACAAAATGGGGGATACCGTCCTCGCCGCAACCCTAGCTTGCTAAGATTTTCTCACAGGCAGTGAAAACGTGCGCACCATCATGCATTGGTCTTGCGCAGCCGATAGCAATTTCGGCTACTAGGTGCTGGAGGGAAGCCTTCGAACTTGTTTCCGCTCTGGCCGTCACTCCGCGTTACCGGGCAGGAGCCGCGCGGTTGCAGCCGGGTAAGCACTCCCGGCACTGCTACAAATTCAGGCCATTCCTCGTAAAAGAAAAGGTGCGGTTTCGGAGCGGAGGACTTACTCTGATAGGTATCGCGATATTTTGCCGGGGTGATCCTCACGGCGCGTTGCCACGCCTGCGACGTTCGTCGTGCGAGTCACCATTCACCTTATTAACCAAAGCAGGTTCTTTCAGGTGGTCATGATGAAGATTCCGATCAGCTTTGCCCTCAAGGGCGTTGCGCTTCGCGTCGTCACTCTCGTTCTCGTCCTTGGCCTCACGGCCCCGATGTACCTGGCTTCGCAGGAGGCGCCGCCAAAACCCAGGCGTCAGACGGTGGGTCTGGCCCTGCAAGGCGGCGGGGCCCTCGGACTGGCCCACGTCGGGGTCATTACCTGGATGGAAGAACATCATATCCCCGTGGACTACGTGTCCGGCACCAGTATGGGAGGCCTGGTCGGCGGGGTTTACGCCACCGGCCGTAATGCCGCCGAGCTTCGCGAGGTGGTGAACAGCATCAACTGGGACGAGGTGATGGCCGGGCAGACGCCCTTCGACGACCTTTCCTTCCGCCGCAAGGAGGACGCCCGTGACTATCCCAACGGCCTTGAATTCGGTATACGCAAAGGGGTGCAGTTTCCGGGGGGCTTCAACTCCGGCCAACAGGTGTCTCTGATTCTCGATAAGGTTGCCCTTCCCTACTCCGAGATCAAGAGCTTCAACGATCTTCCCATTCCCTTCGCCTGCGTGGCTACCGACCTGGTCAGCGGCAAACCTCACGTCTTCCGCAGCGGCTCGTTGTCTCTGGCCCTTCGCTCCACCATGTCCCTGCCCGGTATCTTTACGCCTGTGCGGGATGACGGTTCCATCTACGCCGACGGTGGGCTACTGGAGAACCTTCCTGTCGAGGTAGCTAAGAAGATGGGCGCCGATCTGGTCGTCGGGATTCATCTGGCCGAAGCGCCCTTGAAACCCGATGCGAATCTCTCCTCGTTCGCTGTCCTCGGCCAATCCATCTCGGTCATGATCTCCGCCAATGAACTCCAGAGCATGGAGATGGCGGACATCCTGGTGTCGGTTCCGGTGCAGAAGTGGGGTGCGTTGAGTTTTGATGACGCTGACGCCATTATCAAGGCCGGATATGACGCCGCTGCTGCCAAGTCCAAAGTCCTATTGACTCTCGCGGTCGACGACGCGACCTGGAACCAGTACCTCGCCGAGCGGAACGCGCGCCGCATCACCACCACCCCGGTTCCGACGTTTGTAGCAGTTACGGGCGTGAACGGGAATCTCTCGCAGAAGGTCCAAGACCAAATGGCCGGCCTGGTAGGCAAGCCCATCGACTACCAGGAGTTGGACCAGGAAATCATGCATTTGAAAGGCATGGGGCGATTTTCCACCCTCAGCTATTCAATTGTGGAACGCAATGGCCAGCAAGGGCTGTTGATCAAGACCGAGGAAAACGCGTATGGGCCGCCCGTCGTTAGCCCCCTCATCCTGGTCGACGGCTCCAGTCCCAAAAACGTTACGTTCAACATGGGAGCGAGAGTCACCTGGATGGATATTGGAGGCTTCCGCTCAGAATGGCGCAATGACATCATTCTGTTCTCCCAGTACGGGCTGCGGTCAGAGTATTACCATCCCTTCACTCCGCAGACCCACTGGTTTGTCGCGCCGAGAGCAGAGGGGTACAGCGATCCGATATATTTCTACGACAACAATCAACTGGTCTCCACGTACCGCAAGAATTTCCTCGGTGGCGGCATCGATGCGGGCTATCAGTTTGGAAACACCGGCGAGCTGCGCTTCGGCTACGAGGGCGGCTGGGACAGCTACCAGCGCCAAGTCGGAAATCCGCAAGAACTGCCTGCTGTTTCCGGCGCCTACGGGGCCGCCAAGGTTCAGTATCGGCTGGACCGTTTGGACAATCCTGTCATCCCTCGCCAGGGCCAGGCCGCGCAAGTCGACTTCCTCTGGACGAACTCCAGTCCGTTATCCAGCGGCCAATATCCCGTGCTGGAAGGCTATTCACAGAATTTCTTCCGACTGAGCGAGTCGACCTCCGTTTTCCTGAACGGATTTGCCGGCACAACCTTCAATCACTACGACACAGGCTTGCCGCAGTTTTCTTTGGGAGGCTCGCGTGTCCTGGTCTCCTACGGCACCAACGAACTGCTGATGGACAAGTACTTCCTCTTCCAGTTGGGATATCTGCGGCAGCTCGCGAGACTGCCACCGCTGCTGGGGGGCGGGATCTATTTCCTGGGCGTGTATGAGGCAGCCCAGGTTTACGGACCACCCTCCAGCATGATCAACAAGGCCTCGGGTTTCCCCACTGATGGTGCCGTCGGTCTGATCGTGAACACGATCTTTGGCCCGGTAGAGGGAGCCTACGCGTACGGCGATACCGGACATCATAAGTTCTTCTTCCGCATTGGCCGACTGTTCTAAGGCGGTTAATCATTCGGTCTCTCGACAATTGGGAGCGGCGCTGAATTCAGCGCCGCCCGCTCTTCCCAGGACAGCCATTGCTATTTCTTTGGCGCAGGCTTACGTGGCTTCGGTTCCGGCCTGCGATGGGCGCGACGTTCCGCTTCGATGTCGTTCAGATGGATAACGGCGCCGGCAGCCGAGTACTGCACGACCTCGTTCTGGTCCGTCAGGCCATCGACGGCAAAATGCAACAGCGATGGATCGCCACGTTTGGCAATCGCATCGAAAGCCGCTGACCGGACCAGCCACTTCTGATTTTGAGTGGCGGCATTCGCCAGGGCCTGCCCGCTCTTGGGATCAGGGTCCTTGGCGAGAATGAGCGCGGCCGCAGCCAGCACGGGCGAGGTATCGTCCCGGGTTAGCACCTTGAAGCCTGTGTACGCCATTCCCCCGAATGGTATGAAACCGAGCCCTGCCTGAAAGCCCACGGCCGCCATCTTTTTGGGATCATTCAGCATTTTCTTCTGCTGGTCGGTCAGGCTGGTTCCGGTTTTCCTTTCCCCGGTGAGCACGGCGTAGTACACGTTGTACCCGCGGTTGTCGCCCAACTGGATCAACGAGTGCGCCGCTGCCAATATGACGGACGGCTCGGTGTCATTGATCATGTCCAACAACTGCGGGATGGCGCTCCTGGCGCCCATGTCTCCCAGAGCCTGCGCCGCCGCACCGCGCACATTGTCCTTGTCGTCTTTCAGGGCGGCGATTGCACTCGCTTCCGCTTTCCTGTTTCCCGTGAGCTCACCCAGAACGTTCACCGCCCGGACGCGCTTGTCGGCGCTCTTGTTGGTCAGTCCACTGTTCAAGACCGTCCAGGCATTTTCTTCTGGAGTCTGTGCCGGGGAGGCCTGGACCATCGACAGGAATACAAGCGTGAAGACGAGGACATTCAACCAAAGGACGCGCAACACAGGACTCATTCCATTACCTCACCGGTTAAGCCAGAATCTCGTTCGATTTCCCAACCGTCCCAAACTATATACGCATCGAGCGGTTTTATTGCGTCAGCTCACGGTGAAACTGCGCCCACCAAAGATTGATTCCAAGGCGTTTAGGCAGGTGCCGGGAGGGGGGTCGAACCCCCACGAGGGGTGAGTCCGACTCGCCCGAGTAATAACATAAACTAAAGAACCGCAGTGAGGCGGTATTCGCGGGCCACAGGTTCTACGATTTTCACCCGTCCGTGGCCTGGATTGATCTGTTGGCGGGTTCGAACCACCCCCGCTCGCTCTAACTTCAGAACGTCTCGGCGCACGGATTTGGGATCACGCTTCAGCGCGGCCGCCAGCGCCGTGATCGACGAGGATTTCGTTCGCACTTTCTGAACCAGCCGGAGACGCTCCGCCGTGAGAACCTCGACCATTGCCAGTCGGTCCTCGAACGTGATGGTGATCTCCGGCTCGATGATGGCTTCCCGCCGATCCAGCTTGCGCGCCCGCTCCAGGGCCCGCTTGGCGTAGCCTTCAAATCCATCCGTATTGATCTTCAACTTCATCATGGGCTCCTTCTCTTGGCGGAGTTCCCGCACTTCGTTGAGAAATCGTTCCAGCAGCCTCTCGTAGCTGACAAAAGCAAACTTCTCTTCGGCGCCGGCGAAATGGTCACGA
>CAWCTB010000005.1:0-87672 GCA_963798275.1 uncultured Acidobacteriaceae bacterium
GCAATCCCCGTACGAGTAGAACCGGTAATGCTCCTGCACGGCATGTTCGTACGCCGCCAACGTCTGCTCGCGTCCGGCGAACGCCGACACCAGCATCAGCAGCGTCGATTTCGGCAGATGGAAGTTGGTGAGCATGGCACCGATCACGCGAAACTCGATAGCCAGGGTAAATAAAGATGTCGGCTTCGCCGCTCTGCGCAATAATGCTGCCGTGTTTGTCCTTTCCCGCCGCGTACTCCAGGGTGCGGACACTGGTTGTTCCCACAGCCACGATGCGCCGCCCGGTGTCACGCGCTCGCTGAATCCGATCCGCGGCATCAGCAGAAATCTCGTACCACTCACGGTGCAGTCTGTGCTCTTCCACCACCTCGACTCGCACCGGCTGAAACGTTCCCAATCCCACGTGCAGGGTGATCTCGGCGATCTCTATCTCACGCTGTCGGATGCGCTCCAGAATCTCCGGCGTAAAGTGGAGGCCTGCAGTGGGCGCGGCAACCGATCCGGGTGGCTTAGCGTAGATGGTCTGGTAGTCTTCGCGGTCGGCGGCGGTATCGGGGCGATCGATGTAGGGAGGCAGGGGAACATGGCCGACGCGGTTGAGCACGGCGAAGAAGTCGTCGACGGTATCGAAGCGCAGACGGCGCTCGCCGAAGGTTCCGCGATCCACAATCTCCGCCGCCAATTCATGCGCGTGCTCGGTCGCCTCGCCGCCGAAGTAAACGCGCTCGCCGATGCCCAGCTTGCGCCCGGGATGCACCAGCGCCTCCCATACGTGGGGCGACGACGAAACTTGCTTGGTGAGCAGTACCTCCACCTTACCGCGCAGAAAGTCGCGGGTTGCCGGATTTTCCGGCGACAGGCGTTGCGCGCGTGAGCCACTGCGATGGCCGAAAAGGCGCGCGGGCAGCACCCGGCTGTTGTTCAAGACCAGCAGGTCATCAGGGCGCAGCAAATCGGGAAACTCGCGGAAGTTGCCATCGGAAATGTCACCTGAGTCACGCCGCAGATACAACATGCGGGCCGCCGCGCGGTCTTCCAGCGGCTGCCTGGCTATTAACTCATCGGGCAGGTGGTAGTCGAACTCCGAAACCAGCACAGCACGATTATGCCGCATGCACTTGCGGCACTTTTATGCGAAGTTCGCTTTTCCGGCGCGGAAACCTGCGGTACGATAAAAAGACTGGTTACCGCGAGCGCCGCAATCCATACGAGGTATTTCCGCCAGTTTCATGAAAACCGTCGAACGGCAACGGGAAGAGATTATTCGCTTCGGCAAAATGCTGCACCAGTGTGGCCTGGTGGCGGCGACCGATGGCAATCTCTCAGTGCGCCTGGATGACGGAACTTTCTTGCACCCCGACGCTGATGAGCAAGGGCTTGATGGAAGGCCGACGACCTGGTGGTGGTCGATCCCGGCGGCCGCAAGGTGAGTGGCCGACGCGAGGTTTCCAGCGAAATCGCCATGCACCTGTACATTTATCGGCGGCGGCCCGACGTGGGAGCGGTGGTGCATGCACATCCTCCGACCGCGACGGGATACGCGGCGGCGGGGATTCCGCTCGATAGCGCCTTGTGTTCGGAGATTGTAATCACGCTGGGCTCGGTACCGCTGGCCACCTACGAGACACCGGGCACGCCGGAGTTGGCAGAAGCCCTGTCGCCCTTGGTCGCGGACCACGAAGCCATCTTGATGGCCAACCATGGCGTCGTGACCTATGGGGCCGACCTGCTCACCGCGTACATGAACATGGAGACGGTGGAGCACTACGCGAAGATCGCGCTGGTGACCCACATGCTCGGACGCCAGCAACCGCTCAGTCCGAAGCACGTGGAAACCCTGCGCGAGATCAGGCTGAAGTATCACAACCACAACCACAATCACGTGACCACAACACCAGGCAAAGACTAAACGCGCGCCGATTACCTTCAGCGCGTTTCCTGACAAAACTCCAGCCAGTCCGCTCTTATTCCCCGCCAAAACGGAAGCGCAACCCCGCCCGGAAGTTGGCCTTGAGCGCCGGATATCCCAGCACCTCGTTGTAGTGGTTGTTGAACGCGTTGTTCAGGTTGGCGTAGGCAGTGACGTGACGGGTGAAGCTGTACCAGCCGCCGAGGTCGACCCGCGCGTAACCGGCGGCGTAGTAGATGGGCGGGATGTAGCCGAAGAGGAAGTCGGAGTCGGGACGGCGGCCCATGGCCACGGCGCCGAGGCTGGCGCCCCATCGGCTCTTCACGTAGGTCGCCAGCAGCGTGCCGGCTTGTTTCGGCCGGCGCAGCAGGGGCGCGCCCTCGCCATAGATCAGCGGATCGCAGCCGGCCAGCGGATCGCACGGTGGAGCTTTCAGGATCTGGGTCGAGGTGTAGGTGTACGCTCCAATGATCGAAAGACTGCTGGAAATGTGCCCCCGCAATTCGACTTCGGCGCCGTGCGCAAGTGACGGTTGAAATTCACATACTGGCTGGTGAGATCGATCGAGTTGTATTCGTATTCAATCTGATTGCGAAACGAATTTCTGTAGTAGACCGCCGTCAGCGAAAAGCGGTTGCCGAATAGCGACTGATCAAACCCAGCTTCGACCGCGCGGTTTTGCTCCGGCTGCAGGTTGGGATTGGGGAGCGTCGGGAAACGTACCGGTGATGCCGAACGACTGCTCGAAGCTGGGTTCCTTGATGCCTTCGGCGTAGGCAGCGCGCAGCCTGGTCCCGCTGAAAACCGAGTTGCCGCGCCACACCAGGAATGAGCCCGACGCGCGTGGCACGACCTGTTGCCGAAGCTTCCGTTGTGCACATAGCCGACTCCGGCTAGAACGTAGAGCCGCTTCCACTGCACGCTTCTCCTGCGCGAACAAGTAATTGTTCAGCCGCAGACCGTGAGTATCGCTGACCAGCGGCGCGCCGTACGATACCGAGTCGGTATGGATGATTGCCGTTCTCGTCTTGGAAAGAATCGCCAATCGTGGTCGGGCCCAACTTCGCGGAGTCCACACGCCCTGATAGGTAAAACCGGCAACGTTGTACTTGGTGGTGTTGTTGAAGGGATCGTCGTAAGGACGCCCGGGATCGAAGTAGGTGTCGGCATTGGTGCGCAGATGGTTATATTCGAAGCCGGAAATCGAATGTTGCCACGCCCCCGGACCGCTGATGGTGAACTCGCCGCTGGCCAGGAAATTGTTCTGATGTGCGTTCTGGTCGGAGTCGGGAGGAAGCTCCGGATTGCCGTTGAACCACCAGTTCGACTGGATCCCGGTGAAGTTGTTCGCAGTGCCGCAAGCGCAGGCGAAAGGCCACACGATCCGAAATACGAATCCCAACGTTGCCGCCCTGCAGCGAATTGGAATATGCGTCGTTGATGCCCTGTCCCTGCGTGCTGAACTGATCGCCAAAAACGTTGTAATCGAAGATGCCGTGCGCGCCTGCGATTGACGCGTAGCCGTGCGCGGTGGAGAAAGTTCCGCCGTCCGCCCCGAATTGAACCTCCGGAGTGCGAGTCGAGCCGGTCGCCGTCCACATCTGCACCGTGCTGGTCATCGCATCGGAGCCGTAGATCGTGCTCTCCGGCCCGCGCACCACCTCCAACCGCTCCACGTTATTCATCGGCACCACGCCGAAGTCGAAGACCCCGCCGGGATCGTTCACCGGAACGCCGTCGATGAGCACCTTGTTGTAATTCGACTCTCCGCCGCGCACGAAGAGCGACGACAGGTTGCCGCGACGGCCCGTGGTACTGACGATTGCTCCCGGGATGTAACTCAGCGCGTCGCCGGCCGCGACCGGATTCAGCAGAGTGAGTTGATCACTGGTAAGGAGATCGACCGACGTTCCCGACTGTTCGACGGTGGCAGGCGAGGCCGTTGCCGATACCACCACAGTCTGCGGCGTCGTCGCCAGCTTTAGTTCCACATCGAGCGCTGGGGTTGCGGGAAGCGAAACCTGCACCGACTGCTCGGCAAAACCAGGAGCGAGGATCACAACGCGATAATCGCCGTCGGGGACGCGAGGAAAGACAGCGGCGCCATCGCCTCCGGTGGTTTGCACTCCGACTCCGGAGTTGCCGGGGGAGCGGAACAGGCTGACCTGCACTCCGGACACGCGGTCTCCCGACGGACTGTGTACGGAGATTTTGAGATCGCCTGCCCAGGCTGTCAGCGAATACAGCAGCCAGACAAGTAAGACACGAAGGCGGAACAAGAGCTTCCTCCTTTACACGCGAAAGGGGTTTGGTGACGGTTCGCGCCGGTCTCCTGGCTTGCGAGTTGCGATCGGGATCGCGACTACGACGGCGGCCTTCCCGTTTGCACAGTGGCCTTCCGTCTATGGCTCGCTTACAGTTGCGCGGCAGCGCGGGATTTTCACCCGCTTCCCAGCTCCGTCCCAGTGTACGGAGCGCGCGAACGACGATTGGCAAGGAACAACCCGAGTTTTGCTCAGGGTGAAAACTCGACTGTACTGGCGGGAAACCGCGCTGTCAACGCGAATGTCAATGCGAAGCAGCGGAAAATCGGGCCTCGGCGAAGCTGGTGATGCGCTCCAGGGCAGACTGCATCTCCCGGTAGCAGCGTTCCTGGGCGGCCTCGTCGGCGTCGGCAGGCACAGCGATCTGGCGGGCGACGCGCACGAACGCCCGCGAGAACGGACGCGGGATCATGAACCGGTCCCAGGTGTTGAGCACCCACCGTTTTTCGAGAGCCACATAGAACGGGGTGATGCGGATGCCGGTCGCCTTGGCCAGCAGGATGGGACCGCGTTTGGCGACGTGACGCGGGCCGCGCGGGCCGTCGATGGTGAAGGCCGCTCCCCCACCGTTCTCCACGAAGGTTTGCGTCTCCAGCAGCGCCCGCGGGCCTCCGCGCGAGCTGGATCCGCGAATCGGGACGAAGCCGAAGCGGCTGAATCACGCGCGCAATGAACTCGCCATCCAGAGCTGCGGCTGGTCATCACCGCGAGATTACGCTTGCGGAAGATCCAGATGGCGGGCAAAACGCAGTTATGCCAGAAGGGAAATATGCCGGGATGTATTTCGTCGAGCCCGTGGATGGAGCCCTCTTCGTAGGCGAATTCCACCCGCAGCGTGCAACCGATCAACGCCACCAGGGGCGGCACAAGCAAAGATATCAGCGCGAGTTGCAGCCGCTGCCGCCACGTGAGCTCGCGATCGCCGTCATCGCTTGCTGCTTCGATTGCGTTGTCGGGCACGCCAGAATTCTAACCGAGCGCAAGAAATCGCGAACTCGCAGCATGCGGAGAGGGCAGTGCCACCTGCGGTCGCACGAGCAGATGACGAGGCACAAACTACGCCTGTTCGAAAACCACGCCTACCGGCGTTCCCACGCCCCCGTTCAGCCGCTCCGCTGCCGATGCCTGCTTCACTGCAATCTCCAGATACCCCGAGCTCCCGAGGATCCCGAAGACCTCGCCTTCCCCCGCCTCGGCGTACGACTGGCACAGCCGGGCGATGGTCTGGTCGGCCACCAGAATGCTTACATGCGGATCTGAACCAAACATCTCCGGCGCTTCCATCTCGCCGAGATTGGTAATGAGGTTTCCGAACTTGTCCACTTTGATCACCGCACCTCGCAAACTGTTCTTGCCGATGCGCTCCACCGCCGGGAGCGGCAGTCTCGCGTAGTCGCTGATCTCCGGCCCGAACTCCGCTGGCGCAATGCCCTGACTCAGCCAGCCCGCCACCGCAGCAAAGATGTCGCGCCCATGAAACGTGTAACTCACCGGGTTCAGGAAGAATCGTTCCGCCGTGATATGCCGGATCGAAAACCTGGGCTCGCGCGCCTCCACCAGCGACAGCACGCCATTGTCAGGCGCAATGAAGATGGCATTATCGGTTTCCGCCAGGATGGGCCGGCGCTTGCTCCCCACCCCCGGATCGACCACCACCACGTGTACCGTGCGCGGCGGAAAGAACCGGTAGGCCTGCGCGATGGTCCACGCCCCGTCCAGCACATCGTACGAAGTCACGGAATGGCAGACATCGACAATCCGCGTCTCCGGCGCGATGTTGAGGACCACTCCGTGCATGATTCCGACGAAGGCATCCTGTAATCCGAAATCGGTAGTGAAGGTGACAACCCGCGGCTCAGCCATGCCTTGGACGCTATCCGCAAGCCGTGCGCGAGTCAAGCAGGGTACACAGGCCGGCTAACGGCTCGCACTTACGGCTTTGCGGGCAGCCTGCATCACCGTCTTTTTCATGCGGTTCTCGCCCGCCCAGTACAGGCTGATCTCGTGACCGTCAGGATCGTTCAGGTAAGCATGGCGCCAGCCCCACGGCATCATGCGTGGCAGTTGGTTCAGGTAGAAGCCTCTCTTCTGCAGCTTGTGGCAGAAATCGTCGACATCGCTGACCTCGAAGTACAGCCGCACACCATCGCTGGCCACGGATACACCCGGCCCAGCCAGGTGCAAGGCGATGGTGCCATCGCCCCCGGGTGCGTGCAGCCGTGCGTACAGTGAAATGCCTTGGTGGCGGAAATCCTCGATCAGCTTGAACCCCAGCAACTCGCGGTAGAACTGGAGACTGCGCTGCACGTCCTTCACATAGATCATGGCGTGATTGAAGTTGAGCTTGCCGGGGTCGGCCATAGGCGACGCGGCAGTCTGCTTAACGGGAGCGGCTCTGCTGCGTGCCGCGGATACTTTAGCCGGAGCGCGCTTGGCGACGGCCTTAGCGGGCTTCTTCGCGCGCGCCGTCGCCGCGGTAACGCCTTCCTTCTTTCGCTTTGGCGCAGCCTTCTTCGCCGCAGATCTCGGTTTACTGGCCATAGGTGACCTCGCAGCCAATGGACCGCGCAAGTATGGTTTTGCCCGCGCTGCTTGTCAAGGTTGGACTCGCGCCGCGTGCCCGATGAGAAAAACACCGGAAACAAAAAAGGCCGCCCCGCAGGACGGCCTCATCACTCCAGTTCGCGACTCAGCGAATCGATATATCTCCCGACCCGGTCGAGACTTCGACGTCAGGGCCGCCGCCCCGGACCGCGCCCTTCAGGTCGTGCCGGTTCAAGCTGCCCTGCACCGTGATCGGCAGGTCGGAATGGATCGAGCCCGAGCCGGTATGCACATCGAGGTTGAATCCGCCGCTCGCGCCCAGCGCCAGCTTGATGCCGCCCGAGCCGGTGTGCAGGTTCCACGGTCCTTTCACGTCGCCATCTGCGGTGAGATCGCCGCTGCCGGTGCGGGCGCGCAAGCCGCCTTTCACCCCTTGCAACTGCACCGAGCCCGATCCCGTCTGCACATCGACGTCGCCGCTGCCGGTCAGGGTAGCTTCAATATCGCCGCTGCCGGTTTTGCCGGAGAACGGCGCCGCAATGTCCTGTGCCCGAATGTCGCCGCTGCCCGTCTGGGCATGTGATTGTGGTCCCAGGTCGCGCAGCCGCACATCGCCCGATCCGGTGTTCACGCTGATCGGCTTGCGCACGCCTTCTACGCCAATGCTGCCTGATCCGGAGTGGGCCTGCAGGGTCGTATCCGGCGGCACCGTGACTTCATAGCTGATCGATACGTGGCGCTTGGCATCTTCCGGAAGGTTGTAGCCGATGCGGATGGTGTTGCCGTTCTGCTCGATCGGCGGATTCGATTCGACGGCGCGCACCGCGCTCTCTTCATTGCCCCCAAACCAGTTGTTGCTGGCGTGTACGGAGCCGTGCACCACGACCTGGTTTCCGCTGCCGGTTTTCACCATCACGTCGCCCGAGCCGGTCGTCAAGTCAAGATTCACCGGGCCCGAGACGGTGAGCGTTCTATCGAACTTGCCTTCAACCCGGGCAAACAGCAACGCCGGGACCAGCAATGTAACCAGCAGGACTGCCAATGACTGCTTCTTCATAATGGCCTCGCTATGACGTCTATCTGAAATGTGTTTGGACCGATGCGCTCGCGAGAACGGCTGCCGTTGCGGCAGCCGCTGGAAAAAATGAGCCCGACCCTACTGTTGCAGAACGACTTGGTCGCCTTCTTTCAGCCCGGAGAGCACTTCCGTCTTGGCGCCGTTCGAGATGCCGATGTTGACGGCAATCTTCTTCATTCCATCCTTCGCCTTGGGATCGGGAATGTCGACGGACGCTTTCTTGTCCTTGTCGTACATGATGGCTCCTTCCGGAATCATCAGCACGTTCTTGTGCTCGTCAAGAATGATTTCCGCATTGGCGGTCATCTCGGCTTTCAGTTCGCCGCCCGGATTGTTGATCGACACTCGCACTTCGAAGGTCGTGACGTTATCTTTCTCCGTGCCCATCGGGGAAATCTTGGTCACCTTGCCGGTAAATGTTTTGTCCTTGAACGTCTCCACCCGGATGCGGGCCGGCTGTCCGAGATACACCTTGCCGATGTCGCTCTCGTCGACCTTGCCCTTCACGTAGACCTCGCTGGTATCGCCAATGGTCATGACCAGCGTGGCCGCCGATCCCAACACCAGGATCGAGCTGACCGCATCGCCCATTTCCACGTCACGCGACAGCACCACGCCGTCGATGGGCGAGGTGATCGTGGTATAACTCAACTGCTCTTCCAACTGGCTCAAGGTCGCGCGGCTCTTCTGCACATCGGCCTGGGCCTGTGCCACTTTCGCTTTGTTCACAATAAGCTGCGCACGAGCTACGTCGCGCTTGTTGACCGCCAGCTCGTAGGCCCGCTGCGCGTCATCGAGGGCTGACGCTGAAACCACGCCGTCCTTCGCCATCTGCTGGGCGCGCTGATAAGCACGCTGCAACGTGGGAACGTCGACGCCCTGGGCATCCACCTCGGCGCGCTTCATATCGGCTTCCGCGCCCTTCTGGTTGGCCTCGGATGACAGCAACTGCGCCCGCGACGAATTGACCTCGGCCTGGATCTCTTCTCGATCCAATTCAGCCAGTACCTGACCTTCGTGTACCTTGTCGCCGGCATCGACATAAAGCTTTTTCACGATGCCGCTGGCCTTCGACTTGATCTCGACCTTGGTGATAGGAGTCACCTTGCCGGTCGCCACGACGCTCTTGGCCAGGTCGCCCTTTTCGACCTTGGCCAGCTTGGTCGGATCGATCTTGGTGCCGCCGCGCGTCGCCGCAACCGCCACCACCACCAGCGCTACAACCGCTACCGCGACGATCGATATGATGACCCAACGCTTCTTCTTATTATTTTTGCCGTTTGCCACTGCCGCCTCCGCCTGTAGGTAGCGTTCCTGTCCTGTTGCTAGGTACGCGCAAGTCTTGGGAGAAGTTCCGTCCGTGGAAAGAAAACCGAACCCAGATTCGCCCCTTTTTCCCTGTTTAGACCCCGCAGGGGCGGCAAACGGTAGCAGCGATTTCCCGTCGGCGGGCAAGGCTGTTATTGGAGCATGCATCTTACGAAGCTTTGGCGGCAGCCGCTCAAGAGCTGTGAATCGGGGGGCGGATGAAACGCTAGCCAGCGTAGGGCGGAGTCGCGACTGACCCGATGGCTCATCAGCAGGGACCCGAGGGAGGGTCTGATTAAGTCAACGGACGGTCCCTCCGCGGCTTAAAGACGCGTTCATTTTTGCGGCCTTTACGGACGGCCTGAAGGCCGTCCCCTTCAAAAGATTGGGCGTAATCAGAGATTCCCGAGAATGCCGAGGCGGCGGCATCCGCGCTAGGAACCTGGCTGCGCAGAGTGGTCCAAATCTGGAATCTGCGTCCGATAACGCGGGGCACCCCCTCCCCCTCCAGCCCGCAAAATCTTGAAAACATTAGTTCCGTTTTGGAATTGGTCTGCAAAATATTGAACGCGTGAGACTTATATGTAAAATATTATATTCAAAGAACTTAGCCGACAGCGCGCTGAGCGCACACTACAACCTTTCCTCATGCCGAGGTTACGGGTCAATGAATCAGGGAGCAAGAGGAAAGAGAAATCCGACAGCACGAAAGTAACCTGAGGACTAACGCCGTTCTGGGAAAAAGAGAAGGTTTGCAGGGGATCGTGCAAACTGTGGCCCCTTCGGGGCAAAAGCCCTACTTCAGGGGTAGTGGGCGACTTTGACGAAGCAGCCCACTACCGATTTCGGTGTCGTCGCTAACGCCTCCCAAAACGGGTGTAGAATACGGCCAGTTTTTTCCTAAAGCTGCAGAGGGAGGAGTCAGATCATGCGCCGGTTTGTCATACCTCTACTTCTGGTTGGCGCGTGCGCGTTTGCTCAAGCGCAGCACGTGAAAGTATATCCACGGATTGAAACCGGGACGCATACGGCGATGGTAAGGCACATCGATGTAGATGCGGCGGAACGGTTTCTGTTCAGCGTCTCGGATGACAAAACGGCGCGAGTCTGGGACCTGTATAGCGGTAAGCTGCTGAAGATTCTGCGGCCCCCAATCGGCGATGGGAATGAAGGGAAGCTCTATGCCATCGCTTCCTCTCCTAGTGGGGCGGAAGTGGCGGTGGGAGGATTTACCGGGGCGAATGGCTCGGGAGAATATCCGGTTTATATTTTTGACCGCGAGAGCGGAAACATTCGCAAGGCGATACGAGGCCTTCCCAGCTCCGCGAACCATCTCGCGTATTCGAGAGACGGCCGATATCTCGGAGTAGCGCTTGCGGGGCAATACGGAATTCGCGTCTTCAAAGCTGACGACTATTCGGAAGTGTTCAAAGACCCGCAGTATGGCGACAGCAGCTACTGGCTCGACTTTGACAAGTCAGGGCGAGTGGTAACGGCAAGCTACGACGGATTCGTCCGGCTGTACAGTTCGGATTTCCGTTTGCTGCACAAGGAAAAGCCGCCTAGCGGGAAGTGGCCCTATTCTGCGCGTTTCTCGCCTGATGGAAAGCGCATTGCCGTTGGCTTCTACGAAATGACGGCGGTGGATGTGCTTGCAGGCGACGACTTGTCCTTTCTGTATACGCCTCAAGTGACTCCCCAGGCCGGGAAATATCTTTCGAGCGTGCTATGGTCAGAGGACGGACGTGTCGTTTGCGCAGCAGGCACCTACCAATCGGACGGAGTGCGTTCGATAGTCTGCTGGAGCGATGCTGGCAAGGGAAAGCTAAGCACCTATCCGGCCGCCAGCGATGTGATTCCGGATATTCGCGCCCTTAAGGACGGAGCTATTGCCTTTTGCTCGGGTGACGAAAGTGTCGGCATACTGCTGCGAACTAGAAGCTGGCGTGTTGAACCGGATCTGCTGGATTACCGCGTCGTTGCTTACCCTCGCGTCTCGTCGGATGGCAACATTGTTGAAGTCGACCCCTTATTCCTCCACGGCGCCACATTCACGGACCGTAAGCTCAGCTTTTCCGTTTCGGAGGAAAAGCTGGAAGTTGGCGACGAAGCCAACGTTTCCCTGCAAGGACCTGGAACCAGTGGTATCGCGGTTGACGCCTGGAGCCACGGAAGTGATCGCCCGACGCTGGACGGGCACGCTTTGCCGCTAGAGCCGTATGAACAGTCCTTCAGCCTGGCGATCTCTCCGAACAAAGATAGTTTTGTGCTCGGAACAGGGTGGTACATCCGAAAGTTCGACCGGCAGGGCAAGCAAATCTGGGACACTTCCGTTCCGGACGTGGCATGGGGTGTGAACATCTCTGCTGATGGCCGCTTCGTGATTGCGGCTCTTGGGGACGGGACAGTACGTTGGTATACCTTCGACAAAGGTGAAGAGGTGCTGGCGCTGTTCGTGGATCGCGATCTGCAGCGCTGGGTGGCCTGGAATCCGGATGGCTTCTTTACCTTCAAGAACGGCGGGGACGCGCTGATCGGATATCAGATCAATCATGGAACCGATCAGGCAGGTGAGTTTGTCAAGGTAGACCAGCTTCGCGAAGTGTTTTACCGCGCCGACCTGATCGATCAAATTCTCAAGCCCGACGGAGCGACCAAGGTCCTCGCCGCGCGTAATCGAGTCGGCGATATTTCGCAGGTACTGGCCGGCGGTCTGCCACCGGAGATAGAGGTAGTTTCGGCCAGGCCGGCGGACAACCCCGACCAGTATCTGGTGCAATTTCGGGTCAAGGACCTGGGTGGGGGTCGTGGCCGCATCGTATACCGCATCGATGGAGTCGAGATCGAGGGGCGCGACGCAGTGGATATCGCGGGCACCGGAGGCGACACCATCAATCGCTACATCCCCGTGGGGGGTGGTGGTCACACCCTAACGGTTGCGGCTTATAGTGCCAACGGCAAGGTCCTGGGCCAGGCAAGGACGATCCAGCTCACGGGCCGCCGAGTGACGCAGGGATCGAAGACCTCTCTGTATGTGATCGCGGCTGGTATCACGCACTACAGGGATCACTCACTGTGGGACGGGGTTAAGTTTGCCTCGGCGGATGCAGACCTGGTGGCAGCCAAGTTTAAGGAGCAGGAGGGGAAGGGTCTGTACGCTAAGGTAACTACGGTACCGCTGGAGGACAGCCGGGCGACCGCAACAGGGCTTCAGGACGCGGTTGCTCAGGCAGCCAAGGCGGTTCACGCAGGAGATACGTTTGTCCTATATCTGGCTGGACACGGCATGGCGGACGAGGGGGATTACTACTTCATCCCCTGGGAGGCGGAATACACCAACCAAGCAGACTTGCTGAGCAAAAGCCTGAATCGCGAGGCGATCCAGAAGCTGCTCAAGCAGATTCCGACCAACAAGAGTGTCTTGATTCTCGACACCTGCAATGCTGGCGCTTTTATGGAGGGCAGGGATGCTGCCAGCGAGAAGGCGGCCATTGAGAAGGTCGCCACCATGTCGGGCCGCGCGGTTCTGGCCGCGTCGAATAGCAAAGAAATGGCCATGGACGGCTACAAGGGTCACGGCGTATTCACCTTCGCTTTGCTCCAGGGGTTGGAAAACGCGACACCCGATCCAGAAGGCGACATACTGATTACACGCCTGGCCGAGTATGTGCAAAGCCATGTGCCGGATATGACGGAAGAGAAGTGGCATTACCGGCAGCGCCCATTGTCGAAGATGGAAGGCGAGCCCTTTCCCATCGCGCAGAAGGTGGCCCACTGACGGGATGCCTAAACCCCGACTAGTTCCGCCCCTCAAGCTCTTCCTCTCCTATTCCCACCGCGACGAAAAGCTTTGCGAGCGGTTTCTCGTCCATCTCAGCCAGCTTAAGCGCGAAGGCCTGATTGAAGCTTGGAACGACCGGCGCATCACGGCGGGTACGGAATGGGCCGGCGCCATTGACGAAAACCTCAACTCCGCTCACATCATCATCCTGCTAGTCAGCGCGGACTTCCTGGCCTCCGATTACTGCAACGACAAAGAGATGGCGCGCGCACTGGAACGCAGCGAGCACGGTGAAGCGCGGGTGGTACCGGTCATTCTGGAGCCGAGCGACTGGGAGACGTCACGCTTTGCCAGCCTGCAGGCGCTGCCCAAAGGCGGCAAGCCGGTGGTGGACTGGAAGACGGAGGATCACGGCTTTGTCGACGCGGTCAAGGGACTGCGCCGGTTGATCGTTGAGCTGTGCGGTCCTGGGCCGGTGCAGGTGCGGGTCTTGCAGACGGCAGTTCGTCGCCACCCCATGCGCTGGGTGGGTGGCTTATTCGTTGCCGCTGCGCTGCTTGTGGGTGGGTGGTTATGGTCGAGCAGCCAGCGTTCCCTGCGGCAAGGAACCGATCTGCTGAACGTCGGTCTTTATGCCGAGGCGAAACCGGCACTACAGCGGGCAAAAACACTAAACCCTTTCAGTCGCGCGGCTAAGTGCGGGTGGGAAGCGATCGAGCTTAATGCGATCCGGCTGGATCGGGTCCAGTTTGAGCAACGTTTAAATGAGGCGGACCGCCAATATCCGCGCTGTGCTTATCTGAAAGTTTTGACCGGCGATCAGAAGTACCGGCAGGGAGACCGAGGGGGAGCTTTCGCCGACTATGAGGAAGCAGTGAAGCGCGAGCCTCGACTGGCCGAAGCTTTTTTCGATATGGGCCGAATCCTGGATCTTGAAAGCAATCCCGATTCGGCTCTTGAGCAATACCAACGAGCCGCCCAGCTCTCGCCCGGGACGCCGCGCTATCACAACAACCTTGCGGATCTCTACTTTCGACAGGGAGATTACGATAAGGCGCTCGAGGAGTACGGAAAGGTCGAGAAATTTCCACTTTCGGCCCTCGAAGCTAGCAAGATCTATCGCTTGCAGGACAAACTCGACGTCGCCCGAGGACGGGAAGAAGATGCTATCCGCTGGTTACAGGAGCCGTCCGTGCGGACTGCCGAGGGTCAGAATGCCTGGGCATTCGAGGTCAGCGCTACCCAGCAGGTGCGATTGGGGCTAATCGATGAAAAAGCCTGTTATGCCGAGTTGGAGTTGGCGGTGACAAAGTTTCTCCAGGGTGACGAAGGCCAGGCGGCGAGTGCCGTGCCTGCCGCGCTTGGGAAATGCAGCTCTCGCCAAACTGAACTGAAGGATATTTTGAAATGGGAACTGCACCACCTGGGTAGCGAGGTCCCGAGACTCACTCAGAGTGCTGATAAGTTCGCAGGCAGGTTCCTGGGGCCCTCGAATCCAAGCTAGGGAGAATCTCTTCGCTGGGGGTTGACCCTTCGCTGACAATTGTCTCGTTCCCGCAATCTTCAGGATGGTTGTTGAAGTGTCGACAGCGTACAAGGGATCCTTTCGACGGCGGCTCACATCCGGGACTTGGTAATGGGTTCGTATAATCATAAAGGCCCACTACCCGGGACTTACTGCCATTGACCTGGCCCGGCCAAACACGCTACACTTCTATGGTTTGCCTGTACTATCCGTGTCCCGTCAGGGACACCCCAGCCGCCCGGGGCGCTTGGCCCCGCGAAGGTTACCTTCCGGCCGCTGGGTAAGTGCAAGTGCACAAACGAGTTAAACGCTCCCGAAGAACGCCGGGAGCGGACGGTTGCGTGTTCGCAACAGCCACAGTTCAGGAGATTGCCATGTACGCGGTGATCCGCGCCGGGGGAAAGCAGTATCGCGTCGCACCCGGAGACGTAATCGAAATCGAGAAACTGCCGCAGGAAAGCGGCGCTGATGTGCAGTTCGACGAAGTGCTGGCGGTGAGCGCCAGCGAAGGCGAACTGAGCAAGCCGTCGCAGGCCTTCGTCACCGGACAGGTGGTGGAGCAGAAACGCGGCGACAAGGTGCTGGTCTTCCACTTCAAGCGCAAGAAGCAGTACAAGAAGCTGCAGGGACATCGCCAGGCTTACACTGCCGTGAAGATCACGGGCATCAACGTGGACGGCCAGGCGCTGAAGGCGTAATGCTGACTGCTCAGTTGCTGGTTGTGCTGCTGTCGGCAGCGAAGCGGTTTGATTCCCTGGTGCTGCATTTCCGCTCGTCAGTGCGGGAGGCGATTGCTACGATGCGGAATTTCCGCTCGGGTGGCGAAGCAGACCTGGGATAACTCTTAAGAGTCGCGGTTCCGGCCGCGTTGTTCAAACGAAATTGCAATCCGGGGCTGCAGCTCCGAGAAGAAGAAGCAATGGCACACAAAAAAGGTTTAGGCAGTTCGAGAAATGGCCGCGATTCCAATGCGCAGCGGCTGGGCGTGAAGGCTTTCGGCGGCCAGTTGGTTTCGGGCGGCACCATCATCGTGCGGCAGCGCGGCACTCGGGTTAAGCCGGGAGTGAACGTAGGCCGCGGCAAAGACGACACCCTTTTCGCCAAGGTGACCGGCGTGATCCAGTTCAAGGATCGCGGCGCGCTGGGCAAGTTCGTGTCGGTGCATCCGCAGCAAGAAACCGAAGCCGCAAAGGCGTAACGATTTCGTTCCCTACCTGTCGCCGAATCGGCAAGGATCGGGTACGCACAGCTTCTCTCGGTGAGATCACAAGGCCTCGCTGCGGCGGGGCCGTTTTGTTGTAATCGCTTATTGAAGTCTTCAACCGCCGTTCCGCGAAGGCGAATCGCGGAGAGCGAAGAGCCAAGCTGGTAGCTGGCGGCCGATGGCTGACAGCTTCTTTCCCCATGTTCGTAGACGAAGCCAAAATCCGAGTCAAAGCCGGCGACGGCGGCAACGGCTGCATGGCCTTCCGGCGGGAGAAGTTCGTCCCGCGCGGCGGACCGTCGGGCGGCGACGGCGGACACGGCGGCGACGTCATTATGGAATCCAGCGAGCGCCACAACACGCTGGTGCACTTCCGCTTCAATCCTGAATACAAGGCCGAGCGCGGACGCCACGGTGAAGGGTCGAACAAGACCGGCCGTGAGGGCGACGACGTGGTGCTGAAGGTGCCAGTGGGAACCATGGTGTACGACGAACTGACCGGCGAGCTCGTGCACGACTTCTCCCATCCGGATGAGCGCATCGTAATCGCTCGCGGAGGACGTGGCGGACGCGGTAACGCCCGGTTTGCGACCTCGGTGCACCAGGCTCCGCGCGAGCATGAGCATGGGTTTCCCGGCGAAGAGCGCGCGCTGCGGCTGGAGCTGAAGCTGCTCGCCGACGTCGGCCTGGTGGGATTTCCGAACGCCGGCAAAAGCACGCTGATCTCGCGCATTTCGGCGGCGCGGCCCAAGATCGCCGACTATCCGTTTACTACGCTGCAGCCCAATCTGGGAGTTGTGGTGGTGGGTGACATGCCTGACGACCGCAGCTTCGTGGTGGCCGATATTCCCGGGCTGATCGAGGGCGCAAGCCAAGGCGCTGGCCTGGGAACGCAGTTCTTGCGCCACATCGAGCGCACGCGCTTTCTGGCGCACCTGGTCGATGTGTCGGATGCGAGTGGGCGGCCCGACCCGGTCCTGGACTATGAGGTCATCACCAAAGAGCTGGCGAGCTTCGGGAGCGGCCTCGACGCGAAACCGACGATGGTTGTGGCCACCAAGATTGACGCCGTCAATCAAGAGAAGCTGACCAAGCTAAAACGCTACTGCAAGCGCAAGAAGCTCGATTTGTTCACCATCTCGGCGGTAACAGGCGAGGGCATCGAGGAGCTGAAGTGGGCGATGGCCGAGCGCGTGGACAAGCTGCAGCGCGGCAATGCGCCCGCAGAGCCAGCAATTTTCCTCGACGAGAGCGGCGCACAGTAGGCCGATTGGCATTGTTCCTGTACCTCGTCCCAACCCACCAACTAATCGAAAAACGGGAGCCGGGCGGCAACGCGACTCCCGCTCGGATTGCTGAAAAGCTTGCCTCAGCTCTGCGCCGGGTTAGGCGCAGCCGGTTGCGCCGATACTCCGGCGCCGTGTCCGCAATAGGGGCAGAAGACGTAATCGCGGCTTACGGCGCGGCCGCAACTGGCGCAGGTGGGGGCCAGCGCATAGTGACACTTGGGGCAGAAGCGGAAATCGCTGTTTACTTGCTGGCCGCACTGGGGGCAGAACTGTACAAGAGGCTTGCGCACCAGGAAGTAAATGAGGAAGCCGAGGCAGTTGGGCACGAAGATGCACACCAGCGTCCACAGCACAGGCCCCATGCCGCGCCGTGCCGCGTCGCGGTTGACGTACCCCAGCAACAGCACCCAGCACCCTAGCAGGAAGCCGCCGAAGAGTCCCGCCACCAGAAACACGCCACAATGCGACGGGTCGTGATGGGATTGCATGTCTCCTCCGGCGCAGTGCATGGCTACGCCGACGCCGCCCACCAGCGCACACAAGAAAACAATGATTGCCAACGCCCACGCAATTCCGGGGACGATATCGAGTTCGGCTCTGAAGGTTGAGCGTTCGTTCATTACAGTTCTCCTTCGCCCTGTGTTGCTGCCCAAGTGGCCCGAGGATGATCGAGAAGCGGGCGAGGGTAGTACAGGAAGACCAATCCCATCGCGATTGCCGGCAGGAGCCAGAACAGCACCAGGCCGGAGGCGATGATCCATGCGGGAATGTGCAAGCTTTGCGCCAGCCAACTGCTCAACTTCCAGCCGAGCAGGGCCGAGCCGGCTGACCACAGCAGTCCAAGACAGAACGACACTCCGATGAGGAAGACACGGGCCTCGCGATCGCGCAGCTCGGCGGCGCGCGCACGCACTCGCGCTTGGGTCGCAGCCACCAGCGTCGAACTGGCAAAGGTGGGCACCAGGCGCAGCGACTGCGCCGTGAGCCGCAACGAGCCGGCAAAGGCGTCGCAATTCGGGCACTCGTCCAGATGGGCCTGGAGCCACAGAGCATCGCTGTTGCTGATGCCTTCGATGTCGCGGTACAGAATGAGTTCTCGGGCGCGTTCGTGGGCCGAACCGTTCATTGTGCGCCTCCTTGCAGTACGGGCCGCAGTGCGTTTACGCCGCGATAGAGGCGCGTTTTCACTGTGGCCAATGGGATGTTGATCAATTGCGCGATCTCCTCAAGTTTCATCTGTTCGTGAATGCGCAGTACCAGCACCTCGCGAAAGATCGGGGATATCGTGTTGAGTGCCGCTTCCAGTTGCGCGCTGGTCTCGTTCGCTGCCGCTTGTTCGAATGGGGTTGGGCGGGCGTCGGCAACTTCAAACGGTGCGCCTTCTTCCGGGTCGAGCATTTCGTCGAGACTGGAGGGATTGCGCCGGCGCAGGTAGTCGATGCCGACGTTATGCGCGATGGTCAGCAGCCAGGTAACGAAGCGGCTGCGTCCGTCGTAGAGGTGCCCTTTCTCCAGCACGCGCACCCAGGTTTCCTGGAAGAGGTCTTCGGCGGTGGCGTGGTTGCCGGTCAGATGCAACAGGTAGCGCAACAGGCGATGCTGATACTGCACGATCAATTCATCGAGCAGTTCAGGATCGCGATGACGCAGGCCACGGGCTATCCGAGTCTCTTCGGTTTCCATCGTGAGCAGCGAACTGAAGGTGGTGGCAATCATGCTAACCGGATATACGGATGGCGCGCCAGAAAAGACTCAGGGCCGCTTAGTCCAGCGGAATCAGGAGGCTGGCGCGGCCCTGCTTCGTTCCTGATTTACAATCATCTGTTTGTTGTCAGCACCAAGTACAAATCTGTAGCAGCGGAGCACGAAATTGCCTGAGACCATCTACGACGTAGCCATCATCGGCAGCGGTCCTGCTGGATACACTGCCGCCATTCGCGCCGGACAACTTGGCCTGAAGACGGCCCTGATCGAGAAAGATCCCGTACCTCGGCGGAACCTGCCTGCACGTCGGCTGCATCCCCACCAAGGCCTTGCTGTTCAATGCCGAGGTCTACGACCACGTGAAGGAAGGCCCCGAGCTCGGTCTGGAGAACACCGCCGGGGTCACCCTGAACTGGGGCGCCATTCAGAAGCGCAAGCAGGGCATCGTCGATAAGCACGCCAAGGGTCTGCAGTTCCTGATGCGCAAGAACAAGGTCACCGTCATCGAGGGCTACGGCAAATTGACCGGCCCGGCAAAGAACGGCGTGCATACCGTGGATGTCGAGTCGAAGAGTGGCAAGTCGCAGGTGCAGGCGAAGAACCTGCTGCTCTCCACCGGTTCGGTGGCGCGCATGCTGCCGGGCCTGCAGGCCGACGAGCAGATCCTGACCAACATCGAGGTGCTGAGCCTCAACAGCATTCCCAAGTCGCTGATCGTGATCGGCTCGGGCGCAGTGGGCGTGGAGTTCGCCAGCATCTACAAATCGTTCGGCGCGGATGTGACCATCCTGGAGATGCTGCCGCGGTACGTTCCGGTGGAAGACGAAGAAGTCTCGAAGGAGTTGATGCGCGTCTACCGCAAGCGCGGCATCAACGGCTTCGTCAACGCCAAGGTCGAAAAGCTGGAGAAAACCAAGCAGGGCGTGGCGGTGACCTTCACTGTCGATGGCAAGCAGCAGACGCTGGAAGCCGAAAAGGTGCTGGTGGCGATTGGCCGCGCGCCGCGCACGGAGAACGTCGGCATCGAGAAGACGAAGATCCAGTTGGAGCGTGGCTTCGTGAAGGTCGACGAGTACATGCGCACGGCCGAGCCGGGCATTTACGCGGTGGGCGACATCGTGATGGGCTACCCGCAACTGGCGCACTCCGGCGGCATGGAAGGCATTGTCGCGGTGACCCACATTGCGGGCAAGCCGGCGAAGCCCATCAACACGCTACGCATTCCCAACGCCACGTACTGTCATCCGGAAATCGGCAGCGTGGGATTGACCGAGGCAAAAGCGAAGGAGCTAGGCTACAACGTGAAGGTCGGCAAGTTCCCGTTCACCGCGAACTCGCGCGCCAGCATCGTGGGCGCAGCACGAGGGCTTCGTGAAGATTGTCGAAGACACGAAGTACGGCGAGATCCTGGGCGTCCACATCATCGGGCCGACAGCGACAGAGTTGATTGCCGAATCAGTGGTTGCCCTGGAGATGGAGTGCACGGCGGAAGAGCTGGCCAATATCATCCACGCCCATCCCACATTGTCAGAGGCAATGCTGGACGGCGCCAACGCGGTGTTCGGCATGGCGATCAACGCCTGAGAACCTACACCAGCCGCTCCGGCGCCCAGACTAGGACTTTCAACTCGCGGGAGAAGTACGTGAGCGAGGGCTGGCTGGTGAGGGCAATGCCAGCCACTGACGCCATCGTGTTCTGCTCCACCGTGCAACTGGCGTCTTGCAATGACCAGGGCAGATGGTGGATTTCACCGCGGTAGAGCCGCTTGCGGTTGCAGGCATACAGGCAGTAGCGCTCGCTGAGGAAGTGCTCGATCGATCCGGGCACGGCATGAAAGGCGGCGGAGGTGGGCCGATAGCTTCCGCGGAACTCGGCGGGCTTGGGCCCGTGTTCGCGTTTCGAGCGGTACTCGATGGTGTCTGTGCCGCGCCCCTTCATCTTCATGCCCGCCTTCCAGTACGGCAGCCGGTAGAAGATGCGCCCTCCCCAGACTGCGGAAAGATTGCCGGCATCGAGGCTGAAGAAATACACGCCCGGCTTGCCGCCATAGGTCACGTACGTCCGGACATTCAGCTCAGGAAAACGCGAAACCCACGGCAGCCACGGAGCGACCGGCGGACGCAGGTGGTCGATCTGGAAAGGAGTGATGGAAACCCAGGCGCGCTGCTGATAGGTGTCGAGCGTGAGCAGTTCCGGCACCAGCGGACGCAGCGTCTCAGGCTCTATGTCATAGTGCAGGAAGAGCAGGTCGTTCCAGCGCTGGGTCATGACCCAGGGAGCCATGGGCGCGGGCCAGGGGCGATGACCGGTAGCGAACAAAAGGGAATCAGGGCCCAGCCAGCGAGTGCGCACCTCCTCATCGGCCAGGCCGGCTGGCCGGCGCCGGTCGGGCGCTTCCGGCGACACGGAAGTTAGTGCTGTCCCATGGCGGCGCTGGGCGGGGAAAGCGAAGCCGAGACTGGCTGCAACTGATAGTCGCGGTGATAGACGTCAACCACGGTCTTCCCCACCAGGCGGGCTTGCGCGGTGGTGTGCAGGTGAGAGGGGAATATGTAATGCCCCACTTCGGCGAAGTCCTGTACGAATTCAATCTTTCGAACGAAAAACGACGGCGACTTCGCGACCGTTCCCTCGGAACGCATCAGCGCGCCGGTTTGGGCGTCGAGGTACATGCGCCCCTTGAACAGGCCGATGCGTTTCTGCCGCGGCTTCACCTGGTACACATGCACGGAGCGGCCGTTCAGCTCCTGCAGTCCCTTGTAGGAGAACTTGTAATTCTCGCTGGTAAGCGCCTGCCGCGAATGATCACCCTTCGCGACATAATCTACTTCCGACTGCAGCACGCGCGAAATCACGTTGGACTTGACGAACGTGTCGCCGGTGAAGTGCACCGGTTTGTAACTGAGCGAGGTAGGCGCGACGTAGGCGCGCTCCAACTCGAAGGCGCCGCGCTGCGCGGTCTCGGGCAACTCGGCCATGACCAGCGTTTCGTCGGTATAGGACCCCAGTTGGGATTCCTGCTCGTGGCCGCGGTTCTCGTACGCCTGTAACGCCAACTCCGGACTCATGATGGGCAGCGCAACGCGAGTCGGCGACGAGCTATCCAGGTCAGGCAGACGCACGCCGTCGGCGGCGCCAAACCGCGAGAGCACGCTGGGAGGATCGAAGCGCGATTCTTGTGCGATGCCCGCTACTGGAAGAAAACCAAGGCTCAAAACAAGAACTGCTGAGGATTTGAAGAAAGAAGGCACACTCATCATGTATAGCAGTCTCAATTATACCCTGAATTTACGACTTACGGGCCGGGGAGTTCCGAGTTCGCCACGGTTTTCCTCAGCCCGCCGGAACAGCCATTGCTGAATGCTGCTCTACAAAATAAGATTCATTGCAAAGCCATATGGTTACAAAACCCATCACCGAATCCAGCGAAATTCAGTCGAAAACGTCCGGCGACCCCGAGGTGTACGCGGTTCATGGCGCCGACCCGGAAGTGCAGGCGTACGGGATGGCCAAGTATTCGCGTTCGGCGCTCTCGCTGCGCGAATCGCTGGCCGAGCTCAACGAGCAGAAGGCGGAGAAGTTCCTCAACACCTTCTACTTCCAGTACGGCCACCGCAGCATCGCTGACCTGGCGCATGTCGCCTTCGCGATCGAAAAGCTCTCGATCCTGGCGGCCACCATTGCGGTTGACGAACCGCGCTGGGACGGGCAGGAACGCTCCACCCGCTATCAGGACTTCCAGAAAAGCGGTTATTTCGTTCCCGATTTTGCGGACGACGGCGCTGCCCACAGGCTCTACCGCGAGACCATCGACCTGCTGTTTGCCGAGTATCGCTACTTCTCCGGAGCGATGTTCGAGTTCCTCCGTGACCGCACTCCGAAGCCGGATGACATGAAGCAGGACGCGTACGACCGCACGCTGCGAGCGCGAGCGTTCGACCTGTCCCGCTATCTTTTGCCGCTGGCAACCAACACATCGCTGGGCCAGATTGTCAGTGCGCGCACCCTGGAAAATCAGGTGTCGCGGCTACTGTCGCACACCCATGCCGAGGTACGCCGGCTGGGCGAGCTGCTGAAGCAGGCCGCGCGCGAACCGGCGTACAACGTGAACCAGGACACCGCGCAGCAGCTGCTCGAACAAATTCGCCGCGAAGCTCCGGCAGTTACCGGGGCGGCCGAGCGGGTGCTGCTGCGCGAAGTGCGCGTTTCCCCAACACTGGTGAAGTACGCCGAGCCCAACGCCTACGAACTGCGAGACCCGGCGCGCGTTGAGCGCGGCCGCGGCTGAAGTTACTCGGTTCGTTGCCGATCGACCCCGCACCGCTCGTCGACCTGCTTGACGATGAGCCGCTCGACATCGAACTCGCAGCCACGCTCCTCTACCAATACGCGCACCACTCTTATCGGCAGATTCGCCGGGTAGTTGAGGCCATGCCGGAGGCGCCGGCGCGCACGAGATCATCGAACTGGGCATGCGGCATCGCGGGCGCTTCGATGAAGTCGCGCGCACCTTCAACGCCGGGCAGCGCTTCCGCTTCGACATCCTGATGGACATTGGCGGCTTCCGCGACATGCACCGCCATCGCCGCTGTGTGCAGATCATGCAGGCGTACACCACCAAGCATGGCTACGACATGCCGCAGGAAATCAAAACGGCGGGGCTGGCGAAGCGATATGCGGAGACGATGGAGAGACGCGCGCTCGTCCGCGGCACAACTCGCGTCCCGCAACGCTGCCGAAGCCGAGGAGCAATCGCAGTACGTCATTCCTCTGGCTTTTCGCAAGCGCACCCTGTTCAAGATGGACTTCGCCGAGGCGCTGTACATCAGCGAACTGAGAACGGGGGTGGCCGGGCACTTTTCCTATCGCAACGTGGCCTACGCTATGTATGAGGCGGTGGCCGAGCGCTATCCGGCGCTGGCCAAGTACTTCCGGGTGACGGATGTGCGGGAGCCGGTGGATTTGCTGAAGCGTTAGCCGGTTACCTTCGTTATCCCTATCGCACAAAATTTCGCTATTTGTTCGCCCTTGACCAGGTGTATACTTCGCTGTCAGTCACTCATGCGCCTCCCCCGAAATCGACGCCAAACTGCGGCGGCGCCTGCCCCACTGACCCAACGCAATTCATATCCATTAGCTCTCCCGCCGAGAAGCTGCAGCGGGAGGTAGCGACCAAGGAGCGGCATTCATGGCAGACGAAAATGCAGAGAAAAATAAAGCTATCGATCTGGCGATGTCTCAGATCGACAAGCAGTTCGGCAAGGGCTCCATCATGCGGTTGGGGAGCAAGGGGGCAGTGGTCCCTATCTCCGTCATTCCAACCGGGGCTATTTCATTCGACGCAGCACTCAGGCGTAGGCGGGGTGCCGCGGGGGCGCGTGGTCGAGATCTTCGGGCCGGAATCTTCCGGCAAGACCACCATCGCGTTGCAGGTAATCGCCGAGGCGCAGAAAGCGGGAGGCATGGCGGCGTTCGTGGACGCGGAGCATGCGCTGGACCCGATCTACGCCCGGAAGCTGGGAGTGGACGTGGATAACCTGCTGGTTTCGCAGCCGGACTACGGCGAGCAGGCGTTGGAAATCGCCGAAGCACTGGTCCGCTCGAATGCCATCGATGTGCTGGTGGTGGACTCGGTGGCGGCGCTGGTGCCCAAAGCCGAACTGGACGGCGAGATGGGCGACAGCCACATGGGCCTGCAGGCGCGCCTGATGTCGCAGGCCCTGCGCAAGCTGACCGGCATCGTCTCCAAGTCGAATACCTGCTTCATCTTCATCAACCAGATCCGCGAAAAGATCGGGGTGATGTTTGGCAACCCCGAAACCACGACCGGCGGCCGCGCCCTGAAGTTTTATTCGTCCGTCCGTATCGATATTCGCCGCATTGCGGCCATCAAGGATGGCGACACGGTGGTGGGATCGCGCACCAAGGTGAAGATCGTGAAAAACAAGACGGCTGCGCCCTTCCGCGAGGCCGAATTCGACATCATCTACGGGGAAGGCATTTCGCGCGAAGGCGACTTGCTGGATCTCGCTGTGGCACAAAATCTGGTGGAGAAGTCGGGCTCCTGGTTCAGCTACAAGGCCGATCGCATCGGGCAGGGCCGGGAGAACGCGCGCCAGTTCCTGAAGGACAATCCCGACATCCGCGCCAAGCTGGAGGCGGAGGTTCGCAAGGCGCTGGGGCTGATCACGCCAGACGAGAGAGCCAAGGCGGCAGGCGCGGCGGCTGACGAAAAATCGAAAACGGCAGGGGCCCTTCCGGAGGTTCCGCCCGTGCTGGCGGCTGCGGCACATTCGTCGGCCAAGACCCCGGCAGCGCGCAAGTAAATCGAGCGAGGTTGCAGGACACGGGATCCCGCCTGGGGTCCCGTGTGACGTTATGCCGGCAATGACCCCCACCGACGTGACTTTCTTCCCGTCGCCCGCGGCTTTCCGCCGGTGGCTGGAGAAGCATCATGCCAAGGCGCTGGTTCTGTGGGTTGGCTTCTACAAGAAGGACTCGGGCCGGCCAAGCATCACCTATCCGGAAGCGCTCGATGAGGCGCTTTGCTATGGATGGATCGATGGCATCCGCAAGGCCGTTGATGATGTCTAGTTACACCGTCCGCTTCACGCCACGTAAGCCGGATAGCATCTGGAGCCTGGTAAACATCCGTCACGTTGACCGGCTGACGAAACTCGGTCGCATGATGCCGCCGGGCATCGTTGCCTTCGAATCCCGCGACGAAGAGAAGTCGAAACGGTATTCGTACGAGAATCACCTGCGTAAGCTTGACGGCAGCTATGAGAAGAAGTTCCGCTCCAGGAAGAAGGCGTGGAAATTCTTCGAAGCGCAGGCGCCCTGGTATCGCCGGACGGCCAGCTGGTGGGTGACCAGTGCCAAGCGGGAAGAGACCCGTCGAAAGCGCCTGGAATTCCTGATTGAGGTATCGGACGAGCAGCAGCGTCTGCCACAGTTGACCAGCAAGAAGAAAGCTTGAGGTGAGTCGTGAGGGCGATTTATCGGCCGCCATCCACAGATTCATCTCGACGGGAAGCCCGGCCTGGACTCCGCCGTCCTTTTAGATCTCCTGGAGCCGGCGCACGGTGCGCTCGTCCTCCACGTTACCGGTGTTGAGCGTGGTCTTCGGTTCCAGCAACATGATGTGGGTTTCTTCTTCGGCTGATGGCAGGTGTTCGACACCGTGCGGGATGATGATGAACTCGCCCGGGTTGATCACAAACTCGCGCTCGCCTCCGTTCTGGCGCACTCGCATGCGCAGGGTACCCTTCACCACGAAGAACAATTCGTCTTCCACCTCGTGATGGTGCCAGACGAACTCGCCCTGCAGCTTCACCAGCTTGACGTACGAATCGTTCACCTGGCCAACGATCTTAGGACTGTAGTGATCAGTGAATAGAGCAAACTTTTGCGAGAGGCTGACCTTCTCCAGTGCCATATTCATGCCAGCTTGGATCACCTTGAGCCGAGGGAACGATTCTGCATTTCGTCACGTACAGCCATCTTATGCACGTTGAAGAAATGGTGGTTCACCGACCAGAGAACACGACCCGCACCTGGATCGCCGTGATCTTTTGCCTGTTCGTCTTTCTGCCCATCCGGACCTTCATCCACTGGATCGCGCCGACACAGACAACAGACAGCGCCGCGCTGCGGGAAGGGCTGATCCTGGCCTGTGCCGGCGGCCTGCTGCTGTTTGTCCGCTACGTCGAAAAGCTGCCGTTTACGTCCATTGGCATCGGCACGAGTGTGTGGTGGAAGTCGGTGCTGTGGGCGCTGGTGATGACGGCGCTATGTTTCGCCGCGGCGGGCGTAATCATTCACCTCACGAAATTCGATGGTGGGACACACGCCCACGACCTCGACCGGCTGCCACTATGGCTGGTGATGGTCATTGTGTTGCGCGCAGGATTTGTCGAGGAGTTGTTCTTCCGCGGGTATGCCATCGAACGGCTGCAGTCGCTGGGGTGGCCGCGGGCCGCTGCGGCGCTGGTTCCGTTCGTGGTTTTCGCACTGCTGCACTACAGCGGCGGCGCCATGAACGCCGTGATGGCGTTCGTTATCGGCGGCATACTGACGCTGTTCTATCTGTGGCGACGCGATCTGGTGGCCAACATGATCGCCCACTTCCTGGTGGACTTTATCGCGAACGTGGTTCCGCGGCTGGTGCGCTGAGCTGATTTCGTCGATTCCAGACCGGGGAGGATTATTCCCCACCCTTGCGCAACGAGCGGCGAAAGGATGGGGAATGCACTCCGATCCAACCTACTGCAGCAGCAGTCCGGTTTCGCCATTGCCGTTGCCGTTCTCCACTACCTCTTCCGGCGGGATGACGGAGGCGGCAGCGACGCGGTCTCCGGGCTCAAGGTGCAGCAGGCGCACGCCCTGGGTGGAGCGTCCGGCCTCGCGAATGTTTTTGCTGTCGATGCGGATGATCTTGCCGTACTGGCTGATGACCATCAGCTCGGACTTTTCGTTGACCAGCATGATGCCGACGACGCGACCGTTGCGCTCGGTGGTCTTGACGTTGATGACGCCCTTGCCGCCGCGCGTCTGCAAGCGGTAGGCGGTTACGTCGGTGCGCTTGCCGTAGCCGTTCTCGGTGGCCGAGAGGATGAGGTTGGCCTGATCGGCTTCGCCGTTCTTGCCCTTCTTGCGCTCCTCGGGCTCCTTAGGAGTGACCGCCATGCCGACGATGTAGTCGCCTTTGCCGAGGTCCATGCCGCGCACACCGTGCGCCTGGCGCCCCATGGAACGGACGTTGTCTTCGTCGAAGCGAATGGCCATACCTTCGTGCGAGGCGAGGAAGATGATCTGGTTGCCGTCGGTGCAATTGGCGGCCACGAGTTCGTCTCCCTTGTCGATGCCGATGGCGATGATGCCGCGCGACATCACGTTGCTGAAGTCCTTCAGCGGCGTCTTCTTCACCGTGCCCTGGCGAGTGACGAAGAAGATGTGCTTGCCTTCTTCCTCGAGATCGCGGACGGGCATGAGGGTGCGGACGCTCTCGCCCGGCTGCAGCGACACCAGGCTCGCGACGGCCTTGCCCTTGCCGGCGGCGCTGATCTCGGGCACCTCGTAGACCTTGAGCCAGTAGACACGGCCGGTGTTGGTGAACACCAGAATGTAGTCGTGGGTGGAGGCGACGAACAGGTGCTCGACAAAATCCTCCTCGCGCGTGCTCATGCCTTTGCGGCCGGTGCCACCGCGGCGTTGCTGGCGATAGGTTGAGATAGGCGTGCGTTTCACGTAGCCGGAGTGGCTGACCGTCACCGCTACCTGCTCGTCGGCGATGAGATCTTCGAGGTTGATCTCGGCGGCTTCGTCCTGAATGACGGTGCGGCGCTCATCTCCGTAGTTCTTCTTGATCTCTTCGAGTTCCTTGATGATGACGCTGCGCAGCTTCTTCTCGCTGCCCAGGATGGCTTCGTATTCCGCGATCCGGCCGCGAACCTCGGCGAGTTCCTTCAGGATTTCGTCGATCGACAGCCGCGTCAGGCGATGCAGTTGCAACTCGAGGATGGCATCAGCCTGGATGGAGTCGAAGGGCCGGGTCAGGGTTGCCGGAACGAAGCCCTTCAGTGCAACTGACTTGCGTATGCCGGCTGCGACATTGCCTTCGTTAACATTGACCGTCTTGCCGGAGAAATACTCGACCAAGTTTACGCGGGCGTCGGCGCGGTTTTCGCTGCCACGAATGATGCGGATCACGTCGTCAACCCGGTCGAGCGCGGCCTGGTAGCCTTCGAGGATGTGCTCGCGCTCGCGCGCCTTCATCAGCAGGTAAGCTGTGCGACGGCGCACCACATCGATGCGGTGATCGACGAAGTGCTGTACGGCCTGCACCAGGCCCATCTCCTTGGGCTGGCCGTTGACGACGGCCAGGAAGATCATGCTGAAGCTCTCCTGCATCGAGGTGTGCTTGAAGAGTTGGTTGAGCACGATCTGCGGTTCGGCGCTGCGCTTCAGTTCGATGACGATGCGCATACCGTCGCGATCGCTCTCATCGCGAATGTCGCTGATTTCGTCGATGACCTTGTTGTTCACCAGATCGGCGATGCGCTCGATCAGCCTCGCCTTGTTGACCTGGTAGGGAATCTCGGTGACGACGATCGCTTCTTTTTCCTTGGTGAGGTGCTCAATGGCGGCCTTGGCGCGCATCATGAAGCGGCCGCGACCGGTGCGATAGGCTTCGGTGATGCCGCTGCGCCCGTGGATGAATCCGCCGGTGGGAAAGTCGGGGCCCTGCACATGCTTCAGCATGTCGGCCAGCGTGGCGTGCGGATTGTTCACCAGCGTGATGCAGGCGTCGACAATCTCGGTGAGATTGTGCGGCGGGATGTTGGTCGCCATGCCGACGGCTATGCCGTTAGAGCCGTTCACCAGCAGGTTGGGAACTCTCGTGGGCAACAACACCGGCTCGACCGTGGTGTCGTCGAAGTTGGCGACGAAGTCGACTGTGTCCTTGTCGATGTCGGCAAGCAGATCTTCGGCGATCGCCGTCATGCGGGCTTCGGTATATCGATAGGCCGCGGGCGGGTCACCATCCACCGAACCGAAGTTGCCCTGACCATCGACCAGCGGGTAGCGCAGCGAGAATGGCTGCGCCATGCGCACCATCGCGTCATACACCGCAGTGTCGCCGTGCGGGTGATACTTACCCAGCACTTCACCGACCACCTTGGCGCACTTCACGTGCTTGCGATTGTGCAGCAGGCCCATGTCGTGCATGGCGTAGAGAATGCGGCGATGCACGGGTTTGAGTCCGTCGCGGACATCAGGGAGAGCGCGGCCGATGATGACCGACATTGAATAGTCGAGATAGGAACGCTTCATCTCCTCTTCAATGTTGATGGGCTGCACATTGGCAGCACCGGGGCCGAGGTTGTCGGGATTCAGCGGTAATTGCTGGTTGGGATCGTCAGCCATGAATGAGCTTTTTCAGCCGTCAGCTACACAGCCGCCAGCTTTTCCTTCCTCAGGTTGCGGCTTCGCCGCGGATCACTGCAGAGTTTCGAAACTGACTGCGGACACCGGCCCGACTCAGGCCGCACTTTACTGGAGCCCAAAGGGGCCGCCGAATGGTGCGTAAGTGCTTGCAATGTCAGGAGTTGATCCACTCGAAGAGCACTGCTGATTATAGCACAGGCACGGCACTGGGATACGCGAGCAAGTGCTTATTATTCAGTTGTTTGCGAAGACAATGAGCATTGCGCTGAGCGAGCTGAAATCGACCCCTCTTGAGGCTGAAATTCAGGGCAGAATGGCCGCCACTTTGTTGGGAACGGAATCATCTGGGGCGGGCGCGCTCTGGCGCGGAACCGCCGGAGACTTGCTGTGTGAGCGGGATTGCGCGACCGGCACTTTGAATTCGACACCCTGATCGTCGTTGATTTTGACGGTGGCTGGAACGTCGAGGTCTGCGAGCGCGATTTTTTGGGTGCGCTTGTCGAACACGTAAATGGTCTGTCCCATGATGGCGTAGTTGTTGACTTCCTGCTGGCGACCGTCGCGAAAGACGAGGATGGTCGGAACTCCAGGCTGCGGTTCCCTCTGCTTCTCTGGTAGAACTGGGGCCGGAGACTCCTGGGTCATCTCGTCGGTTGGAATTGCCGCTCTCGCAGGGGCCTGCTCGATGATGATGTGCAGGGTTTGTTCGCTCGGGGCAGATGGGCCGGTCGGTGGACCGGAATACATGTACGGGCCGCTGGTGCCGGGGTCATATCCAGGATCGTAGGAGGGGTAGAGGTAATACGGTACGGCGCTGCCGATCCCATATCCGTAGCCGTAACCGTAGCCATTATAGCCGGGCCGGTTGCGGAACCCATGGCCATGAGGGCCGTACGGCACGTTCGATGGGCGCGCGTATCCGTAGCCATACGGGCCCAGCGACGTCACACTAGCCGGAGCGTTGGGAAGATAGGGATAAACGTGGTTCGGGATGGAGGTGGCCAGCGGAGGTATGCCGTGGATCTGCGCGGCGGCGACGCCGGTCAGAGTGGCGCACGCGAGCAGCAGCAGCACACGACGCATCCGAACAGCCTGTGCATGCCGGACTGTGGAGACTCCCGCATGGGACCCTTACTTCTCTCAACCCTTTGGATGCCCGGAAGTTGTCATCGGATGCTGGCATGCCGAAGCTCCAGCAGTCCGTAGACATCGAGCATGGCGTTGGCGATCAACGCGCCTACGATCACCGCATTCGCGAACACCGCATAGCGAGTTTCCAGCAGGTCGATGGCGACTCCTGAGACGAACAGTATCAGAAAGGGGAGCGAAACGAACAAAAAAAGTACTCCCGATATGTGCTCGCTTCCCAATGCGGCCACGACCAGAACGATGGCGGTGATCAAGGGTGCGGCATTGCCGAAGAAGCGGGTTCGTTTCCAGGCGGCGAACGTGATCAACGCGCCGAGCATCAGGATCAGCGGTCCCAGGCCGCTCTGCAAATAAAACTGCCCCACCAGCATGTAAATCACGCGGGAGGAAAGCTGCCGGAGCGAGAACTCGAACCAATCGGCGTCCCGCAGGGAACTGAGGAATTCGCCGACGTGATAGCCGTACAGCATCTGCAGCAGGAGAAGCGAGACCAGGCACGCGACTGCGAAGATGGCCAATGCCGCCCAGCGGCGGACGTGACCGACCCACAGCATGAACGCGAGAGCCAGGGGCAAAAGGATCCAGAGCGAGAACTGAGCGCCGATACAGATGGCGATGGACAGTCCAAGCAGGAGGATGCGGCGCCAATTCCACAGCACGACTTCGCGCGGGGCGTATAGCGTATGGGCGACAGCGATGGCGGTGAAAATCACGCCGAAGGCCCCCCACGCGGCGAAGACGTCGTTCTGCACCTGGCTGGTGCGGGTGATCATGAGTGGAGAAAAACAGTAGAGCGAAAGGGCGATCAGCCCCGCGATGTTGCCGTAGAGCCTGCGCGCCACGTACCAGAGCGAGGCGCCCAGCATGACGCCGGCGAAAAGAAACGGCAGCCGGATGAGAAAGCGGTAATCGCTGAGCTGCGGGTATTTGATGGCGCCGCCGATCAGCTTGACGGGTATCCCGCCGAGTAGCGGCACCAGCGGCGAGCGCTCCGGCGAGCTGGCCATCGCCATGTGATCGAGTTGCAGCAAGCCGTCTTCGATGTAGCTGCCTTCCATCGAGGTGATCGGAACGTGTGCCATGAACCACAGGCATTGCAGGACAAAGCAGAGCAGCAACAGCAATGCGCCCACCTGCGGCAATCCAATGCGGGGCGCAAACTTGAAAGCAGACATGGGCGAAGCTTTGTTGTAACACGCCGGAGTCGGGGAGGCGAAAAGCCACGGACGAAAAAAGGGACGCATGGACGCGTCCTCCTAGCAAAACGATGTCCCAAAGCAGATTAGATGTCGAGGTTTTTCACATCGAGCGCATTCTCTTCGATGAACTTGCGGCGCGCCTCGACGTCCTCACCCATCAGAGTGGTGAAGATGGTCTCCGTTTCGGTCAGGTCCTCGAGCCTCACCGACAGCAGGGTGCGGCGCTCGGGATCCATGGTGGTCTCCCAGAGTTGCGTCGAGCTCATCTCGCCCAGCCCTTTATAGCGCTGAATGGCGTAGTCTTTGCGGCCTTCGTTGAGAACGTAGTCAAACAACTCACGCACCGACTGTTTCTCGACCGTTTCCGCATCAGCTTTGCGCTTGGAGGCCTTGGGCGCCTTCTGCTCGACCTTCTCCTGGTCGGCGCGTTCGGCGTCGCTGAGCTCCTCGTTGCCGTTGGTGGCCGCCGATTTCTTCACCATCTCGATGAAGAACGGAGGCTGCATATAGTCGGCAATCAGCTTGTACTTCGACATCATCTGCCGGTACTCAGGCATGGAGACCAGCTCCCAGTTCACCACGTGCTCGGCACCTTGCGAGTTGACGAAGGCCACTTCCCACAGGCTGTGCTCTTCTTCGAACTGCTTCTTGACTTCCTTAATGCCGCGTTCCTTGGCGATCGATTTCAGCGCTTTCTCTAGTTCGAGGATCTTCTTCGGTGGCGTCTTGCTGTCGCCTTCGAAGTCCACACGCTTTACCAGTTCGGCCCGGGGCAGCACTTCGGTGATGCGTTCATCGCGGATACGCTTGTCGACCTTGTCGAAGAAGCCGATGTAGTCGTTAAGCGTGGTCATGAACTTGGTGAGGGGCGCGCCTTCGAGGGTGGCCGCGCCTTCGCCGTAGCGAACCACGATGCCATCGGCGGCGCGCTTCACCATCACGCGCACGAACTCGGCGTCGTTCTTGATGTACTGCTCGAACTTGCCCTTCTTGATGCGATAGAGCGGTGGCTGCGCGATGTAAACGTGGCCGCGCTTGATGAGCTCGGTCATGTGACGGAAGAAGAACGTCAGCAGCAGGGTGCGGATGTGCGAGCCGTCCACGTCGGCGTCGGTCATCAGGATAATCTTGCCGTAACGTAGCTTGGAGACGTCGAAGTCTTCCTTGCCGATGCCCGTGCCCAGGGCGGTGATCATGGCACGAATTTCTTCGTGGCCCAGCATCTTGTCGTAGCGGGCCTTCTCGACGTTGAGGATCTTTCCCTTCAGCGGCAGGATCGCCTGGAAGCGCCGGTCGCGGCCCTGCTTGGCGGTGCCGCCGGCACTTTCGCCCTCGACCAGGTAGACCTCGCAGCGATCGGGATTGCGCTCGGAGCAGTCGGCCAGCTTGCCCGGCAGACCGCCGCCATCGAGAGCGCCCTTGCGGCGCGTGAGGTCACGGGCCTTGCGGGCAGCTTCACGGGCACGGGCCGCCTCGATCGCCTTGTTGATGATCTTTTTGGCAACCGTCGGGTTCATCTCGAAGAACGCGCCCAGGCGCTCATTCACGAAAGCCTGCACCGTGCCGGCGATGTCGGAGTTCAGCTTGCCCTTGGTCTGACCTTCGAACTGCGGCTGCGACAGCTTCACGCTGACGACGGCCACCAGTCCTTCGCGAACATCGTCACCGGTGAGGTTCTCCTTCACGTCCTTGAAGAGTCCGAGCTGCTGGCCGGCGTTGTTGATGGTGCGGGTCAGCGAGGTGCGGAAGCCGGAAAGATGCGAGCCGCCGTCAACCGTGTTGATGTTGTTGGCGAAGCTGAACACCGTTTCGGAATAGCCGTCGTTGTACTGCAGGGCGATTTCCATGGCCACTTCGTCGCGCTCGGCTTCCATGTAAATCGGCTTGTCGTGCAGCACGGCCTTGCCGCGATTCAAGTGCTTGATGAACTCGGCAATGCCACCGTTGTACTTGAACTCGGCGCGCTTGGGTTCGCCGGTCTTGGAATCGGTGGTGCGCTCATCGGTAAGCGTGATCAGCAGGCCCTTGTTCAGGAAGGCGAGTTCACGCAGGCGCTGCGCCAGGGTGTCGTAGTTGTATTCGGTGACGGTGAAGATTTCCTTGTCGGGAACGAAGTGAACCTTGGTGCCGCGTTTCTTGGTCGCGCCGGTCTTCTTTAACTTGGTGGTGGGTTCGCCTTTGGAGTAGCTCTGTTCGTAGACTTCGCCGTCGCGCCAGATTTCCAGATCAAGCTGGTGGCTCAGTGCATTCACGCAGGACACGCCCACACCGTGCAGGCCGCCAGAGACTTTGTAGGTCGAGCTGTCGAACTTGCCGCCGGCGTGCAGCACCGTCATGACCACCTGGGCCGCGGGCAGGCGCTCGCCATCCACGTCCATTTCGCCGGTGGGGATGCCGCGGCCGTTGTCGACTACGGTGATGGAATCGTCGATATGGATGGTGACGTCGATGCGATCGGCGAAGCCGGCCAAGGCTTCGTCCACCGAGTTGTCAACCACTTCGTAGACGAGGTGATGCAAGCCCATCTCGCCGGTTGAACCGATGTACATGGCGGGACGTTTGCGGACCGCTTCCATGCCGCCGAGCACCTTGATGGAGTCGGCGGTGTACTCGCCATCGGCGTGACCATTGCTCTTGCCGTTTTTCTGGGGCTTCGGCTCGGACGTTGCGGAATTGTCGTTATCTTCGGGGGCTGCGGCTGCAGCTTGCGAGTCTCGTGAGGACATCCTGCTCCATTCCGTGGCCGGCGCGCTTGCAGGCGCCAGCCCTTATCGCACAGGGATCGCAGGGGGTTACTTGATCGGTAACCATGATGCACAAACAATTTCGACGGGTTGAAGACCTGACGATCCACAGCTATTTTACCACACAGGGGTAGCTGTTTTGAATGGTCTAAAATTAGGCCAATGGTATATTTTTCATATACTTGGCCGGACGTTCAATCGATGTCTTGACCGCCCGGTGCAAGGCACCCGAGAAGCGGGCGAATCGCGCCGTCCATAGTAACTGTATAGTAAATATGCAAAGGGATGGCGGGCCTAAGTTGCCTCGGCCTGCTGGCGGGGAAATACTCTCATTACCGCAGCGCAGTCCGTCAGCGCGACTTATCTCAGTTGCAGTATTTCGAGACTTCTGCGGACTCAGCCGGTTGCCGACGGGCTGCGCCGCGTCTGAATAGGCGGCTAAATTAGATGACCGAAGCGCAGAAGGCGCACTTGTGCGCTTCAATCGGTATATCGCTCAGGCACTGCGGGCACTTCTTCTTGTCCGGCAGCGCTTGCTTCGCGAAGCGGGCCATCAGCGCGTTCACCGGCAGGATGACGAAGTAGTACACGGCAGCCGCGATCAGCAGGAAAGAGATCAGAGCATTGAAAAAATCGCCATATAGAAATTTGGCTCCGTTGATTTCGAACAGGAAAGAGGAAAAGTCCGGTTTCCCTGCGATGGCGGCAATCAGGGGAGTGAGCAGGTCTTTTACGAATGAGGTGACCACGGCGCCAAAGGCCGCGCCGATAACCACGCCCACCGCCAGGTCGACTACGTTACCGCGTAAAACAAACTCGCGAAATCCTTTGAACATGATTCCTCCTGAACTAGTTAGATAATGCGCTGGTGGGACGCCCGACGATACGACGCGACACTAACTGTAGCGACTGCCCGTGACCCATGGCAAGGTGGAAGTTGCGATTCTAAGACGGTGATCCAGCGGCGGGTCTTGCAACTGGAACCCATCCCTCACGAACGCCAGGACGGTACGATGAGGAATCCCCTCAGGGGCTAACGCCCATCTCTCAGCCGGTCCTCACGGCACAGCTAAAGCTGTGCCCTTTCAAACCTGCTTTATGAGATAGCTTAGATTCTCATTTCGCAAACCAGTCCTTCACCGGCTCCTGGCTCAAGTAGTACACGATGACCACGCGAACGACGATCTGCAAGCCCTCGCGCGCCATGGCCCAGGCGCGTTCGTCAGCAAAGGCGCTGGAGATGGCCGGCACTGCGAGCGCGATGCCCGCGGCGGCCACAAAGATGGTAACGCGACGGCTCCATCGCTTCCCCGTCCAAAGGGCATAGCCCAGCGCTCCGGTCAGGGCGGCATACAGAAGGAAGACCACCGGGCCCATCTGCTCCGTGCCGCCGCCGATTAGGAATGCGCCCTGGGACAACGATACATATCCGGCGAACACCAATGCAGCAAAGAGCAGCGCCAGCGCGCTAACCGCCCAACATAGCGCAGCCACGACCGCCACCCCAAACGGGCGCTCCTCGGGCGATGAGGGTGAAAGCAAAGACAGCACGACACTGGAGATACTACGGCCCTGGCAGGCGCCTGAAAAATCCCGACAGAAACATCGCGAGCTGACTGGCACTCGATGGCGATGATGAGAATAAGACGGCTTACAAGGGCGCACCCTGCAAAAGCGCAGGGCAGGCGCTAAAGGTGCGCCCCTTCCAAGCGTTCTGAAACCGGCCCTGCCCGCATTAACTGCGAGCGGAGCGGGTAGTGACTAACATCGTGTACAGCTGCTAACGTCGAATCGCTGCCTCTTCCAACACCTCGCTGTGCGCGTGCACCTTGCGATGCTCGATACCGGTGTACACCTGGCGAGGCCGCGAGATCTTGCGCTCCGGATCGTCCATCAATTCCTTCCACTGTGCCAGCCAGCCCGCGGTGCGGGGAATGGCAAACAGCACGGTGAACATCTCCGGCTCGAAGCCCATGGCCTGGTAGATGATGCCCGAGTAGAAGTCCACGTTCGGATAGAGCTTTCGCGAGACGAAGTAATCGTCCTGCAGCGCGATGCGCTCCAACTCCAGCGCGATGTCGATTTTCGCGTTGCGTCCGGTCACTTCGAACACGTGGTCGGCGACCTGCTTGATGATGCGGGCGCGCGGATCGTAGTTCTTGTAGACGCGGTGGCCGAAGCCCATGAGCTTGAGCTCGCCCTTTTTCACCCGCTCGATGTACGCGGGCACCTTGCTAAGCGAGCCAATTTCATCCAACATGCGCAGCACTTCTTCATTGGCACCGCCGTGCAGGGGTCCGGAAAGGGCGGAAGCGGCGGAAGCAACGGAAAGGTAGGGATCGGCCTCGGCGCTGCCCACGACCCGCATGGTGGTGGAGCTGCAATTCTGCTCGTGGTCGGCATGGAGGATGAAAAGGATATCCAGAGCGCGCGCCAGCACCGGACTGACGGCAAACTTCGGCTCCACCATCCGCCACAGCATCTGCATGAAGTTTTCCGCGTAGCTGAAATCGTTGTCTGGGTAGATATAGGGGAAACCCATGCGGTGCCGGTAGGACCAGGCCGCTATCGTGGGCATCTTGGCAATGAGGCGCACGATCTGCAGTTGCCGGTTAGCGGCATCATGCACATCCTTGGCTTCGGGGTAAACCGTCGAGAGCGCCGCCACGGTGCTCACCAGGATGCCCATGGGGTGGGCATCATGCCGAAAACCGTTGACGAAGTGCTTGGTCGTTTCCGGAACCATAGTGTGATGGGTGATGGTGTGCACCCATTGCTTTTCCTGCTCCGGCGTTGGCAGTTCACCATAGAGCAGCAGATATGCCACCTGCAGGAAGGTGCAGTTCTCGGCCAGATCGTCGATGTCATAGCCGCGATAGCGGAGAATACCCTTGTCTCCGTCAATGAAGGTGATGGCGCTCTTGCAGCACGCCGTGTTCATGAAGGCGGGATCGTACGTCATCAGCCCGAAGTCGTCGGGATCGGTTTTGAATTTCCGCAAATCGATGGCGCGAATGGTTCCGTGCTCAACGGGAAATTCCATGGACTTGTCAGTGCGGTTGTCGGTGATGGTCAGAGCGTTTTTCGGCATGACCTGAAACTCCTTTTAGCAGGGCGAAAGATTATGAGACATAGGAAGCCCGGGGACGGTCGATTGGCTTGCTGCAGACGGCAGCGGCTTGTACGCAACCGGCTGCTGCGACCGGCTCTGGACTGAATAGAATATCAAGACCGGATGCAGGTTAGCCCGTTATTTCTTATCTTTTGCGGCAGAACTCTCGGGCTTGGGGGCATCCGTCTTGGGGCATCCGTCTTCGAGGTTTCGGAGGAGGGGGTCGAGCCGGCAGCGTTCTCCGATGACGAGCCGGACGATTTGCGGGCGTAGTCCGTGACATACCAACCGCGCGCCTTTGAACTGAACGGCGGGCGCGGAGAGCACTTGCTCCAGTTCGCCACCGCAATGCGGACAGGTGGTCAAAGGTGGATCGGAGAACTTCTGGATGCGCTCGGTCAGGCTGTGACAGCTCTTGCACTGGTACTCGTAAAGTGGCACGAGGGGACCCCACAATTCTCGCTAAGTAATTGATTCTATTTTGCTGGATCGGCTACGGTCAATGCAGGGCGTGGGCCCGGTAGTGGGTTCACTACCCAACGGCCGCGATTTAGGTCACCTCCGGTCGGCCCAGGTAGCCTCGCCGAGGCGGCTTGCCACGTTCCGATGGCGACGGGCACACTAGGCGAGTGAAATCCATCGCTATTATCCCCGCCCGCCTGGCCTCGACTCGCCTGCCGCGCAAGATTTTGCGCGAGATCAACGGACGTCCCATGCTGGAGCACGTGTATCTGGCAGCAGCGGCCTGCCCCCAGCTGGCGGAGGTGATCGTGGCGACCGATTCCCAGGAGATCGCGGCGTTCTGCCGCGCCCGCGACTGGCACTACCGGATGACTTCGCCCGGGCATCGCAGCGGAACCGACCGCGTCCATGAAGTGACGCTGTCCGTCGATGCGGACGTATACGTCAATGTGCAGGGTGACGAACCGCTTGCCCGCCGCGAGCACCTTGACGTGCTGTTGCAGTTGATGGCGCGGCCCGAGGTGCAGGTGGGGACGCTGAAAACACCCTGCTCACCCGATGACGTCGCGAATCCAAATGCAGTGAAGGTCGTAACCGCGCTCGACGGCCGGGCGCTTTATTTTTCGCGCGCGACAATCCCCTACGACCGTGACGGGAACGGGCAAGCCCGCTACAACAAGCACCTCGGCTTTTACGCCTACCGGAAGGCGGCACTCGACGCGTTCTGCACCTGGCCGGAATCGGAGTTGGAGCGCAACGAACGCCTGGAGCAACTCCGGTTTCTCGACCATGGAGTGGCGATCTACGCAGCGGAAACGCCCTTCGACACCGTGGGCGTGGATACCGAAGAGGACTTGCGCAGGGTGGAAGCGATATTGCGAAAGAGGCTGACCTAGACGGGCTGAACGTCGGCCGGCTGATTGCTTCGCGCCCACTCTTCCGCCGCGGCCACGCGCTTGCCGATCGACGGATGGGAGTGGAAGAGCCACTCGATGAATTTGTTGGGTGTGCGCTCAGCCATGTTCTGGTCAGCCAGCTTCTGCATGGAAGTGATGAACGGATCGATCGCGGGAATGCTCTCCCACGCGTAGCGGTCGGCCTCGCGCTCGTGCTTGCGCGAAATCGCGTTCATGGCGGGCATCAGCGCGAAGCTGAGCACGGTTGCGACGATTAGGATCAGCGGCAGGTTGGCGAAATCGTAGAGCCTCGATTGCAGCACCGGGAACCACTGGCGATCGATGACATAACGCAGCACCTGGTCGGTCAGCCAGAATCCGAAGAGTGTCACCACCACCTGCATCACGATGCTCTTCACGATGTGCTTGTGCACGTGATGGCCGAGTTCATGCGCCAGTATGGCCTCGATTTCGTCATCGGTGTAGCTCGATAACAGGGTGTCGGACAGGATGATGCGCCTGGTTGCGCCCATGCCCATCAGGGCGGCATTGGCTTTCTTCGATTTTTCCGAAAGCTTCCACTCGTAGACGCCGCGCACCCGCGTTCCCGCTCGCTCGCCCAGCCTGGTCAGGCGCTCGCGAAGCGTTTCATTCTCCAGCGGACGGAATTTGTAGAAGATGGGAAACAACACCACCGGCGCGAGCTGCGCGATCAGCAGGAACAGTCCGACAAACACGGCCCAGGCAATGATCCACCAGTGCTGCGGGGCCAGGCGAATGATCGCGTAGATGATCTCGACAAAAATCGTTCCCAATACCAGGCCGACCAGCCACCCCTTGGCTTCGTCCCACAGCCACGAGCGCAGCCTCTGATTGGAGAGATGGTAGCGGTGCTCCAGTCGGAAGCCGAAGTAGTCCAGAGGCGCGCTGAGGACTTTCAGGATGACCGAGAACATGAGCACGTACAAGAAAACGGCGAGGAAGTAACGCTGATGTGTCCCCAGGTAGGCCCAGTCGCGCAATTTGCCAGTCCAGCCAGTGAGCAGGAGCACGAACGAGCACCGCAAATCCGATGATGGCGTCGGAGATGCCCAGCCAGCGATGAATGCGGTTGTAGCGCCGAACCTCGGGGGAATCCGCCGCCGGAGTACTGTTGATGGAAGTGACCATGCAAGTTCTTTTTTATTAGACGAGCCAGATACCGCAGCGGTTCAAAGTCGGCCTGCCAATGCCTGCCTCAAACTCCGGATCGGCACGGCGGCCTCGCTACCCGCTTTCACAAACTCCTCGGTCTCGCGCAGGATCTGCGAAACCAGCTCCGGCGAGGACGCCTCGCAGTAGATGCGCAGCAGCGGCTCCGTGCCCGAGGCGCGAACCAGTACCCAGGCTTCCGCGCCGTCGCCGTTGGTCGGAGCGTCGAGGTAGAACTTCACACCGTCGAGCGTGTCGATGCTCTGCACCTTGAAGCTGCCGATACGGGCCGGCTTCTCGCCGGCGCGGCGCATCGCATCTTCCTTCACGTCGTTTGGCAGTTGCAGGTCGGTGCGCCCATAGTAATGCGGCCCGTACTCCTGCTGCAAATCGTTGACCAGCTGTCCAAGCGTCCTGCCTTCCTCGGCCATGATGTTGGCCAGCAACAGGGAGTTGAGAATGCCATCGCGCTCCGGCAAATGCCGCCGAATGCCGATGCCGCCCGACTCTTCGCCGCCGATCAGGATGTCGCGCTCCATCATGAGATCGCAAATGTACTTGAACCCGATGCCGCACTCGTGCAGTTTGCGGCCGTACTTGGCGGCGATGCGGTCGAGCATGCGCGTAGTGTTGAAGGCGCGCACCACTTCGCCCGGCCACTGCTTGCGCTTGAGCAGCCACTCCAGGATCACCGAGTATATCTTGTGCGAATCGACGAAGCTGCCGTCTTCGGCGACCGCGCCCAGGCGATCGGCGTCGCCGTCGGTCGCCAGGCCCGCCTGGCAGCTGTTCGCGTACGACGACCTCTTGCAGCATTGCGATGTGCGGCGAAATCGGCTCGGGATTGATTCCGGGAAACGCCGGGTTGACCTCGCCGCGGATCTCGATGTGATCGATGCCGTTGGCGGCGAAGATGCCCTTTAGCACGCCGCGCCCCGAGCCGTACATTACGTCGACGGCAAACTTGAATCCCGCTTTCCGGATCAGCGGCAGATCGGCAAACTTCGAGATCGCCTGGATATATGGCGTCTTGAAATCAGCCGCGCTGACGCTGCCGCCCTTGCGTTCGAGCTTCGGCGAGTTGAGTTCGCCCTCGATCGACTGGATGATGGCCGGTGTCGCCGAGCCTCCGTAGCCGGCCTTGTACTTTACGCCATTCCAATTGAATGGATTATGGCTCGAGGTGATCATGACGCCGCCGGCCGCGCCCAGGTTCTTCACCGCGTAGGAGAGAGCCGGAGTCGGGGTGTAATCGTCGGAAAGACGAACCGCGATACCTGCGCCCGCCAGCACTTCGGAGATGGCTTCGGCGAAATTGCGCGAGGCAAAGCGCGTGTCGTACCCCACCAGCAGGCCCTTGCTGACGTCCTCATGCTTGTGCGCGTAGTGGGCGATGGCATTGCCGACGCGGCGCACATTCTCGAAGGTGTAATCGTCGGCGATGACGCCGCGCCAGCCATCGGTGCCGAATTTGATTTCCGCTGCCATCACCTTTATCCGTGGAGCTCTCAGCCGTCAGTTTTCAGCTCTCAGCTACCGCTGGAAAGCTGATGGCTGACAGCTTCTCCTCACACCAGCTTTTTCAGTTTTTGCTCGTCAAGATACTTTACAACTTTGCCCACATCCTGCGACTGCTGCCGGGTGGTGATGAGCAGTGCGTCATCGGTTTCGACGACGACCAAATCCTTCACACCAACGGCCGCCACGAATTTTTGGGTGTGGATGAAATTGCCGCTGGCATTCAACATGAAGCTGCGTCTGGCAACGACCACGTTCCCGGCCGCGTCTTTCGCGCCATTGCGATGTTCGTACAGCGCCGTCCACGAGCCCAGGTCATTCCATCCAAAGCTGGCCGGAATACAATAAATGCCTGACGTGCCCTCGCCCTTGGCCGAACGCGGCTCCAGCACAGCGAAATCAACGCTGATGTTTTCTGCCTGCGGATAAAGCCGGGCCAGGGTCTTGGCAAACTTGCGCGTGCCGTAGCTGGCGGCGATTTCTTCCAGCAGCGCCGCGGTCTTCGGAAGATGCTCCCGTAACGCGTTGGCCAACGTGCGAGCGCTCCACACAAACATGCCGCTGTTCCAGAAATAATTCCCTGCTTTCACGAACGTCTCGGCGACATCCGCCGTTGGGCTTCTCGGTAAAACGCCGCACCTGCAGGACGCCGTCCTGGTTTTTCTTGCCGGCCTCGATGTATCCGTAGCCGGTCTCAGGGCGCGTCGGCTGAATGCCCAGCACCACGATGTTCTCGCCCGCAGCCGCAATTTCGGCGGCCCGCTGGATGTCGGACTGAAACTGCTTTTCGTCCAGAATGACATGGTCGGACGGAAAAAGGCCGAGCACCGCGTCGGGATCACGACCTAGCAGGAGGAATGCGGCGAGTCCGATGGCAGGCGCGGTGTTGCGCCCGATCGGCTCGGCAATGATCTGCTTTTTCGGCAGGTTCTTCAGCTCCTTGGCAATCGGCGTGTACAGGTCCTCATTGGTGATGACCCAGAATTGTTTCGGTCTGGCGATAGGCACAAGCCGCTCAACCGTTTCCTGGATCATGCTCTTGTCGCTGTTCAGCGGCAGCAGTTGCTTCGCCTTCTTGATGCGGCTGAGAGGCCAGAAGCGGGTACCGCGGCCTCCCGCGAGGATGATGGGATAGAAATGCAGCTTTGAACTCACGCTCTCTGATCTTGGCTGCTTCGACTTGGCCACTCGGTGGATCCTCTGTTCTGACTCAGGCTAACTCTGTCTCGCGCCCGGCGTAGCCGCGCACGTTTCCAGCGTGATCTCGGGTTCGGTCACCGGTCCGGCCGGCAGAGACATGCGCATGATCTGCAGTTGCCATTGCGGATGAACGGTGTATTGCCGCGTGCTGGCCGGGATCACCACGGCCTCTCCGCGCGCGAAGCTGATCGGCTCCATGCCCGGCGACTCGAGCATGCCCGAGCCGTCAATCGCCACCACAATGTGCGGCGATGCCGCGGTCACCCGCGCGTCCGAGTGCCGCCGACAGCTTCATCTTCTCAACCTGGAAGAATGGTGACCGCACCAGCACGTTCGGATCGTCATACGTCTGTACAACCTTGCCCGCGCGGGTGTGCAGCTTGACCGCGGCCAGTCCTTCCTTGATGTGCAGTTCGCGGGGACGCCCATAATCGTAGAGCCGATACGTAATGTCGGACGTTTGCTGGGTTTCTACCAGAATCATGCCACCACATATCGTGTGCACCGTTCCCGCATCAACGTACAGCATATCGCCGGCCTGGACGTTTACCCAGTTCAGCAACTCTTCCGCGCGGGTCTGGTGGATCGAGCGCTCGAACTCTGCCAGGGTTACTCCCGCTTTCAGTCCCAGAGCGACTTGCGCATCCGGCGCGGCCTGCAGCACGTACCAACACTCGGTCTTGCCGAAGGGCTGACCGACGCGGCGTGCGCCGTCGTCATCCGGGTGCACCTGCACGGACAGCTTCTCGGCGGGAAAGAGAAACTTCACCAGCAGGGGAAAGCGGTCTTCGTACACTGCGGCTGTTCCGACTAGATCGCGACGGTACTGCTGCGCCAGCTCACCCAACGTGCGCCCTGTGAGCGGACCGTTGGCGACCCGACTGTCTTCCCAGGTGAGCCAGCTTTCGCCAATCGGCTCCTTCACCACGCGAGTGTAGATGGGCCGCAGGTCGCGCACGCCCCAGGGACGTTCGTCGAAGATGGGAATGAGCAGCAGTGGATAAAGGTCGGACATGAATTGAAACTCAGCCGGCCACGAGAGCAGCGGCTGGCTGCCGCAGAACTGCTAAATCGCTTAGACTCCCAGGGTCGCTGGAGCATCGCTGCTCCCCGGCCGCCCGCCTACAGCGCGGCGAAGAACTTGCGCATCCGCTCCAGCCCGCGCTCCAGTTGCAGCTCCGAAACGGCATACGACAACCGCACGTGGTCCTGCGTTCCGAAGGCCTCGCCTGGCACCACGACGACGTGGGCCTCGTGCAGGAGTTTGCGGGCTGCATCGGAGGCCGAGTTCATGCCGCCCCGGCCAAAGTAATGGCTGACGTTGGGATACGCATAGAACGCTCCGTTCGGCGTCGCACAGGTCAGCCCCGGAATCGCCCGCAGTCCTTCGACAACCTTGTCACGCAGATGAATGTAGCCGGCCAGCATTTCCTGTACGCAATCCTGCGAACCGTTCAGCGCCGCCACCGCCGCTTTCTGCACGATCGATGTCGGATTGGAGGTGCTCTGGCTCTGCAGCTTCTGCATGGCGCTGATCACCGGCGCCGGACCCAACGCATAACCGAGACGCCAGCCGGTCATGGCATAGGTCTTCGACAGCGAGCCGATGATGAGCAGCCGCTCCTTCACTTCCTGCATCGAGCCGGCCGAGAACAGCTCGCCGGTAAAGTTCAGGTAGACATAGCACTCGTCCGAAACCACGTAGATTCCGCGATCGTGCGCCACCCTCAGCACCGAGCGCATGTCCTCGGGCTTCATCACCGAGCCCGAAGGATTGCAGGGCGAGTTCAGGACGATCATTTTCGTCCGCGAAGTGATCGCGCGTTCGACCATCCCGGCGGTCAACTGGAAATCGTGCCGCTCGTCGGTGGGGATGTAGACCGGCTCGCCGCCTGCAAAGCGAATGATGTCCTTGAACGAAACCCAATAGGGCACCGGCAGGATTACTTCGTCGCCATGATCGACCAGCACCTGGATGGCGTTGAACAGCGCGTGCTTGCCGCCGACCGACGCCATGCACTCCTCGCGCTTGTAATCGGAGCCAAAGTCGGCCGCGTGCCGCTTCACCATCGCGTCGCGCAGTTCGGCGATGCCCCCAACCGCGGTGTACTTGGTGAAGTTGTTGTTGATGGCCGCAATGGCCGCTTCCTTGATGTGCGGCGGAGTGGCGAAGTGCGGCTCGCCCGCGCCGAAATCCACCAGGTCCGCACCGCTGGCGCGAAGCTTCTCGGCCTCGGCCACGACGGCCATGGTGGCCGAGGGTTCGATGCGCTGAATGCGGTTGGTGAGAAACGAGGAGAGCTGGGTTGCGCTAGCGGTCATCGATATCGCCCTTTACCTGGATTGAAGTTGTGCCCGGGAGGCTTGTTGCAACCTTACCTTACGGCGCAGGTGTTCCTCAACCAGCTCAGGAACCAGGCCGGTCAGTGGTCCGCCGAAATACGCGATTTCACGCACGATGCGCGAACTCAGATACGAGTATTTCTCGGCGGGAAGCATGAAAATCGTCTCCACCCGCGGGTCCATCTTGCGGTTCATCAGCGCCATCTGCAACTCGAACTCGTAGTCGCTCACCGCCCGAATTCCGCGCAGCACCACGTTGGCATTCTTGCACGCGCAGTAGGAAACCAGCAGCCCTTCGAAGCTGTCGACGCTCACATTCTCCAAGTCTGCCGTCATCGCCTGCAGCATCTCGGTGCGCTCGGCCAGGTCAAACAGCGCTTCATCCTTGTCCGGATTGCGGGCGATGGCCACGATCAACTGGTCGAACAGCTTGCTGCCCCGGCGAATCAGGTCGAGGTGACCGTTCGTGACCGGGTCGAACGAGCCGGGGTAAATGGCGACAATTTGCTTCAAGACGCCTCGAAGGCAGGGATTTACGCTCGTTGATTTTATGCTGTGCAGCGCACGGGAGGCAATGCACACTGCAAAAACGGGCGGGCGGCCACCTCGCCCGTCAAGCCGAACCCTGAAAGCTGCCCCCCCTTGCTCCCGGCAGTGCCCGGTTCAGCTTCGCGGCAGCTTTTTCGACTTTTCCGGAATCGCGAGGAAGCTGCTTCAGCATCTCTCGGGCCGTCTTCTTCAGGATCGGATGTTTTGCGTCAGGGGCGATCTCGGCCAGCGGCTCCAGTACGAAGCGGCGCTGGTGCATCGCCGGATGTGGAATGGTCAGCGGTGGTGTGTTGAGGTGGGCGTCGCCGAACAGCAGGATGTCGAGATCGATGTTGCGCGGGCCTTTCGGCTGCGTGCGCGTCCTGCCCATTTCACCTTCGATCGCCAGCACCTGCTTCAGGAACTCTTCGGCGCTGAGGTTCGTCTGTAACGCGACCACGCAATTGATGAACCATGGTTGCTCGGTGAACTCGACAGGCTCGGTTTCATAGAAGGATGAAACGTCGACGAGGTTCCCCAGGTTCAGGAGCTTGCCGATAGCGGTCCGCAGGTTGGCTCGCCGGTCCCCCACATTCGATCCCAGCGAGAGATACGCGATCTTCTTCACTTGGCTTATGGTACGCCGGCAAACTCCGACTTGCCTTGGTGGTTCGCGTCAGTCGGCAATGGCGAGATATTCTTCCGGAAACTGCACTGCGCTGCTTTCGTCGAGGGTGATCTCTTCCCAGTAGCTGGGATCGCGCAGGATGCGCGAGACAATCGCGGTATGCATGGCGTGCCCGGCTCGATCGGCCTTTACGTAGCCGAGGATGCGCTTGCCGAAGAGCGCCAGGTCGCCGATGAGATCGAGCACTTTATGCCGTACGAATTCGTCGGAGAACCGCAGCGGGCCGTTATCCACGCCGTCGCCGGTCAGCACGATGCAGTTTTCGCGCGACGCCCCGCGGATGAGTCCCATGTTGAGCATGGCCCGCTGCTGGTCGAGGAAGCCGAAGGTGCGCGCCGCAGCGATGTGTTTCACGTAGCTGCCGTTCGACAGCTCGACCTCGAAGCGCTCGTTGCCAATCAGCGGATGCGGAAAGTTGATGGCATAGCTAACCCAGTATTTGTCAGAGGGATACACCCCGATGAACTTGTCGCCTTCGCGCATTTCGTAAGGCCGCAGGATCTTCAGGTAAACCCGCTTACGCCGCTGCTGCCGCAACCCGGCTTGGGCAAGCATCTCGACAAACGGACGGGCGCTGCCGTCGAGGATGGGCACTTCCAGGTTGTCCAGCTCGACCACCGCGTTGTCCACGCCGGTACCGATAAAAGCCGAAAGCAAATGTTCGGTCGTGGAAATCAGGACGCCCTGTTTCATTAAGCTAGTTGCGTAGCTGACCTTGGCCACGTTCCGGCTGCTGGCCTCAACTTCGAAGCCCTCCAGGTCAGTGCGGCGAAACACGATCCCCTTGCCCGCCGGGGCCGGCAGGATGCGAAGGTTGGCGCTCGCGCCGCTGTGCAGCCCGACTCCGCTGCACTCGACGGGCTTGCGAATTGTGCGCTCGTAAATCAACCGGCGTTGTTATCTTGAAGTTCCACAATAGATTACAAGCACGGCCTTATTGTGGAGTGTTGTATTTCTGCCACAACCGGTGTCGGAATCGGTACGCTCCGGCAGCGCTCCTAAGCCGGAAGCGCATCAAGTACTTACTTGCCTGAGAGTTAGGGTCAGCCTGCGCGAGACAACAGGACGCTTGCCCAGACGAGTAACCCCGCCAAGAACTGCCCTATTTTTGAGGCGCTGGCTGGTTCGTTCCTGCCTTTTGCGGGTTATAGGTGATTCCGTTGGTCTCGAACAGAGTCGCGGGAAGGTTGTTGTTATACGTGACGCTGGTAAGGAACCGCTGGCTCCGCATCTCGCCGTTCTGCATCCGCACAGTACTGAACGGAGTACTAATCCCCTGAACGACGCGGTAATTGCTGAATATTTCCGCCTCTTCGTCCTTCTGCCGGTCCATCGGGTCACGCCAGGAGTATGTCTCCCGCACCGGAAGGTGGGAGTTTGGATCGACCGAGAGGGTGACGCTGTCGTTATCGGAACTTAAGATCGTAACCTCGTCGGCCAGGTTCTGCTCGACAATTGCTGTTCCGCTATACAGGATCATAGTTCCCGGCGCCGGAAGCCACTGCCGGATGACCGTTTCGAGCGAGTGCGCGCGGCGGCGAAGATAGTCGACAAGCTGGCTCGGATCCTGCGTGGCCGTGCCTTTGTAAGTGATCTCGTAGCCTTTGTCGCCGATGTTCAGCTCAACCACATCCCTCTGCTTGGTTAACTCCACACGATCTTTGTCGGGCCATTGCCAGAATCGCCAGAAAACCACGCCCATACCGCTGGGACGTCCCTGCCAGAACGCATAGCCACGGCCTTCGCTCGACATGTCGCGGAGGTTTAGGTACGCCTCGCCGCCCAGAGCTTTGATCATGGCATCGAGGACCTGCTTGGCCTTTTGGACGCTTGGGTCCTTGGCTGCGGTTGCGGCGAACTGTGCTGTCGGCCACGTCGTGGCTGTGCCTGCTGGATCAGGCGTGGTTGCGGCTGTGGCCGGCGGCGGCGGCGCCTGCGCCTGTAGAACGCTTACGCAGCAAAGGAGCAGGATGGGAAGAAGGAACTTGGGCATGCGACTATGAATGATTGTAAACGCGCTTCAGACGGGCGTGGCGCGGGCGCCCTCCGGGAAACGAGAAAATCCGGGTCCTGGCGCTCAGGATTTCCTATGCTTCCGCTTTCCTCGCGCGGGCTGCGTCTCCTCAACTATCGCAAACTGGATGCGCCTCTGCATGGCATCGATGCGGTCCACGATCACCCGAATCGAATCGCCCAGCGAGTACGTCTTGCGCGTCCTCTGGCCGATGATCTGCTTGGTGTTCTCATGGTAGAGGTAACGGTCGTCCGTCAACGAGGCAAGTGGAACCAGGCCTTCAATGAACAGTTCGGTCAACTCGACAAACATGCCGAACTTGGTGACGCTCACGATGAGGCCGTCGAATTCCTCGCCGACGCGGTCCTCCATGAACTTCACTTTCTTCCACTCCATTAACTCGCGTTCGGCCTCGTCGGCGCGGCGCTCCGCCTGGCTCGATTCCTCGGCGATGTCGCGCAATTGCTCCTCTGCAATAGGGCCGCCGAGCGGTTTGCGACGCGACTCTTCCCGCTGGCCGCGCTTCTTGCTCGCTGTAGCCGGCGCTTCGCGCTTCGACCACGGCGAAGGGCTCTCGCTGTGGGCCATCTCGCCTATGCCCGTCGGTACACCGTGGTCTTCCTGCTCCGCCGAATCGCGCAGGACCTCCTTCAGAATGCGGTGGACAATTAGGTCGGGATAGCGCCGGATCGGCGACGTGAAATGTGTGTATGCGGAAGCAGCCAGCGCGAAATGGCCCTCGTTCTCCTCCGAGTAGCGCGCCTGCTTCAGAGAGCGCAGCATGAGGTACGACAGGATGCGCTCTTCCGGCTTGCCCGCTATCTTCTGCGTCAGCTTCTGGTACATGCGCGGCGTGATGTGCACTTCTTCCGGCAGTTCGATGCTGCGGGCCTGGCGTCCGGTGCCGTAGCGCTCGCGCCGGTCGGACTTCATCTGCATGCGTTTGATGGGAAGCGGGCCAACTCCCAGCGAGTAGCCGAATTTCGCTGCGATGGTCTCGAAGTCGTACACCCTCTTGGGATCGGGCTTTTCGTGGATGCGGTAGAGGGAGGCCACGCGCTTGTTCTCCAGGTATGTGGCAACGCATTCGTTGGCGGCCAGCATGAACTCTTCGATCAGACGATGCGCGATGTTCCTCTCGGAGCGAGTCACGCTCTTCATCAATCCGTTTTCGTCGAACTCAATCACCGGCTCCGGCAAATCGAAGTCAATCGAGCCGCGGCGGACGCGCTTGCGGTTTAGGATCAGCGCCAGATCGCGCATCAACTCGAAGCCCGGCACCAGCGGTTCGTAGTGCTTGCGCAGGGCGGCATCGCCTTCGAGGATCAGGTTCACATTGGTGTACGTCATGCGCTCCGCCGAGCGGATCACGCCCTCGTGCAGTTTGTAGCCCACGACTTCGCCCTGGTGGTCGATCTCCATGACGCACGACAGCACCAGCCGTTCCACTTGGGGCCGAAGGCTGCACAGGTCGGTCGAAAGCTCCATCGGGAGCATGGGAATGGCGCGGTCGGGAAAATAAACCGACGTTCCGCGCAGCCGCGCCTCCAGGTCGATGGGCGAGGTCTCACGGACGTAATGCGCGACGTCGGCGATGTGCACCTGCAGTTCGAAATTGCCATTGGGTAGATACTGCACAATCACCGCATCGTCGAAGTCGCGGGCGGTTTCGCCGTCGATGGTGACAATCGGCAGCGAGCGGTAGTCATGCCGACGGCGCAACTGGCTGGAAGAGATCACCGGCTCGTACTGTTGCGCTTCCTGCAGCACCTCGACGGGAAAGCGATGCGGCAGGTGGTGCTTGCGAATGACGATCTCGACATCGACGCCAAAATCGTCTTCGTAGCCCAGAATCTCCAGCACGCGCCCCCGCGGATTCTGCGTCGGGCTGGGCCAATCGGTAATTTCGACCTCGACTACCAGATCTTCCAGGTCGTCCCACTCCCGGCGACTGGCTTCGCCGCCATATACGCGGTCCAGGTCGTGCGCTTTCTTGCTGTGGCTCGCTTTGGCGTGCGCGCGCTTGGGGTGGTGCCCGGTTTCCGGCGCTTCTCTCGGTTCATCCTCCCCGCTGGGCCACTCCATGCCTATGCGGAATGATGATTTCCTGCGTCACTTTCTCGTCGATAGGCGTAACGAAGTTGTTGCGCGAGCCGTAGTGAAAGGTCCCAACCACGGTAGGATTTCCCCGGGTGAGCACGCGCAGGATGCGACCCTCGGCACGACCGTCATCCCGCTTACGGCCCAACTCCACCAATACCTGGTCGCCGTGCATCGCCGTGCCGAGTGAGGCAGGGCCGATGTAGATGTCGCCTTCGATCGAGCTGCGCTGGCCGGAATTGGGGATAACGAACCCGTAGCCGTCGCGATGCATGGTGAGCCGTCCGGCGATTAGGTTCTGCGCCTTTGCGGCATGGCTGGCGAGGGTGTAGCGGTCGCGGCCGGTTTCCACCAGGCGGCCGCTGCTGACCAGGCTTTGCAAGCGCGTCGCGAGCTGCTGCCGCTCACCGCCGCTCAATCCCATCTCCCGCAGCAGTTGCTTATATCCCGCCGACTTGTGCGGCTGGCGTTCGATCTGTTGCAGGATGGCCTGGTCGGTAAGCATGAGATGATGAATGTCAGCGTGCCGTGATCTGTTGCTCTCTGTGATTCCGGGTTGCTGATTGGCCCTGCAAAATGCGAGGCGCGAACGAGAATTTTCAGTAAGGTTATTCCCTGATACAAGAACTGGCTGTATGGTAGCAATAATTACATCGCAAAAAGTTGTGCATTCCGGTGCGCACTGCGCGGTGAGTGCAAAAGAACCCTGCCAAACCAGCATGTTCTGAAAAAGAGCTGTGAAGTTTCGGTTTGGCCCAATAAGTGCCTCTCCAAGCACAAACATTCCGGTAGAAAGGATTTAGTACCCCATGATGTGGAAACCGACCAACCCGCCCTCGACCACCCCAACGCCCCCGAGTCCCGAGCCGCAGCGTTATTCGCCCCCGGCGCAGGAGCCGCTCGCCGCGCCGCGACCCGCCGCCCCTCCCTTGAACACCTCAGAACAAGCGACGCTCGGCAAGTCGCTGGTAATCAAGGGTGAGGTGACTGGTTCGGAGTCGCTGTATATCGACGGCCGCGTCGAAGGCTCCATCAATCTGCCTGGCAACCGCGTTACCGTAGGACGCAACGGCGTTGTCTCGGCCAATATTTCGGCCCGCGAAATCGTGGTGCTCGGCAAAGTGCGCGGCAACATGACCGCCAGCGACCGCGTCGACATTCGCGGCGAAGGTTCGCTCACCGGCGACGTTGTCGCGCAGCGTATCAGCATTGAAGACGGCGCCTACTTCAAGGGTGGCATCGACATTCGCAAGCCCGGCCAGAAGGTCAACGGCGAAGCGAAGGACGAGAAGCCCGCTCCGGCCGCTGAAACCGGCGGCACGGCGGCGGCAGCCCGCGCCTAGGCAAAAACCTGGTTCTGAGTTTCGGGCGGTGCGTTTTCGCGCCGCCCACCTGCTTCTATTGCCGAAAGCTTACGGCTCCACTCCCCCAGTGGTTCGTTCCACCATCGGTTCCGGTGCCGTCAGGTTCGGCGTTGCCGGAGCTTTCTTCCGCCGCAACTCGCGCGGCAGGCTGGAACGGGTCATCCACAGCCCAAGCGCCGCGACCATGGCCCAGGCTGCTGCGATCGCGAGCAATGCGTACAAGTCCACGGTACGTTTGCCCGTAATCGGGATCATTCGCGCCACGGCGTAGCCGCCCAAACCCGCGAACCCTGCCGTGGCCAGCGCCTTCAACAACTCCATCCAGGGCATGTCCTGCGAGACGGACGAGTTGCCTGCGATTGAGCAGCCAGGCCAGCGCCAGCGTGTGCATCAGAGATCCCGACATCCGAGGCGATGGCCAGCCCGGTCACGTCGAAGTGGCGAAACAGTGCTGAGTACACCGGCAGGGAAGCCAGCACAATGACGGTGCTGGCAATCATGGGCGTCAGCGTGTTTCCTGCGGCATAGAACGCGCGGGCATAGAGCGCCTGCGCCGACCACAGCGCCAGTGACAACGAGAACCACGCGAAGTAAATGGCCGTTGACATGGAGTCCTGGAAGGTGAAGTGTCCCCGCCGGTAGACCAGGTCGATCAGCGGCAGCGCCGCCGGAATCATGAGCGATGCTGCCAGCAGCGACGCCGCCGAAATGCGATACACCGACTGGTTCACCGTCTCGCCAAACTCTTTGCGCTTGCCCTCTCCGAACAGTTTGGCGAAGAACGGCATCGACGCCTGGCCGGTGGCCTGCCCTAAAATCGAGATCGGCACGGCGAACAAACGTTTGGCGTAATTCAGGCGCGTGATGTCGCCTACGCCTCCTGAGGCGAAGTAGCGCAGGATCCAATCGTCGGCGGTCACCAGCGAGACGCCCAGCATCAAGGGAATGGACAGCCATACCCACTCGCGGAACTCCGCATTGTGCCAGTCAAAGTTGAACTGGTAGCGCAGCCCATCCTGCGCCGCCCCAATTACGTTGATGAGAAATGGCCCGATGACAGAGCCGATCAGCGCTCCCCAGGCGAGCGACGAAATGCCGAACTGGCGCGCTCCGATCACCCCGCCGAGAATAATGAATACGCTGTAGAACAACGGACTGAAGGCCGGGTACAGAAACATCCGCCGCGAGTACAGCACTGCCGAGACGATGCCGCCGGCATAAAAGAAGATCTGTCCCGGCAGCAGGATGCGCGTGAGGTGTACGCACAAATCCAGTTGCGCCGCCGTAAAGTGCGGGAAGATCAGCCGCTCGACCTGCGGCGTAAAGATCTCCAGCAGGATGGTCCCCAGGCACACCACGGTGGTCATGATCGTGATGGTTGAGTTGAACGCATCCTGCGCTTCCTGGCCGCGTCCCTTCGAGGTGTGGCGGGTGTAGATGGAAATGAACGTGATCGAAGCCGTGCCGCCGGCCAGGATGTAGTTCAGCCAGTCGGGCACGGTAAATGCCGCGACGTAGGCGTCGGTTTGCAGCCCGGCGCCGAAGGCCCACGCGATGTAGGATTCGCGGATAAAGCCGATGATGCGCGAAAGCATCACGGCGGCCATCAGCAGCAGCGTGGCCGATAACGCGCTGTGCTGGTGCGACGGCCGCAGGTTGCGCAGCAGCCGCGATCCCAGGCTGAGTGGTGCTTCGCCGGAAGGTGAAGGGGACTCGGCCATCCAACTGCGATTCTATATGTTGCGGAAACCGGTTTCGCGCAACTCGAAAAACCAAAGCGGTTGCAACCCGGGTTCGGACCCGCGTGGGACGCGTAAGGAAGAACCACCGCCTAGTGTTCGCGCACGGCAGAAGACGAGTCTTTGGATGGCAGGATGAACCGCAGCGGCGACTTGATTCCCTCCGCCACCAGGAATCGCAGGATTTGCCACTGTTCGGCCGGCCCCACGTCATAGGCGCGCAGTCCTACGTACGCCGCGATGGTGAAGCTCACGAACAGGTTCAAGACGAAGATGACCGCTATGCCTTCCACGGCGTAATAAAACCACGCGCGTCCCAGGCTCTCAGTTCCATACCGCGAGGCTGCCAGGGCGAGCGTTCCGGTGGAAAGCGTTACGTGGCGAATGTCGAGTGGCAGCCCGAAGAACTTACCCAGTACCGGCGTGAAGCCCAGCAGGTAACCGAGGATGATGCTGGTGCTCCATCCGCCGAGATTCCGCTGTAGAACTTCGGCGATCCTCGACATTCGCGATTCGCCAAACTTCAGCCGGAGAGGATGCTGCGCTACCGCGTCAGTAAAGCGGTAGTAGACCGCGAAGTTTTCGAACCAGCCGCCTGCGAGTGCAGCCAGCCACAAGATCACGCCCGTGATGATGGCATAGAGCGCGGTTCCGGAAGCGAACGGATGCAGTGTCTCGTAAACGTGGGTTGCGCTTTCGTTGGCGAGATAGGACTCAGAGAACCACATGTTCCACAGTTTGTTGAACGCGATGGCGCCCAGGCTCACTGCCGCGACGTTGCCGATGGCGGCCGCGAGCTGTGTGCTGGTGATATGGGCGACGAAATCGGCCAGCTTGCTCGATCGCTCCCGCCCCTTGTTGTCGCGGATAATGCCGGCAAAGGTGGCTGCGGTCGCGGCCGGTTGCTTGGTCGCCAGTACCAGCCCGAAAACCTGCAGCAGGACGAAGCTGACAGCGTAATTGGTTCCGCTGAGAAAACCCTCGACGAACAGCGGCAGGTGCGCGTCAACGATGCGCATCTTGATGGCTGCGGTGAACACCGTCAGCAGGCCGCCACCCGCTGCGGCACGCCACATCTGCCAGTACTCGGCACGGTTATAGGCGATGTAGTGTTCGCCGCTGTGCCCGGTTCGTTCTACCATCTTGCGGGCGATGAGGTTCAGGTTCTGGTGGAGCAGCGACCGCAAGCTGCGATCCTCGAGTCGCCCTTGCATCAACTGCCCGGCCAGCGCCCGGATCGCAGAGACCTCTTCGGCTCGTCCCGTTGCGACTAGCACTGCGACCATGGCTTCCATGCGTGCCAGGCAACCCCGGATCTTGCGCAGATCGAAGATCAGCTCCACGCTGACGCCCGCCGTCTCCATGTGGTTGTGGACCTGCAAGATCTCCCACCGGCAGCGGCTGACCACTTGCTGCCATCGCGCCTTCACTTCCTTTGTATCGGTTGTGTCGGCGGCTGCAATGAGATCTTCTGTGCTGGCTACGATTTCGTAGAACGGCGAATCCGAAATCTGGCTCGACGAACTGCGGTCGCGCATTTCCGGTTTGAGTCCCAGTCCACCGATGCGCGCGGCCAGCAAGCGCAGCGCCTCGCGCAGATCGGCCGCCTGATGCTGCCAGAATGACGGCTGTTCCGCCGGAGTCAGGATCGCGGTCAATCGCTCGAACCGCTCTTCTGGCATAGCCAGGAAGCGTCGTACCTCACGCTTCGAGAAGTACAGGGTCACGAGCAAGCGTGAGGCGTCGGATTCTTCCCGGGCGGAAGGCACCAGCCGCCCCGCCAGGCGTTGCGCGATCTCCGAGGTCAGGCTGTGGTCGGAGGGTATGCCGGCTTCGGCGAATAGCGAGAGGCAGCGCAGTTCTCGCAGCAGTTCGCCGAATGACGCCTGAAAGCTCTGTCGCATGCTGGCGTCCTGCTCGAGGTACTCGATCAGTTGCAGGATCTGATCACCTTCGCCGCCCGAGTGCTTGGCTTTGCGCGTCCAGCCGATCAGCTCGATCAGAGCTGCATTGCGGTCTGCCAGAGTGGACGCCAGTGAGAAGGCCCCCACGCGCGAGATCATCTCCGGTGGGTATCGCGCGGCTGGTGGCTCTAGTGCGAGTGCGGGTTCCATTGGTCGTTCTAGGATAATAGCCGGCGCGCTTCGCGCAAATTGGCTTTACCCCAGCGTCACTCGACGCATGACAGATGATAAAAGAAAAGCGGCTGAAGACTGCTCCAGCCGCTCGCGATACTGGTTAGTACCGGCTTATTTCTTTGCCGCCATGGTTGAACGCTCCAGGATCGGAGCAACGCTCGGAATGATCGTCAGCATGTCGGTTTGCACCTTGTCCCACTGCTGGATCAGGAATCCCTTCTCCTCAAATACGGTGCGGATCGCCGCCGTGTCCCAACCCACAACCTCCTCCAGGATCGGGATGAGTATGGCCAGCGCGTTATCGCTGAGGATCGACCGCTGGGCGATCGGAGCCAGATATTTGTTCTCCGACACCGCGATGGTGAAGCCGTCACGACGGTTGACGTGCAGCATCACGTGAATGTCGGAGCTGCCGTCGCCGACATAGATGATGCGGTCGGGCCCCGTCTTCAGTTCCTCCAGCAGGCGATCGATGGCAGCCACCTTTCCATAGCCTGCCGTCACCTGCACAATGCGCTCAATCTCCCCGCGCTCGTTGTATTCGAACTCCGTGCCGTGGATATGGTCGGCCGGAATGATCCCTTCGAGAGCGGAGCGGATCACTTCCACCGGTCCGGCGGAAATGACATAGAAGTCGAAGTGGAACCCCTCCACCTCCTTCGACAAGAACGAGTAGAGCGCGCCGATGTTGGGCTTCAACCGCACCCGCTTGCCCGCCTCGTACAGGTGTTCGCGCCGGACCTTGCGAAACTCCGGATCGTGCAGCAAAAGATAAGCCAATTCGCCGCCCTGTTGTACCAGGTTCAGCTTGGCCATCCCGCTGATTTTGCGCTCAAACTCGGCTTCGGGGATGCCCAGCAAATCGCTCAGCACGTACCCCGAGTCATTGAAGCTCAGCGTCTGGTCAAAGTCGCTGGCGAGTATGTAGCGCTTCTTCTGTGGTGTTTCCGTCGGTATCATTGCGATCCCATTATGCTCTGTAAGATTCCGTTGAGACATGATGAAACGCCTCCTTCTGAACAGCTATGAATACCATTTATGAATACGTTTACAAAATCGGTTATGTAAAGATTAGATTGGTTCTGACCGCGGAAAGATGATGAATTCCGATAGATTCTTTGAATTCCAGCCATTCGACGTCGTTATCCTGTAAGTCTAACCTGATCAGCAGCTTCAAAAGGTTAATGCCGCGATAAACTACGAATAAAAGGTGAAGAAAACGCTGCTTTTTGGGTGTTTTCGGCCCTTACCAACTGTGCAGGCGCCCGAAGCGAGCAATCTGGTATGCTGTCTCGGCGCCCGCCAATCAGCCGTCTTGGGACTGCTAAGCATGAGAATCCTTGCTCTCAGCACTGATGAGGAGCTTTCCCGTCTTCGCAAGTTCGCCCTTACTGCCGCAGGACACAATGTCACTCCATTGAGCACCGAAAAAGAGGCGCTCGCCGCCTGCAAGGGTGACGCACCCTACGATGTGGTCCTGCTTTGCCACAAGCTGACCTCTGCTGCCGCACGGGTGATGGTGCGGCTGCTGCGCGAGAACAAACCCCAGGCCAGGATCATCTACATTGTCCATCTCTATGGCGAGTGGCCGGAAGTCGAGGCGGACCGTTACGTCGTCGGATCCGATGGCCCGGAAGCGCTGGTCCGCGTGCTCGAGGAAGTCAAAGCCAACGCGGTTTAGGGGGCATCCTCGAACGAAAACCGCGGGCGCCCTGCGTCGCTCTTTCGACCGGACTCTAAATAAGCAATCCGTCGCACTCAAAACTGTGCTACAACATACCAACAACTTTCTGCCGGGGAGAGCGTCTTTACCCGTAGGGAGCTTGGTATTCGGCGTCAACCGCCGAAGAGGGTGAGGTGGATTATGAATGTCGCAATGGTTACCGTGCTTTTGGTGATCGCTCTGTTTTATGTCGTGGGGTCGCTCACCAGCTCAGTCAAGACCGAGCAGGAATTGCCGCACCGCTTCTGAGCCGCTCCGCGGGTCTGCCCACACAGGGCCGAAACTCGCCCACTTGTTCCGCGCTCGTTCCTGGGCTCGACCCCGAGCTTCCCAATACAATAGACTCGAACTGGGTCCGGCAGGCGGGGTGCGCGCGATTGGTCACTTAGCCCGCGGGCCGAAACTCCCCGCGCGAGCAAATTCCTGATGACCCATGCCTGGCACGACATCTCTCCTGGCGAGCACCTCCCGCAGGAGTTCCAAGCCGTCATAGAAATCCCCTTCGGATCGAGCGTGAAGTACGAACTCGACAAGCAGAGCGGCCTCATCAAGCTCGACCGCGTGCTGTATTCCGCTGTCTATTACCCGGCCAACTACGGGTTCATCCCGCAGACGCTGGCCGAAGACGACGACCCGCTGGACGTGCTTGTGTTCTGCCAGGAAGCCGTGGTCCCACTCACCTTGATTCAGGCCCGCGCCATCGGCCTGATGACCATGATCGATGCCGGCAAGAAGGACCACAAGATCATCGCGGTAGCTACGCAGGACCCCGAGTTTAACTCCTACCTTGAAGCCAGTGAGATGCCCGACCACCGGCTCAGCATGTTGCGCCGCTTTTTCCTTGACTACAAGCAACTGGAAGGCAAGGCCGTCGAAGTGGACGAGTTTCTCCCCGCCGAGGCTGCCTTCCCCATCATCGAAGACGCGCTCGCCCGCTACAGCAAGCAACGCCGCAAGGGCTTCGGCAAGGGACACTAGACTCTTTGGGTAGAGCTGGCCAGAGCGAAGTCGAAGGGTCAGCGTCGAAGCCCGTTACTGGTAGAGCTGGCCTTCAGGCCAGCGTCAAAGCTCGTTATTTTCTTGTTCCTCGTGGGCTTCAGCCCACGAGGAATTCTGCGCTGAATATCTCCGCAGCCTCTTAAAACCGAACTCACGAAGACGACTCGGTCCGCATTCGGCTGGCCCGCTCCTGCAGTTCTTCGCGCCAGCCTTCCGGCAGCGCTTTCACCCGAATCGCCCGTCGCAGAACATCGGCATCGTGCTTGTCGCCAGTGTACAGGCCGATCAGGTCGGCCAGGCTCACGACGTTTTCATCGCGGCCGACGATCGTGATGGGCATGCCCGCCTGCAGAGCTCCCTCGCGTACGACGCCCAGGTAGAAGCCGAAGCGGCGGCTCCGATAAAACAGCTTGGTCATCTCCGGCCGATTGAAGCGCAGGCCCAGCTTGTAGCAGGGCAGCCGGGGCTGGGTCACGACGAACTGCGCCGTCCCGATCTCCAGTTCATCGCCGATGTGAATATCGCTTTCCAGCAATCCTTCCGTCGTCAGGTTCTCGCCGAAGTTTCCCAGGGTTAGCGCTCCGACACCCTGCTGGCTCCAGTACCCGTAGTGCTCGTGCGGATATACATACACTGCCTTGGAAACTCCGCCATGCACCGTAAGGTCGGATTGCGCATCGCCTGCAAGGTTCAACGTCGTCACGGCCACCTCGCCCTCAACCGGTTTCTTGAAGATCGAGCTGGTGACCCAGTATCCCTGCCATTCGTACTGCTGTGGAGTGCCGACATTCACCGACAGAAGTTTCATTGGGATCTCATTAGCCCATCAAAGAAAGATGGTCGTGGTGAATGGATGCGAGCCACAGGCTGGCAGACTCTTTAGGGAATCTCTGATCAAGCCCAATCTTCTGAAAAGGGGACGGCCTTCAGGCCGTCCGTAAAGGCCGCAAAATGAACGCGGCTTTAGAGGCTGCTGAAAAAAGAGGTTCCCGGGTAGAGCTGGCCTTCAGGCCAGCGTCTAAGCCGGTGCAATTACTTAGGGGCTTTAGCCCCGGTAGCACGTTGAACGGACTTTTTCAGCAACTTCTTTAGCCGCGGAGGGACCGTCCATTGACTTAATCAGACGTTGTTTAGTGCCCGCCGTGGTAGGGATGTCCCTTCAGGATGGTGAAGCCGCGATAGAGCTGCTCCAGCAGTACCACTCGCGCCAGTTCGTGCGGCAGGGTGATCTTGCCGAACGACAAAATGTTCTTCGCAGCGGAACGCGTCGCATCGCTCCAGCCGTCAGCCGGCCCGATGGCAAACAGCAACTCCTGCGCTCCATGCGCCTGGTGATATTCCAGGAAGTTGGCGATCTCTTCCGACGTGAGCTGTTTGCCGCGCGAATCCAGCAGCACCAGAACCGGCTGCGTCCGCCCTGCGGTTCTTGTCGGCCAGCTTCAGCAGCGCCGCTTCCGACATCAGCTCCTGCGCTTCGCAAGGACCGTAGTGCGACAGCCGCTTCAGGTATTCCGCCGTCAGCGCCTGGATCGCCGGGCTCTTCGTCTTTCCGATCCATGCGATACGCAGCTTCACCGGTTAGCTACTCTTGCGCTTGCGCGCCGCCGCTCGCTTCGCAACGGACTTCCTGGCCGCCGATTTCGCCGGCGACTTTGTAGCAACCTTCTTACGCGCCGCACCAGCAACTGTTTTCTTGGGAGCTGGCTTGCGTGCCGGTTTCTCCAGGTCCGCCGGCTCCAGCCGCCTGGCCGTCTTCCACAGCCGCTCCAGGTCGTAGAATTTGCGCGCGCTCTCGGAGAAGATGTGCACCACGAAATCCACGTAGTCGAGCAGCACCCATTCCGCCTGGTTGTAGCCTTCGCGATGCGTGGGTTCTGTTCCCGCCGCACTCAGCTTGTCATCCACTTCATCGGCAATAGCCTGCACCTGCCGCGGATTCGAGCCCGAGCAGATTACGAAGTAGTCGGTGAATCCGCTGGCTTGCGCGTCGAGTTGAAGGATGGAGATGTCAGTCGCCTTCTTATCGTGGCAGGCGCGAACGGCCGTGGCAACTTGTGCCCTCAGATCATTGGTTTTCATGCAATCGGCTGGGTCAACCTTTCCTCGTCTTGCTGGTTGGTCGATACAAATGCTGTTTCTGAATGTACTCGGCCACGGCGTCGGGCACCAGTTTCTTCAGTGCGCCGCCTCGCTCGGCAGCGGCCCTGATCTGTGTCGCCGAGACATTCTCATGCGTTTCTGGCAGGAAGTGCAATGTTGCCCCCGGCAGCACCAGGGGACCCTCGATTTTCTGTTTCCGGAAGAGTTTGGTGACGGCCGGGTTCGGGCGCAGCCCTGCAGGAAGCGAGACCGCCACGTCGGCCAGCGAATACCCCGGCCGCGCTGCCACAACAAAATCACATTCCTTCAGCAGCGCCACGGGTTCGTGCCACTTCGCGATGTCGGCGAAGGCGTCCATCCCGATGAGGAAGTAGAGGTGGTCGCTCTTGCCCAGCAGTTTCTTCGCCCGCCGTACTGTATCGAGCGAGTAGCTCGGCCTCCGTTCAGCCGTCAAATTCTCGATCGGCGGGGCTTCCAGCAGCGATGGCAGGAAATCTTTCTCGCCCGCCAGCGCCAACGCAACCATGGCAAAGCGGTGGTAGTAGGACATGATCGGCGCTTTCTGCTTGTGCGGAGGAATGTCGGCGGGCACGAACCATACCTGCTTCAGCCCAAACCGCTGCGCTGCCGCGCGTGCCACCTTGAGGTGCCCGCGATGGATCGGATCGAACGTTCCGCCAAACAATGCCAGATTCATGCAGGAGCAGGCGAGCGCGCCGCCCAGGAACCACCCTCGGTCAGGCGGCGCTGCTTCGATTCATCATCCACGAACGAATCGCGAATTGGACTAGTCGCTGTTCGGTTTCGCGCCGCTAAGGCTGCGACTTATCCGACAATTTTTTCGAACTGCAGGGGATCGGGACGCGTCGGCGTCGGAGGCGGCTCAATCGGCCGTAGCTGCTGATACGTGTAAATGATGCGATGAATGACGGTGATCGTGCTCAGCACCGCGATCACCCAAAGCACCGGTCCCATGCGGTTGAACAGCGCGCCGATAATGACCAGAACGATCCGCTCGGGCCGTTCCATAAAGCCTGCCTTGCAGGAGTGAATCACCGACTCGGCCCGGGCGCGCGTGTAACTGACCATCACTGAACTGGTCATGACGAAGGCCACCATCACCACGTAGAAGAAACGGTTGGCGCGCGCATAGTACACCAGCAAGCCGAAGAACAGGGCCACATCGCTGTAGCGGTCAATCACGGAATCGAAGAAGCCGCCAAATTGCGTCACCTGGTTGGTAGCGCGGGCCACGCGGCCATCCACCATGTCGAAAATGCCTGCGCCAATAATCACCAGCCCGGCGTAGAGAAACATGCGCCGCTGGTTCCCCGCATTGGCATAGCCGAAGAGCAAACCCGCCACGACGTTGATCAGCAATCCGATGAAAGTCAGCGCGTTGGGCGAGATGCGGGTCAGTGCCAGGCCGTGCACGATTTTGTACAGCAGCCACTTGCTGGAGCGTCCAACTGCACTGGTCCAGGTCATGATGCCGCTACGCCTCGTCGTGAATCGTGACCAGTTTTAACACTTCCAACTCGCGCTTGCCATTTGGGGTGACCACTTCGCTCACGTCCCCCACTTTCTTGCCCAAAAGTGCGCGGCCGATCGGCGAAGTCGTTGAGATCAACCCCTTGGTGACATCCGACTCTTCGCTGGTGACCAGCTTGTACTCAATTTCCTCGTCTTTCGTGGAGTCGAAGACGACCACGGTCGAGCCAATCGCCGCCCGGTCTTTCGGGATATTTGCCATGTTGACCAGCGACAAGTCAGCCATGCGCTTCTTCAACTGTCCCAGGCGGGCGCGCACGAACTCCTGCCGCTGCTTGGCCATGTGATATTCGGCGTTCTCGCTGAGATCGCCCATCGCCACGGCCTTCTTTAGTTCCTTCGGCAGTTCGTGGTTGAGCTCATATTCAAGGGTTTGGATCTCTTGCTCGAGCTTCTTCTTGATGTGTTCAGGCATACTTCGATGGATGCGCTCGGGAGCCTGCAAGGCCCCCCGAAACATTCGATGATTATACGCGACTGGCAGGCTCCCGGCTGTCGTTCTGTCCCCCAACCGCAGGCTACGGATCCACATTTCGCCGGCACCACGGCTGCGGCGAATAGAAACCATTTACTTTCATTTGAGGCCGTCAGCCCGCTTCCTGCCCAAGCGCAGAAACTCTGGTCCGCAGCCTGTGCTGCAGCCCGCATTCCTTCAAAACCCGCGTCAATTGACGTTTTCCGGCGATTGGAGGTACACTGGCGCTATTAATACTGATGTCCCCTCATACCACCTTGGATCGACCGCTTGGGGAGCGGCACGGCCCTCATGAATAACCAAAGCTTCAGTATCGGAGACAAGGTCGTCTATCCCAACCATGGGGTCGGCGTGATTGAGCAGATCAGCAGTCGCACGATCGGCTCACAGGTCGAACGATTTTACCTTCTGAAGATCAAAGCCAGCAGTCTTAAGGTCATGGTGCCGTTTCATAACGTCGGCACGGTTGGCCTTCGCCGCGTGGTTCGCAATGGCGAGGTGCAGAAGATCCTGGATTTTCTCACCGACGGTAAATGCGAGAACCACGCCGACTGGAAATACCGGTTCAAAGAGAACTCCGACAAGATGCGAACCGGCTCCCTCCTCGACGTAGCCGAAGTCCTCAAAGGTCTCCTCCTCCTCGCCCAAGCCAAGTCTCTGAGTTTCCGGGAAAAGAAGATGCTCGAACGGGCCCGCTACCTCTTGGTCAGCGAACTCGCCATGGCCAAGAATTGGGAAGAGGTCGAAGTCGAGGACATGCTCAACCGCGCCCTCTCCAAAAGTAAACTGCGCTTCCCCGAAGCCTCCATGATGGAAGCCTAGCTGGCCGTCGCACCCATCTGTTTTGAAGGGGCACAGCTTTCATCTGTGCCGTTACGGTCTGCTTAAAACCGGGCTTCACAGGCTGCGGAAAAATCTAGTTTCGTTCAGCCTTTTGAAGGGGCGCGGCTTCGGTCAGCCTTCGTGTCACACTATTGACGACAAGCTAGCTACGCATCGCCGAACCGCGCCGTCAAGCCCTTTATTTTAAGACGCTATCCCCAGTGGACATTCAGAGACGAAAGCACGGCGAACCTGACAAGTTCTGCGGACATTCTCTGACGAAGCAGGACGCAACTCATTCAAACCGCCTTGGAGCAGGCATTCGCGAAATGGCAATGCTGAAGCTCGAAAGAGCATCGCTGAAATGATGGCAAACGCACGATGTAGGAGTGGGCATCGGCAATGACGGAAAAGTTTTGGAACGGGTATCGCGGCGAATCGGACTACGGGGATGACTGCGAGTATTTTGCCCTGAAGAAACTGAACGAGGCATGTACAGGGAGCAACTGTCTATACGACGCTAGAGCCTTGCTCCGACGCGCAATCCGCCGAAGAAGCCTGCACTGAACGGTCTGTCGACGGCAAAGTTGCACGAGTGTGTAGGTACCGGAGCCGCCCGAGCGGACTTTCAGTCCGCGAGGCGTGGCGGAGTTCCATCCGAGAAGACACGTTTGCCGTTGCCTGCAGACTCGAGGCATTTATGAGATGGGTTGTAGTCTGTTCGGACTGCATGAGATGTGCTGGTGCGCAATCGATCCGCGCTTTCGTGTTTTCATCCGCGGCCAGAACTACTCGCAAAAAACCCGCACCTTCACCTTCTCGCTGTGGTCGTGTGTATCCACGTCGATGGTCAAGTCATTCAACTGATCGACAAGTTCGGTCAGATTGTCGGGCTTGATCTGGCTCAGGTCGAACGGAATGCCGCGTTCGCGTAACGCCTCGTTCACGTGATCGCGCGCCTGCGGCGGAATCAGCCCGGCCAGCTTTACGCCGGCCCGCAGCAACTGCATCGGCACGCGAATGTTGACCTTCACCGGGCTGTGGTGATTGCCCTCACTCTCCGAATCGACCAGCACACGCAGGTACTTGGCCTTGGCGTTCGCTGACTGCGCTCCGTTCGAAGATTCCCCGCTCGAACCCTTCTCGACCGCCGCTATCAGGCGCTCTGCCTCATCGGCGGTGATCTTCCCGGCCGAGAGCATTTCCAGAATCTGCCGGCGATGTTCGTTCATATTTCCTCCTACAGAATGCGCACCAGCACCAAGGCGTTGCGGTTGTCGACTTCGATATGTGTGTCGTGCAGTGAGCTGAAGATCTGCCAGAAGGTCGCGATCGCCCGCAACGGATTGACCCGGCTGATCAGACACACTACGAAGAACAACGGCAGGAGCAGCAGCGCCAGCGGTAGCAGCAACAGCCATACCAGGAAAAGCGGAATCCACAGCCGGAAGTCGCGGCTGCGGCTCCAGTTGCGCACGCTAATCACTCCCATCACCGGAATCATGGCAGCGCCTCCAGTTCGCGAATGGCTTCCTCGGCGGTGATCTCGCCTCGCCGTAGCCGGTCCAGAACCTCTGGTTTGGAAGGTGTCGGGTTCGTGTCAACGAATTCCAGGCTCTGGGCAATCCTCGTGAGCCGCCCCTTGATGGTCGGATAGCTCACGCCGAAGACTTGCTCCATCTCCTTGATCGATCCGTGGGACCGCACGAACGCCGTAATAAAGACCTGGTCATCGGAGCTGAGCCGGGCCAACTGCGGCAGTTCGAACGAGCCCTCGATGGCAATATCGCGCTCAGCCAGGCGAACCCGCTCGATCACGATCGGACGTCCTTGCGTCAGCCGTGTCAGTTCCTGCCAGTCGAGAGTCGCATTCGCTTTGGTTGGCATGGGAATCTTCCTAACTGCAAACAGTTATAACTCACAAAAGTTAAGATTTCAAACATAAAAACTTAATTTTATTTATCTATTAGTGGATTTATGGTGGGAAAACGAGCTCGGAAGCTCGAAGGTACATGTACTTTCGTTATCTTGTGTGCCGTGAGAACCTCTGTTAGGTTGCACGTGTGGGCACAGGGTATTGGTGTGCCTACACCGCGCCGGACCAGTACTGGGGCCAGTTCGATCCGATCTTTGACAGCTCGAATTCACAGGAACTGTTCGCCCTAGATGGGTTACTCTCAGGTAAACCTCGGACGTCGATTTTCACCATGATGAGTGCAATTTAATGAGCTAACTCTTGTGAGATGAATATTTTGCCTATAACTCTCACGCGCTCAAGATTTTGCGGACCAATTTAAAAATTGAACTAATGTTTTCAATATTTTGCGCTTTATAGGAGGGAGGGGGTCCCCTCCCTTGTGGAAATCCAGCAGACAAATCAGAATGGTTACCCGTTGATAACGCCGTGATTCCGCACATAAGCACTCCGAATCGTCAGCCAAGAGGCGGTAGAACAGCGCTTCAGCGCCGTGCCGCGGTGACCTTTACTTAACGGGAGCCGGGCACACAGGCGGCCACGGATACGCCAACTCTGGAAATTGCCTCGGAAAGCAAAACGTCGCCGTTTTCCGGCCTCACTCCGGGCACTTGCAGTATTGCTCCAGCCACTTCAACTCCTCGCGCACTTTGATCTTGCCGTGCCACGGGTTCTCCGACAGGGAATGTCCCTCGCCGGGGAAGATCAGCAACGCGCTCGGTATGCCGAGAGTGTGCAGAGGCGTGTTCAAGCAGGTAGTTTTCGGCTACCGCGACTCGAATGTCTTTCTCGCCGCCGACGATGTGGGTTGGCGTCTTCACCTTGTCGAGCTGGTAGATCGCCGCCTGGTGGAAGTAGTTCTCGCGGGCCACCGGATCCCACGGCAGGCCGCCGAGAAAAAACGCGTCGTCGTAGGTGGTGTCGTCGTTTCCCCAGTTCGCGATGTGCTCGACCGCCCCTGCGCCAGTCACTGCGGCCTTGAACTCGTTGGTCTGAGTGATCAGCCAGTTCGTCATGTATCCGCCGTAGCTGTAGCCGCCAATTACCAGGCGCTGCGGGTCGGCGATCCCGGCTTTCACCAGCGCGTCCACGCCTTCCAGGATGTCGTTGCCCGGACGCGACACGATTTTAGGCACAATGCCTAGCGCGAACTGGTCGCCGTATCCGGCGGAGCCGCGGTAATTAGGACGAAACACCAGCCAGCCATTCGACGCCGCGTACAGCGCCCAGTCATACCAGTCGGCGCCGAACTTGTTGCCGTCAGCGTCCATCGGTCCACCGTGGATCAGGACCAACGTGCGCAGGTTCTTCGCTTCGAACTTGCCGGGAGGATAGACCAGTTCGCCTTCCACCTTGGTTCCGTCATCCGCCGTCCATTGGAACGGCTTGCCTTGCGGCAAGGCGCGCTCGGTGAAGAGCTTGTTGAAGGTGGTGATCGGCGTGGCATTGCTGATCTGATCGGCGCTTTCTGCGAGATACACCTCGGTAGGCTTGTCGACCGCCGAATAGGTGAACACAACACGGGGCGAATGTTCTGCAACGTCGACATGCTCGTAGGTGCCGGCCCAGCCATTCAACTTGTTGAAACTGTCGTTCGCCGACGCCTGCCGGTAAAGGGCCGTCTCCGTTCCCAGCATCCCGGGAGCGAGCATGCCTCCATTCTGTCGACGGCGTAGCGCGCAACCGCTCCGCCGAACTGCGAGGCCCATCGGGTTGGCTGCCCGGTGCCGGCGTCGATGGAATAGATGCGCGGCTGTAGATCGGCGTAGGCGGCTTCGACCGATCCCTCCTCGACTTCGAAGAAGATGTTGCGACCGTCAGGGCTCCATTGCACGTCCTCTTCGACCGCTTGGTTACGGGTCAGTTGCTTGGCTTTGTTTGGCGCGCCGGTTACAGCAGTGTCGGCAACGTAGACTTCGATGGCGTTCAGTCCCTCGAAACGTTGTGAGACGCTGTCGGTGGCAAAGGCGACGCGGGTTCCGTCGGGAGAGACAGCGATGCTCTTGATGCGATAAGGCGACGAAACGATTGCCTGCGCGCCTGGCGTCTCGCCAGTCTCCTTGTCTTTGTTCTCGTGACCTTTCTTCCCTGCCGATCCGGCAATGGCCGTCTGCCGGGCGAGCGCATCCGCAACCGAGATGCGGTAGAGTACGTCGCCGCGTTCGCTCTCCCGGTACTGGATGGTATCTTTCCACTTCTCCTTGTAATCGTCCCGCTGCTTCTTGCTCCAGGGCACGCGGGTGGAGAAGTACAGGGTCTTCGAATCGGGAGCCCAGGAGAAAGAGTGCACTTCCTCTTCGCCCCGCGTCACCGGGAACGCTTCGCCGCCGTCGACGGGGATGACGTAGAGATGAGTCACTTCTTTGTCGTCGTCATCGGCGCTGCCCGCGGACTTTGCGGAGCTGTCGCCCTCCTCACTCCGGTCGGAGAGGAACGCAATCCATTTGCCGTCGTTCGACCAGCGCGGACTGGAGTCGTGACCCGATTGCGTCAAGGGAATCAGGCCACGGCCGTTGTCGCGCCACAGCCACAGGTCCTGGCGAAAGCGTTCGTTGTCCCAGTCGGCCCGCTCGGTCGCGATCACCACCATGTGGCCGTCGGGAGAAATCTGTACTTTGGTGAGGTCAACGGCACTGAAGAATTCGTCAAGCGTGAGCTTCGGTTTTGCGGACGGCGAAGTTTGTCCGGAACCCAATATAGACAAAGCAGTGACGATCAGCAGGGAACTTGCCAGGAAGAGACGGCGCGATGCCCACGAGGAAGGAGCCGCCGTCGAGAGTGGCACTTGCAAATGTTTCGGTATCATCCGTTTCTCTTGAGGAGATTCGTCGTTGCCGCCGACCTTGAGTGCAGTCGGCTGGCGGCTGGAGCGCTATCACACCCAAGAGTAACAAAAGTCACTGCGGGTAGTGATTGCGTGGAACGAGAATAAGCACAGGTGAAACTGTCTCCGCTGGAAGGTTCGTCATGTACGCATTCTTTCCGATCGCGTTGTTCATCGTCGGTACGGTAATCTTCATCGGGTTGCCTGTGTTATTCAGCTTGCGAGCATACTTTCGCAATCGTGGCCGTCGCACCGCCATTTGCCCGGAGAACCATCAACCCGTGGAGATTGCGGCCGATCGCAAGTTCGCTTTTTGGACTGCCCTGCGGGGTCAAGAGCACTCGCGGCTGGAGTCATGCTCTCGCTGGCCGGAGAGGGCCGACTGCGATCAGGACTGTCTCGCCCAGATCGATCCGTCGCCGGAAAACCTGGAACGCCTGCTGGCCAAGTGGTACCAGGGAAAGGCATGCGGCATTTGCGGACGCATCCTCACCCAAGCCGATTGGCGGCGTAGCCGTCTGGCGCTGTTGAACGAAAAGCAGAAGCTGTTCGAGTTGCGCCATATGCACCTGGATGAGCTGCCGACAACGCTAGACCGCATGGTCCCGCTGTGCTGGAATTGCCACCAGGAAGAACGAGCCCGTCAGGCGAAACCTTCTCGCCTGTTCAAAGGTGACCGGCACACGATGGACTCCGCCGTGAACGACTGATTTCGTCCGTTCCGAAGTTTGATGCGGCAATCCCTGACCGCATCGTCGCGCCAATCGTCTGCAGGGGAGCGTCCGGCGCTCCCCTGATGATTTTCCGCCGCGAATTGCAGCCCGCCGCGAATAGTACAATTCGTTGTCGCGTGGAGGCTCCGATGTGGCGGCTGTTTTTCTACTCCTTCGTAGTCCTGGCAGCGGCATCGGCATGCGGCCAGAGCGGTTCGAGCGTCCATCCCCAATCGCCACAAACCGTTGCTCGCCCATCGCCCCTGCTGCCCTACGCCGGCACATGGACCGGCAGCTTCAACGGAAAGCCGTGGCTGATACTGCGCCTGCAGTTGCAGGGGGAGCAACTCACCGGCTCGCTGCAGCACGCGCGCGACATCCAACTGAACGACAATGGCGAGATCAAAAGCGTCAGCGACGAAATTGCGCAGGAGACGGTACAAGACGCGAAGGTGAATCCCGACGGACTGCTGCTGAGCGTGAAAGATCCCGCATCGCAGGAAACGGACCGCTACACGATGAGGCTTACCGGCGAAGCGACCGCCGAGATCAAGATGATCGCCATGACGCTGCCACCGGGTATGCCGAAGCCCAAGCCCTGGAAGCTGACGAAAGACAAGTCTGCCGCGGTTGCGCCCGCGCCACCGCGTTAGCGACACAGCCGGCAGCTACCGCGAAAAGTGCACGCCCAGTCCCGTGAGCATGGCCAGGCCGCCGATGAGGAAAACCGTCATCGTCAGCTCCGGCAACGGACTTTTCGGAAATGCAGTGCGGTAGAGGCGCAGCAGACCGCGGCCATACTCGGTTCGGCTGCCGGAAGTACCCAGGTCGCTGGCTCGCATCATCATAAAAATGCGCAGTGCGACGGCGAGCAAAACCAGGAAAAACCCCACGATAATAAGCCAATTCGTGATGGAGCCCATTCCAACCTCCCGAATGAGAGCCTCGCAAAAACTTTACATCGCGGGCATCCTCGCGCGCACTATTTTTGATGCCTGACAGGGGGTCGGCGGTTTGGTTAAGCCCCGGTGACGGCTGGTAAACTGCAAAGGAATCCAACGGAAAAGGGCATTGATGATTTCACCGGTTTTGCGCCTGCTGGGGATGATCGCAGGCATCGGCAGCGCGGTGTTGTTCTGGTTCACCGGAAATGCCCTCGCCGGGCCGTTGCGCCAGGGCCAGTTACTGCGCCTGGATGCATCCCGCTATCAGCTTTTGGCTTTTCTGTTTGTGCCTGCCTTGATCCTCGCCGTGGTTGCTCTGTTCTGGGTTCCCCCGCGCATGAGCGGAGAGGGACCGTTGCCGGAAGGCAAGCGGCTTCGCTTACTGCTGGTGCTGGTTTTCGTTGCATCTTTCCTGATCGGAATCGCCCGGTAGGAAGTCAGGGTATTCTCGCCCGCCAAGGGAAATCGCTTCCGCCTCTACGGTTACAGGGGAGATCGCGAATCTATTTGACGTGCAGCTTTATGTTCAGCTTGCTGTCCGCGGAAACAGTGACCGGTACGCCTTGGCGAGAAAGGGCCGCAGGGCCGCGGGGTCGGCCCATTCCACGTCCCAGCCGTTCTGCAAAGCGATGGCGGTGTACTGACCCGGCAGCACGTCGCGAAAGGTGAAGGTGCCATCACTGTCGCTCTGGTCCTGGCGAAACAGGAGCCAGTCGTTTTCCGGATCGCGGGGAACCAGCAATACCTTTATGCCGGACGAGGGCTTGTCGTCCAGCAGTGCGGTGCCTTTTACCGCAGCAGTGGTACGCGTCGCAGTACAGACTAATTCGACTGCAGCGCTTGGGGGAATGGTGACCGTTTGGCCGGCAACTTTGGCGCCTTTGGCCACAAGGCGCCGGGTGTACCAATTGGCAGCACCGAAGACGGTCACGTCGTACGTCCCAGGGCGCACCTGGTTGTCCTTCAGGCCAAAAAGACCCTTCTTGGAAACTTCGCCGACCCAATTTTCACCGGTGTCGCGATTTTGCAGTTGTACATACATCTTCTCGGTCGGGGGCGCACCTTCGTAACTCAGCAGGCCGGTGATGGTCGCAAGTGCGGGAGCGGCGTCGGCCTGGATTTCGGTGTCACCGGCAAGATCGATTTCCTGGTACCAGCCGGCGGACGAGGCCGCTTTTCCGTTCGGCTCCCCCTGTGGCATTTCCAGAACGTAGTGCCCGGGGGCGAGACCGTCAAATTCGTACACTCCCGGGGAGGGCGCCATCCCCTGGGACGATGCCACCGGATTCAGGTATCCCTCAAACACGCGGAGCGATAACCGGGGAAATCCCTGCACCCGGCCGGGCGAGCTGCGAATGCGCAGGTGAGCGGAAGGCACAGCGCGCATGACAATGTCCGCCGCGACGTGGTCTCCCGCCCGGAGAACGATCGGACTCGCTCGTGACGAGTCGTCGCTGTCGGGATAGAAGGTAAGCGGATAAGCGACGTCAAGCTGCGCACTCTCCTGCGCGGCAAGCGCGGCAACCTCGGGATCGACGCCCTGGAGTCTCTGGGGATTGTATTGGGCGTACCACGGACGAGCCGAGACAGCGACATAGTAGGTCCCGGGCGCGAGATGTCCGAGGCGATAGGAACCTTGATCGTCGGTGGAGGTGTTTGCGATAGGCAAGGTTCGTTGCCGTCCCGACGTAAGGTCCCGAGAGAATAACTGCACGGTTGCATTGCGGACCGGATCGTTCTCATCGTCGGTCACCCGTCCCTCGATCAGAGCGTCAGGCTGCATGCGAAAAACGATGTGTTGTGTGTCCAGTTCCGGGCCGACCACCACACCGGTAAAGAAGTTGTCGTGCTGGTCGAGCGCTTGCGAGCGGAAACCCGGGCCAGTGCCCGTCAGGGAATAGTTGCCTCTGGCGAGTACAGCAAAAGAAAACCGTCCGTCTGCCGCGGTAAGTACGGTTTGCGGCGTAGCGTGTTCCCCCGAGGGCGCCAGCGAAACGGATATTCCAGTCAGCGGTTGACCGGTGACAGAATTCACGGCTACTCCGGCGATGGTGAAGCCTTGATGCACCGCAGTCGCCGGACGGGGCGCGCTTTGCGCAAGAACTCCGAGCGACAACAGCAGCACGAGTTGCACGCGGGCAATCATTACTGGCCGGCTCCTGTGTGGATGAGGTCGAGTTCGACCTTGGCGGTTTGGTTGGCCGTGAGAGTGACATGCGAAGCCCCGGACAAATACGGGCGAAGCGCATCGGGGTTGGCGTACTCGACGTTGTCAATGTGATCGAAGGCGAAGACCAGGTATTCGCCGGGAGCGATCCCGCTCAAGGAGAACTCCACAGGAGAGCCATTCGCGGCTTGCGGCGTGAAGCTGACGGTGCGCGGCGCGATCCGGACTCCACGCGTCGCCACCACCACTACCGTGACCGGCACGTTGGGAGCCGCGTCCTTCACCGTGCCTCTCAAATCGGCAGCATCGTTTCCCAAGGCGACCTCCATCGAGCAGCCATCTCCCTGGGTGAGGGTGAGGTCCTCGCTGAGCAGGTCGCTTGCGCCACAGCTCGCCGACTCGACATACCATGGGACCCTGGGGCATCAACTCAACGCTGTACTGTCCGGGATCGACACTGCGCAACACCAGCGATCGATTTCCCGCCGGGACCTTCCACGGTGGAATAGGAATCGGAAGCGCCGGGTTGGTTCGAGATGAGGTGTACGTTCAACGGAGGCAGATCGTCAGTGCGAATCGTCCGAAGCAAAGAAGTCCGCTCCCCGTACTGGTTCGATGGCGCGCGCTGGTCGAGCCTCACGTGAATGGGAACAGATATCGCCGGGCGTAACGCGAGGTGCAGGTCGGTGACGTTGGTGTTCACGTGGATGATGGCTTCCGCCCGCAACTGCTGGTTGGGCGGAGATTGCGAGTAGGCCTTCAGCACGTAGATCCCGGCGGGGGCCTGGAGCTCGAACCTGCCGGTGTCTGCACGGAATTGCGTGGAGAGAGACAAGGCATCGCCAGCCTGGTTCGTCAGCAGAACGCTGACCGCCTGGTCGGGAAGATAGCCGCTGATCATGCCTGACACCGCGCGCAGCGGCACCCGTGCCACGGTAAAGTCTGCCTGGAGCTGCTGGCCGGCGGTGACGCGAATCGGCGACGCGGATGCGAGATCGGGAACGCCCGCATAGTAAGTGTTGGGATAGCCGGTTTTTGGCGGCGCTGTTTCGCCAAAGACATTTTCGTGGCGCTCGGCACTCGGTCCCGCGGAGACGTAATAGGTGCCGGGTTGTAGCCGGGGAAAGCGAAACCTCCCATCTTCGTCGGTATTAGCGTAGCCACGCTGGTCCCAGCGCTTGCGTCCCTCGCGAAGGTTCAGGCAGGTCAAACGCACGGGAACGTTTTCGATGGGCTCGCCTGCGCTGTTGGTAAGCCGCCCAAAGATGACACTCTCGGGAATGAGTTTCAGACTGACAGAATCGGTGTTGGGCCCAATCTCCACCATGGTTTGCACATGAGGCGGCAATTCCTGCGAACTGAAGAAGCCAGGTCGTTGTGCGTCGATTGCGAGGTTGCCGCCCGCGACCGCTTCGATCTGAAAATGCCCTTCACCATCGGTGAAAGCGGTTCGCTGAGGATAGCTAAAAAGCGTAACCAGAGCGCGCCGGACCGGTTCGCCGGTGACAGAGTTGACGACATTGCCGCTGACGTTGAACTTGGGAGTCGCCGTAGCGACGTCGCTGGGCTGTTGCCCATGGCACTTGCCCACGAACGTCACGCTAACCAGCACCAGGATTAAGATGGACACAAGGATCGAGGACTTCAGCAGCCGGGAACAAAAATGCAGAACAATGACGTCGGGCAGCCGGGTACACATCAGAATGTCTGGTCCGGTGGTGAACCCACAGGGCATCTTACGGCAGTCGAGCACAACGCATGTATAGACCCTAAATAGCGGAGGGAAGTTCCTCTGGGTCGCGCTGTCCTCCTCAAGGTGCTAGCGTTTCTTGGCAGCGCGCTTTAGGGCGCGTGCGATAAACAACTCCTGGCTATTGATAGCGTGCTTCCTGCCGGCGTTCTCGTCGCGCGTGTATTTGCCGTCGGAGTGCATGTGGCGCGCCTTGGCCTGCTCTTTCAGATAGGTGCCGAGAATCTCCTCGCGCACCATTCGCACCAGGCTTTCGTTGCCCACCGGAAAAACCACTTCGACCCGACGATTCAGGTTGCGGGGCATGAAATCAGCGCTGCCCAGGTACACCTCTTCCTGCCCAGCATTCTGGAAGTAAAAAATACGGCTGTGCTCCAGGAAGCGACCGACAATGCTGGTGACGCGGATGTTGTCGCTCACCCCGGCAAGCCTCGGGCGTAAACAGCAGATCCCACGCACCAGCAAGTCGACTTTGACCCCCGCCTGCGAGGCTTTGTAGAGCAACTGAATCATCTTCTTGTCGACCAGAGCGTTCATCTTGAAAATGAGATGGCCGCCTCGGCCGTTCGCCTGGTGGTCGATCTCCCGCAGGATCAATTCTTCCATGCGGCCCCGTAGTGAAATGGGCGCAACCATCAGCTTGCGGTATTTTGACTTGGCGGAGTAGCCGGTCAGGTAGTTGAACAGATCGCTGCAATCGGCGCCAATCTCGGCATCGCAGGTCATCATGCCAATGTCGGTATAGAGCTGCGCCGTGACGCTGTTGTAGTTGCCGGTGGAGAGATGGGCGTAGCGCCGAATTACGTCGCCTTCCTTGCGCACGATGAGCGCCGCCTTGCAATGCACTTTCAGGCCCATCAGTCCGTAGACCACGTGAACGCCGTAGTCTTCCAGCTTGCGCGCCCATTCGATATTGCTCTCCTCATCGAAACGGGCTTTTAGCTCGAGCAGAGCAGCCACCTGTTTGCCGTTTTCCACCGCTTCGAGCAATGCGTCGACAACGGGCGCATTGGTGCCGACCCGGTACAGCGTGATCTTGATAGCCAGAACGTTCGGATCGCGCGCCGCCTTCTGCAGAAGCCCGACGACTGGTTGAAACGAGTCGAAGGGATGATGAAAGAGGACGTCACCGCGCCGGATGGTGGTGAAGATATCTTCGTCTTCTTCCTTCATGAGCGCTGCCGGCAGCGCGGGAACAAACGATGCGAATTTCAACTCGGGACGATCAAGCCGCGCCAACTGGCGCACTCGTACCAGGGACAACGGTCCAGGAATCTTGTAGATGTCCTCGCGGTCGAGCTCCATGTTGGTGGCCAGAATATCCAGCACGGAAGCAGGCATGGCTTCGTTGATCTCGACCCGCACGACATCGGCAAAGCGGCGCTGCCATACCCCTTCTTCCACTACCTCCAGCAGGTCGCCAGCCTCGAGATCCTGAATGGCGCTATCGCCATCGCGGGTTACATGGAAGGGATGAGCATCTATGATCTCCATGCCCGGAAACAGGGCCGGCAGGTTGGCGGTGATCAGCTGTTCGATCCAGACAAAGCCTTGCTCCTTGCCGGTGCGCGTCTTCGATTTTGTCTTTGCTGCCCCGGTTACCTGTACCAGTTGAGGAAGGCTGCCCGGAATCTTCACTCGGGCGAAGTGCTCCACACCTTCTGGGTCGAGAAGTACAACTGCCAGGTTGACGCTGAGATTGGAGATGTGGGGGAAGGGACGGCCGGGATCGAAGGCCAGCGGAGTCAACGTCGGAAAAATCGTGTCCTGGAAATAAGTGGTGGCGATCGCGCGCTGCTCGTCGGTCAACTCGGCGTAGTCGAGTATGCGAATGCCCGAATCCTGCAACACCGGCAGCAGTTCTTTGCGCCAGCAATCGTACGCAGAGCGGTACAGGCGGATCACCGAAGCACGAATGGCACGAAGCTGGTCCGCCGGGCTCATGCCGTCAGGCCCGCTGTCGACCACGCCCTTTTCAATCTGGCGCTTCAGGCCGGCCACCCGAACCATGAAGAACTCGTCAACGTTGGAGCCCACGAATGACAGGAACATCAAGCGGTCGAGCAGAGGGTTGCCAGGGTCCTGCGCCTCTTCCAGAACGCGACGCTGAAAATCGAGCAGACTCAGTTCCCGATTGATATATAGCTCGGGGTCCTCGAGGTTAACAGACGGTGGTTTTGCAAGAGCAATCGGGTGCCCATTGGGAGGCGCAGGGATGCGAACCGACTTGCGTTTCGTGCGAAGCGCGACAGACTTTGCTGAACTTGCCATATACGTTAGGTGGAGAAGGGTGAACCCTGCCGCTATTGTAGTTCGTGGATACGCCAGTTGAACACAAGCATTGCAATTAACGCCGCTTTTTAACAGCCTACCGTGACTGGTTGCTGGGGGAATTGTTGTCGCGGTAAAGGCGGCTATCCCACGTTGTGGCACTCACGACAAAGTGCGACGGCTGGAGCAGCTATTAACTGGTCAGGAGCTGACTCCTACATCGTAGGGGCTTGATTCCACTTCCATTCTCATCGCTAGTCGCGTCGAAGTGGGGATTCTCATTTGCTTTTGAAGATGCAGAGACAGCAGAACGATTTTCTTGGCCAGGTAAGAATTGTATCGGCTGGCAGCTCGGGTGCTGCTGTGCGATACTAAATTGCCGATCAACCCTTCCAGCCGGGATGGCGGAACTGGCAGACGCAGCGGACTCAAAATCCGCCAGAGCGAAAGCTCATGGGGGTTCGATTCCCCCTCCCGGCACCAGATTTAAGCCCTTTTGGATCAGTCGGTTTGTGGCGACGGTTTGCGCCGTCGGAAGGCTCAGCCTCCCTGCAGATCGTCATTCTCAGTCAGAGAATGCCGCAGATGTTCGGCGACGGACACGCGTCGGACTTTCCGTGGTGAACCGGAAGCGCGGCGGATTGGCACTCCGCTACGCGCGAACTGTACGGGCATGAAGGATCTCTGGCTTCCCTGAACTGTGCTGAAATGGTGAGTCTCGGGCGGCAGACAGGGCGCATGATGCCCTATCTGTGCTATGATCCAAAGGTGACGAAAACCCGGAGGCTACGCAAGATTGTGGACGAAACGACCCAAGTGCGTTGTGCTCTCGGAAAAGGACTTATCCGCGAAGAGGTATGGCAGGACTCTCGCGGCGCGGTCGCCAAGTACAACCTGGCTTTTATCAATCACGCGCTTTGTGCCAGAGATAACGGCAGGGTGGTGGGCTACGACAACAGCCACGGCGATCATCATCGGCATTTCGCCGGCGCCGAAGAGAAGTTTGCTTTTGTCAGCTACGAGAGGCTGCTGGAACGATTTCTAGACGAAGTGCGGGAACTCCGCCAAGAGAAGGAGCCGATATGAAGTTGAAGATCAATACGGATGGATTTGAAGGCTACGCCAAGCGGGCCCTGGAGCGGGCGCGCAAGCTGGATCGACGGGAAGCCATCAAGCCGGAGATCACCATCACGTTCGAGGACCCACTGGCAATGGTCGAGGTTCTCACGGCGGAGCGTCTCCGGCTGGTTCAGAAAGTGCGAACGAAATCCTCGTCGATCACGGCGCTGGCGGCCGCGCTGAAGCGTGATCCCAAATCCGTGCGCCGAGACGTTCTGAAGTTAGAGCGAGCGGGAGTGGTTCGAACCCGCCAACAGATCAATCCAGGCCACGGACGGGTGAAAATCGTAGAACCTGTGGCCCGCGAATACCGCCTCACTGCGGTTCTTTAGTTTATGTTATTACTCGGGCGAGTCGGACTCACCCCTCGTGGGGGTTCGACCCCCCCTCCCGGCACCAGCCTAAACGCCTTGGAATCAATCTTTGGTGGGCGCAGTTTCGCCGTGAGCTGACGCAATAAAACCGCTCGATGCGTATATAGTTTGGGACGGTTGGGAAATCGAACGAGATTCTGGCTTAACCGGTGAGGTAATGGAATGAGTCCTGTGTTGCGCGTCCTTTGGTTGAATGTCCTCGTCTTCACGCTTGTATTCCTGTCGATGGTCCAGGCCTCCCCGGCACAGACTCCAGAAGAAAATGCCTGGACGGTCTTGAACAGTGGACTGACCAACAAGAGCGCCGACAAGCGCGTCCGGGCGGTGAACGTTCTGGGTGAGCTCACGGGAAACAGGAAAGCGGAAGCGAGCGCAATCGCCGCCCTGAAAGACGACAAGGACAATGTGCGCGGTGCGGCGGCGCAGGCTCTGGGAGACATGGGCGCCAGGAGCGCCATCCCGCAGTTGTTGGACATGATCAATGACACCGAGCCGTCCGTCATATTGGCAGCGGCGCACTCGTTGATCCAGTTGGGCGACAACCGCGGGTACAACGTGTACTACGCCGTGCTCACCGGGGAAAGGAAAACCGGAACCAGCCTGACCGACCAGCAGAAGAAAATGCTGAATGATCCCAAAAAGATGGCGGCCGTGGGCTTTCAGGCAGGGCTCGGTTTCATACCATTCGGGGGAATGGCGTACACAGGCTTCAAGGTGCTAACCCGGGACGATACCTCGCCCGTGCTGGCTGCGGCCGCGCTCATTCTCGCCAAGGACCCCGATCCCAAGAGCGGGCAGGCCCTGGCGAATGCCGCCACTCAAAATCAGAAGTGGCTGGTCCGGTCAGCGGCTTTCGATGCGATTGCCAAACGTGGCGATCCATCGCTGTTGCATTTTGCCGTCGATGGCCTGACGGACCAGAACGAGGTCGTGCAGTACTCGGCTGCCGGCGCCGTTATCCATCTGAACGACATCGAAGCGGAACGTCGCGCCCATCGCAGGCCGGAACCGAAGCCACGTAAGCCTGCGCCAAAGAAATAGCAATGGCTGTCCTGGGAAGAGCGGGCGGCGCTGAATTCAGCGCCGCTCCCAATTGTCGAGAGACCGAATGATTAACCGCCTTAGAACAGTCGGCCAATGCGGAAGAAGAACTTATGATGTCCGGTATCGCCGTACGCGTAGGCTCCCTCTACCGGGCCAAAGATCGTGTTCACGATCAGACCGACGGCACCATCAGTGGGGAAACCCGAGGCCTTGTTGATCATGCTGGAGGGTGGTCCGTAAACCTGGGCTGCCTCATACACGCCCAGGAAATAGATCCCGCCCCCCAGCAGCGGTGGCAGTCTCGCGAGCTGCCGCAGATATCCCAACTGGAAGAGGAAGTACTTGTCCATCAGCAGTTCGTTGGTGCCGTAGGAGACCAGGACACGCGAGCCTCCCAAAGAAAACTGCGGCAAGCCTGTGTCGTAGTGATTGAAGGTTGTGCCGGCAAATCCGTTCAGGAAAACGGAGGACGGCTCGCTCAGTCGGAAGAAATTCTGTGAATAGCCCTCCAGCACAGGATATTGGCCGCTGGATAACGGACTGGAGTTCGTCCAGAGGAAGTCGACTTGCGCGGCCTGGCCCTGGCGAGGGATGACAGGATTGTCCAAACGGTCCAGCCGATACTGAACCTTGGCGGCCCCGTAGGCGCCGGAAACAGCAGGCAGTTCTTGCGGATTTCCGACTTGGCGCTGGTAGCTGTCCCAGCCGCCCTCGTAGCCGAAGCGCAGCTCGCCGGTGTTTCCAAACTGATAGCCCGCATCGATGCCGCCACCGAGGAAATTCTTGCGGTACGTGGAGACCAGTTGATTGTTGTCGTAGAAATATATCGGATCGCTGTACCCCTCTGCTCTCGGCGCGACAAACCAGTGGGTCTGCGGAGTGAAGGGATGGTAATACTCTGACCGCAGCCCGTACTGGGAGAACAGAATGATGTCATTGCGCCATTCTGAGCGGAAGCCTCCAATATCCATCCAGGTGACTCTCGCTCCCATGTTGAACGTAACGTTTTTGGGACTGGAGCCGTCGACCAGGATGAGGGGGCTAACGACGGGCGGCCCATACGCGTTTTCCTCGGTCTTGATCAACAGCCCTTGCTGGCCATTGCGTTCCACAATTGAATAGCTGAGGGTGGAAAATCGCCCCATGCCTTTCAAATGCATGATTTCCTGGTCCAACTCCTGGTAGTCGATGGGCTTGCCTACCAGGCCGGCCATTTGGTCTTGGACCTTCTGCGAGAGATTCCCGTTCACGCCCGTAACTGCTACAAACGTCGGAACCGGGGTGGTGGTGATGCGGCGCGCGTTCCGCTCGGCCAGGTACTGGTTCCAGGTCGCCTCGTCGACCGCGAGAGTCAATAGGACTTTGGACTTGGCAGCAGCGGCGTCATATCCGGCCTTGATAATGGCGTCAGCGTCATCAAAACTCAACGCACCCCACTTCTGCACCGGAACCGACACCAGGATGTCCGCCATCTCCATGCTCTGGAGTTCATTGGCGGAGATCATGACCGAGATGGATTGGCCGAGGACAGCGAACGAGGAGAGATTCGCATCGGGTTTCAAGGGCGCTTCGGCCAGATGAATCCCGACGACCAGATCGGCGCCCATCTTCTTAGCTACCTGGACAGGAAGGTTCTCCAGTAGCCCACCGTCGGCGTAGATGGAACCGTCATCCCGCACAGGCGTAAAGATACCGGGCAGGGACATGGTGGAGCGAAGGGCCAGAGACAACGAGCCGCTGCGGAAGACGTGAGGTTTGCCGCTGACCAGGTCGGTAGCCACGCAGGCGAAGGGAATGGGAAGATCGTTGAAGCTCTTGATCTCGGAGTAGGGAAGGGCAACCTTATCGAGAATCAGAGACACCTGTTGGCCGGAGTTGAAGCCCCCCGGAAACTGCACCCCTTTGCGTATACCGAATTCAAGGCCGTTGGGATAGTCACGGGCGTCCTCCTTGCGGCGGAAGGAAAGGTCGTCGAAGGGCGTCTGCCCGGCCATCACCTCGTCCCAGTTGATGCTGTTCACCACCTCGCGAAGCTCGGCGGCATTACGGCCGGTGGCGTAAACCCCGCCGACCAGGCCTCCCATACTGGTGCCGGACACGTAGTCCACGGGGATATGATGTTCTTCCATCCAGGTAATGACCCCGACGTGGGCCAGTCCGAGGGCCCCGCCGCCTTGCAGGGCCAGACCCACCGTCTGACGCCTGGGTTTTGGCGGCGCCTCCTGCGAAGCCAGGTACATCGGGGCCGTGAGGCCAAGGACGAGAACGAGAGTGACGACGCGAAGCGCAACGCCCTTGAGGGCAAAGCTGATCGGAATCTTCATCATGACCACCTGAAAGAACCTGCTTTGGTTAATAAGGTGAATGGTGACTCGCACGACGAACGTCGCAGGCGTGGCAACGCGCTGTGAGGATCACCCCGGCAAAATATCGCGATACCTATCAGAGTAAGTCCTCCGCTCCGAAACCGCACCTTTTCTTTTACGAGGAATGGCCTGAATTTGTAGCAGTGCCGGGAGTGCTTACCCGGCTGCAACCGCGCGGCTCCTGCCCGGTAACGCGGAGTGACGGCCAGAGCGGAAACAAGTTCGAAGGCTTCCCTCCAGCACCTAGTAGCCGAAATTGCTATCGGCTGCGCAAGACCAATGCATGATGGTGCGCACGTTTTCACTGCCTGTGAGAAAATCTTAGCAAGCTAGGGTTGCGGCGAGGACGGTATCCCCCATTTTGTTTCACCTTGTCCCGCGGCAGATGCCGCGGCCAGGCGACTTCGGCTTCCCCCGAGCCTAGAAAATTCCACAACTTGAGAGGTTGTTCGTGCTAAAGAAAATCGCAATCGTTCTGTTTGTTCTGGGCTGTGTGGCTGCATCGTTTCGCTGAAACGGTAACGCTGAACAATGGCGATCGACTCACCGGAGCCATTCTGAGCATGGATGGTAAGAAGCTCACGATCAAGACTGCCTACGCGGGGGAGGTGGCGATCGACTGGAGTTCGGTCAGCCAGTTCTCCTCCGATCAGCCCATGGTGATCACGCGCACGGACAAGCAGGTGCTTTCCGGGCCGGTCAAGACGGAAGGCAGCGACGTCATGGTGACGACGGCGCAGGGCGTGCAGAAGGTTCCTCTGGCCGACGTGTCCATGCTGCGTTCGCCCGCCGATCAGGCTGCTTACGAGAAGTCGCTCCATCCCGGCATGATGCAAGGCTGGGGCGGCGGCGGAAGCTTCGGCTTCGCGCTGGCTCGCGGCAATAGCGAGACCACCAACCTGGCCCTGGGCTTCAATGCGTTGCGCAAGACGTCGAAGGACGCTTGGGTCATCAATGCGGCGTCCATTTACTCGGCGGACAATAATCTGAACACCACGAGCGCCAATTCCTCCAGGGTCTCATTCGCTACGACCGCAATCTGAACAAGCGGCTGTTCGCGTACGGCGCATTCGCCGGCGGCTACGATGAGTTGCAGGATTTGAACTATCGCATCACGATGGGCGGCGGCCTGGGCTTCCACGCGATCATGACGGACCGGACCACTCTCGATCTGCTGGGCGGTTTCGGCTACACCCGTGAGTCCTACACCGTCCCGCCGATCAACAACCTGTTCACCGCGACGCTGGGCGACGAGTTCGCCTACAAGTGGACCAAGAACACGGTAATCATCCAAAACCTGTATTATCTGCCGGCGCTGAACCAGACCAGCAACTACAAAGTCAACTTCGACTTCGGCGTCGCCACCAAGCTGAACGGCTGGCTGACCGCCAACATGAACTTCAATGACCGCTACAACAGTCAGCCCGTGTTGGGGAACAAGAAGAACGACGTGCTGTTCACCACCGGCTTGGGCTTCACCTTCGGAGGCAAACCGGCGCAGTAGCGTTCAAGGGATCGCAGAGCCGGGCAGGCAGGACGGAGCGGGTCGCACAGCCTCACGCGTCGCGACGTCGGCTGGGTTGTGTCGCTTACAGCACCTGGTGTTCGGTCTGCGCCGAGGCGATGGGGTGGTTGCGATCGACGGCGATCAGGATGGCGAGGATGCACTCGGCAGAGGAGAGCCTTCAGCTCCCCAGTGTTGCTTCGCCCATGTGCCGGCTGCGGCACCGATCGTCAGCGGCGCCACAGACCGACAGCAGGAAAGCGCTTCTCCGGAAATCAGGCTGGGAGAATAGCTGCCTGACGGTGCGCGACATTGGCGTACCAGACGCATGGGTATCGTGGATCCAGAACAGACTCTCGGAGAGGGACTCCGCAAATTTGGTTAGCGTCCCCGTCACAAAGGTTGTGTACACGTTGAGCGTGCCAAAGTGGGTCAGCGTGGCGGTCTGTATGCCCATGGCGAAGGCCAGGGTTGCAATCATGGCGAAATAGGTTGGGGATTGCATATCGACCACCTGGCCCAAGTGCATCGCGGGGGTTGCGCGAGAAAACCCAAGCAACAGGAAGGCTTCTACCCCAAGGTGACAGACGCTATCCGCTGTATCCCGTGCCGTCCAGCCGCCTCGATTCCCACCCGTGTCGCCACCAGCCCGAGCACGTAGGACGCGATAGCGCAGGCCGGGCGTGCGATCGCGCCCGGGGAGGCCTGGCCGGACGCAATTCCAACTTGGACGCTATTCCCGCTCATATTGGCGGTGAAGATATGGAACAGCGCGATGTAGCCAACCGCGTCCGCGAAGCCTCCAACCAGGGTGAGACTGAGCGCCACCGCGGCTCTTCGGTTTTGGCTGGCACGACCTGGCATATTGCAGCTGCATCAGCATATCCGAAAAGCTCCGGATCGCCTCGACTGGAATGCAGCCCGACAGCGAGGGGAGCGGTGTGCAGCAGGGGAGAACCTTTCTGACCAGGAAGCGGAAAGCCACGCCCGCCGCGGCCAGATGAATCCCACATTGTCAGGGTTATGGAGCGCCCGTCGGGCACCCGCATCGTCCGCTCCGATCGCCAAAGCGGCCGGCCCTGAGATTCGCTTTGCGTTTCGCTCGAAAAAACCCTATTCTCTAACGACGCCTTACCTCTCGTGCCGTGCCAGGAGGCAGCCGTCGAAATTGTCCATCGCTAACTCCCCCGCCTTCGAAACGAAGCCCCCGACTGCACCTCGCGTTTCGGTGTTCAGCAAGAAATCGGTAAAGCTCACACTATGGCCGCTGGTGGCGGCGACGTTCTTCATGGTCTCCGGCGGGACCTACGGCACCGAAGACATCGTTCGTGGCGCGGGTTATGGAAGGGCCATCCTCATTCTTCTGGTGACGCCCATTCTTTGGAGTCTGCCCACTGCGTTCATGATCGGCGAGCTTTCCAGCGCGCTGCCCGCCGAGGGCGGCTATTACGCGTGGGTCCGGCGGGCGTTGGGAAACTTCTGGGGATTCCAAGAGGCATGGCTGTCGCTGACGGCGAGCGTTTTCGACATGGCGATCTATCCCACGCTGTTCGTCGCGTACCTGGCGAGGCTTTTTCCCTGGTTCGAGGTGAATCATCGCGGCGTCGTGGTCGGGCTGGCGGTGGTGTTGGTCTGTACCGGCTGAACATTGCTGGCATACGCGTGGTGGGGACGACTTCGGTCTGGCTCTTCTTTCTGCTTCCGCACCCTTCGCCATGATCGTGATCCTTGCGCCATTCAAGTATGGCGCGTTCGCCGATGCCGTCGTCACTACCACAACGTCGCACACGACCTCATGGGTGGGTTGCTGGTCTCGATGTGGAATTACATGGACGGGACAATGCCTCGACCATCGCGGCCGAGGTGGGGCAGCCGCAGCGCACATATCCGCGCGCCATGCTGTCAGCGGTTGCGCTGGTGGCGTTCAGCTATATTCTTCCCGTCGCGGCGATGTCGCTGACACACCTGAGCCCCACGACGTGGGACACAGGCTCGTGGGCCGATATCGCCGGCATGGTGGGCGGGCCACTTCGAGTGGCGCTGGTGGGCGGAGATGATGAGCGCGTTCGGCATGTTCAACGCGCTGGTGCTCAGCTACTCGCGGCTGCCGTTCGCCATGGCGCTAGTTGATATGTGGCCGGCGGTTTCGCCCACACCACGCGCCGCACGAAAGCTCCGTGGGTGTCGATTGGTGTTTGGCGACCGGATGGGGGCTTTGCCTGGGTCTTGGATTCGAGCGGCTGGTAACCATCGACATACTGATTTACGGCGCCAGCTTATTCCTTGAATTTCTCGCGCTCGCGGTGCTTCGCTTCAAAGAACCCGGTCTGCCGCGCGCCTTGAACTTTCCGGAGGCACCGCGGGTGCGGTGCTAATCGGGGTGTGTCCGATGCTGTTGCTTGTCCTCTCGGTGGAGGAAGTGGAGGGTGAGCGCATCTTGGGCATGAATGCGCTGCTCTTCGGTTTTCTTCCTGTTGATCATCGCCGGATTTCTCGCTTACATACCCATTTCGCTGCTCGCAAAAATCCGGCAGCTGCCCGCTCCTGCCGCATCCGCGGAATAGCCACTATCTTCTGTGCTCAGCCGCAAGTCAGCTACTGCGATTTGACCACCAGCAGTTCGAAGGTGCCCGGGATCGTAGGCGGCCGGAGATCGTTCGGCCCCTTTTCCCCGAACTGCGCCGTCACCACATAAACGGTGCCTGTATCCGGATCGAGCGTCATCGTACGGGCTCCGCGCGCGGTCGCGAGTGTCTGCTTCACTGAGTACTTGTCCGGGCGAATCTTCGTGAATCACCGATAGCGTTCCCTCGCCGCACGACATGAAAGCCTCCTGCGTTTTCTGGTTGAAGGCTCCTGCATCCACGCCACCACCAATCGGCACCGTCGTCACCGTTTTGCCGCTGACGTCGGTGACGGCCATCACCTTGTTGCCGCATCCTGAGAACAGCCGGCTATGTGCCGGCGTCAAAGGCTAGGGCGCGGGCTCTTCGCAGCCTTTCAGCACCCAATGTGCTGTGACCGTGTTTGACTTCACATCCACGGCGGCGATTTCGCTCTTGTCCTCAATGTTGACGAACAGCTTCCCTTTGCCGTCGCTGGCCGGGGAACTCCGGCTTGCCCCCCAGCGGAATTGTGGCGACAACCTTGTTGCTCGCGGCGTCAACCACAGTCGCATCCTGGCTCTTCGCGTTGAAGGTGAAAACGTGTTTCGAGAACGGCTCGTACAGGACGGCGTCAGGCCGTCCACCAACTTTTATCTTGTCGGTGACTTTCAGGGTTCTCAAATCGAACACGGCAACAGTGTCGTCTCCGCCATTGCTTACGAAGCCCTTGTTCAACTCCGGTGCAAGTGCCACACCGTGAATGCCAGAGAGATCCGGGATGTCGGCAGTTTGTTTCAAGGTTTTCGTGTCCACCACCATCACGTGAGTGCCGCGGGTGATGAACAACCGCTGGCCTTCTTTGTCGAAGGTGAGATAGTCCCACCCACCCTCGCCGCCCAACTTTACGGTGTTGACGACCTTGAATTGTTTCTGGGCAAACGCGGGCGCGGCCATCATGCCCGCAGTGAACAGCAGAATGAAAACTTTCTTCATGACTTCTCTCCTCGGTTACTGAGCTTCAGAATTCGTGACGTGGTCGCGGTTCAGATAGTAATGAACCGCGGGGGTGATGATCAGCGAGAGCAGCATTGAAATAGTAAGGCCGCCGATCACGGCAATGGCGAGCGGCTGCAGCATCTGTGAGCCGGCGCCCAGGGCCAAGGCCAGCGGGAACATACCGGCGACTGCAGCCAACGCGGTCATTAGTATCGGGCGAAGACGGCGCCGCCCGGCTTGGATCATTGACTCTTCTGCGCTAAAGCCCGCGGCCCGGAACTTCTGATCGGCATCGAGCAACAGTATCCCGTTCTTGGCAACAATGCCAATGACCATGATCAGTCCCATGAACGAAGCAATGTTGAAGTCCGTGCCCGTGATCAACAAAGCCAGAAATACTCCTGAGGTCGAGAGCAGCGCCGAGGCCAGTATCGCCAAAGGCGCGCCCAGGGTCCGGAATTCGAAAGCAGCACAACAAAGACGAGCAACGTCGCCAATACAAGCACCAGCATCAAGTCGTGAAAGGATTGCTGCTGTTCTCGTAAGTCCCACTGTAGGTCGACCCCGAATGGACGCCGGCAGATGCAAGTCCTTCCACCGTCTTCTGCACCGCCTTGATAGCTGTGCCCAGGTCCGGCCCTCGAGACGGGCGGTGACGGTCACGTCTCGTTGCAGGTTCTCGCGACGAATTTCAGTTTGCCCTGGGAGGTTCCGTCACTTCCGCCAACGTACCCAAAGTCGCGGTGCGGCCCCTCGAACTGTTCAGCAGCGTATTGCTCATGGCCTCCCAACGAGCTGCGGTTCTCGTCCGGTAGCGCACGCGAATGGTGTAGGCCATGTCGTTCGCGATGACCGGAGTCGCCGCCGGTTCGCCTTCCAGTATCGCGCTGGCATCGAAGCAACTTCCTCCGCAGTGAAGCCGGCGCGCGCAGCGACGGTCGGATTCACATTAAACACGGTGGCCGGATTGCTGATGGTGTTATCGATGCCGTTCAGTATGTCAACCACGCCGTGGATCTTGCCGATGGCGTCGTCCACCTTGGGCGCCCACTCGTTCAGCAAGTCGCGTCGGGCGAGAACAGTTTGATCTGCACTGGCTCAGGAGCATTCGACAGGTCGCCGATCATGTCCTGCAGCACTTGCACGAATTCCACATCCAGGCCGGGCTCACCCTTGGCAATCTCCGCCAGCGCAACTCGGACATGATCTCATCCACACTGCGGCTGCGCTTGCTCTTCAGCTTCACGGCGATATCGCCCCGGTTGGCCTCGGTCACCGCCGCCAGCCCCAGTTGCAGGCCGGTACGCCGGGAATAGCTCTCCACCTCGGGCACCCGGCGAATCATCT
>CAWCTB010000006.1:0-34652 GCA_963798275.1 uncultured Acidobacteriaceae bacterium
GACGAGGAGGTCGGATTGGGGGAGAGATTGCGGTCCGGCAAGGAGGCGTCGCGGATTTCTGGGGTTGGGCAACGACGCTTGCGAAGTCTGCGGCGCGGCGCGGGCGATGGCGAGCACGTTGCGGGCGTGCGGGGGCGGCAACTGCCGCGCAACATCAGGTTGCAGGGGCTGGCAGAGGCGAGCTCAGCAGCGCAAGGCTGCCCAGGCGGCGGCGAACAGTGCTTTCCAGGGATAAGCGCGGGGATAGCGCAGGCAGATGCGGCGGGCGCTGAGGCGCACCTCGGCGGCGATCTTGAGCAGCCGCAGTCGGATCGTGTTTACCTGAGCGCGTGCCCATGCCGTGCCCGCCAAGGCCAGCCGCCGCAGAGCGTGGATCAAGACATAGGCCAGCGAGGACAGGTACAGCCGCAACTGGTTGGCGCGCAGGGAGGCGGTGCTCATGCGATCGGCGAACAGACTGAACTGCTCCTTGATGCGGTTTTCCATCTCCCCGCGCGCACAGTAGAGTCTGTTCATAGAGCGCGCGCGCCTCCCACTCTGTGGGACTAGCGAAGTCACCACGAAGCGCGGGTTGGGGCCTTTGTCGAGATACTCGGCTTTGGCCACTACGCGGCGCGCGCGCGACCAACTGTTGCGCGTCTGATAGGAGAACTCGCCGAAGACGCGGGCCGCTTGCTGCGTCTTCTGGTGTTCGCTCTGGGCCGCGGCCATGAGGGCGGCGATCTCGCGCCTCCAGCCGCGAGTTGCGCGCCAAGCCGAACACGTAGTCGACTTGCTGGACTTCGCACCAGGCCATCAGCTCCTCGCGGCAGAAGCCGGAGTCGGCGCGCAGAATGATCTGCACCTGGGGCCAGCGTTGCCGAATCTGGTCCACGATGCGCTCCACTTCCTCGAGCGCGCCGGCGCTGGCATCCTGATTCGAAGCCCGCTGTCGCGCGCACAGCAGATGCTCGCCGCAGAAGATGTACAGCGGCAGATAGCAGTACTCGCCGTAGTAGCCGTGGAAGAAGCGCTCTTCCTGCTCGCCATGCAGCGGGGTGTCGGTCACGTCCAGATCGAGCACGATCTGAGGCGGCGCGTTCGCGTGCGATTCCAGAAAGATGTCGACCAGCAGCGCGTCCAACTGCTCGGCCGAGTAGGTGATCTTGTGATAGCGATCGGCGGCCGCCGCCGGGACTCCCGCCGGCGTCAGCTCCAGGCGGTTGAGCGTGCTCTTGCCGGCCAGCGGTTCTTCCAGTTCGCGTTTACCAGCCATCACGGCCAACAGGGGATCGTGACGCAGTTGCTCATGATCGTTGAGATCTTCATAGCCGAGCGCCAGCCCGTAGATGCGCTGCCCCAGCATCTCGGCCACTGTGCTCAACGCGCGGATCACGCCCATCGGAAAAGCACTTCCGCCACCCGCGATAGCAAGCCGATCTTGCGATCGGTGTCGCGCAACAGCAGGCCGCCCCCGTCGCTGGTCATCCTAGCGCCGTCGAACTGGGCCACCACCTGTCGCGAAAAATGTGGCGCAAATTCGAAGCTCATTCTTGGGTACACTCTGTCATGAGAAAAGGCTGCCTTTCTTCGGGCATCGACTTCGTTTCAACACCGCAGTTATGCCTGAAAAGACGGCCTTTTTCTACTGTGAATTACGCCTCCGTGTTTACTGCTGGTGAGAAATCCGGGCTAAAGCCCTTTGTTTACGATGCGCTGAGCGGCACGGCTGAAGCCGTGCCCCTTCAAACCGCTTAATGAGACTGGTTGTAGTCGCATGTATGGTTCTGGGGAACTTGCCAGTAGGTAGTCTGGCCAACAACGTCACTTGGCGATTGTTACGTTGACCTGTCAATCGCTGCAGCCTAATATCCGGAGCAATGTCAGTGCCTCCTCCCAGCGAAGGCCAGCTCTTAGGTCACTACCGCCTCATCGAAAAAGTCGGCGGCGGCGGCCAGGGCCATGTGTATCGCGCCTGGGATGAACAGTTGGAGCGGCACGTCGCGCTGAAGATCATCCCCCCCGAAAGACTGGGGGACGAAACTGCGCGGGAAACCTTCCGCAATACAGCGAAATCTCTTGCCCGGCTGAGCGATCCCCATGTGGCAACGGCCTATGACTTCGGCCGGCAAGATGACATCGATTACCTGGTCACCGAATATGTCGAAGGAATGGGCCTCGATGAAGTGCTGGCCCGAGGTCCTGTCGCCCAGCCCAAGCTCCTGGAGTGGGGCATGCAACTGGCGCAAGGGCTCGAAGCGGTCCACAAAGGGCACATTGTTCATCGCGACCTGAAGCCCTCCAACGTACGCCTGACCCCCAGCGACCAACTGAAGATCATCGATTTCGGCTTGGCGACCCGGGTTGATCCCATTGGCGAGGCGCCCCCGACGGTGACCATCGGAACGCCGGTCATTTTCCAGGGAACGCTGCCCTACATGGCGCCCGAACAGTTGACTGACGGGTTTGCCGATCCCAGAAGCGACCTATGGGCAGCCGGAACCATTTTGTATGAGATGGCCACTGGCCAGCGAGCCTTTTCCGGCAACCAGCCGTCCGCCCTGCGCAGTGCGATCCTGAATGAGGATCCGCCCGCCGCCTAGCAGTGTGAATCCCAACGTCTCGGCTCCCCTGGAAAAAGTCATCACCCGGGCGCTGGTCAAGAATCCCGATAAGCGCTATCAGACTGCCCGCGCGCTGTATCTGGACCTGCAACGAGTGCGGCATGGCGATGACCCGACGGAAGACTTCGGGCGCACCCGGCAAATTCCCGTCCGCCAGGCTCATCGCGCTTGCGGTACTTATGCTGCTGGTTGTGGTCGCCGGCTGGTTGATCTATCGAGCGTGGTGGACTCCGCCGCAGAAGAAATTTGTTGCGGTGCTACCCTTCGAAACCGCAGGCGACGATCCTGCCGCAGCCGCGCTGGGGCGCGGCCTGATGGAAAACGTCTCGAGCCGGCTGGCGCAAGCCAGCGACGAGAAGAAGATCCAGGTCATTTCGCCCCGTGACATTCGCGAGCGCTCGGTGAAGACGGCGGCCGACGCCCGCCGCGAGTTTGGCGCTGACCTGGCTCTGGAGTGCAGCATGCGTCAGGCCGGGCAGCAGGTGCGCATCAATTGCGGGCTGGTCAATTGCCGCACACACGCCTCCCAGGCCGCAGTAACCATCACCGGATCGTCCGCGGATGCCTTCGCCCTGGAGGACTCCGCCGTGCAGCAGGTGATCAACATCCTGCCCGGCGGTGGTACTCCGAACGTGGTCAAAGCCGAAGAAAACTCTTCCGATCAGCCCGCCGCCTATGAGTACTATGTCCGCGGAAGGGGCTATCTGCAGGAATACCAGAAGCCCGAGAACATCGACAGCGCCATCGCGGAGTTCAAGCGAGCGATTGAGATCAACCCTAAATTCGCCCCCGCTTATGCCGGCTTGGGCGAGGCCTATTGGAGCGGTTTCCATCAGTACCATAAAGATAAGGATTGGTTATCGAAGGCCTCCGATAATTGCGAGAAAGCGCTGGCAATTGATGCCGACCTAGCTGAAGCCCACAACTGTATGGGGACGCTGTACAACGGGACGGGCGATTACGACAAAGCAATTGAACAATTTCAACGCGCATTCGAACTAGACCACGACAGTGATTACGCCCTGAGGCAGCTCGCCGATACCTACGAAAAAGTTGGCAATCTGGCCTCCGCTGAGGCTACTTATAAGCAGGCGATTGCTCTTCGACCAGACTATTGGGCTGTCTACAACTGGCTCGGGTACATTTTATTACGACCAGGCGAAGTATGCGCAGGCAGCCGACATGTTTAAGAGAGTGACCGAGATAGCACCTGACAATTACGCGGATATCTCAACTTGGCAGGCACTTATGCGCTACCAGGGACTCTATAGAGATTCGATCGAAACTTCAACAAGTCCCTTGCGCTACGGCCAACGGCCGGCGCTTACAGCAATCTCGGCGCTGCCTACTTTTATCCTGGGCGAATACACGACCGCAATTGACGCTTATGAGCAGGCGCGCCAGCTTGACGATCAAGACTCGCTGAATTGGGGCAATCTGGGCGATGCCTTGTATTGGAGTCCTGCCCGGCGCAAGGAGGCGTGCAGACGGCTTATAAGAAAGCGATCGAACTGGCGCAGGCACAGCTGACCGTTAATCCCAGAGATCGCTTGCGCCCAGGCGTATATTGGCGAATATAGCGCCATGCTCGATGACAAGACCTCCGCCTTACGATGCCATGAACAAGGCGCTGGCCCTGGCTCCGGACAATCCTGAAATTTTGTTTCGCAGCGCCCTCGTCTATAACCGTTTCGGCGATACATCCAACACGCTGGCGCAGCTCAAGAAGTCAGTCGATGGAGGGTTTTCACGACCCAATATCCGCGATACACCCGACTTCAAAGCTTGAAGAGCTCCCCGGCCTTCCGGACCCTGAGTAGGATTGTGAAAAGCCGCTATTTCTGGTGATGTGGATCCCGATGGGCGGTTTCGTGCAATTGTCATAGTTGAACGAGCTGTAATTGAAGTCAAGAAGCTCCTTATAGATTACGGTTGCAGGAACTTGACTGGTTAGGGAAGACGGCGATGCAAATTCAGTTTGCCAACCGCCCTTGTTGTCGGGGAACGGGCTGCCGGTGTTGGGGGTGAAGATGCCTTCCGGTGGGAAAGTCACCTTGAACGGCTTACTCGAGTCTTGCAGTATCCAGGTCACGTTGTCGCCGCTATTTATAGTAATCCTATCTACACTCTTGGTGGTATTGCCTGCAGTATTCTGGTAGCAGGCGCCGCTGCCGTCCTTGCCCACGTAGATGTTCTTCACGGCTGCGGCATCGAGGGGTCGCACCGGCCCAGGCTTAAAGACAAGGACCGCCAGAATTCCCACCACCGCTGCGGCCCAACTCCGACTCCTACCCCCAACCATCCTCTTCCTGTCATCAGAGTTCCCCTTTCCATGGAACTGCGGGTCAGTGGCTACGTACAGTAGCATGACCCACCTGGAAGTCAAGCAAATATCATGCCAATGTATCCTCGCCCCTTACCGATCAGGCATTTCGTAGCAAACCCTAGGGTTACGAATCGACGGACGCCTCCTCGACAGCCGGCCCAACTAACACTCTGCATAGTCCCCACTATCCACTCGGATAGTTCGCGATATCTCCAATCGCCCGGTGTCCACCTTGAATCTGGCGCGGTGCACCTTGAAGCTGTTGGAAACACTAGCTCAGCATTTCCGTCGCGGATCTGGCACTGGATTGGCCCCCGGCTTGCTCTATCAATTCCCGTACGCGACAGCAAACCGCAAGCGGTTGAGCGAGTCGCAAATTCAGATTGGGTTCCGCGAAGGAGCCCCCAAGGAGAAAGTCATGAAACGCAGCATCGTTGGGGTTCTCGTTGCAGTCGTGGCCATATTGGCCGTCAACGTCGCGGTGGCCCAGTCGCCGACCAAGGTCAATGTACCATTCAATTTCATCGTAGGGCAGAAGGCGTTTCCCGCCGGCAGCTACGAGCTGGAAAACGTCGCCGAGCGCGCAACCTTGATCGCCAGCGCTGACGGCACCGTCGAAACAGATTGTCCTGTCGTTCCACTGCGAGTCGCGCGAGATGCAGAACCCGAAGCTGGTCTTCGACAAGATTGGTGACCGCTACTTCCTGAGCCAGATCTGGATGACCCAGAGCGAGAGTGGATTGCAGCTCCCCGCGTCCAAGCTCGAGAAAGAAGTCAGGATGTCAGCCAACGCGGAGCCTGCGGGGGCAGAGACTGTGGTGATTGCGTTGCGGTGACGCAAACTCAGTTGCAACGGTCGAGGTGAGGCCCGGAGCCGAATAGGCTTCGGGTTTTACCGTTTTTGCACGTCTTTCTGGCCCGCAGCGCGAGGTTGTGATGGACTTTTCCCGTCCAGCGGACTAGAATGCTGAGTTCGCTTTTCGTTTGACCTGGGCTTCTGGAGGAAGCTCCATGATCGTCGGGGTTCCCCGTGAGAGCTTTCCCGGGGGAGAGACGCGTCGCACTGGTTCCCGCAGTCATTCCCAGCCTTACCAAGGCAGGCCTGGAGGTGCTGGTCGAGGCCGACGCCGGCGCACGAGGCCGGTATACCGATGACGAGGACTACGAGAGCAAGGGCGCCAAGATTGTCGCCAGCCGCGCCGAGGTCTTCGCCTCCGCCGACATCATCGTGCAGGTGCTGTGTTACGGCTCCAATGACCGTACCGGGCGCGCCGATCTCCCGCTGCTGCGGCGTGGCCAGGTGCTCATCGGATTCCTGCGGCCGATGGGATCGCTGGAAACGGTGCAGGCGATCGCTGCCACCGGCGTGACCTCGTTCGCGGTCGAACTCATGCCGCGCACCACCCGCGCGCAGAGCATGGACGCTCTCTCCTCGATGGCGACGGCCTGCGGCTACAAGGCGGTGCTGATCGCCGCCGACACGCTGCCGCGCATCTTTCCCATGCTCACCACCGCCGCCGGAACCATCACTCCCGCGCGCGTGCTGGTGATCGGCGCCGGCGTTGCCGGACTGCAGGCCATCGCGACAGCGCGGCGTCTGGGCGCGGTGGTTTCCGCTTACGATCGTGCGCCCTGCCGTCAAGGAGCAGGTGCAGAGCCTGGGCGGACGTTTTGTCGAGTTGCCGATCGACGCAAAAGACGCCCAGGACGCCGGCGGCTACGCCAAGGCGCAGGACGAATCGTTCTACCAGCGGCAGCGCGAATTGCTGGGCAAGGTCGTCGCTGAGAGCGATGTCGTCATCACCACCGCCGTGGTTCCGGGAAAGAAAGCTCCCGATCCTGGTGACGCAGCGAGATGGTCGCGGGCATGGCGCCGGGCTCGGTAATTGTCGATATCGCGGCGGAGCGCGGCGGCAACTGCGAGCTCACCAAGGCCGAAGAGATGATCGTGGTCAACGGAGTCTCGATCATTGGCTGGATCAACCTGGCCAGCACCGTGCCCTACCACGCCAGCCAGATGTACAGCAAAAACCTGACCAACTTCCTGCTGAACATGGTGAAAGACGGCAAGCTCAAGCTGAACATGGAGGACGAGATTATCAGCAGCACCCTGGTGACGGAGGGCGGCGAGATCGTGAATCCGCGGATTCGCGAATTCTTCTCGCTGCCGGCGTTGGTTCCGCAGCCCTAAGGAGACAGAGACCAAGATGAAAGCGGATCTGATTACCAGTCTGTATGTCTTCATGCTCGCAGCCTTCATCGGCTTTGAGGTGATCCGGCGTGTGTCGCCGCTGTTGCACACGCCCCTGATGTCGCTGACCAACGCGCTGGATGCCATCGCGGTGGTTGGCGCCATCATCCTGGCGGGCGAACACAAGAGCACCGCTCTCCACCGTGCTGGGCACGATCGCCATCGTGGCCGCCACCAGCAACGTGGTCGGCGGCTTCCTGATCACCGATCGCATGCTCAAGATGTTCAAGGTCAGCCGGGCGACCCAAGCCATGATCGCCAGCGAACACCTCATTGAAATCACCTACATCATCGCCACTGCGCTCTTTGTTTTCTCGCTGAAGTGGCTGAGTTCGCCGGCGACGGCGCGGCGCGGGCGTGTGGGCCGGCGAGATCGGCATGGTGCTGGCGGTTGGCGGTACGCTGCTGTACAAGGGCATCGTCGATTACAAGTGGATCGCCATCGCCCTGGTGCTGGGCGCAGTCATCGGCGTTCCCCTCGGCCGCGTAAAGATGACCGCAGTCCCACAGCGGACTGCGCTCAGCCACGCCTTCGGTGCGCTCTGCGTAACCCTCGTCGGCACGGCGGAGTTCTACCTGCGCGCACCCGATGTCCCGCCCTTCATGATGGCGGTGCTGTCGATGGAAGTGATCCTCGGGGCGCTGACCTTCACCGGCAGCTTGATGGCCGCAGGAAAACTGCAGGAGATCCTGCCCCAGCGGCCCATCACTTACAAGGGCCAGAACTTCGTCAACCTCGGGTTGCTCGGCGTCGCGATCCTGATCGCGGTGATGCTGGTGCTGCATCCCGAGAAGACGCAGTTCTTCCCGGCGATGATCATTATCCCCCTGATTTTCGGCGTGATGATGATCGTTCCCATCGGCGGCGCCGACATGCCGACCGTCATCTCGCTGCTGAATTCCTACGCCGGGCTCTCGGCGGCGGCGATGGGCTTCGTGCTCGACAGCAAGCTGCTGATTGTTGCCGGAGCTCTCGACGGAGCGTCAGGCTTCATCCTCTCGGTGAACATGTCGAAGGCCATGAACCGTTCGTTCACCAACGTACTGTTCGGCGCATTCGGCCAGGAGCAGCCCAAGGCGGTGGCTGGACACGAAGTTCGGCCGGTACGCAGCGCCACCCCGGAGGAAGCCGCGGCGATCCTGTCGGCGGCCAACAAGGTGGTCATCGTTCCGGGCTACGGCATGGCGGTGGCGCAGGCCCAGCACAAGGTGCGTGAACTCTATGACGCGCTGACCAAGCGCGGCGTGGACGTGAAGTTCGGCATCCATCCCGTGGCCGGGCGCATGCCGGGGCACATGAACGTGCTGCTCGCCGAAGCCGACATCCCTTACGACAAGCTGCTCGACATGGACGAGATCAATGCCGACCTGCCGCAGACCGATGTGGCTCTGGTGATCGGCGCGAACGACGTGACGAATCCTGCGGCGCGCAGCGACACCAGCAGCCCGATTTACGGCATGCCAATCCTCGACGTCGACAAGGCCCGAACCGTGATGGTGATCAAACGCAGTATGAGTCCGGGTTTCGCGGGAATCGATAACCCCCTCTACTATCTCGACAACAACCTGATGCTGTTCGGCGACGCCAAGGCGTTTGTCGGCTCGATTGTGCGCGAGATGAGCGGCGGCGGGGGAGCACTGCGATGACGGAGCAGTTTAGGCCGTGCCGCATAGCCAATTGTAGCGGACGTTCAGTCCGCGTGGGATCGCTTTGTTTTCCGCAGCCTGCTAGAGATTACGCCGGTCGCTGGACCAAGATTGGGGGAAAAGTATGCTTACCTTCTTGCTGTGGTTTGTTCTTCTGATTTTCTGCTGGCCGCTGGCTCTCATCGTCCTGATTCTCTATCCGCTTGGTCTGGCTGTTGCTGCTGCCCTTCCGCATCCTGGGCTTTGCCGTGGAAGGCGTTCTGGAATTGCTGAAAGCAATCATCCTTCTACCCGCGCGGGTGTTACGCGGCCCGCGGCATGCCTAACGGCTTCGCCTTTTCCCTTCCGCGCAAAACAAACCCGGAGCTGACGCTCCGGGTCTGGGGAAGGGCTCGGGGTTGCTATCGCAGGGCGACGACAACTTCTTGTGGCGCTGAACCCTGGTTGCTGGCCAAGTTCGCTTCCTTCTCACGCTTGGACTGGTTGATCTCCAGGCCTTCGCTGGAGCCGGTCCACACTTGATACAGGAAGTAGCTGTCACCGTACTTGTGGAACACCAGCTTCGGGCTTTGATCGTTCAGCCGTTCCGCGCTGTGCATCGAGATCATCTTCTCCTGATTGCTCGCCGTGTTGCGAACACCGATGACGTGCGACGCCAGTTCATCAATCGCGTAGGTTCCTGCCGGCAGTGCCTGATCTCCAGCGACAAAGTCGAACGGCACGTTGGCTTTCTCCTTGGTTTGTGCACTCACGTTCATTACAAAGGCCAGGACGGCGATCGTCAGGGCCCCAAACAGTTTGCGATTCATAACTCCTCCTCGGGGGCTCCTGTTCAGCGGAACCCAAACTGAATTTTGTTGCTGTCCAGATCCTGCAAACCTTTCGGCTGTTTCTCTGTCAGCCACGCCTGTACCTATTGCAAGCCTCGTGCCAACTCTGGTGCGGGCCCGGCCGCAACCGCGGGACACGCTCGTAGCTCTTGCTTTTCAGTAGCTTGCATCGTGACCGGGAATTTGGGCGGGAGTCTGGCCACTCAGAAAACGTGTGCAGACCTATCCGATCGGATAGGGGGAACTATCTCTTCCGATTGGCGGCAAGCTAGTTGTTGGTGAAAACTGGGTGCTGGAGACCTTCAGGCATGGAGAGGGCTGAATTGTGAACTCATATTCTAGCCTTCTCGGTACAATGCTTCCTTAACCATCGGGCATGCTCGAAAACCTCAATCTGGAGAAGAAGCTCTCGCGCGAGGAGTACAAGCGCCTGATGCCGGGTCTGCAGACGCGCCTCTACGACTTGGAGAAGGCGTGCTGGGACAACAGCGTATCCAGCCTCCTCGTCTTCGAAGGCTGGGACGCCTCCGGTAAAGGCACGACCATCTCGACCCTTACCCAACGTCTCGATCCGAGAGGCTTCAAGCTGTATCCCATCACTGCGCCCCGCACCTATGAGCAGCAGCGGCCGTGGCTGTGGCGCTTCTGGCTGAAAGTGCCCAACCGCGGCGAGATGGTGATCTTCGATCACAGTTGGTACGGCCGGGTTCTGGAAGAGCGCGTCGAAGCCACCGTCCCGCAAAAGGCATGGCGGCAGGCCTATCGTGACATTACCGAGTTCGAGCGCATGCTGGCCGATGACGGAACCGTCATCCTCAAGTTCTTCCTGCACATCAGCAAGAAGGAGCAGACGAAGCGTTTCCAGGCGATCGAGAAAGATCCTCTCGAAGCCTGGCGTGTGACCAAAGAAGATTGGGCGCGCCACAAGAAGTATGGCGCATACCTGCAAGCCAGCGAGGAAATGCTGGAACTGACCGAATCCGAATATGCGCCGTGGACCATCGTCGAGGCCACGTCGAAGTCGTACACCCGAGTCAAGGTATTCGAGACTATCATTCGAGCCTTGGAGAAGCGTCTGGGCGAGAGCTCTCCCCAGAGCCGGCCCATTCCGGAGAAAGCCTCGAAGGACGCCGCTTTGCGCGCGGCCATGGAGTCGCTGGGGGGAGGCAATCTCTGATGCTCGAAACCCTCGATCTGAGCCGCACCCTCGATCGCGAAACCTACGTCACCGAGGTTACCCGCCGGCAGATTCAGCTGCGCGAGCTCGGCTACCAGGTCTATCTGCAGAAGCGGCCCGTGGTGATCCTCTTCGAAGGGTGGGACGCCGCCGGCAAGGGCGGAGCTATCAAGCGCATCACCGAAAAGCTCGATCCACGGGGCTACGTCGTCTATCCCATCAGCGCGCCCGATGGCGAGGACAAGACCCGCCATTATCTCTATCGCTTCTGGCGCCGCTTGCCGGAGCGCGGCCAGATCGCCATCTTCGACCGCTCCTGGTACGGGCGCGTGCTAGTGGAGCGGGTGGAGGGCTTTGCCACGAGCGCCGAGTGGATGCGCGCCTACAAAGAGATCAATTCCTTCGAGCGGCAACTCCGCGACTTCGGCACCATCATGGCGAAGTTCTGGATTCACATCTCGCGCGAGGAGCAGTTGCGCCGCTTCGATGAGCGCAAGCAAATCGGCTACAAGGCCTGGAAGCTGACCGACGAAGACTGGCGCAACCGCGACAAGTGGGGAGCCTACGAGGAAGCGGTGGAAGACATGCTGGTCAAGACCAGTACCAGCGGTGCCCCGTGGACTCCGGTGGAAGGCAACGACAAGTACTGGGCTCGGGCCAAAGTTTTATCCCGCCTGGTCAAGGTTCTCGCCGCCGAACTCAACTACACTCCGGCTGATCCGCTGAAGCGCCTGCAAAAGCAGAATGCGTCGGCGAAGAAGAAGAAGTGACTGCGGCTGCTCGAGGCTAAGCTAATTTCAAACCGGTAATACCACAATGTGGTATGACTGCCGACTGCCCCAGCGAGTCTCACATTGTGGTACTACCACTGTCGGCGCTGCAGCCATCACCTGCAGTTGCAGCGCCGTTTCCTGGTCGATCTACCCCTGCGTGGGATGCAATACACGGAAGGTGCTGCCGCCGTTGGACCAGACCCGCAGGAGCGCACTTTCCCCCGCGGGAATACCAGTCAGTGCCTTCTGCACGGCGGATGCATTCGGGGTCTCCTTGCGGTTCACACCCTCAATGACGTCTCCGGGGCGCAGTCCGGCATCATCGGCCGCGCTGCCCGGCTGAACCCGCTGTACCACAGCACCCTGCACGTCCTGCGGGGCCTGCAGTTGCTGCCGCACGTCGTCGGTAAGATCGCTGATGCCGACACCCCAGCGGGGCTTGCCGTTTTCAGCGCTCGCGCTCGCGCTTTCGCCATCGTGTTCGCCCATGCGGGCCACCGTCACCGGCACGTCGAGGTTCTTGCCGTCACGCACGACTGCCAGGTTGATGGTGCTGCCCGGCTTCTCCTGCTGCACTTTCAACTGCAACTGGCCGGCGTCGGTGATCTTCTGGCCATTCAACTCGGTGATCACGTCGCCAACTTTCAGGCCGGCCTTCGCGCCCGGTGCATCGGACGTCACTTCGGTGACGACCGCGCCATTGGCGTCCTTCATGTCGAAGAACTTCGCGTTTTCCGGTGTCACGTCGCTGATACCGACTCCCATGTAGGCGCGTTCCACCTTGCCGGTCTTGATCAATGCCATGGTGGTGGGCTGGACAATCTGCGTGGGGATAGCGAAACCCATGCCGGCGAAGCTACCCGAGTTGGAGATCAGGAAAGTGTTGATGCCGACCACTTCGCCACGAGCATTCACCAACGGGCCACCGGAGTTGCCGGGGTTGATGGCCGCATCGGTCTGGATATACTCTCCTGGCTTGCGGGCATCGCCCGAATAAGGATTCGGCCGGTTCAGCGCGCTGACGATGCCGCGCGTCACCGTGAAGCGGAAGCCGTACGGGTTGCCGAAGGCCAGAACTGTCTGTCCGGGATGCAGCTGCGTCGAATCACCCCACGGAACGTTGGGGAAGTTCGAACCTTCGATTTTGATCACCGCCAGGTCGGTCAGGGGATCGGTGCCCACCAGCTTGGCCGGCAGAATGCGGCGGTCACTCAAAGTCACGCGGATGTCGGTCGCGCCCTGCACCACGTGGTTGTTGGTTACGATGTAACCGTCGGGCGAGATGATTACGCCGCTGCCAATGCCGTGCTCAATCTGCGGCTGCTGCATCTGCTGGCCGAACATCGGGCCAAAGAATTGCTGCATCTGGCCCTCGTCCTGCCCGTCCATCTGGGCCAGTCTGCTTCTGAGTGAGTCGCGAGGTCACGGCGACGTTGACGATCGCCGGCGTCACCCGCGCCGCAACCGTCTCCATCGCTTTGTCGACCGCCAGCAGGGTCTCCACCTGGCTGGCTTCCAGCGGGGCCGTGCTCGACGAGGCTGCTGCCGCCGCTGTCGCGGCAGTCGGTTTCATGGCTTCATAGGCGATGGCTGAACCGGCCAGAGCCAGCGCCAGCGCTGAGGCGGCCACGCGCCGCTTTGCGGTTGTCCATCCGGGTATCTTCCAGCTTTTCATGTTGCTAACTTCTCCTTAAAACTAAATGTTTAGTTGTTGTCTATGCAGCGGCGCGCCGCGAGGTGCGCCCCTGGCTAAATCCGTTTGCGAATGTGTTCGTCGAAAATCATGCCGTCGCGGCCCGGCAGAACCGTCAGGCGGTAAACCGAGACAGTGCAGAACTGCGAGCCGTCCGGAGCGTAGAAACTGCGTTCCGTTACCAGCAGCAGGGTTGTAGGGGTTGGCGGCGTGGTCTTCAGCGCCGCGCGATGCAGTGGAACTTCGGCGGACGAGCGGGTCACAGCAAGTTGCTGAGCCGGCTCAACCGGCGCGCGTTTGTGCGCCAGCTTGTCCGCGCTGTGCGACAGAGTTGGCGCAACCGCCGTCGCATCCGGATGCCAGGCTGCCGCAACAATGGCCGGCCGGCTTACCGGTTCATCACTTCGAACGGCCATGGCGGGGGTTGGTAAGGTAGGATCGTGCGCTTGCGCCACCACAGACGGCGTCTCCGCGCGAAATGCCACCAGGCTTGGGACATGGCCCAGCAACATCAGGCAAGAGAGCGCGCTCACGCCGACCGCAGCCAGGGTGAGGCGAGGAACGCGCGCCGTCCCCGGCTGGCTCGAGTCGAGAATGCGCGCCACGCGCAGCGAGCATTGCCGCAACCGATGCACCGCGCCCTGCGCCAGCAGGACAGCGCGCTGCAGGTATCCCTTCTCCGCCAGGTTCACCAGACATTCGGCATAAGCGCGCGGATTGGCGTTGGTGGCCAGCACGTGCTCGTCGCACGCCATCTCGCGCTCCAGCGTCAGGCGGCTCTCGATCCACCACACTGCCGGACTGAAGAAGAAGATCGCACGTACAACTTTTTGCAGCAGGTTGGTCCAGTCATCGCGACGCCGCAGGTGCGCCAACTCATGCAGCAATACCGAGTTCAGGTCGGCTGGCGAGAGTTCGTACAGCGTCCATGCGGGTAGCAGCACTGCCGGACGGAGGAAGCCGATCGCGGTTGGCACCGATACTGCCTCCGAGATGCGGATACTCACCGGCCGGATCGTCTGAAATTCTTCTACCGTCTGGCGAGGCAAGGGATCGAGGGCTGCGATCGCAACCTCCGCCGACTCGGCCCGCAAGCGGCGCAACTGCCACACTCCAACCACCAGTTTGGCCAGCATCACAGTGGCGATGACCGCCCACGCGATAAACAGGTACAGGCCCCACCTGTCTGACAATGTCAGAGCTGCAACCACGGCGCCTGATCCCGCTGCGTTGTGACGCGGAACCAGCCCGCCCGCCAACGGCAGGGCAGCGATCGAGAGCAGCGTCGCCATCCATACGGCGAAGCGCGTGCCGGCGTTTTCGCGGCCGAGCACCCGCAGCAGGCACCACGCGATCAGCGCCAGCAGAATGCCTTCGACGGCGCAATTCACCAGGCGCTCGGCGGATAGGCTGGCTAGGGCGTTGAAGCTGGCGGTTGGCATCTATCGGCTCTCTTCTTTGTTTCTGTCTTTGTCGCGCAGCATCTGCCGCAGACGCGCGATCTCGTCCAAATCGATCTGCTCTTCTTCCAGCACATTCAGCACCAGCAACTCGTGCGAGTTGCGGAACATGCGGCGCGCCAGGTTCTGGATCTCCGAGCGGGCCGCCTCGCGCCGCCCGACCACCGCCTCGTACACGTGCGCCCGTCCGTCTTTGGAGTGGCTGACGTAACCCTTCTTTTCCAGGATGCGGATAGTGGTGAGCACGGAGTTGTACGCCAGCGGCTGGCTCTCGGGCAGAGCATCGACGACCTGCTGCACGGTCGACGGGCCCTTCTGCCAGAGCACGTCCATCAGCCTGAGTTCCGCTTCGGTAAGAGTGGTTGAAATCCTGGGTGGCACGTGTGCGTTCCGCTCGTGTTTTGGCGTTACGAACTATTGGACGGGTCTCCGGCAGAAAAGTAACTAATCTTTTAGTTGCCCCGGATTGGTAGGCGGGAGCCGGAAAGGTCAGTACTGTTAAATAACTGATTTGACCGGACTTTCTGTGTACCACGGAGTTATTACTCATAGTGTACCGGGATGGGGTACCCCCCTCCCCCTATGACCCGCAAAATCTTGAAAATATTGATTCCGTTTCGGGAATGGTCCGCAAAATCTTGAGCGCGTGGGACTTGCGGGTAAAATCTTGAGCGCGCGAGAGTTGCTGGCCAACAGTTGCAGTCTATCGCAACTGACTACGGGATAAGCGCCGATTTGGGATGACGTGCCGGTTGGAGCGTTTGCAGGCGGGGTTGCCGCCAGAGCGCCGCGAAAGTGCATGGATCACGTTGCGCGGTGATAAGGGGAAGGTGTGGGCCGGTGTGGGGGCACGAAGGGAAGATTGAAACACCCGCTCAAGGCGCGCTTGAATTGGGACCGGGCGACGGCGCATTCCTCCCACCCTTTCCCAAAAGAAGGGAAAGGATGGGGCACCCTCTTCCTTCCCGCCTGGTGGGACTGAGAAAAAAGAGGGTGGAGTACCCGGCCTTCTTCAACTCATCAGTTGGACCGCCTGAAAGATGTTCTCAGACTGAGGCACATTGATTGCTGTCTCTGATGTAAGCATCGGTAACAAATAGCTCCGTACCAAGAATAGGTATGCTGCCCATAGGGCAATACTGATGACGAATGGGATCGCGATCCGGAGAGTCGCATTTTCGGGCGGTGCATCGTAGGCCCGTGGAAGTCGCGGCCGACGCAGTGTGCCGACGATAGCGCCAACTGTCATTCCGGGCATACTCAGAAGCAAGCCGCCCGAAAATGCTGCTACAAGCGGCTCAAAGTAACCTTTTGCGCCCAGGTATATAGGAACGACAAATGCAGTTGCAAACATACTCAGCATAAGCATCATGTTCGGTATGTTGATTTTCAACTGGAACTTCAGCCAAATAACAACGAGAGCAATAACCTCTGCGAGGATGATTGTGCCCGTTGTTTGGTTTGTCCTGTATTCGAAGAGTCCAAGGAATACGAGATAGAGAAGTGCCCCTACGAAAATTCCGTACCACATTCCAGAGCGTGCATGACGACTCACTGGCGTGTAAAGATCAGCCAATGCTGGGTATCGGGACGCACACTCAATTAATGTCCCTGCCCTTACCCGCGGTTTCGACTTGCCACTCGTCGTCTCGAAAGTTGTTTTCGCACCTTTTGGAATACCTCCTCGCAAGACATCGTCGCGAAGTGCAGAAATAGCTTGTGCAACGGTCGAGTCAAACTGATCCGGTGTAGCGTTCTCAGCTGCCGCCCGGCGATAGCGATGAGTGTCGGTGTCGGTTACAACTCTGATTGAAATTGTGAACGGGGATTCGCCGGATGCGGCTACCTTGGCCGTGTTGGCCAACTGCGAGGTTGCCAGATCTTTGCTGCCGCTGCTCGCTTGCGGCGATGACTTCATCGTTATGAAGTGCTTCGCGGGGTCCTCGGCTCCGTGGGCCAGCAGCAATTCGGCCACGTTCCCGTGTCCCTTCTCCACCGCCAAGCTCAAAGGCGTACTGGCTCCATTGCACCTAATATTGACGTCTGCTCCAAGGGCCAGCAACAATTCGGCCACACTCTTGTGGCCCATACTCGCCGCCAAGTGCAAAGGCGTCTGTCCGATGTTGTCTCTGGAATCGATCTGGGCTTTGTTGGCCAGCAGGAATTCCGCCACGTTCTTGCGGCCGCTCGACGCCGCCCAGTGCAAAGGTGACATGCCGTAGCTGTCTTTGCAGAAAACCAGATCAGGGTTGTCTTTGAGCAGCGCCTTGACCTGTTCCAGGTCGCCTTGTCGAGCTGCCTCATAGGAGGTGGCAGTTTTGTTCATGGTTGCTCAGATCGGCTGGATAACCAGGGCCAATAGCTGCCGTAGAGTCTACTGTAGCCACCATGCCAGCGCAGCATTTTTCCTGTAGTGGATCTTTCTGGAATGTCGCCGAAAGGCCGGTTCTTCTACGACACAGAATAAGAAAACCCTCACCCAAGCCAAAGGCGGGCGTGGATGGGGCACCCTCATGCTTATGCCTACGGGGATCCTAGTCCGGGCCAAACAATTGGTTGACAGTCGCTCACGTCGGGGGGTAACCTTTTGCCCCTAATGGCGAAAAAGGGCAAGAAACGAGCTAAAGCTGAAGAGCAGCATCCACTCAATGCAAAGTTGAGTAAGGTGGGCATGCGTGCGTTAGAGGCCTTTGCTATCGCGATTGCCACGGCCCTTGGTACCACCGTGGCCAGCCCTATTCAGCCCATACAGCCCCCTGTGGTGGTCGTGGTCGACACGCAAAAAGAATCTCCGAAGTCCTATCAGCCTGTCTATCCGGATACCCGGAGCAAACGAGGATCGGTTGACCCGCCGGAGGAGTTTTACCGAATCACCATCCATGGAGACGAGGGGGTAAAGCACGACTTTGTCATCAAAGACATGCCACAGCATGTGGCCGCCCCCGCGCTTGCGCCCGTGGATGTCGTCGGCAACCTGCCCACAACTCCTTCTCCTCTCCTGGTCCGGACTGACCTATGGGGGGCACCGGAAGGGTATACTTTCCACGCCGACAAGGATCATATGCTGGCCTACTTTGCTAACAACTTTGATCTCGATCCGAACATTAAGGAAGCGCTCAGCAGGGTAACGGAGATCCAAATCGCCAAGGCCGACCACCCCGGAGAGACGGCAGGAAATAATCCTGGGTCTGCGACGCCCCAATCTGACGAAACTACTTAGAGTCGATTATTCGGTGGGTGGGTCGTCCCGGCCTTCCGGTGAGGGAAAATCCCGAGGTGCCCCAGGGCAAAGTGCTTCTGTTTGTCGGAGGGCGTGACTTTTGCATGCCTAGCTGACATGGAAAGTCGGCCGAAATCCGGTTCTTCCGTGACCCAGAATAAGAAAATCCCCACCCCGCCAAAAGAAGGCGGGATGGGGCACCCTCGTGTCTGTTGCCTCCTCGAATGCCCGCGCTGGTCGCCCAAGGTTGCCGCTAATCAGAACCCCGGGGGCCGTTCGCCTGCCACGCCAAAGGTACTTTCCAGCGCGAGGCCTGCTTGCCCTAGCGTGCCCTCCTCGAAGAGCTGCCCGATCAGGGTGACACTCTGAGGCACGCGGCGTGGCGGCGAGAACTTAGGGAGCGGATGGGCAGGGTCCGGGGCCCAGTCACTGCGTGCTTCGGACACCTCGACAAAACCAGCCCGCAAGGTAAGTGAAGGATGCCCGGTGAAGTTGGTAATGGTGAGCATCTCGTCGCGCAACGAAGGCACGAGCAGCACATCACATTGCGAGAAGACGCGCTGCATCTCCATGGCCACCTTGCGCCGGAAGCGGTCGGCCTGCACGAAGTCCACGGCCGAGAGGAACCGCGCCTGGCGGAAGCTGTTGGGCCAGGCGTCGGGCACCTGCATCTTGAGCTGGTCCAGACCGCCGCTCAGGGTCAGTTCCTCGAAGGCAGCCGCGGCTTCGGCGAAGAGAATCAAATCGAGGGAATCATAGGGCCAATCGGGAAGAGCAACTTCGACCGGTACCATGCCCACCTTCTTGACGGCGTCCAGGGCGGCGCGGTCGACGTCGGTGGCGGGGTTCTGCTTCATCCACGCGGGGATATAGCCTACGCGCAGCCCCTGCACGCCCGCATCAGGGTTGAACTCAAGTTTGCTGGGTACGCTGGATACATCACCGGGGTCGGGGCCAGAGATCGAGTTCAGCACGAGCAGGGTGTCCTCCACGCTGCGAGCCATGGGACCCAGTTTGTCCAGCGACCAGCACAGCGTCATGGCGCCGGTACGGGCGACGCGACCGAAGGTTGGCCGCAATCCCGTGACTCCGCAACGGGTCGATGGGCTTACGATGCTCCCGTCCGTTTCGCTCCCGATGGCGAAGCCCACTAGTCCTGCTGCCGTGGCCGCACCCGGACCGGCGCTCGAGCCCGACGAGCCTTCCTCCAGCAACCACGGATTCATGGTCTGGCCCCCGAACCAGACGTCGTTGAGGGCCAGGGCTCCCAAACTCAACTTGGCGACCAGTACTGCGCCCGCATCGTTAAGACGCTGGACGACGACCGCGTTGGTGGTGGGAATGCGATTGCGAAAGGGCTCGGCGCCATAAGTGGTGGGGATACCCGCGGTGTCGAGAAGGTCCTTGGCCCCCCAAGGGACGCCATGCAGCGGCCCGCGATAGTGGCCGGCTGCGATTTCCCGGTCAGCCTTTTTGGCTTGAGCGAGCGCCAGTTCAGGGGTGAGCGTGATGACGCAACGCAGCTTGGGATTGAACTGCTCAAGGCGGGCCAGGTAAAGCCGGGTGAGCCGCTCTGAGCTGAGCTTTCGTTGCTGGATCCAGAGCGAGAGCTGGGTTACGGGCGCGAAAGCAATGTCTTCCTCATTCGTGGGCAGTGGGCCGGGATCGGTTTTGCTGCGCACAAATTGCTGGATTGCCGGACCTGGGTTTTCGCCGGGCAGTACCGGATTCCAACGCGATCCTGGCGCAAGCGATGCCGGCAGCGCCAGTTTGCGTGGTCCCACTCTTCTTTCGTAGAGCGGAGCCATGGCGCTACGCCAGTTGCCGGCTGCCAAGGCAAGCTCCGCGGCATTCATCTCCACTTCCACCAGTTTTTCAGCCTGGGCAAAAGTCGCGGGCGAGACCTCCGGTCCGACCGGGGGCGCAGTGCCGAAGGCAGGAGGCGCGCCCGGCGGTGGCGCAGTGGGAGTTTGGTTTTGAGCGTGAGCCGCGACGGCCGCCCCGAACAGGGCGAGAGGTGCGTGGGTCAAGAATTGTCTGCGCGATTTCGACATGGTCACTCCTACATTGGATCGCCGCCACGGGCTGTGATCAAAAGCACTTGATTGGCAAGATACAACACGCTTACCCAATGACCCATTGGCCCAGTGGATCAAAGACCTCGGTATCGATTGGCCGGCCTCACGGCGACCCGCGATACAATGTTTGCGCCATGAAAATCGCCTTGGGTGCGGACCACGCCGGGTTTGAGCTGAAGGAAAAAATCAAGCAGAAGCTGGCTGCCGAGGGCATTACGGTCGACGACCGCGGCACCACCTCAACGGCTTCGGTCGACTATCCTGATTATGCGCGAGCCGTGGGCGAAGAGGTTGCAGCCCATGGCGCCGATCTCGGCATCCTGGTCTGCAGCACGGGTATTGGGATGTCGATTGCGGCGAATAAAGTGCCGGGGATCCGCGCCGCCAAGGTCGATACCGAATTCGAGGCCGAGCGTTCGCGCGAACACAATGATGCCAATGTGCTGACGATGGGCGCCGACACGGTCAGCCAGGACGAGGCCTTCAAGATCGTCGACAAGTGGCTGAGCACGTCGTTTGCCGGTGGCCGGCACGAGCGGCGGGTGGAGAAGATCACCGCTATCGAGCGCGAGGACGAGGGCAAGCCGGCGCAGCCGTGAGTACTAGAGCGTCTTCACGCAGCGCTGGGGATGACATACTTAGAGTAGGGCGAGCCGCAGTATCACGCTGGCCGGAGAGAAATCATGGATAGCAATCGTATGGAACTGCCGCTGTCGGAAGCCGATCCCGAGATCGCACAGGCGATCGAGAACGAAGAGCGCCGCCAGCACGAAGGCCTGGAACTGATCGCGTCGGAGAATTTCGTCAGCGAAGCCGTGCTGGCGGCCGCGGGCTCGGTATTCACTAACAAGTATGCCGAGGGCTATCCCGGCAAACGCTACTACGGCGGATGCGAGTTCACCGACGTGGTCGAGAACCTGGCGCGCGATCGCGCCAAGCAACTGTTCGGCGCCGAGCACGCCAACGTGCAGCCCCACTCCGGCTCGACCGCCAACATGGCGGCGTACGCGGCGGTGATTAAGCCGGGTGAGACCATTCTGGGCCTCAACCTGGCGCACGGCGGGCACCTCACGCATGGCCATCCGCTGAATTTTTCCGGCAAGACTTACAAGATCGTTCCTTACGGCGTCACCAAGGAAACCGAGACCATCGATTACGACGACCTGGAGAAGATCGCCGAGCGCGAGCGTCCCAAGCTGATCATCGGCGGCGGCAGCGCTTACCCGCGCGTGATCGACTTCGCGCGCATGCGCCAGATCGCCGACAAAGTGGGGGCGTTGTACCTGGTCGACATGGCGCACTTCGCCGGCCTGGTCGCGGGAGGGGTGCATCCTTCGCCGGTGCCGCATGCCCAGATTGTGACCACCACGACGCACAAAACGCTGCGCGGTCCGCGGGCGGGCATGATCCTGTCGAAGCAGGAATACGCTGCGGCGATCGACAAGGTCGTCTTCCCCGGAGTGCAGGGCGGCCCGCTGGTCCACATCGTGGCGGCGAAAGCGGTGTGCTTCCGCGAAGCTATGCAGCCCAGCTTCAAGGCCTATGCGGCACAGATCGTCGCCAATGCCAAGGTGCTGGCGCAGACTCTGGCCGAGGAGGGCTTCCGGGTCGTCTCCGGCGGCACCGATACGCACCTGATGCTGATCGACGTGTTCGCCAAGGGGATGCTGGGCAGCGAAGCCGAAAACGCGCTGCACGATGCCGGCATCACGGTCAACAAGAATGCCATTCCGTTCGACACCAATCCTCCGATGAAGCCCAGCGGCATTCGCATCGGCACTCCCGCGCTGACCACGCGCGGCATGAAGGAGGCGGAGATGCTTCAGGTCGGAAAGTGGATCTCCGAAGCGCTGCACAACCGCAGCGACAAGGCCGTGCTGGAGTCGATCCGCCGCCAGGTGCTCGAACTGGCCGAGGCCTTTCCGCTGTACGCGTCACGGCGCGCCAAACACCGGGAGACGGTCAGGGCGTAAGGGACGGCGAAGAAAAAGCAGATTCCTGGGGGCTGAACAGGCTGCGGAAGAAAGCGGAAGAACAGATCCCACGCGGACTGAAGTCCGCGTGGGATGACAAAAATAAAGAGCTTATACGGCACACCTGAAGGTGTGCCCTTTCAAAGCGTGGCAAGAGCCGGGTTTTTCCGCAGCCTGAAGCCCCTCGGACTGACCAAACAAAGGACTGGCACCGCGCCCCTAAAGGTGCGCCCCTGCAAAACATTTCGGAACCTGCTTTCTCCCCAGCCTGTATGGATTGGCCGCCGGTTTACACTACGATGTGCGCATTGCCATCGACATCCGGCGGATCGGCGAGTTTGGCGTCGGTACCTACACGCGCAATATCATTCGCACCCTGGCACGCCTCGACGCAGAGAACGAATATTTCCTGTTGGGGATTCCGGGCAAGCTGAGCGGCATCGATCCCCTGCCGGTGAATTTCATCAACGTTCCCACCCATCCCAACGAATTCTCGCTGACCGGCTACCTGGAGCTGCATCGCATCCTCAAGCTCAATAGCTGCGACCTGTTGCACGTGCCGCACCTGTTCTGGAAGCCGCAAGGCATACCGTGTCCCTACGTGGTGACGGTTCACGACCTGCTCGATCACATGTATCGCGCCAACACCAACTCGAGCCTGAAGCGCACCATGCACTTCCACTTCACCAGGCGGGTGCTGCAACATGCGGCGCGAATCTTCGCGGTCAGCCATTTCTCCAAGAAAGATACCGAGCGCCTGTTCCGGGTTCCCGGCGACAAAATCGAAGTGATCTATAACGCGCTCGACGAAGGCTTCCGCCAGGGCCATGCCAGTGAAGCCGACCGCGAGTTCATTGCCGAGCGCTACCAGGTGACCTATCCGTTCCTGCTGTACGCCGGCCGCATCAGCCCGCACAAGAACGTGGTACGCATCATCGAGGCCTTCTCGCTGCTCAAGACCCAGTTGCTGCAGGAGGGACGCTTCGAAGACCTGAAGCTCATCATTATCGGCGACGAAGTCTCGCGCCATCCCGATCTGCGCCGCGCCGTCATCCGCAGCCAGTTGCAGAACGATGTTCGCTTCCTTGGCTTCGTGCCCATCGAAGTGCTGCGCATCTTCTACGACCGGGCGAAGATCTTCGTGTTCCCGTCGCTGTACGAAGGTTTTGGACTGCCTCCGCTGGAAGCGATGGCGCACGGAACGCCGGTGGTGACCAGCAACACATCGTCCATTCCGGAAGTCGTGGGCAACGCCGCCGTCATGGTGAATCCGGAGAACGTCTTTGACATTCAGCGCGCTTTATATCGCGTACTGCTGGACCAGAACCTGCGCGAGAAACTGAAGGCCCGCGGGGTTGAGCAGGCGCGGAAGTTCTCCTGGGACGAGAGTGTTGGGCGGATGTTGCAGGTCTACCGGGAGGTGGCCAAGGTGTGATTCTGGATATGCGGAAAGGCGCCGTTCGATGCCGTCCCGATGGGGTGGGCCCTCGGCCGCGTGATGACACCAAGACTTCTCGCCAAAGCCCGCCCGGATTTGATTACAAATTAACCTCTTATACTGCATTGCCGAGATTAAGAAGCTATACGACGTATCTAAGCAAATCTTGCTGGGTGCGATCAGGGTTCGTCGAGACCAAAAAATGGAACCACGAGTGAGAACGTCGTATTCATTCCGCTTCTGGAGTGAATGTTTGGACTGAACCGAAAGTACTGCGAGGTCAGGCTACCGGTGCACCATCGGTTACTTCAATCCCTGGTTCTCGTTCGGGCTGGACCTCGCGCAAGCCCTCCAACAGCCTTACACAACGGTTCCAGCGCAGAATCGCGTCGTCGTTGCCTTCCGGGCGGATTTTCTCTGCCTGTTCAAAGCAGGCCATTGCGTTCTCCAGAAGAGGAGCCAGCAGATGCGGCGGCCGGCCCGCATGTAGCTGAGCTTTGGCTCGGCGTTCATTGAGAAGGCCGGTGTAGTAGAGCCGCGTGTATGGATCCTTCAGGCTCTGAATTATTCTCCCGGCCTCGACGCAGCGATCCGAGACGCTGCCACAAAACTGGTCAGCGAGTGCGAGTCCCAGCAGGGCCAGTGCGGTCTGGTTATCAGGATCCGTGGCGAGGACGTCACGGCAAATCGATTCGGTTTCGCCGGGTTCATTGGCATGGCGATACATTTCAGCTTTCTCAATCGCCCGCGCAATCCCGTTCTTCGAAACGGTTTTCAGCGTCAGCGTCATGGTTTCCACCTCCTGGGCCAAGCGCGCTTCCTAATCCGGTGGGTTAACAAGATCCTACCCCTATGCTGCCACTTTTCCCCTTGCTGATGAAGTGATGAACGGCAGCTTCTTTTGCTCGATGCTGAAAACGGGAATTGGTGTTTTCCGCAACAATGCACGCCCTCGTTGTCAGAAGACTCGACTGCGTGGCGGGTCCGCGCTTATAATCCCCGCCTAGCACTAACGTGCCTTGGTTGATTCTCTCTTCGCAGATACACTTGCCGCACCACCGAGTCGGGTCCCTTCATTAATAGTCAATCCAACATGGCGCATGCCCCCGGCGCCGTTCGACCGTAACCTTTTCTGCCCGGGAGGATAAAACTATGAACGAACTTGCGCAGATGGTATCCCAGAAGTTTGGCCTTTCCCCTGAAGTATCGCAGCAAGTGCTTGAATTCGTCGTCGGACAGCTCAAGACAAGGCTGCCCGAGAGCCTGTCGTCGCAGGTCGATGGGCTGCTCGGCGGCGCTGCCCCAGCCGAAGGCGCCGGCGGCCTGATGGACAAAGTCAAGGGGATGGCAGCCGGTTTGATGAATAAGGAGTAGCTCCCCCTAGAACACGCCGCAAGATTGTGGCGCCGCCCCGCGACCTTTGCATCCAAACCTGAACCTCAATCACGAAAGGAGTTCGAATGCTACATCTGCTGTGGTTGGCAATCTTTGGATTGATCATCGGTGCACTAGCGAAGCTGGTCATGCCAGGAAAAGACCCTGGCGGCATTTGGATCACCATGCTGATCGGCATAGCCGGATCGCTGCTCGCCGGATGGGTTTTGCGCCTGGTGGGCTGGTATCAGGAAGGCCAGGCCGCGGGCTGGATCGCTTCCTTCGTGGGAGCGGTCGTCCTGCTGGCGATTTACCGGCTGGTGAAAGGACGAACGGCCTAACGCACTTCGCAAGAATCGCTTTGCATGGGGCCGCGCCGGCAAAGCGAAAGACGAGAAGCGAACGGCGACGAAGGGCTGTGAAGTTTGGTAGCTGCTGGGCCTGTAAGCCGAATTCTGTGTGCCGCTCTTTTTCCTCGCACTTTGCAGTGTGAGGAAGGAGAGCGGCACGACGGTCATTCCTCTAGGCCGTGCATCACTGCATGGCTCAAGCGACCTACCCGGAAGTTGTGACGCACCGAGCCGGCACGTATCCGCCGAAGCGGACTCCTCCCCTATTTGGTCTTGCTCCGTGTGGGGTTTTCCCTGCCACCGCCATTACTGGCGGCGCGGTGCGCTCTTACCGCACCTTTTCACCCTTACCTCGCTTGCGCGGGGCGGTATGTTTTCTGTGGCACTTTCCGTCGCTCGGCGCTTGAACGCCGGCGCCCGGACGTTATCCGGCACACCGCTCTGTGGAGTTCGGACTTTCCTCTCCCCGCCCGCGCGACCTGGCCGGCCCGAAAGCCCCGCCGAAGCGGTGCGACCAGTGTTCGCGGGCCGGCAGCAACCGTCCGGCCCAGCAGCTAACTCCTCCATTATAGACGCCTTGGAGGACGCCTCGATTCAGGAGTGCGAAGGCTGATTTCAACCCGCAGGCCGCGGCGGTTGGAAAGCGGTGGCAACCGCGATGTGACCAGCCGCTCTCCTCCGAAAAAATCTCCTCACCGTCACTGCGCTGGAAAACGCAACGGGTATATATCTTCGCGGGGTCGCAGAAATCGACCACCTTCTGCCGGGAGAAATTGGTTGTCGGAATTTTCGTTTTGTAATCTGCTCGCGGCTAGACGGTTGCGAATGCGATAATTTCAGCTCGACGAGGAGAGTCTATGAAATCGTTGCGCCTTGTAACCTCAGCGCTGTCCGTCTTGCTCGCGCTGTTGCTGCTCACCTCCGTTGCCGCCGCAAGTGCTACGTACCTCATTTCTTACGGCGACAGCCTTTCCGATAATGGCAATCTTTTCGCGTTCGATGGCGGAACTTATCCGCCGCCGCCGTACTGGATGGGCAGAATGTCCAATGGACCGGTCATGGTGGAGTATCTCGCGCAGCACACCGGCCTGCAGTTGCTCGATTTTTCCTGGATCGGGGCGACGACGGGCGTGGGTAACTACGTGGACGGCGGTACCCAGACCACATTCGGGACCTTTGGATTGCCCGGCATGCTCACCCAACTGGCAGGAACCATCGGCACGATCACGCCGATCGCTTCGCAATCCGTGGCGGTGGTCTGGGGCGGTCCCAACGACTTCCTCACCAACGGTTTTTCTACCGCAACCGCCCAGCTTGCCGTGAACGACATTCTGTCGATCGTGGCGACGCTTAAGGGCATTGGCATGATGGAGATCATCGTCCCCGGCATGCCTGATCTCAGCCTGACCCCTGACTACTACGGGGACCTCGGAGCTCAAGCTCTTAGCATCTACTTCAATCAGTTGCTGGTCGCGGGCCTTCCCCAAGGCGCCCAGTACTTCAATACTTTCGCTTTCATGCACCAGGTCGTTGCCGATCCTGGCGCCTATGGCCTGACGGACGTCGTCGATCCCTGCTTCGACGGAGTCAACGTCTGCTCCAATCCCGACCAATACTTGTTCTGGGATGGATTCCATCCCACCACGGCCGCGGATGCGATCCTGGCCAATGCCGTTCAAGCGGCTGCGCTGCCGGAGCCGTCTACGCTGCTCCTACTGGGTAGCGGCGCGATCGGGCTGGGAGGGCTGTTGCGCCGCAGGTTGCCACTATAGTTCTTCGCAGGTGTGGTGGGCAGGTCGAGTGCCCACCACCACACTTTCACCGATCGCCTCTCGACTTGATTGCCGCGCCGGTCTGTGGGGAGAAATCCGAGTTGGGTCGCTGAGATGCAGTCTGACCGAAATGCAACGCAGTCCTTCCGGTTCGATTCGAGGTTCCCCTAGCGCGAGGTTGCAGTGCATGTGCAGGAACATCAAAATCCTCTTCAATTTCGATCCACCGGTAACTGAGGCCGAAGTGCGGGCCGCTTCGCTCCAGTTTGTGAGAAAGATCAGCGGCTTCAGCAAGCCATCGAAGGCCAACGAAGCTGGGTTCCTGGCCGCAGTGGAAGAAATCTCGGCAGCTTCGACTCGGCTTCTTCGTTCGCTGCAGACCAGCGCGCCGCCCAAGAACCGGGACGAGGAAGCCGCCAAGGCGAAAGCTCGAGCCGCAGAGCGATTCCCCGCCTGAAGTTCCAGAACCTGTACAAACCCCGAGCAGCGTAGCGACATCTGACACATCATGGATGGCACATTGAACATGTTTCGCTTGCGGGAGAATCCCCCCGAGTACCAGGTCACCTACAACTCGGGCCCCGCTTCATGGGTTCGAGTGTTCGATCCTGAAGCCGTTGATCACTTCTTGCGAACCAGCGCGGGACTGCCGGTGGATCCCGGGGCCTCGCTGGCGCGTGAGTTGCTGGATGGGGGACATGCGACTGCGGTCGTCCCGGGACTATCCGAGCCGCACCTGGTCGAGATGGGCTTCACCAAGATGCCGAGCGACGACTGAGCGCCGGATGGACCTCGTACGCCGCTATTGCAGCCCTGAGAGGATAGCTGCGCCGGGCATTCAACCGGCGAGCACGGCTCCCCCGTTTACGTTGAAGACCTCGCCCGTGATGAACCCGGCGCAGGGGCTGCACAGAAACACGATGGGACCGGCGATCTCTTCGGGTGTGGCCACGCGTCCGAGTGGAATTGTGGCGAAGATGGCGCCGCTGCGCTGGGAATCGGCGAGCGCGTCGGCGGACATATCGGTTTCCACCCATCCTGGCGCAATGCAGTTTACCGCGGATGCCGAAGGGCGCCAACTCCGTGGAGAGTCCCTTCGTCATGCTGATGAGCGCGCCCTTGGTGGCGGCGTAGTCGCAGTGGCCGGCCTCGCCGCGCTGCCCGGCGGTCGAGCTGACCAGCACAATGTGGCCTCCGCGCTGCTGCCGCTTCATCTGCGCCACCCCGTGTTTGACCAGGGCAAACGCGCCGTCCAGATTCACGGCCAAAGTATTGCGCCACTGCTCATCGGACATTTGGTCGATGGGAGAGTCCTCTGGCGGCCAGACGCCGTGGTTGACGATGAGCGCATCCAGCGATCCATATTGGTCGACCGCGGCCCGCACCAGCGATTCGGCGGTGGTGGTACCGGCTCAAGTCGGCCTGCACCGCATGGCACAGGCCGGCGCCGAGTTCGGCAACCAGCTTTTCCGCTTCGGCCGAAGCCCGGACGTAGTTGAAGACGACGCGTGCCCCGGCGCGAAACGAACAGGCGCACGGTCGCGGCGCCGATGCCCGCGCGACCCGCCGGTGATCAAGCGCGACTTTGCCCTCGAGCGACAAGGTGACATTGGAAACCATGCTCTTGAAAATTAGCACAAGGCAGTGGAATATAGCTCCGGGTGAGCTAAAGACTCAGGCGCGAGTTGCCTTTGACAATTGCCGTCCGTCTAACGAAACTCCAGCGCTGCCCTGCGCCTGCCTGGCAGGCATACCTACCTGTGTGTCTAACTCGATAGGAGTTTCGAATGGCCAACATGCAAGCTATGCCGCAGCCCACTTACCCGACTTTGTCGATCTGGATTTTGCCCGCCGCTTGGAATGGCGGAGATGATGCTGCCCGACGGTCGAAGCGTTCCGGCGCTACAGTCCGGAGGCGCCCATCGCCGCGGACTTGCCGGCGGAATCGGATTCTTCGGCGGCCCGGAGTATCCCGCCAATCAGATCGTCGGCCTGGGATTGTATGGCGAAGTGACTGCCGCAGCCTCGACGAGGTGGAAGAATTCTTCCGCAGCCGCGGACGTGCCGTCGACCGTGGTGGTGTCGCCGCTGGCCGATGCGTCGCTGCGGGCGCTAATGGGCGGCGCGGCTACCGCATCGCGGAGTTCAACACCGTGCTGATTCGGCGGGTGGATCCCAAAGAACCGCTTGCCGCCCGCCGGGGATCGAGATCGAGCGCGTGACACCACAGAACGCGTGCCAGTGGATGTCCACCATCGCCAAAGGCTTCGCCGAGCATGGGTCGGCCGGAAGATGTGTTCGCCGGATTTGCCGCGCTGCCGGCGCTGGCCTTCCTGGCGCGGGTCGACGGAGTTGTGGCCGGAGGCTGTGCAGGCCGCGCCATTCCGGAGGCCCGAATTGCCGCCTTCTACGGACGGCGACCGTGCCGGAGTATCGCGGCCGCGGCGTGCAGACCGCGCTGATCGCGAATCGCCTGCACGAGGCGGGCGCGCGGCTGCGAGTATGCTGTGGTCAGCACGCATCCCGGCAGCGGCTCGCAGCGCAACATGGAACGCCGCGGCTTTCGCGTGGCTTACACTAAGCGGTTATGGTGCGGACATGGCCGGAATTGGCCGGCGCAATCTCGCATTGTGAACCCGGTGTGGGATCGGACGATGGCATTTAGGCCGCTGACTGCCTCGCCTTTCCCCACGCCACCGAGAACGTGCAGTGGGGATACGATCTGTGCTTCAAGATCGATGGCAAGCTCTTCGCCGTGAGCCTCCTGGAACCAGCGCGCCGGTGCGGCTGTCCTTCAAGGCCGCCCGGAGAACTTTGTGGAGCTATGCGAGCGTCCGGGAGTGTGCCCGCGCCCTACATGGCGCGCGCGCAGTGGGTGGCCCTGCAACAGCTCAACGCGCTGCCGGATTCGGAGTTGCGCGAATCTGCTGGCCGGAGTCCTACCGCCTGGTCTTCGAGCGGCTGCCGAAAAGACGGCAGGCTGAGCTGCTGAAGGCGCCCGGCAAAACCTCCGGGAAGCCAGCAGGCTGGAGTCCAGCGAAGAGAGCAGAAAGGATGGCTCCGCCACGCAAGATGCAAGCCGCGAAGCCGCCAAGAAAAAAGGCGAGAAAAAGTCGGCCAAGGCGGGGCGGCGGGGATGAGGATTGTAGCAGCGGTTCTGCTCGCGTGTCTGCTGCTGGCCGCAGGGACTGGGCTCGCAGATGCCGCAACGGCCTCCGGCCGCGGCGGAAGGCGGCGTCCCCAACCCCACATCGCAATGGCCGCAAGGCAGCGCAACCGCTGCGCTCGAACAGGATTTCTTCGCGCTGTTCCGTTCCGGCAACGCCAGGAAGGTTCTCTCGTATGTCCCAAGAGCGGCGTGAACGTCGGCCACGACGCGCATCACCTCACTCGCGCCGAGGTGGAACAGGAATTTAGGCGCAAAAGCGCGGTCTTTACTGCTAGTTGTTCGACTCCGCCTGCATTCGATCGGAGATACAGTTCGGGCAACAGCAACGCGCCCTGCTCCGATCGCGAGCTGCTGACGCACTCGAAGAAAGTCCGCACCGCGCCCCGCGAGGTGACCCGCAACGGCGTGCAGCAGGCCTTCCTGGTGGCCGAGGTGAAGAACGAGAAGTGCGTCGAACTCGGCCTCGTCGACTTCATCTTCAACCTAGAGCCGACGGCGTGGAAGCTGTTCTCGATTCCCTAGCTAAGGAAGCTCTGATTAAGGAGGTTGGCGGTCACTCAGGGGCTGAACAGGCTGCGGGAAAAACTGGGAAAACAGGTCCGACGCGGACGAAAGTCCGCGTGGATGAAGAAACAAAGGCCTTGGACGCTGGCCTGAAGGCCAGCTCTACCCCAGAATCAATTTTTCCGCATCAACCCTAAATCAAAGATTTCTTAGCAACCGCGGACCGAAAGCGCCCTCCGACAACGGAAGCTCTTGCGTATTCGCCCAGCTTGCCAACTCAGCGCCGCGCGGCGAACCCGAAGGAGCAGGCGGTCTGGGTTGAGGTCAGGACGCCGCCGCTGGCCGTTACCGGCGATCCCGAGATACTGCCCCGATTGTCGTGGTAGGTGAAACGTTCGCTGTTCTGCTGTCCCTGGGTGGTGAACGACCCCTTGGGCACTGATCAGCAATGTGTCGGCGGGACTCTCGCTGACAGTCAACGCGCTGGCGAACACCCGTATTCCATTCATGGTCTGGGATTTCGCTCTTGGTGAGTCCCTGCGTGGTGGAGGTGGCCTGCTGCTGTGATCCATCGCTGTAAGCGTTGTAGCGTAGTTCAGGGTCAGCGGCCACGAGAACAGTTTGCTGTCGGTGGTGATCTGACCGCCGTTGTGGGTGGTGGTTTGCGAGTTGATGGTGGTGGTGTGGTCTGTCTCAGGTCCTGGTCGTAAACCGAGCCGTCGTTGTACACGTCATAACTCTGCCAGTTGGAAAAGTTGATGTCTTTGTGCCACGTCGGTCTGGATCGTTCCGTGCGATGTATTCACGTATCCGGAGACGGTAATTCCCTGGCTCGAAGTCACGGACACGGTGCCGGTAACGTAACGTTGCCGACCACCAGGTTTTCCTGCACGCTCGGGTTGGGCTGGCCGACGGTGTCTCTCAGCAGCGCTCCGGTCACCTGCTGCGATCGCGGGTCGAGATAGAGAGAAGGAGCGTGGCCGTCGCGGAGAAGTAGCCGTTGGCGTTGTAGACGCTGACGGCGACCGAGTGCGGCCTGCCGTTGCCGAGCAGCGCAGCGAACGGGGCGAGATCGACACGATACGGCTCGAAGTTCAGGGTATGAATGCCGACGATCCGGACGTCATAGGTACGGGTCGATGCCTCCGGTATAAATCCACGGATACACCGGGGCCACGCCTGCCGGCTGACCATCGATGGAGACCTCGGCCTCGCGAAATCCGGTGTTGCCGCAGTTCTGCAGTTCGGCGGCCACGTTGGTGGGCGCGCAGGTATCACAGAACTCATCGCCACTCTGGCTCTGGGCAAACACGTCGAGGTAAGTGTTTTGACGTTGGTGGGCAAGGGTGAAGATCTTCACCAGTTGATCGCTGCCGGTGTTCAGGTTACGGTTCCACCGGTGGAATCGGCCGCCAGTGGGAGCACCACGTCGGCAGGCTTGGCGGTGATTTGCCCTCCCAGCGGATAGAACTGCACATAAGCGGTGCCGTGCAGATGGCTGGTGTAGGTGCCGTTCACCAGGTTGCCCAGATCGACCCGCCGTTTTGCGAGATGCTGAACAGCGGGCTGTATTCGGTGAGATTGCTTTCCACGTGCCAGCTGCGCATGACATTCGCCGAGGGCTCGGACGTGGTGCCGAAGCACACGTTGGTCCCGCCGATAGATCTTGGCGGTGCGGTCGAATTGCCGGCCGGCGTTGATCGACCAGTCCGCGTTGAGCACCACCGCCGACCACGGTCCAGGACAGTTCGCGGGCGGCGTGTAGGTAAAGAATTTCGGATTGAAGTCGGCGAAGTCCAAGTTCGTGGAACAATTGAACTGTGCAGGGCGTCGTATTGGACGCGGCAATTCCGCGGATCGGTGGTCACACCGTTGGCCGATCCGATCTGCGGATTGCTGGGCGCGACATAGTTCTTCTGCGCCAACAACGTGCCGGTGATGAGTAACGGGATCAGGAAGACAACGACTCGAACGAAGCTACGAAGAGTGGATGGGCAGGGCATTTCCGACTCCTTCATATCCGCTGCGGTTAAACGCGCGGGAAAGATTTAACAAGCATATTTCCTGGGCTCAACTCCCACAAGTGAACCTCGCAAAAAAGTAGCTACATCGAAGGGCATTTTGGTGCCAGTACCGGGTTAAACCCTTTCTGCCGCTGGAGTTGCACCCATACTCCGTGGCGCGGCCGGGAGCGTGACGCTGGGCAGAGGCTCGACCTGATGATCCGGCAGCAGGACCGCCCGGAAGCATTGGGCAAAGGCCGCCAGCAGGACGACGGCTTCCATCATGGCGAAGCCTGCGCCGATGCACATGCGCGGGCCTCCTCCGAAGGGAAAGTACGCGAACCTGGGGAGGTTGCCTTCACGCTCGGGTGACCAGCGCTCGGGATCGAAGCGTTCGGGATCAGTAAAGAAGCGCGGGTCGCGATGGGTCAGCCACTGGCTCACAATTACGTTGGAACCGGCCGGCACCAGGTAGTCGCCGATGGTGACATCGGCCGCCGTATTGCGGGTCACAATCCATGCCGGCGGATACAGCCGCATGGTCTCGCGCACGACGTTGCTGGCATACGGAAGCTGGCTCACGTCCTGTGCAGTGGGCAGTCGCCCGGAGAGAACGCGATCCAGTTCGTCCTGCAGCCTTGCCTCGGCTTCAGGATTCTTCGCCAGCAAGTACCACGCCCAGGACAACGCCCAGTGCAGTGGTTTCGTGGCCCGCGAGCAGCATGGTCATGACTTCGTCGCGAATCTGCTGATCGTTCATACTGCTGCCATCGCTGTCTTCGCGCGCAGCAGGTCGGAAAGCAGGTCGTCGCCCAACAACGAGTTTCTGCGCTGCCGGATAATGCCGTACACGATGTCGTTCAGTTCGGCGAACTCCGCGATGATAACGGTAACGCCGGGGCTGGTAGTCCAGAATGAGCTGCCAGATGTTCAGGCCGGAGTTCTGCCGGATGAAGGCTTCCAGCGAATGCGCAATGATGTCCATCTGGGAGCGATGTCGACGCCGAACAGCGTGCGCGTCGCGATTGCGAGGGTCACCTTCATCATTTCGGCGTGGATGTCGAGTTGTTGCCCTGTTGCGCCAGACCTTGAGCATGTGCTGGGCGTGCTGGGCCATGATCTCTGCGTAGCCGGGATATGTGCGCGTGAAATGCGGGCTGGCTCAGACGCCGCCGCCCAAGCCAGAAATCGCCCTCGCTGGTAAAACAACCCACTGCCGAAGACCTCGGGATTGGCCCGCGTGCCAGGTGCCTTTCTGGAAGCTGCGATGATGCGTCACCAGCACCGCTTCAATGTCGTGGGATTCGCGAACAGGTAGCTGGAGATGTGAACGCGAGAACGCGGTGGGGCCGTATTGCTCGACCATGCGCGCGGGCAGGTTGACCAGCGGACCGGAGCGGCAGCAGGGGCGAGCGCAAGATAGTGATGTTGCGGTCCCGGCGGCCTTCTGGATCGGTTCGGACATTATCAGCGCTTCAAAGCAAACCAAAGATGCTATCAGCAGGGCCGGAGTCGCCGGCTATCCCATCTGCTCCCTTTATTGCCTGGAACCGTGTGAGCAAAGGTTCCCCGCGTGCCATGCGTTGCAGGCCAGAACAGTTCCAGGAGTTACTGACGACTCATGATGCTCGAAACGGAAGTCTTTCGACTCGAACCTGACATAACCGTGCTGGCGTGCTCGGGGACGATTCACGCTGGGCAACCGGCTCAGCGAAACCGAGGCCCTCAGCAACTCCTTGATCGCCCGAACAGCTGAAGCTGGTGCTCGACCCTACCATACCGAAATCGTGGACAGCGCAGGGCTAGGCGTCATTATGCATATAGCCGCCCGGCTCGAGCAAAATGGCGGCCAGCTACGCGTCTGCGGAGCCAACGATCGGGTTCGTCACCTGTTGTCGATCACGCATACCGATACCATCCTGGTCACCGATCCCGACCTGGAAACCAGCTTTGAAAACTTTCGCCAGGCAGGACGTTCCGGCCCATCTCGCCGGTCGCCAGTCAGGAAAGC
>CAWCTB010000007.1:0-32976 GCA_963798275.1 uncultured Acidobacteriaceae bacterium
TTCCTGCCGCCTTCAGGATGGCGAGGTGTTGGGAAAGGTTGGCCTTTGAGATGCCCAGGCCCTCCTGCAGTTCGGCCGCCCAGCGATCGCCCCGGTTCAGCATCTCGACCAAGTGCAGCCGGGTGGGGTTGGCGAACGCCTTGCAGAGCGTAGCCTGTCGTTCGTAGATTTCGTGATCCGTATTGGACTTTTTTTTCATACTCGATCTCCCAGACCTGGTACTCGTCAAACAGGCGACCGCTTCACACCAGGCCTTTCGCCGGGCACGATTTTGGCGAACCCCCGCACTGGCGCTGCTCGTCGCCTTACTCTTGCCGCTTAATGTGCACGCTTTCCTTGCGCCGGTCTAATCCGGATTTCTCAAAGGTCGCGGCGGGCCAGAAGCCGCGATGCAAGCGTGTTCAACATGCCTGGGTAAGTCTTGCGACGTGTTATATCACAACCTCTGACGTAGCGAACCAGCTTCTCGCTTGCAAAGTAGTTCTATTTCGAAATAGAACTCGGGCCCTCTCCGTGCCTGGGAGCCATCAGGGTTACCGCCGGTTACTTTGCGCGGTTACTTCTGGTTGATTCCGGCGCGTCCACAGGGCATCGGTCAAATCCCTGCTCAATAGTTTCGCAAGTTACATGTGAGCCACACCCTGGCACGGCCACTTTCAGAGGATGTCGGAGGAATTCCAAATCTAGCTGGCACGTTCGTTGGAGGATAGATCGTGCGGAGGTGCCGATCAGCTTATAGCAGCATCAACTCGCGGAGGCGTTCCAACCGGTGGAATCTTGGCTGCCGGATGCACATCGAAGCGGCAGGTTCCGATCATACTCTGCTGGTTCGCCACGGCCGCGGATCGCGAGCGTATGGCGGCGTTCATGCCGTTGAAGATCAAGCGGTGCATCGGCAAAAGCATCCACCAATAAATGCGACCGAACAGTCCCTTCGGCCGGAATAACGCCGTGGATCGCAGGCGTGTGGTATTGCCCGACTCCGGAAACGTCTCGAAGATCAGGTAAGCCTCTCCCGGCACTTTCATTTTTGCCTTCAGGCATAACCGGCGGCCTCGGTCGAGTTGCTGTACCTGCCAGAAGTCCAGATGGTCGCCCTGCGTCAGGCGGTCGGGATCGCGTCGGCCGCTTCCCATGCCAGATCCGCCCAGCAGGAGATCCAGCCGCGCGCGTAACCGCCACAGGGCATCTCCGTAAAACCAGCCACGTTTCCCGCCGATCCCCTCGACTACGTCGAAAACCTGCGCCGGCAGGGCGCATGCCCGCCCTTCGCGAATGTCGGCCACCCAACCCTGCTCTTCCTTCACCTGGTGAAGGAACGAATTCGGGTTGGCGTTGCCGAACTGTTGCTCCGCCCGGCGATCCACCATCGCGGCCAGGTCGGGAACCGCAAGCGCACACTCCAAAGCCCGCTCGTACGACATCGGTTGAACATCCGGGAACAGGCGCTGCGCCAAGTCATTGCGGCAAACCACCTCGCTCCGCAAACCCTCAATAAGGGGACGCGAAATGGCGGAGTCGATGGGGGTGAAAATATCCACCCAGTACGACGACAGCCTGGGGGTCAAGACGGGGACCTGCAGTAGAGGACGTCGCAGCCCGCGGAAGGCGGCGTACTTGAGCATCATGGTGCGGTAGGTTTCAATCGAGGGGCTGCCAATGTCGATGGCCTTCCCGGCCGAGTCCGGCACGTCCAGGGCGCGCACCAGGTATTGCACAACGTCGGCAATCGCGATCGGCTGTATGCAAGTCGTCACCCAGCGCGGGCAGATCATGACGGGGACCCGCTCCGTCAGGTAGCGAATCATCTCGAACGAAATACTGCCCGCTCCAATGATGACGGCCGAGCGGAACTCGGTCAGCGGCGGCCCGTAGCTCCGCAACTCTGCGCTGGTTTCCCGGCGGCTGAGCAAGTGAGTGGACAGGGATGCGCTGGCGTCTCCCAAGCCGCCCAGGTAGATAATGCGCTTGACCCCCGCACTCTTGGCGGCGAGCGCAAAATTGCGCGCGGCCACGCGGTCGGTCTCCCGGAGGGCCTGTTCCCCCACTCCCAGAGAGTGAATGAGGTAGTAGGCAACGTCGATTCCGCGGAAGATACCTTGCAAGCTCTCCGGAAGCAGAGCATCGGCTTGCACCACGTTGACCTTGCGGGGAAACTTCCGTGTCACGCGGAATGGATCGCGGGTCATGCACACCACGTAGTGATTGCGCTCCAGCAAGGCTGGAACCAGTTGCGATCCGACGTATCCCGATGAGCCGCTGACCAGGATGTTCACGGTCTAGTCCTCGCTGCCCAGCGCCGGCTCATACCATCTCCAGCGCCACACCCGGCCTGAATCATGCGCCGGACGCATGACCCGAACGACAGCGGCGGCCGCGGCTTCTACTGCGCCGATCCGGGTGGACTCGGTCTTTGGTTCGGCCATCAGGACTTGGGCCCAAAGCGGGAGACTCTCGAAGTTTGTCATTGCATCCTCCGGTTGAAGGCTGCGCTAAGAGTTACGGCGCAGCTGGTCAACTTCGGTTAGATTAATTATCAAGATAAATATTTTTCTTGTCATGCAATAAGGCAGGAGCGGCCTTTCGGAGATGCGTGGGGAGATAATTATGCGCAGTTGTTTGCTCGGGGAGAAAAAGTGAGTTGGAAAGGGGCATGCGGCTAAAGTTGCGCCAAGGTTAGCCGATGATGGTGGTGAGCGACGAAGAACAGCCTCCTGAGTGACGATGCGAACGCGCCCAGCCGTTTCCCGTGCAACGGCTGGGATTTTTCTTGCCGCAACTTGCCCGCAAAAAAGCCGCCGGGGAAGGCGGCATGGAGTGTTCCGGAGCCGCGTAATCTTCAGCGCGGATAGTGCGCCCCGCCGTGGCGCACGTCGGCTCCGCGCACCCAGAAAATAACATCCTCGGCGATGTTGGTGGCATGATCGGCGATGCGCTCCAGGTTGCGTGCAATCAGCAGCACATTCAACGCGGCCCGGGTCACGTGGGAATCGCTGTTCATCTTCTGCACCAGGACGACAAACGCCTCGTCCTTCATGCGATCGACCACGTTATCCATCTGCAGCACGGCCTCGGCCACTTCCGCCTTGCCGTCGAGGAACGATTCCAGCGAACGTTGCACCATGGTGCTGACGCTGGCCGCCATCTTGGGAATGTCTACCGGCAGTTCCACTTCCGGCTCGCTGATCAGGTCCAGCACGCGCTGCGCGATGTTCACCGACTGGTCGCCCACGCGTTCCAGGTCGGCGTTGATTTTGACCACCGCCATAATGAAGCGCAGGTCGATGGCCATGGGTTGCTGCATGGCGAGAAGGTCGAGCGCCAGTTCGTCGATTTCCCGCTCGGCTTCATTGATCGCGTTCTCGCCGGTGAATACCATCTGGCAGAACTTGGCGTCCCGGGTGCGATACGCCTCGGTAGCGCGGTCGATCGACTGCTCCGCGAGGCCGCCCATGCGCAGCAATTTCTCCTTCAGATCGTCCAATCCTTGTTGGAAGCGGCTTCGCATTATCCAAACCTGCCTGTAATGTAGTCCTCCGTCCGTTTATCGGCGGGGGTGGTAAAGATCTTTTCCGTCTTGTCGTACTCGATCAGGCTCCCCATGAGGAAGAAGCCGGTGAATTCGGCGACGCGGGCCGCTTGCTGCATGTTGTGGGTAACAATAACCACGGTGTAGTGCTGCTTCAACTGAAAAATCAGTTCTTCGATTTTGCTGGTGGAGATTGGGTCGAGGGCGGAGGCCGGCTCATCCATCAGCAGGACTTCCGGTTCCACCGCCAGGGCGCGGGCAATGCACAAGCGCTGCTGCTGGCCGCCCGAAAGGCTGGCGCCGGACTTCTTATGCAAGGTGTCTTTGACCTCGTCCCAGAGCGCCGCAAGCTTCAGTGAGCGCTCCACCAGTTCGTTCATCTGCTTGCGATTGCGGAAGCCATTCAGGCGCAGTCCGGCGGCCACGTTGTCGTAAATCGACATGGTCGGAAATGGATTCGGCTTCTGAAAGACCATGCCGATTTTGCGGCGAACCTCCACCGGGTCCGAGCCCTCTCCGTACACATCCATCTCACCCACTTGCACGGAACCTGCCGCCCGCGCTTCCGGAATGGTCTCGTGCATGCGGTTCAGGCAGCGAACGAAGGTGCTCTTGCCGCACCCCGATGGTCCGATGACGGCGGTCACATGGTTTGCGGAAACGGTCATGTCGATGGACTTCAGGGCCAGATTTTTTCCGTACCATGCGTTGAGTCCACGTACTTCGATGCCGACGCCCATACGAGCTAGGATGCTCCCTTCAGAACGCCCCGGCGGGTTGCGATCCGCACGGCCGCAACTGCGCTCACAATCATCAGGATCAGGATCAGGGCTCCGGCCCAGGCCTGCTTGTGCCAATCGTCATAGGGCGAGATGGCATAGGTGAAAACTTGCAGGGAAAGTGCAGCCGTAGGCTGATTCAATTTCAGGTTCCAGAACTGGTTGCCAAAAGCGGTGAACAGCAGGGGGGCCGTTTCGCCGGCGACGCGGGCAAACGCCAGCATGCAACCGGTAATCACTCCGGCCGAGGCGGTGCGCAAGGTGATGGAAAGTGTGGTCCTCCATTTGGGAATGCCGAGGCCGTAGGCGGCTTCCCGTATCACGTTAGGCACCATTAGCAGCATTTCCTCGGTAGCGCGGGCCACGGTCGGGACCATCATGATTCCCAACGCCACTCCGCCGGAGAATGCGGAGAAGTGTTTCTGGCGAACCACGATTAAGGAATAGACTGCAATGCCGATGACGATCGATGGCACGCCGTTTAACACGTCGGCGGTAAAGCGGACAATGTCGCCAAAGCGGTTGCGCCCATATTCCGCCAGGTAGATGCCCGAGCCGATGCCCAGCGGTATTCCTATGGCGCTGGCCACTGCCAGGATGAGACCGGTGCCTACGATGGCATTGGCCATGCCTCCACCCGTCTCGCCGGGAGGCTTGGGGGTTTGGGTCAGGAAGGTTATATTGATCGAGCCCACGCCCTTGATAACCAGGTAGGCAAAAATCGCGAGCAGCGGGATGAGTACCAGGACCGCGGCGCTGATGGCAAACACAGTTGCGCCCTGATTAGCCACGCGGCGCCACAAACTGAGCTTCTTTGCGTCTTGCGTCTGCAAATTAGGCAATCGCCCTCCCCGGTGAACCCCGCGGTGATGCTCCAGACCAGCAGTCTCGCCAGGGCATTCACAATAAGGGTGATGAGGAACAGGGCCAACCCTATTTCCACCAGAGCGCTGAGGTACAGATCTCCGGTGGCCTCGGTAAATTCGTTGGCGATCACGCTGGCCATCGTGTAGCCGGGCGCAAACAGCGACTTCGCAATCTCGGGGCGGTTTCCGATCACCATGGTGACCGCCATCGTCTCGCCCAGGGCTCGTCCGAGGCCGAGTATGATGGCGCCGACAATGCCGATGCGCGCATTGCGCAAGCACCCCCATGCGGATCATTTCCCAGCGCGTCGCGCCCAATGCCAGCACCGCTTCCCGCTGGTTCTGCGGCACCGCAGTCAGGACCTCGCGGCTAATCGAAGCTACGATGGGAACAACCATTATCGACATGATCATTCCCGCCGCCAGCATGCCTATACCGTACATTGGGCCTCCGAAAAACCCTGTCCAGCCCAAGTGTCTTCGCCAGGAACGGCTCCACGTATACCCGCAACAGCGGCGCAAGCACGAAGATCCCCCAAAGTCCGTAGATCACGCTGGGAATAGCAGCCAGCAACTCCACGAAGAACGAGATAAGGGCCCGCAAACCGACCGGGCACATCTCCGTAAGGTAGACGGCGACTCCAACCGAGAGCGGGACTGCAATCAGTAGAGCCAGGAACGATGAAACCAGGGTTCCGTAGATAAACGGCACCGCCCCGAAGTTTCCTTCCACCGGATCCCAGTCGGACCCGTAGAAGAAGCTGAGTCCAAACTGGTGCAGTGACAACCTGGATTTGTCGACCAGTTCCCAGACCACCAGGACAACAATCGCAAACACCGAGATCGCGCTGAGGAGGATGATGATGCGAAATATAGCGTCAGGAATGCGGCTGCTCCTGGGCTGCGAGCTGCGAATCTTCTGCAGCACCGAGACAGCGGGCACCGCTTTCCGCTCGGCGCTGGCTTTGGCTAACGACGGCACCGAGGTCATCGGCCTCTGAATCTGCGCGGCGGGATCAGACGAGTTTATAGGGTCAACGCGATCAGGCATGTCTCAAGACACCATTAAGGCGACGTACTCCCGGCAACGCCACCCGTGGCAGGGAATAAAGCTTTGCGCAACAGGCTTCGGCCCGACTCAGTGTACTTGCTGTGTGATAGCAGCCTTTTCCTTCTCGACGACTACCTTGGGCAGCGGAGCGTAAGAGAGCGCCTCAGTCATGGTCTGACCCTGGTCAAGCATCCAGAAGAGAAAGTCCTTCAAAATCTTGCCCTTCGCCTTGTCGGTCGGATTCGTGGGGATCAGCAACCAGGTAAAGCTGGCGATCGGATAAGCGTTCTTGCCCGGGGAATTGGTGATTGACACCCGGAAGTCGGCCGGCATCTTGACGCCCGCGGCCGCCGCCGTCGTGCTCTCCAGGCTTGCCTTTATGAAACTTACCCGAGGAGTTCTTGACGCTTCCGTAGGGAATCTTGTTCTGCAGCGCGTAGATCAACTCGATGTAGCCGATCGAGCCGGGCAACTGGCGGATCATTCCGGCAACCCCTCGTTACCCTTACCACCAATGCCGACCGGCCATTTCACCGAAGTGCCCTTTCCCGGGGCCTCCCTGCCATTCGGGGCTGATCTTCGAAAGATAATCGGTCCAGATGTAGCTGGTACCGCTGCCGTCGGAGCGGTGAACGACGGTAATGTTCTGGCTGGGAAACTTAATATCAGGATTGGCCTTGGCGATCGCGGGATCGCTCCAGTTCGAAATCTTGCCCAGAAAGATGCCAGCCAGAACTTCGGGAGTAAATTTCACTTCCCCCGAGACGCCGGGAATATTGTAGGCGGGAACGACTGAGCCGAGCACGGTGGGAACATGCAGCACCTTCACCTTCGACTTCGCAATCTGCTCGTCCGTCATCGGGCCGTCACTGGCTCCAAAATCTACCGTGCCCGCCTGCACCTGGCGAATGCCGCCGCCGCTGCCGATGGACTGATAATTGATCTGAATGTCCGAATGCAAGTTGTGATATTCGTTGAACCACTTCGAATAAATTGGATAGGGGAAGGTGGCGCCTGCCCCATTTAACTGCGTCTGCGCAAACGCGCAGCTGGCGAGCACAGCTAGACACAGGAGCACCCTGAGAGTTCGAATCACGTATGCTTCTCCTTATCAACGAACTACCCCAAGTTCTATCTTGCGTTTGTTACAGCTCCATTACACGGCAGTGAATTTCGCGTAAAGCCAGCCACTTAGGCGCTATTCAAAATCCGTGCGGAGGAAGATCGGGGCAATACATTTAATCGGCGCCGGGGGGAAGCCCCGCCGCCAGAGTCTGTCATTCCGGTTTGCAGCAGATCGAAGATCAGTGCCGCTATCACTCACGGGTTGGGCTGCAACCTTTGGTGTGCCTTGGTTGGCTGCAGGGCGCCGTTCACATCTTAAGTGTCTTTTGGGTACAAGCTGAAGCGGAAGAGATCGAGATTCCGTCACCGCGCAAAGGCGCGCCTACCTCAGCTACTCTTCTGCCGCCGCCTCAGGTCATCGATGAACATCTGCTCCACTGGCTTGTCGTAGGATCGCAAGACGTGACGAACGGTCTTGCCACTCACCAGGTGGCAGACCTCTTCCGCCAGGTTCTTGGCGTGGTCTCCGGCGCGTTCCAGGGATTGGGTCATGAACAGCACGTGGAAGCTTTCCTGCCGCGGGGAATTGTCATGCGGATCCAGGTGGCGCAGGAACACCAGATTGCGCAGCCGGTCGAGTTCAGAGTCGGAGCGTAGCACGGCCAGCGCGCGGTTCAGGTCGCGCAGCTTTAGCGCATCGTGAACATCGCCCAGCATTTTTTCCAAGCGCGAGGCCATGAGGGTAAGGTCGCGAATGTCCTGCAGGTCGATCCTGCTGCCCACGGCAGCGGCGCGGTTGCTACAGTTCAGCAGGAGGTCGCCCACGCGTTCCAGTCCGATGTTGAACTTCAAGCAGGCCAGCAACTCCCGGGCTTGCTCTTCGTTGACCTTGGTGATGACGGCAGTTACGCCCTGGTCGATCTCCCGGTCGAGGTCATCCAGTTCTTTTTCGCGTTGCCGTACTCCGTCCAGTACGGATGCGACGCCGGTGGCTATGCCTTCCGCCACGATGCCGGCGGCCGCGCGCGCAATACGGCAGGCTTGGAGAGTCTGGTCTTGCAACTGTGCGCAAACGCTTTCCGGGGTGGGAAGCGCCAAGTCGGCCGAACTCATTGTGTCTTCCGCCATTCCACCAGCCTGACGACAAGAGCGATCGAGGCTTGGCATTCGACCGTCTTAAATCGGAACTTGATTACTGACTAATAAACCGCACTCATGAATTTCTACTCGCATCGGCATAAAATTCGCGTAAATTCCTGAGAGAGAGTACCCAAATTGCCAGCAGGAATGGCTAAACTTCGACCGGCACGGCCTGACGGGGCAAGGTGAAGTAGAAGGTGGAGCCGTGGTTGAGTTCGCTCTCCACCTTGATATTGCCGCCATGGGCCCGCACCACGTGCTTGGCAATCGCCAGTCCCAGGCCGGTGCCACCCGACTCCCGCGAACGCGCTTTGTCGACGCGGTAGAAGCGCTCAAACAGCCGTGGCAAGTGCTCGCTGGCGATGCCTTCGCCAAAGTCGCGAACGTAGAACTGCACCCCGTCTTCGGCCTCACAGGCTCCCACCAGGATTTTCCCGCCCCGGCCGCCGTACTTGAGCGCGTTATCGATCAGGTTGCCAAACACCTGATGAATCGCATCGCGGTCGACCGACACCGTCGATGTTGCCGTATTCATCACCGATAGATCGATGCCCCGGCTCTCGGCAATCTCCTGAAAGGTTTGCACGGAATCGTCCAGCAGCTCCTTCGGGGATGACGAGCTGCAGTTGAAAGTTCCGCTCGCCGGACTCGACCCGGGCGAGCACCAGCAGGTCTTCCGTAAGCCGGGCCATGCGCAAGGCGTTCTTGCGGATGATCTCGATGAACTCGCGCACGTGCGGCGGCACGCCATCGCTGTCGAGCAGCGTTTCCGCATATCCCTGGATCGAGGTCAAGGGCGTGCGCAGCTCATGCGAAACGTTGGCGATGAAGTCGCGGCGTGTCTTCTCCACCCGCTCGATTTCCGTCTGATCGTGCAGCACGGCCACCGCGCCACCGCCCGGCATGGGCGCTGCGGTCACGTCGAAGATGCGGCCCGAGAAAATCTTGGCGGCATGGGCCATTGTTATGTCGCGGGTGTCGAGCGCGTGCTGCACGGCTCGCAGGATTTCCGGGTCTCGCGCCGACTGCACCAGCGGATCGCCCAGCCGTATCCCGCTCGGCAGCAAGCGTTCCATGCGCTGGTTCGCCCATAAAACCCGTCCATCCGCAGCCACCGCGATGACCGCTTCCTGCATCGAGTTCAGCAGAGTTACCAGAGTCTGGCGGCTGTTGTCGAGGGCGCGGAAGCTGTCCTCCAGCTTGCGTGCGGTTTTGTCGAGCGCCGACGCGACGTGCGAAATCTCATCCGAAGATCCTTCCTGGATCCTGGCGGAGAGATCTCCTGCCGCCACCCGTTCGGCAAAATCGGTGATTCTCGCCAGCCTGCTGCCGATCGACTGGGTTGCGATGAGCGCCAGCAGAATTGCCAGTAGAACCGCGACCGCAGAGCTCTTCAGCAGGACGCTGCGCACCCTTCGGTTCGCCTCCTGAATCGCTGCGAGAGGATACGCCATGCGCACCGCGCCCCCCTGGAGCGGAACCGCCACATACAGGAAATCCACTCCGATGGTGTGACTAAATCGAGTGGAACTACTCACTTCTCCACGCAGTGCCGCCAGCAACTCCGGCCGCGTGGCGTGGTTCTCCATGGTGTCGGGATTGGCTTCGGAGTCGGCCAGGACCTTGCCGCTGGCATCGATTACGGTGGCTCGTACGCCGGCGTCCCTCGCGGCCTGCGCCGTGATCTCCCGCAGATTTGCAGCGTCGGCTCTGCCCACGCGGGAAGCGAAAAGAAGGGTTTTTTGGCGCAGCGAATTCTCGGCTTCGCTGCGCACCATGTTTTCCCAGGCCCGGCCCACCAGCACATTCATCGTAAGCATGCACGCCGCGATGATCAGCAACGCTGCGGCGAACAGCTTAAGAAAAATGCGGCTTCTCACGGTTTCGGAACCTCGAAGCGGTAGCCCGCCCCGCGCACCGTCTTCAGGTAGCGCGGCTCATCGGGATTGGCTTCGATCTTCTCACGAATGCGGCGTACGTACACGTCCACCGACCGCGGGGTTACGTAATGGGTGTCGCGCCACACCGCGTCCAGCAGTTGATCGCGGCTGAATACCCGTCCCGGATGCCGGGCCAAGTATTCCAGCAGCCGGAATTCGGTTGCCGTCGTCTGCGTCAACTTTCCGCGGACCGTCAACGTCATACCGCCGCTGTCGATCTCGATGTCCCCGGCCTTCACCACTGACGGAGCCAACGGCCGCTCGAATCGCCGCAGGACGGCCCGGATGCGCGCCACCAGTTCCCGCGGGCTGAAGGGCTTCGGAATATAGTCGTCCGCCCCCAACTCGAGCCCCATCACCTTGTCGGACTCAGTGGTCTTGGCGGTGAGAAAGATGACCGGCGTCATCGAAATGGTGGGCGTCTGGCGGATGCGGCGGCACAACTCCAGCCCATCACCCCCGGGAATCATGATGTCGAGCAGGAAGAGCGCCGGCGGCTGTTTCTCCGCCTCAGCGATGACCCCGGCGGTCGCCGTGAAAGTCCGAACTGCGTACCCCGCGCCTTCCAGGTGATGGCGAACCAGGCGGGAAATATCTACGTCGTCTTCCACCGCGAAGATGGTTTGTTTCACGGCCGTATTGTAGCCGACCGAAGAAGCTTCATTTTCATGTGTGAGCATATCGTTCTAAAAGTACCCGGAAACCTGTTACAGGATGATGAAAGACGTCGCAAAACAACTTCGTCAGGAGTGCCTCATTGGGAACGCAGGGGTGGGCGCCCGCAGGTTGTGCCAGCCGTGTACCACATTGTCAGACCAGTGCTTGGAAAGCCGGTTGCGGTTGCCCCAAGCTTAGTCAGCGACGGTGTACGACCTGCAAAGTCTTCTCCGCCCGGGGCTTCGCCGCCGGTGCGAGTGCGCCTTGAAGCCCCTGCAGCAAACGGCCGATAGCTCTTTATGTGCTGCGTTCCAACATCGCCGCAGGTGTGCTTTGGGCCGCCAGTGCCGCCGTACTGACCGGGGTTGGCATGTGGGTGTCCGGCGGCTTCGACCCGGCCTCCCCCGATCCTCCCAGTTACGAGGGCGGCGGAGAGGCCAGTGCAAGCCGTGTCGGACCTCGCATGGCAGGCAGTCCCCCTATCGCCGCGGCCCCATCCTCCGCGCCAGGCGGCGGACCCATGCTCACTCCCGAATTCACCATCCGCAAGACCATCCCGGAAGTTCAATTGCAGTTCAGTGTGGCTGACGAGAAGGGACGGCTGGTGCAGAACCTGGCGCCGGCGGACGTTCGCATCTTCGACGACCAGGCCCCGGTGGGGCAGTTCCAGCGCTTCGAGCGCATCGACGACCTGCCCTTGCGCATCGGGTTGGTGCTCGACGTGAGCGGATCGATGCGTAAGGTGATGGCACAGGAGAAATCGGTCGCGCTCGCTTTCCTGAAGGAGGTATTGCGGCCCCAGACCGATCGCGCCTTTGTGCTTGCCTTCGGCAGCACGGTCGAACTTTGGCAGGACACCACCGGGGATGCCGCCAATCTCCAGGGAGCCATCCAGCGGGTGGCTGCGCCCAGCGCGGGAACAGATATGTACGACGCTCTGTACTCGGCCTGTGTCGATCATTGGAATGCCGAGGAGACCGAGCCAGTCCACCGCGTCATCGTTGTAGTTACCGATGGTGACGACACCGGCAGCCGCCACGGTCTGCAGGACGTCGTCGCCGCCGCACAACGCAGCGCGGTGCAGATCTACGCTCTGACCGTTCATTCTCCCCGGAAATCCTACATCGGCGATGGCATCCTGCAGCGGCTGGCGGACGAGTCCGGCGGCAGGTTCTTTGTGGCGCCCTCGAACCAGGAAGTACCCGCGATATTCGAGCAGATCGAACAGGAATTGCGTAGCCAATACTACGTATCATTCCGCCCGGCCCGTGAAACCCCTGGCTTTCATGCCTTGCAAGTCGAGGTCAGGGCACCTCAGCCCCTTCAGGTGCATGCCCGACAGGGTTATTACGTAGCAGCAGCGCTGACCCAAAAACAAAAAACGCTCCGCCGCAGCGGAGCGCCTTCGCAAACCCATCGTTCACCGGCCCGGATAGGTCAGCCAGTGCCGCGACAGGTAGTCCGTCATGGTCAGGGAAAACAGAATGAACAGGAAGAACAGCGACGCAATCACCACCACCCATGGTGAGCTTCGGACTGTAGCGCAGGTGCATGAAGAACAGCACCACCAGCGTGCCCTTGATGGTCGCGATCAGCAGCGCGACCACGATGTTGAAGATACCCAAGCTCGGCGAACGAGGCCAGCACGGTGATCAGGGTAAAGACCATCAGCGTCGGCCCAGATGCCGACGTAAAGCTGACCGGTACTATGTGTGTGTATTCGTCGTCTGCCTTGCGGTGCCATCGTTTCCTCGTTAGCCCCCGTGCTTATGGCTGATCAGGTACAGCAATGGGAAAAGATAAATCCAGACCAGGTCGACAAAGTGCCAGTACAGGCCAACGTTTTCCACCGGGTTGTAATACTCCGGCGAGTACGCACTTCGCAGCCCCGCCAGCACCAGCCAGGTCACCAGCCCGATACCGATGACCATGTGCAGCGCGTGCAGTCCGGTCATCGCCCAGTACAGCGAAAAGTAAATCTCGGTGTGCAGCGGATCGGTTGCCGGATGCGCCGGATCGCCGGTTTCGAAGTGAAAGTTGGGACCGGGGAACTCGTGGTTCGTCCAGTGCTCGTGATACTCGACGGCCTTGATGCCCAGGAATCCGAAGCCGAACAGGATCGTGATCAGCAGCAGGACGACCATCAGCTTGTTCTTGCCCATCTGCGCCGCGCGCACCCCCATGTGCCATCGACAGCGAGCTGCAGATCAGCACCGCCGTGTTGATCGCCCCCAGAGATGATGTTCATCTTCTGGCTGCCTTCGACGAACGCCTGGTAATAGGTGTGGCGATACACCAGGTAGGAGCAGAAGAGGCCGCCGAAGAACATGATTTCGGTGAGCAGGAACATCCACATGCCGAAGGTGGCAGTCTCGCGCTGCTGCATCCATCGAGCCGAAGTGGTGCTGGAAGGAGCGCTCAGCGACTTGGATTTCGGTGCTAGTGGCCAACGGTGATCTCCTCTTGCGGCTGATGCTCGTAGTCGTAAGCTTCCCAGGTCACGACCGGCGTCTCGTCGAAGTTGTGGGTCGGCGGCGGCGACGGTGTCATCCACTCCAGTCCCACGGCGTTCCACGGATTCGGTCCGGCATGCTCGCCGTAGCGCAAGCGACCAGAGGAAGTAAATCATCGGCAGCACGTATCCCACGGCCAGCACCGAGGCGCCTGCGGTCGACAACACGTTCAGCACCTGGAACTCGGGCGGATAGGCATGATAGCGGCGCGGCATGCCCATGTAGCCCAGGACGAACTGCGGGAAGAACGTCAGGTTGAAGCCGACGAAGACCAGCAGCGCCGACAGCTTGGCCCAGCGCTTCGGGATACATCCGGCCGGTGATCTTCGGCCACCAGAAGTGCAGTCCCGCCATGTAGGCCAGCACCATGCCGCCCACCATGACGTAGTGGAAGTGCGCCACCACGAAGTAGGTGTCGGTCACGTGTACGTCGATGCCCAGCGACGCCAGGAACACGCCGGTGAGTCCGCCCACGGTGAACAGGCCGATGAAGCCCCAGCGCGTAGAGCATCGGCGTCTCGAACCGTATCGAGCCCTTGTACATGGTCGCCGTCCAGTTGAAGACCTTGACCGCCGACGGGATGGCCACGAAGTAGCTGAGCAGCGAGAACACCAGCGCGGCGTACATCGAGATGCCGGCGACGAACATGTGGTGCGCCCAGACCAGGAAGCCCAGGACCGCGATCGCCATCGAGGCCAGGGCCACGAACTCGTAGCCGAAGACGCGCTTGCGCGAGAAGCAGGTGATGATCTCGCTGATCACGCCCATGCCCGGCAGGATCATGATGTACACCGCGGGATGCGAGTAGAACCAGAACAGGTGCTGGAAGAGCAGCGGATCGCCGCCCAGCTGCGGGTTGAACACTCCGATGTTGAACAGGCGCTCCAGCGCGACCAGCAGCAGCGTGATCGCGATCACCGGCGTGCCCAGCACCATGATCAGGCTGGCGGCGTAGTTCGACCAGCAGAACAGCGGCAGGCGGCTCCAGGTCAGGCCCGGGGCGCGCATGCGGTGGATGGTCACAATGAAGTTCAGGCCGGTGAAGATGGAGGAGAATCCCGCGACGAAGATGCCCAGCGCCACCGTGACCACGTGGGTGTTCGAATACGTGGTGCTGAACGGCGTGTAGAAGGTCCAGCCGGTGTCGACGCCGCCGCTGGCAAGCCGTACAGCGCCAGGCAGGCGCCGATCATGTAGATGTACCAGCTCGCCAGGTTCAGCCTGGGAAACGCCAGGTCCTTGGCGCCGACCATCAGGGGAATGACGAAATTGCCAATCACCGCCGGCACCGATGGAATCAGGAAGAAGAACACCATCGTGATGCCGTGCATGGTGAACAGCTTGTTGTAGGTGTCGGACGAGACCAGGTCGCCGGCGGGCGTCAGCAGCTCCAACCGGATCATCATCGCGAAGAAGCCGCCGAGCCAGAACATGGCCGTGATCGACATCAGGTACAGCAGCGCAATGCGCTTGTGGTCGGTCGTCAGCAGCCACGACTTGATGCTGTAGTTCGAATTCAGGTAATTCTCGCGCTCGACGGTTTGTACTGCGGTTGCCATGTCACACCCTCAGGGTTGTCGAACTCTACTGACTTACCGGAACCGATGCACCAGCTGCTCGCGGCCCCGTTCTGTTGCGGTTGCGCCAGCGATTTCACGTACGCCACCAGCGCCGCCAGGGTCTCCTCGGATACCTGACCCTGGAACGTCGGCATGATCGGCTTGAAGCCGGCCACGATCTTCGCTTGCGGGTTCAGGATCGATTCGCGAATGTAATTCTCGTCGGCCATGACGGTGCGCCCGTCCTCCAGCAGCACCGGCTTGCCAAAAACGCCCGCCAGGTTCGGACCGCGGCCCTGGGTGTCGAAGCGATGGCAGGTGGCACATCCCAGTTGCTGAAACATCTGTTGCCCGTTGGCGGACAGCGATCCGGTCGCCCCGCCGCCGCTCAGCCATGCCTGATAGGCCGCCGGCTCCATGACAATCACCTGCCCGATCATCCCGGAGTGCTGCGTGCCGCAGTATTCGGCGCAGAAGAGGTGATAGGTCCCGGTCTTCGTGGGATGGAACCACGTGGTGGTGTAGCGCCCGGGCAGCACGTCGGTCTTCAGGCGGAAGGCCGGGACGAAGAAGCTGTGGATCACGTCCTGCGAACTCATGATCATCTTCACATCGCGTCCTAGCGGCACGTGAAGCTGGTTGATCTCCCGTTGTCCGGTATCGTGCTCGAACTTCCACATCCATTGCTTGCCGACCGCGTACACTTCCATCGCGCCGCGCGGCGCGCGGCCCTCCTGAAAGTAGATCAACGCACCCCAGGCAAAGAAAATCATCGCAGATGCCCAGCGGGATCAGCGTCCAGGTCAGTTCCAGCGGCAACGAGCCTTCAATCTGGACCGGGTGCGGGATGGACCGAGCGGCGGTACTTGACCGCGAACACGAAGATCATGGCGAAGATCAGTATCGTAAAGAACGCCGATACCGCGATCAGGAAAAAATACAGTCCGTCGACCTGGCCTGCCAGCGCCGAGGCACGCTCAGGAAATAGTGGGAGGTTCTTCCACATAATCGTTCAGGCCCGTCCTGTGCTCTTTCCGGCTGGGTGTGAATCGCGCCGGAACATAACGATGAGCAAGCCGCCCAGGATCAGCATCGTGGCGGCTCCGCCCAATCGCAGGATGTTGGTGACGATGGCGCCATACCGCCCGCTCTTCGGGTCGTAGTGATAGCAGTACAGCACCACCTGGTCCACCAGGTTTCCGATCTTGTCGCGCGACGCCTCGATCAAGCCAAGGCGAACGTCCTTGGGGGAGAACTCCACCCCGTAGTAGTACTGGGCGATCTTGCCCTGCGGCGTGACGATCATGATCGCGGCCGCGTGAATGAATTGTCCCGTCTGGGGATCACGCCGGTAACGGAATCCGACCGCGTCGGCCAGCTTCGTTATTTCCGGCTGGCTGCCCGTCAGGAAGTGCCATCCATCCCCCGATGTCTTGGGCTCGAGGTGCTCGTTCATCCGGTCGATGTAAATCTTCTTCTTCTCGGCGGCGATCTGCGGCGTCTCGTCCGGGTTAATGCTTACCGACACCACGTCGTACTCGTTGCCCGGCTGAAACTTCAACACGCCCAGCGCGCTCGACAATCCTGCCAACTCCTCCCCGCACAACATCGGGCAGGTGTAATACACCAGGTTCAGGATCACCGGCCGCCCCGACTTGAAATAGTCGCCCAGGATGACCGTCTTTCCCGACTCGTCCTTGAACTGCAGATCGAGCGGCACCTGCTGGTCCAGTTTTTGATCGATGCCCACGTTCGCCAGATCCGCCGGGCTCACCTGCGACGACGGCTGGCTCGCGCCGCGCATGAATTGGGACGGCGGCTGCGCCCCAGCCAGCGTACTGAGCACCACCAAGCCCACTCCAATCATTTGCGCGACTAAGTTTCTACGGCCCTTCACTGCTCTTTTCCACTTCCCGCGCCACCTTCAGCCGGTGGCGCGTGTTGGTAGCCTACTGTTGCGGTTGACTCGGCTTCGGCTTGGTCTCACCGCCCGCTCGCGTCGCCATTCCTGCATTTCCCGCACCGGATTGCGACGTTACCTCGCCCGGCGGCGCGCTCGGACGCGTTGGCAATCCGCGCTCCTCGATCAGCTTCATCGCGTCGGTAATCGAAATATGAATGTTCCCGTTGGCGTCGGCGAACGGCTGTTCCGGATAAAGGACCTTGTGCTCGGAAGCCAGGAAATCGTTCATGTCGACGACATCGTTGGTCTGCAGGCGCGGCTCGGGAAACGCTTCGGGATTCATTGTCGGCGCGTTTTGCAGCTTGACTCCCTTCACATCTTCGGGCGGCGCCTTCTGCACACTCGCCATCGGACTCGGATTGCCCTGCGCAAACAGCGTGCTGTGCGACAGGAAGCGGAACATTCCCCAAATCACCAGCTCGATGAAGATCCCGGCAACCAGCAACCCCAACAGAAACAAAAGAATTCCCCGCGGACTCAGGTCGGTGCGGTCGTAATCGACTGCCGGATTGAGCAACGGGTCGTCGTGAGAGTTATCAGTGGCCATGTCCGGATCCTTGATGCAACAAGCTTGGTATCTGCGGCTCGTACGCCGGGAGCAGCGGCCGCTGCCGCAGGTTGTAGAAGAACGCTGCCAGCCACAGTCCGCCGATTGCGATCGGCGCCACCAGGTACCAGATGCTGAAGTAGAAATGTCCGCGCGCGTGCGCGAAGTTCGGCACCACGTACCAGTAGATGTCCACCAGGCGCATGAACATCAACAGCACCGCCAGCCAGATCAAGCGGCGGCCGGCCCGCTTCCGCTCCCGCGACAGCAGCAGCGCGAACGGCAGCGCAAAGTGGAACAGAACGATCGCCAGCGCTATCACGCCCCAGCCGCCGCGGATGCGGTTCAGATACCAGCCGATCTCTTCCGGCAGGTTGCCGGACCAGATGATGAGCCACTGCGAAAACGAGAAGTAGGCGAACAGCATGACGAAGGCCAGCATCAGCTTGCCGATGTCATGGAACTGCATCGGCTTCACGATGTCGCGATACGGGCTGTAGCGCGTCAGCACCGTCAGCATGATGACCGAAAACGCCAGCGCCGAAAGCCCCTGGCCCGCCATGAAGATCATGCCGTAGATGGTCGAACCCCAGTGCGGATCGAGCGACATGACCCAATCCACGGCGGCAAACGAGATCGTCAACGCGTAGAGAATCAGCCCAATGCCGCTCAACAACTGGAACCGCGGCCGCACCACGACCGGGCTGTCTTGCACCACCGACCGCTTGTTCAGGATCCACATCAGCCCCAGCCAGATCGCGAAGTACAGCACGAACCGGCCGATCCAGTACGGCGTATTCAGGTACCAGTGGTTGTGCTCGGTAAGCTCCGCATTGGTCATCCACTCATAAAGTTGGTTGCGCCCCAGCAGAATCGGCAGGAACAGGATCGCCATCAGCGGCAGGTTGCGCGAAGCCGCCTCCAGCGAGCGCCGCATCACCAGTCCCCACAGTCCGCCGGAGAGATGTTGCACCATCAGCAACGCCAGGCAGCCCAGGCTCAGGCCCAGCCAGAACATGAAGCCGATCAGGTAGCCGCGCAGAAACTCTTGCGGTGTGAGAAGAAGCCCAGCTACGCACAGAATCGCGCCAATCACTCCAACAATCAGCCAGCGCTTCTGCCATCCCGCGGCTTCCAGCCGGCACCGGAAATTCGGTCTGATGGATGTCTACTGCATCTTTACTCATTGCGCTTGACCTCCAGCAGCCGGGACCGCGCTTTTCGCCGAGTTGGCCGTGGTCGCACCCTGCGTGTCATACGGCGGCGAGATCACGACCCCTGGCGGCGGCTCGCTCGCCACCTGTTCGCCGGACGGCACGTCCGCCCGCGTCGCACCCTGGCTCAATTGCAGCGCGCGAATGTAGGCCGCAATCGCCCATCGGTCCCTGGGAGTAATCTGCTCCGCGTAGTCCGGCATCGCGCCGAAGCCGTTGGTCATCACGTCGAAGAAGTAGCCGATCGGCGCCTTCCGCAGACGCTCGCTGTGATACGACGGAGGCCGCTTGTAACCGCGCTGCACGATCATGCCATTGCCGTCGCCTACTTCGGAATGGCAGGGCGTGCAATAGATGTTGTAGCGCTGCTGTCCGCGCGCCATGACATCCGCAGTCACCGGGAACGGCATGTAATCGCCGTCGTTGCTGCCGATCTTGCCGGTATAGAAATAGGTATCCGCCCAGGTAGCCGCGGGCCACCGTGCCCTCGACGAGAGGCCGGGCCGAGCGTTTGTCGGCGTAAAAGTCGTTCTCCCGCAGGGGCCGGTAGTATGGCTGGTTCTGCATGTCCTCGCGGCATCCCGCCAGCAGCAGCAGCGCAACCGACGCCAGCACAAACGACACACCTTTGCGGCTCAGGTTGCCAAGTCCGTCGCGTCGCGCTTTCGCCGGCGACGCTTCCGATCGTTGCATTTGCCGATTAATGCGGCACCTCCGAGAGCGACAGAGGCTTAAGGTCCATCATGAACCGCTGGGTGTTGACCAGGTCGAACTTGGGATCCGCCGCCTCCACGCACAGGAAGAAGCGGTCGCGCGTCACCGCCGCAAACCGGTCCACATTGAACACCGGGTGATAGGGCATCGGCAGTCCATTCAACGCGAACATCCCGAACATGCCCGCCAGCCCGGCAAAAAGAATCGTCATCTCGAAGGTCGGGACGATGAACGCCGGCCACGAATTCCACGGCTTGCCGCCGATGTTCAGCGGGTACGAGATCACGTTGATCCAGTACTGCAGGCCGAAGCCGCTGGCTCCGCCGAGAATGCCGCCCAGCAAAACCATCAGCGGCACCCGCGTCTTGTGGAAGCCGATGGCCTCGCTGGCCTCCTCGATGGGGAATGGGCTGTACGCGTCCATCTTGCGATAACCCGCGGAGTATGCCGCCCTGGCCGCGTGTACCAAGTCGGTTGGGGTCTCGAACTCTGCCATCAAACCATAAATCGCGGGATGGGTCACAGCGTGGCTCATTCCTTCACCTCCGCCTGCGGCAGCAGCATGCGCATTTCAAAGATGGAAATCGCCGGCATGATGCGGATGAACAGGAACATCGCCGCGCGAAAGAAGCCGCAGGTCCCGCCGTAGGTCGCCTAGTCCCACCGCGTCGGAACGTAATGTCCCCACGACGAGGGCAGGAAGTCGCGACTCAAGCTGGTCACGATAATCACGAAGCGCTCCAGCCACATGCCGACCAGCACGATCAGCGAGATCACGAACAGCACTCTCGTGTTCGCCCGCATCTTCGGCAACCACAGAATTTGCGGTAGCAGAATGTTGAAGAGGATCAGCGACCAGTAGATCAGCGCGTACGGTCCCCACCAGCGGTTCTGCACCATGAAGCGCTCGTAGGTCGATCCGCTGTAGAACGCAATGAAGGTCTCGAAGAAGTATCCGTAGGCCACGATCAATCCGGTTGCCAGCATGATCTTGGCCGAGTTCTGCAGGTGCCGCATGGTGATCATGTCTTCCAGGTGGTAGAAGTGGCGGATCGGAATCGCCAGCACCAGCACCATGGCGAATCCGGAATAGATGGCGCCCGCCACGAAGTAGGGCGGGAAGATCGTCGTGTGCCAGCCGGGAACGATGGCGATCGCAAAATCGAAGCTGACGACCGTGTGTACCGAGAGCACCAGCGGCGTCGCCAGGCCGGCCAGCAGAAGGTACAAGGCCTCGTAGCGCTTCCAGTGCCGCGCCGAACCGCGCCAGCCCAGCGACAGGATGCCGTAAATGCTCTTGGTCGCCGGATGGGTCGCCTGTTCGCGCATGGTGGCGAAATCGGGCACCAGGCCCACGAACCAGAACACCGCCGAGATCGTCGCGTAGGTCGAAACCGCAAACACGTCCCACACCAGCGGGCTGCGGAACTGTGGCCATACCCCCATCGTGCTGGGATACGGGAACATCCAGTACGCCAGCCACGGACGGCCCATGTGGAGCAGCGGGAACATACCGGCGCAAGCCACCGCGAACAGCGTCATGGCTTCCGCGAAGCGGTTGATCGAGTTGCGCCACGATTGCTTCAGCAGCAGCAGGATGGCCGAGATCAGCGTTCCCGCGTGGCCGATACCGATCCACCACACGAAGTTGACGATCGCGAAGCCCCAGGCCGCCGGGTATCTCGATGCCCCAGATGCCGACGCCCGCGCAAAAACAGGTACGTGACCGCGATCAGAAGTATGCCCAGCAAACCCATGCCGGCCGCCAAACCGGCCAGCCATCCCAGTCCGATGGGCCGCTTGAGAACGGCGTCGGTAATCTTGTCCGTGACACTGTCGAAGTCATGCCCCGGCTCTAAAACCGGCGGCTCGTCTTCCCAGGGCACGTCCTGCAATACGGTTTTCTCTTCTGGTCCCTGCTTCATCTAACTGGGCTCCGACGGTTCGAGTTCGGGATTCGGGTTCGCACCACCGCCATGTAAGTAGTGCGAGGACGGGTGTTCAGGTCTTCCAGCAATCCGTAGGTCCGCTGCTGCGCCTTCAGCTTCGCCACCCGGCTGTTGGGATCGTTCAGATCGCCGAATACGATGGCATCCGCCGGGCAGGCCTGCTGACAGGCAGTAATGATTTCGCCGTCGCGTACTTTCCGGTTCTCTTTCTCCGCGGTGATGCGCCCGTGCGTGATGCGCTGCATGCAGTACGTGCACTTCTCCATGACGCCGCGGCTGCGCACGCTCACTTCCGGATTGCGCATCATCTTGTACTGCGGCGTCTCCCAGTCTTGGAACAACAGGAAGTTGAAGCGTCGCACCTTGTACGGGCAGTTGTTCGAGCAGTAGCGCGTGCCCACGCAGCGGTTGTAGACCATGTCGTTCAGGCCTTCCGTGCTGTGCACCGTCGCGCCCACCGGGCACACCACCTCGCAGGGCGCGTTTTCGCACTGCTGGCACGGCACCGGCTGATAGTAGGTGCCCGGATTGACCGTGCCCCCCTCGTAGTAGGTGTCCACGCGCAGCCAGTTCATGTGACGGCCGCGCATGACCTGCTCTTTGCCAACCACCGGAATGTTGTTCTCCGCCTGGCAGGCCACCACGCAGGTCTTGCACCCCACGCAGGAGTTCATGTCGATGGACATGCCCCACTTGGCTTCGGTGTACCTGTAGTTCGGGTACAGCGTCAGCTCCGGCGGAGGCGCTTCGATGCCCTCGTGCGCGAAGTCTGGATTCTTCATGAAGTCTTCCAGCGTCGCCTTGCGGATAATGTGGCGATTCTTCAGCGGCTCCGCGCCGGGAATGTCGGAGTAGTCGATGTACTGGAAGCCCTGCGGATTGGCGAAACCGTATCCGTCGCCGACCTTGCTCCACTTCACCGCATTGGTGAAATAGAGGCCATCGCTGCTGCGCAACTCGTATGCGTTGAAGCCGACCTCGTTGCCCACGCGCCCGGCCTTGCTGCGGCCGTATCCCAGGAACACGGTGATGGCATTGTCGGGATGTCCCGGCATGCGCCAGATGCCCCCTCTTACTTTGCGGCCACTCACCTCGATCTCGACCACGTCCTCGGTCTTCAGCTCCAGCTTCTCCGCCGTGGTCACGCTGATTAGAACCGCATTGTCCCAGCAAATTGACGTCAGCGGCTTGGGCGTTTCCTGCAACCACGCATTGTTGGCGAACGTGCCGTCGTAAATCATCGGATCGCGCCGGAAGATCAGCTCCAGCGCATCGCCGCCCGCGTCGCTCCCCGATGCCGGAAGGCTGCTCTTGGCGGAAACGCTTTTCGCCGGGTAAGCCGAGCCGGCGATGAAGCCGTCGTGCAGCGCCTTACGCCACTCTGCCTCGAAGTCGCCGCCCTTCATCTGGCCCTGCCAGTACTTGCGCACGATATCGTAGCCCGTGCTCGCCGACGAGCCGATCAGCGCCTCGACGAATTCGTACTCGCTCTTGCCGTCGTAGAGCGGCGCAATCAGCGGCTGGGTCAGCGTGACCGTTCCATCGATCGCCCGCCCATCGCCCCACTGCTCCAGATAATGGGTAGCATTGATGTGCCAGTGGCAATGATCGGTCGTCTCATTCTGATAAATGCTGTGCTGCACGCGCAGCGGTACCTTGCCCATCGCGTCCGCGAAGGGAATATCGGCCGGCGCGTCATACACCGGATTGCCACCGATGATCAGCAGCAGATCAACCTTGCCGGCATACATCTCGCCGGCCAGCTCCTTCAATGCGGCGCCTTGGTCCTGCGGCTTCGCCTCGACTGGATCGGTATAGAAGACCGTATTGCCCACGGCCCCCAGCGCCTGGTTCATAGCGTGCGCCAGCGCATGCACCGCGGCCGGCTGGTTGTCGCCCGCGATCACGACCGCCGCTCCCTTGTGCGCTTGCAGGTCTTTCACCAGCGCCGCGACGAATTTCTGCTGCTCCGGCTTCAGGCTCCCCGCGCTGCCCAGTTCCCAATCCCGCCGCAATGGCGCGCGCGATCGACTCGACTTCCGACGCCTTGACCGGGATCTTGTGATCGGCCTTGCCGCCGGTGTTCGTCGGTGTGCTCTCCACCGCGTACAGCCGCGACATCCCTTCCTTCAGATCGGGATTGCGTCGCGACGAGAACTGCCGCGCATACAGCAGGAATCCCGGGTACCCGCTGGACAGGAAGTCGCCATCGAGCGCCAGAATGATGTCTGCCTTCTCCAGGTTGTAGCGGGTCTCGACATACTGCCCGAAGGCCAACTGCGATCCGGCGCGAACATTGTCGCGGCCGACCGGATCGTACTGCACCCACTTCGCCTGCGGATACTGCTGCAGCACTGTACCAAGCTGCGCGGCCAGCGTCGGCGAACTTACCGTGCGGGTCAAGATCCGCAATCCCTGTCCCTGTACCGCCTTCTGCGAGTTCAACGGCCCCTTGATGGCCTCGGCGAAATCGCTCCAACTGCGAATGCCGCCTTCAAACGAGGTGATCTGCGAGCGGTCGGGGTCGTACATGTCGAGGATCGAGGCCTGCATGAAGACGTCGGTCCCACCCTTCGACGCCGGATGGTCTGGATTGCCTTCGATCTTGGTAGGACGTCCCTCGTGGCTTTCCACCAGCACGGGGAGGGCGTAACCGGCGAACGGCATCGCCGAGGCGAAGAACAGTGGAATGCCGAGAACAATCTCTTCCGGCTGCCGGACGTACGGGACAATGGGCTCCAGCGGTTGCTTCACGCAGGCCGAGAGTCCGGCCAGCGCCATCGACGCGCTCATCAGCTTCAGGAAGTCGCGGCGCGACGCGCCTTCCGGCCACACCGAAGCCTGCCGCGGAAACTCGCGATGCAGCATCTCGGTGAAGCCTTCGGTCTGCGCCAACTCTTCCAGGCTGCGCCAGTATTGCGGGCCGCTCTTGGCGCGCGCGAGTTTGTCTCGCACTTCCGCCAGCTCCAGTTTGCCGGGACAGACCGCCTCAGGTTTCTGCTTACGCTCTTTATCCATCTTGTCGTTGGTTCCGGAAACGAATCGTTTGTCCAACTTCACCCTCGCCCGCCAGCTTCACCCCGCTAGCGATGGCAGGTGTTGCAGCTCGTAATGTCTTCCACCGTACGAACGTTGTAGCGGTGCTTCAACTCGGTGCCCAGCGCTATCTGGTCGGTGAATGCGGTGCCGTCCGCCAGCCTCACCGGCTTGCTCTCGCTGGGCTCTTCGTAATTCATGTTGAAAATCTGGTCGCGCGGCCGCAGGAATTTCTCCGGCGCACGATGGCAGTTCAGGCACCACTCCATCTGCAGCGAGTTGGCCTGGTACATGAGCGGCATCTTGTTCACCGGCCCATGGCAACTGGCGCAACCTACACCTTTGTTCACGTGAATACTGTGGTTGAAATAAACGTAGTCAGGCAGATCGTGCACCCGGATCCACAGGATGGAATTCCCTGTGCGGTAGCTCTCGCGCACCGGCTCCAGCAGGGCCGCGTTCGTCCAGATCTGCGAGTGGCAGTTCATGCACGTCTTGGTGGGGGGAATGCCCGCGAAACTCGAGTTCTCCACCGAGGTGTGACAATACCGGCAATCGATTCCCAGTCCCGCGTTGTGGTGCTGGTGACTGAACGGCACCGGCTGCACATGCGCAATGCCCTGGTAGGTGGTATACGGCGATCGCTGCACCTGCATGGCCGCCCCTAACAGCAGGAGAACGATGATCACCGTAGCGGCAATCGAGAACTCGCGAGAGAGTATTCGCACTGCGATGAAAAATTTGGGCCATTTACGAAGTTTTCCCGTTTTTGCAGGTGAGGAGCCGATACCCCATTTCGACCCCGCGTTTCGTGCGGTACGCTGCCTGATGTTTTATCCGGGTGTGACGCATATCACCCAAGCGAGTGATTATAACAACTCGGGTTCACTGCTTTGCAAGCTCAACTCGCAAAAGCAATTCTTAATCTCGATTGATGCGCCTTTCGACACAATCTTGTTGTAAAACGCAACCCCAGCAGAGGCCAACGGGCCCGAGTACCCCCGCAAAACGAAACTGCGATTCCTTTTCGGCGGTGTGAGTGTCTCAAGTAATGGCGCGGCCGCATGATTCCACGTGCCGGATTAGATCATCCGCGGCATCTCCCGCCGCGCGCTGCCGCGTTTGCACTTTCTCCGCGGCAACGGAGTGGCCTCGCCTTTTTGCCTGCGGTGAATGGAAACCGCGCTTCGCCCCGGCCAGCCGTTCGAACGCGCCACAGCTCCCGCGATCGATTCGAAAGACTGGCTGCCCACCTGCCCTACATGGTCAGAATCAATCAATGGATGGTGCTTGACCTGACGATCCGCTATTTACTGCCCTCCGACTCCAGAATGACTTGGGCCATCGCGAATTCCTTGGTATGCGTCAGCGACAGGTGCGCCCGCACCGCACGCAGGTTGCGGAAGAACTCTCCCGCCTGGCCATGGAACTCCAACGTGGGCCGCCCTCCCGGCAGGCGACGGACCTCGACATCCTGCCAGGTCACTCCCCGGCGCCAGCCCGTGCCGATGGCTTTCATGCCGGCTTCCTTGGCGGCAAAGCGGGCGGCATAGCGCTCGGCCTTGTTGGCTTTGGATTCGCAATATCGAATTTCGTCGGCTGTGAACACTCGCTCCAGAAAGCGGCGCCCGAAGCGCTCAATCGAGGCCGCAATCCGGGGTACTTCGGTAATGTCAATACCAGTCCCAACGATCATCGGGTACTCTCGTTCCACTTCCTATTTCGAAGTAACACTTTCTCGACAGCGGTTTCCGGGCTTCGTTCCGGGCTGAAAATTGCGCTACGATCAACAAGGTAACACATTGACAACAGGCATTTTACACGCTAATAGCCTCGCCCGCAGGCCTTCCAAAATCACGATTTGCTTGGGAATTCTGCTCTCGACTGGTATGATGAAGTTGCTCGATTGATCGAAGTGTTGTTCGCAGCAGTCCCTGCCTAGCAGTTTCCCTGTCTGCTTCACATCCCGATCGAATTGCAGCTACATCAATTTCGAAGGAATATGCATCACCATGGAACAAGGAACAGTAAAGTGGTTCAATGACGCGAAGGGCTACGGCTTTATCAGCCGTCAGAATGGGGAAGACGTTTTCGTTCACTATTCTGCGATTCAGGCGGGCGGCTTCCGCACCTTACAGGAAGGCCAGGCCGTTCAGTTTAGCGTGGTCAAAGGGCCGAAGGGCTGGCAGGCTGAGAACGTTCAGGGCATCTAATCGAGCGACAGTTCGAAGACAAGGCGGCCATTCGGGTCGCCTTTCTTTTTTTCCCCCATCGCTCTTGGCTTTTTGCCCTTCGCTTTTCGCTTTCAGCCCTCAGTTTTCAGCCGTCAGCTCTCAGCCCACCCCTGCCAACCTGACACCTGAAGGACGAAACCTTACCCTTCTGCCTGTCCCGAGCTGTCAACCCGCTTCCTCCAACTCGAAACTTGAAACTATCCACTATCCACTACATTCACACCCCCGCCGCCGCCACACCCTCGTAGTACCGGGTCGTCCGCGGCAGCTTCTGCAGATACCCCAGCATTAAGAAGAATGCGGTCGCGACCAGGCATACTGCCAGCCGGACCCTCGCCAGGGGCAACGGTTCCAGCGCCATGTACTTGCCTAGTCGCCACGCGGCCCAGTTGACCACCTGGGTCGGCACCACCGTCCAGATCGCCACATAAAACCACGCCCGCTCCGCGCCTTCTCCAAAGGTGCTGCGCTTGGCTCGCGGAATCCAGTCCAGCACCGCCGCCAGCACTACCGCCAGGGCCAGCGGATAGTACCCCCACCGGTACAGCTCGTGCAGCATCCAGCGGCCACTTACCGACGCGATCACCAGCCCGATCAGGTTCAGCGCAAACGGCACCAGCAAATCGATCCACGCCGCCGTGTAGCACACCACGCGGTACGAGAGGTTCGCTTGATGCACACCGTAGTAATGAATGTACGGACGCGGCTCGCATCCCGGAACGCGCCCCTTAAACCCGCGCCAAAACACCACGGCCACCACGATCGCCAGCCAGATCCAGTGCCGGCGGTCCGGCCCGTGGGTATACAGGTCGTACGTCAGGGGATATCCCGGCAGAACCCAGAAGACCCATATCCAGATGGGAGTGTGCAGAACGCGATAGTAATTCTTATTGCGTTCTCGAAAGACGGCTTGCTTCATGCGTGGTTCGAGAATAGCGAGACTGGCACTAAGCGCGCAAACGATGGGAAGACCGCTTCTCGCTATTCGCCCTTCGCAAATCCGAAAAGCTGCGGGCGTTGCTTTCTGGGATCAGGCAACTTTCTTGGTGACCGCGCAGGTGCGGTGGGCTGAGCCAGGTGCCCGCGGCGTAAGCGAAGGGCAAGAGCAGCCTTCAGAACAACCCCCCGTCATACACCAGCGTTCCGTCCACTAGCCGTGCCTCCGCCATGATTTTGTGCTCGCGTGTCGGACGCTCCTCATCGTCGATATGCAGCACGGTATGTCCGTGCGCTGCGAGATAATCGCTCACCAGCATGCGATGGCACTGGAACCACATCCGCTCCGCACACATAATCGCTGTCTTTCCTTGTTCCGCAAGTTCCAGCAGCCGTGCGATGCCCTTCGCAAACGCTTCCGTCATCATGTAATCGGCATAGTTGCGAAACGAATCGTTCCGCAGTGCCGTACTCGGCGAGTTGTTACTTGTCCTCTTTCGCCGTCCTCCCAGCTCTTGCATCCAGACGTACTCTATCCCACAACGTGGTAGCGCTGTTTCCAGCGATTCGCGATTGAAGTGCGGCAGCCGCCGCGACATGGGAAACGACCTGATATCTACCAGCGTGGTGATGCCGTGCCCTTGCAGCGCGGCCATCAGCTCATCGAGCGTCCGCGTCGAGTGCCCGATGGTGTAAAGCGTCGTCACCTACGTCTCGATACTTTCCAGCGCCGCCGCGATCACCGGCTCCTGCTCCGGCGCGACCGTTCGCAGATCGATCAGCACCCGTCCCTCTTCGACCCGCGTCACGATCGGCGTCTCCCACTCGCGCAGTTTCTGCGCAATCTCATCGGCCTTGAGCGTCGCACTCGAGACCGCCAGCACCCGCGTCGGCAGCGTTGATCCCGGAGCCGCTCCCCCGCCCAGCACCGACCGCGACTCGCGCACCTCGATCTGCAATTTGGGACAGGTGATGTGCAGCTTTCGCATCAAGTGTTCGCCGCGTTCGTCGATTTCTGCTTCCGTCAGGCGCATCATGCGCAGCACCGGAATCGCATCGTAATCCCGACGCAGGTACGCCAGCAGCGTGGCCTCCAGCGCGGCATAAAACATCTTGTCCACGCGCACCGCGCGGAACAGCGGATTTCTCCTGATCTTCTCCACCAGCTCGCGGCTGCCGCTGATCAACCCCGCCTGCGGCCCGCCTAGCAGTTTGTCGCCGCTATACGTAATTACGTCCACGCTCGCGCGAACGCTGGCCGCAATCGTCGGCTCGCCATGCACGCCGACCTCGCGCAGCTCGAAAATATCTCCGCTGCCCAGGTCTTCCATCACCGGAACCCCGCGCTTGTGCCCCAGCGCCACCAGTTCTTCCAGCGACGGCTGCTCGGTAAAGCCCACAATCTGGAAGTTCGAGCGATGCACCCGCAGCAGCAGCTTCGTCTTCTCGCATATAGCGTCTTCGTAATCGCTGATGCGCGTGCGGTTCGTCGTGCCCACTTCGCGCAGCACCGCGCCCGACTTCGCCATCACCTCGGGAATGCGGAACGATCCGCCAATTTCCACCAGTTCGCCGCGCGAGACGATCACCTCGCCACCCTCGGCCAGCGTGTTCAGCGCCAGCAGCACCGCGGCGGCATTGTTGTTCACCACGATGGTCGTGACCTCGCGCTCGGCCGTGTTCAGCAGCCGGGCAAACAGCCGATCGACGTGCACGTCGCGCTTACCTCGCTCGCCCGTCGCCAGATCGAATTCAAGATTGGAGTAGCCTTGCGCAATTTCAACCACCCGTTCCAAGGCCGCCCGGCTAAGCGGTGCCCGGCCCAGGTTGGTGTGCAAAATCACCCCCGTCGCATTGATCACCGGCCGCAACGAGTACGCCAGCGACTCATGCAACCTGCCCTCGACATCCTTTGCAGCGCCTTCCACTGCCGCCTTCAACTGCTCTTCATCGAGGGTCCCACCCGCGATTTGGTGCCGCAGATGCTCAAGCGTCGCCCGCGCGGCTGTCACCGTCGCGGCATGTCCTTCGCGCGCCGCCAGCGCCTGGACTTCTTCGCGACGCAGCAGTTCGTCTACCGACGGAAGCAGGCGAAACAACTCTGCGATCTCAGTCATTGAGTTTCACAAGCTCGGCCGCGGGGCCTTTCGCTCTTTCCTTCCACCGGCATTCACTGATTTTGCCGAGATATGCACAACTAATCCACAGAGGGAGGCGCCAACCCCTTGAAATACTCAACGCCGTTAAGGGTTAATAGGAATTGCTACGAGACCTGTGCAACTGTATGCTGCCACTTCATGAGCAGATAACGGCGCCCTAGAGAGGAATGACTAAACGGAAACCGACAAAGCCGCCAAAATCAACGCCAGCGCCTCCCGTGCAACTGCGAATGTAAGGCGTGCGACATTGGGATTCACTGCGCAAAGAGGCCCGAGTGCCAGCACCCTGCACCAAGGACTAAGCACGGCCCGATATGAGGGCCTGATCCTGTTCTGTCCCGGCCGAACGGCGATGCTCTTTGGTGATCCATTCTACAAAGAGCGCTTCGAACTCTTCCTTGCTGTAGATGCCTTTGTGTATCAGCAAGGTGTTCATCGCGTAAATCGTCGCCTTGAATGATTCATCCCGCGAAGCCACGTTCAAAGCGTCTTCAAATGACATTCTTCCCTCCACCCCGCCAGCAAAACTGGGAGCATTAAACCATAAGAATAGCGCAAACGCAGGAAACATTTGTTGGACTCGAAAACGTCTAGAGCAACAGATGTTTACCCCCACCTGTTTCCCACGCCGGATGCAAGTGTCACGGTCGAACGCTAGTCTCGCGCCAGCGGAGCCCGGCCCAGCAGGCCCATCGGCATTCCGTCGGCAAACAGCGCGGCGGCGAGCGGGAGTCCGGCCCGTACAGCTCCGCCCCTCGTTTTCCCGTTTCCAACAGTCGGACGGCGTGCAATCTGAAGTATGCTAATAGCTCCGGGATTCAGCCAGAGCTGAGGCCGCCAGAAAGTCCCGGGACTAGGAGAACACGATATGGCGCAAAAGCAGAAGACAACGACAGGAGCTGCACAAGGGGCCGCACTGCGACTGTTCCTGCAAATCATGCGAAAAGGGAATGCACTGCGGGATTCCCCCTTGCGCACACCCTGCATTCCATTAAGCAAGCATTCAGTTGTGACGGTCGAGTGACGGCGGCAGACGAAACAACTCTGCGATCCGGGGCGGAATCGTTACGAGGCCCTAATCCTTGTTCCCCCGCAGATGCCAGTCTTCCGGTCGCAGGCTAGTCTCGCGCCAGCAGACGCCGTCCCAGCAGGCCCAGCAGCACTCCGCCAGCCACCAGCGCTGCGGCGAGCTTGGCGTCGACGAACCGCACGAAGCGCGCACCCTCATCCGTCACTTCGAGCACGCCCGCCGGAGCGGCAAACACCGCGCCACCGCCGCCACCACCGCCTTGCCCTGCATCGCCCGATTCGGACTTGCGTCCGCCCCAGCCCGCACCCACGTGATACCAGACCCGGGCCACCGGCACGATCGTCCTGCCCTGTGCCTGCATCGGCTCTCCGAAAACCTGCTTCACGTTCGCGGTCGCCGCAAAACGCTCGGTCATCGATTGCAGAATCTCTTGTGCGTGATTCATCGTTGCCTCCACCTGTCTCTTTGATGCGTCATCGTTAGATTTGGCCAATGGCTAGTATGGCGCCGCGAGAGCTCGCGGACTAACTCTACGTGTTTCGAGAGGGTGCAAGAAGAGGTTGCCATCAGGCTAATTGCCACGGTCTGGAGCTGACAAAATTGGGAAAATGCGGCCGGAACTGCCTAAACATGGCTAGAATTCACTGGAATACTGGGGAAAAACGGGCTATGCTGATGTCCGGTCTTGCGACCTAGTACAGAAGTTTGAAAGGGGAAAGCGCATGAAGCGCTGGCTTCCGGTAATTTTGTGTATTGTGGCGCTGACGTGCGTTGGCAACGCTAGCGTTGTCTATGACAACCTGGGTTCGTCAAGCAACGGCGCCGATCCCGTCACTTCGTTCGGACCCTTGGCTGATTCTTTCTCGACAGGCGGCGCTGGATTCACACTCGCGTCGGTCGGACTGAAGTTGGAACTGCTTGGCGCCCCGACCGGCACGTTAAGTGTCGACCTGCTAGCCGACAACAACACCTCGCCGGGTGGAGTTATCTACAACATAGGGACCATCGACGACAATATGCTGAGCGGTACGCTGCAGGATTATTTCCTCAACCTGACCACGGCACAGGTTCTGACCGCGAATACGCGCTATTGGATCGAACTCAGCTCGATGGACAGTAATGCGGGCTGGAGTTGGTCAGGTGACCAGAATGCAGTCGGTGTAGCTGGCGAGTATTTTGCAAATCTCAACGGGGTGTTCGACAACTCAAACGGCCCCTACCAGATGCGGTTGAGCGATACCGCAGCCACTCCCGAGCCGGGGACGTTAGTGCTGCTGGGCGGAGGTATCTGTGCCCTGACGGCGACCCTGCGGAGAAAGCTCGCGAGATAGAAGTGCGAAGGCCATCGCGCAAGGAAGCCGCCAAAGCTGGCGGCTTTTTTGTTGTCCGGTGGATCGCGACGGAGTAGTTAGGGTACCGCCTATAATGTGGAACGATGCGAGGGATTGCGAAGCCCGCGACGGTCGCGCTGTTGCTGGCGGTGGTAGTCGCGGCGTTATCTCCCGCGTGGCCGCTGACGTGGCAGGACATACCGTTGACGATCCTGACACCTGGCGCGCTTCCGCCGACCAGCGTAGGCTCACGCTACGAAATGAGACTGCAGGCAACCGGCGGTGCTGCGCCCTACGCCTGGCAACTTGCGGCAGACGACCGGCTACCGCCGGGGATCAAGCTACATCCGCGTACAGGAAGGTTGTCGGGCACTGCGACCAAGCCGGGCGAGTATAACTTCACGCTGGTGTTGTCGGATGCGAACATTTTGGCGGCGAAGGTGCAACAAGATTTCAGCCTGCTGGTGACATCCGGGCTGACGGTCGATTGGAGGAAACCGCCGGAGGTGAACGGTATGCAACTGGAGGGTTCGCTTTTGGTCGCAAACCACACCGACCATGCTCTGACCCTGACTGTAATCGTGCAGGCCGTGAACCAGATTGGACGGGCGACGGCGTTGGGATATCAGCGTTTCAAGCTGGCCTCGAATGCGGAACAGGAGATTCCCTTCGGATCAAGCCCAGGACCGGGGAAGTACGTGGTGCACGCCGATGTAATCGCCGATGGCAGGAGCAACAAGTCCGGACTGCGTGCGCGAAGACA
>CAWCTB010000008.1:0-44435 GCA_963798275.1 uncultured Acidobacteriaceae bacterium
GACACCGGAAGATCATCCGCTCGAAGTCCGTGAGATTTAGCCTAAACCCGAGGACTGGCCATCTGGCTGTCGCCGTCGCACCAAGGCTCCCAGCGTACCTATTGCCATCGTCGACAGAGTCGCGGGCTCCGGCACCGGCGTTACGGTAGGCCGGCTGACCGTACCGGTACCATCGGGATCAAAGTGTCCGGCAATAATCGAGGCGGTGCAATTGAAGTCAACGGCAGACGCTACGGCGGGCTGCAGCGTGATCAGTGGGCGCCGCCGGTGTAGAACTGGCCTCCGAAGACATCGAAGGAGCACGGCATAGCGGGCGAACAGACGATACCGTTGGTTATGTCACTTCCGGCCGCCGTGAAGTCGATTTCGAATCCCCCGGCGTCAAGGGAGAGAAATTCCCGGTATTGTCCCAGTTTGAACTCAAACTGGGACAATACCAGGCAAGGAGACGCCAAGGTTCAAGAAGTATTCGCAGGCGAAGCTGCAGATGAAGGGCGAAGCGTTATTCAAGCTGAATCGGCAGGCAAACGAACAGAACATCAGTTTTGACACAGCGAGGGTGAACTGATGGGGTTTTGGCACAGTTTTGACCCAGTTTTAGCGGAGTTCGTGCCGAAAGAGGGCATCGCTCCGTGGTTTCGTTGTTGGAAGTGATTTAGAATCAGTGAAGCAAAGAGTCGGGGCGTAGCGCAGCCTGGTAGCGCACCTGCCTTGGGCGCAGGGGGTCGGAGGTTCAAATCCTCTCGCCCCGACCAGTTTCTCCAGCCAGTTCCGGCTCGCGAATGACTGTACGAAGTCATCTGCCGCGGCAGAAGACCTCTTGGCCCCGGCGGCAGCGGAAACACACCAGTCGGTTCGTGCAGACCTCGGCTTCCAAATACATGGCCATGCTCTATCCCATCGATGATCTCCGCATAAAGTGGACCAAAGTTGTGCTTCCGCCGGTGTTCCTCGAAGAAGAGATGCCGGTGACCGAGAGTGCGTCCGCCACCGTGCATCAGGCGCGCGCCAGCATCTGCGACATCCTGGCGGGCAAAGACCGCAGGCTGCTGGTGGTGGTGGGGCCGTGCTCGATCCACGACACCCGGGCAGCGCGGGAGTATGCCCGGCTGCTGAAGGGAGCGATCGCCGAACTTTCGCGCGAGCTGCACATCGTAATGCGGGTGTACTTCGAGAAGCCGCGCACCACGGTGGGCTGGAAAGGGCTGATCAACGATCCGCATCTCGATCAGTCGTACAAGATCAACGATGGCCTGCGGCTGGCGCGACACCTTCTGCTCGATCTGGCGGAAATGGGAGTGCCCGCGGGCACCGAGTTCCTCGACATGGTGACGCCGCAGTACCTGGCGGCGCTGGTGAGCTGGGGAGCGATTGGGGCGCGCACCACCGAGAGCCAGGTGCATCGGCAGTTGGTTTCCGGCCTATCGTGCCCGGTGGGATTCAAGAATGCGACCTCGGGCGACGTGCAGATTGCGCATGGAAGCGGTGTTGTCGGCGGCGCATCCGCACACGTTTCTTGGCACGACGAAGAACGGACAGTCGGCGATCTTTGTGACGACGGGAAACCCGGATTGCCATGTGATCCTGCGCGGTGGCCGCAAGATGGTGAACTACACGGCCGAGGCGGTCGCCGGCGTGTGCGGTCAACTGGAGCAGGCCGGGCTGGCGCCGCGGCTCATGATCGATTGCAGCCACGCGAACAGCAACAAGGACTACACACGGCAGGCGCTGGTATGCCGAGATGTTGCGAAGCAGATCGCCAACGGAGACCGGCGCATTGTCGGAGTGATGCTGGAGAGCAATCTGGTAGCGGGCGCGCAGAAGCTGGTGGCCGGCCAGCCGCTCACCTACGGCCAGAGCATCACGGATGGCTGCATCGGCTGGGACGAGACCATGGAACTGCTGCAGGACCTGGCCGCGGCGATTCGCAGCGGACGAAAGGCGGACAACGTGTCCAGCGTCGCCAGGTAAGTTCAGGGAGCCGCGGCCACGCTCGCCTTCCTGCCGGGCATGTCCGGAGTAGCCGGCGGGCTTGGCTTGGAGATTACAGGTATACGCGTTCGGCCTTGCGAATGGCGCGGTAGCGTTCGAAGACGGTGCGGGCGCTTTCCAGTCCGAGAATGGATTTCAAGCTGCTGCCGCGGAAGGTGTGCATCAGCATCCTGGGCCAGTTCTTGAGCACGAACAGAGGCTCTTTGCGAATGACCGCCGGTATGTGGCTGGTCTTCATCCAGCGCTCCTTGAGCCACCGTTCGTATTCAATTTCTTCGGGAGCAAGATACTGGGTTGCGACCACGGCAGTGGTGCCGTCGTATTCCTCGAGGCTCTCGATCTTCACCAGTCCCTTGGCGCGGAATTCCTTGGTCATGGGCGTGCCCGGGTACGGCGTGGGATGCTGGATGTAAGGCCAGTCGACGTACTTGCGGGCGAACTCGAGGTTGGTGCGAATCGATTCCAGCGTGTCGTCGGGATTGCCCACGATCAGCCCGCCGACCACGTACATCTTGTGCTTGTGAAGGACGTTCACCGCTCGAATGGTGGCGTTGTCGGTTGTACGGCCTCCTTCGCGGAACGCATTCTTGGCCGAAGCGTTCAGGAACTGCAGGTCGCTCTCCAGAATGTTCTCGATTCCCAGGAAGACGTAGCGGAAGCCGGCTTTGCGCATCAGCGGAGCCAGCGTGTCGCCGTGCATGGCAATGGGCGAGGTCATGGCCTGTACGGTGTAGGCAGATGTCGTTGAGGCCGGCATCGATGATGGCCTGGCACAGCGCCTCGAAACGACGGACGTTCAGGGTGATGTTGTCGTCGACGATGAAGATGGCCCGCGCGCCACGCGACTTGGCGTCGCGAATGTCCGCCAGCACGCGGTCGAACGAATACGTGTGGAAGTTGCGGCCACGCATCTCGATGATGGAGCAGAATCCGCAGTCGAAGGTGCAACCGCGCGAGGTTTCCACTACGTCCACTTGCCGGCCCAGCATAGTGTAACCGGAGAGGACGCGAGAGCTGCGGTCGGGCAGGCGAATTTCCTCACCGTCCAGGCTGTGTACTGGACGCGGAGGATTCACGATCCAACGTTCGCCCGCACGATAGGAAAGCCCCGCGATGGAGGAAAATTCGCCGGCGCTTTCGAGGCTGCGCACCAGCTCACGGAAGGTCAGCTCGCCTTCACCGCGCACGATGAAGTCGATGCCCGAGCCATCGTGCATGTAGGCGTCAGGAGCGAGGCTGGGGTCGTAGCCTCCCACGACAATGCGGACGCCGGGACGCAGCGTGCGGACCAACTCCACGATACGCAGCGCGGTCTTGCGCTGGAAGGTCATGACCGAAAAGCCGACGAGTTCAGGCTGCAATTCGGCGATCAGGCGCTCGACAGTCTGGCGGACCTTGTCCTGAACCAGAATCAGGTCCAAACTGGCCACCTTGTGATGGGGATCGACATTCCCGGCGAGAGAGGCAAGGGCGCCGTTCGGCATACGGACCGCGACGGTGGGCATGTGCTCGAAGGAATCCGGCATTGCCATCAGCAGAATGTTCACGCGGCCTCCCGCCGTTTCGCGCTCGCGCCTGTCTGGTGCAGATGCATTGGAGCAATATCGTACAACGAAACTGGCGCATAAAGATGGGCCCAGCGTCAGCTGAAAGCTGTTTTTAGGAAAGGCCCGGTCCCGCCCAAGCGAGATACCCGGAAAGGCTGGTTCGTTGGACAGTGTAGACTCGATTCGTCGTCCTATCTAAGACGGAGGCATCGTTAGCGCCGTCCCGCGAACCGGGTTGCGGGCGTAACGGCGCTTGCGATGATCCCACACGGAGGTTTTACGAATGGTTCGCAGATTCTCGATGGCGGTTCTTCTCGCTGCCTTGGCTGTCTCCGCTGTGGCGCAAAGCGCATCGGCGCCTGTGGTGGTTAGCGGGGCCGACCTGAAGAAGATAGTTCCCGAAGGTTACTTCTTTCGCGGAATGAGTGCCACAGTTCAGATGCGCAACTCGGCGGCAGTGAAATATCCAGACGGCTTCTTTGTCATGGCCGGGCTGGTGGATACCTCGGGATATTCTTCGGCCATCGCCGCGAAATATAACGGCTTCTTCATCACCGAAAAGAAACTGGCCTTCGGAAGCCAGTCGCTTCCTCCCGGACAGTATGGCATGGGCTACACCCCGGAAGGGAAGTTCCACATCCTGAATGTTGCCGGCGACGAACTGCTGGTCAGCGACCTCACGGTGGATGACAAGATCGCGCATCCGGTTCCGCTGAAGATGGTGGTCGAGGTTGGCCAACCGCGACTCTACCTCGGCAAGAAATACGTGACCTTCACCGCGCCGTAGAAACGACGCCGAAAAGCAAAGCTGCGCATGCAGGCCCCGTTGCTGTTGCGAACGGCAACGGAGTTTTGCTTTGGGCGGCAGACTGCGATGCCGCAGAGTTGCAATCAGATCCGCCAGGGAGGATCGCGATTAAGTCAATGGACGGTCCCTCCGCGGCTAAAGTCGCGTTCCTTTTGCGGCCTTTACGGACGGCCTGAAGGCCGTCCCCTTCAAAAGATTGGGCTAATCAGAGATTCCCCAGGGAGGATCGCGACGGCCGTCTCCCACAATGTGAGAGATACGAAATTTGCGTGCCGAGCGTGGGGGCGCGATAAAGTAGAGCTGCAAGACAATGTTGCCAGCCACCCAAACGCACGAGTCGAAGGCAGGGCTTCTCCACTGGGCGCAGCGCGCGCTGGAGGAGTGCGACAAGGCCAGCCAGGATTTCGCGCCCGACCCGGTGCACGATCTTCGGGTGGCGCTGCGGCGCTGCCGATCCATGGCTGACGGATTCCGTTCCATCGATCCCGATCCCGAATGGAAGCAGATGAAGGACCTGGGAAAAGCCCTCTTCGCAAGTCTGGGTGAATTGCGCGATACCCAGGTGATGCAGGAATGGGTAACCAAACTCTCCGCCGAGGACGATCCCGTTCGCAATCTGCTGCTGGAGGTGCTGCGCCCGCGAGAGGAGGAACAGAAAAAAGCGGCGCAACATGCGTTGAACAACTTCGACCGCAAGCGCTGGTCCGAGCTGAACGCCCGGCTGGAGAGCCGCGCCCGCAAGGTCCCGCTGGAGGGGGTTGTCTTCCAATTCGTCGCCCTCGAACGGCTTTATGACGCGCGCGCGCTGCATCGGCAGGCGTTGCGCAACCGCAGCCAGACTGGGTATCACCAACTCAGGATCGGCATTAAGCGTTTCCGCTACACGGTGGAAAACTTTCTGCCCGAGCGGCATGCACGATGGTCGAAGGACCTGCGCACTTTGCAGGACGCGTTGGGCGAGGTGCACGACTTCGACGTCCTGTGGGGCATGGTGAAGTCGCAAGCAGGAATAACACCCGAGCAGCGTCATCGCTGGCGGCAAGTGCTATTGGCGGAGCGAGAAAAGCGGCTCCATCTCTATCGGCAGAAGATGCTGGGCCGGCATTCGCTTTGGTCGGTCTGGGAATCGGAATTGCCCTCGGGCGAGTCGCGCGAAGCGGCGTCGCTGGACAAGCTGCGCACCTGGGCCACGTTCCTCGATCCCCATCACAAACATGCCGAGCGAACGCTGCGATTGTCGCTGGTGCTCTACGACAAGCTGGTCGCGGAGGGCGTGCTGCAAGGCGTGGGACGGCTCACGGCGAATTCTGGAGGCGGCCGCGATCCTGCACGAAATCGGGCGTAGTAAACAGGAGGCCGGCCATGAGAAGCGTGGCTATCGCATGATTCGCAAGATTTCTCCGCCACTGGGCTGGAGCGAAGAGGAGATGCACTGCGTCGCCATCGTGGCGCGTTATCATCGTGGCGGGCTGCCGCCGTCCGACCACGCCATTTTCGCGGGCCTTAGCGCAAAGCGCAGAAGAGAACTGCTGCCCCTGGCTGGAATTCTGCGCCTGGCCAATGCGCTCGATCTTCAGGTCATGCCGCCGGGCGCTCAATTCACGATTGGCCGCCGGGGCAATGCCTTGGTGCTTGAGTTGAGCGACTTCGACCACAACATCAGCCAGGCAGGGCAACGCCTCGCCAAGGCAAAGTACCTGTTGGAGGCAAGCTGCCGAATGCCCATACTCATTGAGACGGGCGGAACGACATCGAGGGGCGCCGCTCCAGCAAACAACCCGTCTCAGTGAAATTTCCCGCGCTTTGGGGGAAGCGCAGTGAAGTTAAGCTGCGTGGGGCTTGTAGGGATCGCCAATGAAGACGAAAGGATACTTACGCAATTCGTCGAAGTTCTTCGCTTCGGCGAGCTTTTCCACCTCCGACATAAGTCTTGAGACTTCGTCTTCCGGCATGCCCTTGGTGGCCTGCCAAAACTTGTGAGGGAAAAACCAGATTCGTTCGCGGTGGTTCACTTCGGCAGAACTATCAGATTGTAACGGCATCGAACTCCTCCCACATTGTGGGATAAGCTAATAATTTAAGGAACGTTGGATCGTGCAATGGAACGCACAACTCATTTACCGTACTTCTAGTATGAACGGTCGGGACACGGAAGTAAACGGGGAATGCGCCAAAATCGCATCTGTCGCACAGCCTCATAACCCGAAAATGAGATATTGTGACACCCCCATCTTGTAAGTGTCCCATTCTCAATCCCGACCGGCGAGCACCCTGACAAAATTCTGGACATTCCCGGCTCAGGAAAGAGAGGGAGCGGCCGACTTTTCCACAGGGATGGCGGCCCGCAGTCCCGGCGCGGGCTGCTGGACGCGAGAGGAATGTACCACATTGTGGGATAGTTAAAATTGTGGTTTGTGCGCGCCGCAGTTCGCGCTCTCGATGTGCTCAAAGCCGATGCCAGTGCGAAAAAGCGCATTCGAGTAGCGTGACAACCCGTCGAGTGAGTTCCTGGGGATCCAGTTGAAGTGAAATACGGCGCTCACACCGTGAGGCCGCTTCTGCACAAGGCATCGGAGAAGACAACCGAATAAAGTCAAGAAACGCGGCAACCGAATGTCGCATGGTCGTGTCGCCCTTTTCCGACGCAGCTCTACTGTCTCGACCCGTGCAGCGACCACAACCCTCAAACCGGCAACCTCGTTGCCCTCTGCATTTGCACGAAAGAGTCCAAGTACGTTGTTCGGATTCATCTTTGCGATGAAGAGTGCGGCGATTCCGTCATTTTGTCCGCTGGGTTATTTCGCCGCCGAATGTGATGCGGCGCGGGTCGAGATCGCGCGACAGCGGATTCGCACGCGCTTCGACAGAGACGGGTTTCGTGCGTTGGCAACGCATGGCCAGGCGCACTCGCGCAGGGCGAAGCAGGTTCAAAGCAGGACCATGACTTCCTGGGACCCGGTGTAAGCGCAGCGCGAACGTACTAGACTAGCGGCGGGCGCGCCGGTCCAAACCGGCAAGTCCGAGCAGCGAACTTCCCAACAGGACCAACGTGGAAGGCTCAGGAACGGGTAGATCGTGAAGGAACGACCTGGTCTGAGGGGATCGGGAGGCCCCAGCTTCTGGATGGGGTTCGGTGATGCAAGTGGCGCAAAACTCGTTGAAGGCGTTGCTGTCGACGACGGAAGCTGTGGCCACCTGTTGGAAAGGAGAGCCGTCGCTCGAGTCCGCGCTGATGGGTGTCGCGCGTGCAACCGCCGCGCTCCCCATGAAGAGGCCCAAACCAGCCACCGCAACTCGCCCCGCTTTGCGCATCACGCTTCGACTCTTGTTACTACTTATACCACCAATAGGGTAACAAGCACGTTAAATGCCGCGAAGAAAAATGCTAGTCCCTGGCTCATGTATGGCTGACGGCCCACGCGTGGCTGCGAGGCTTGGAAGCACCCTTGCACCAGGGTGGAAGCGCCCTCAATTTTGTTGAATTTACTGGGAAAAGTCCGTTCTTTGCACTATGGTGGGCATGACTTGGAGCATGATTGCATACAGCGATTACCCGGAGAAAGCTCCTAAAAAGAGGGCTGATTTTGACAAGAAATAGGCTATTTTTGTAAATTATAGTAATAATTACTGTGGAAAAAATTAAGATTACCAAAGCGTTATTTTGGTGCAATAGGCCGCGCTGAGTCGAAGGAGAGACTTCGGGAACCTGCCTTGGCGTCAGGTGCGGGCGCTTGCGCCAGCCCCGATTTGCGGAGCGGGCTGGTGTCTCGGCTTAGTAATCGAACTCGGCCGGGCGGCCCGTCAAGCGTTCAATGCGCTTGGCGATCGGCGGATGGGTAGAAAACAGGTTCGCGAAATTTACGCCCAGCAGCTTGGGAGCCACGATGAACAGGTGAGCCGTGGAAGGAGACGCTGCCAGGGGCACCCGCTTGGAATAGGCATCCAGCTTCTTCAAAGCGCTGGCCAGGGCATAAGGGTTGCCGGTATAGCGCGCGCCGGAGGCGTCGGCCTCGTACTCGCGCGAGCGTGACACCGCCAGTTGTATCAACGTGGCCGCAATCGGCGCCAGGATCAGCATCAGCAAGCCCATCATGCCGCCACCACGCTCGCGATCGTCGCTACTTCCCATGCCGCCGAACCAGAAGCCCATGCGCGCCAGAAAGGTGATGGCGCCGGCCAGGGTTGCGGCAATGGAGCTGATCAGGATGTCGCGATTACGAACATGGCCCAACTCGTGCGCCAGAACACCCTCGAGTTCTTCGTCCGTCAGCAGGTCGAGAATGCCCTGGGTCATGGCGACCGAGGCATGATTGGGGCTGCGTCCCGTGGCGAACGCGTTCGGCGAATCGCTGGGAATCACGTACATCTTGGGCATCGGGATGCCGATCTTCTGGGTCAGCTTTTCGACGATCTCATAGGCGCGGGGCAATTGCTCGCGGGTGACCGGCTGGGCCCGGTACATGGCCAGAGCGATCTTGTCGCTGAAGAAGTACGAAGTGAAATTCAGGATGACGGCGAAGACGAGCGCCATCGTTAAACCACGCTGGCCGCCAAACATCTGTCCCAAAAACAGGAGGAAGAGCGTCATGGCGGTTAGCAGCAGAGCTGTTTTGAAGGTGTTTCCCATAATCTGAGCGACTCTCACTCAAGCATGTAGATGATACGCCGCGGGTGCGGTTGCGACTAAATCGAAGGCGGCCAACGGGAGGAAACGCCGGTCGTGGAGCGACCGTGCAGGATGACGCTTTTGAATCAGCCACTTGATAAAAGCGAGACTCCTAGGCCACGCCTTCTTTTTCGCGGCGACGCAGCCGTTGTGGCGAGGGTTTCTGGTAATAGTCGAAATCCGTCATAGCGTTGACAGCGGTTTCGGCCAGAGCCTGCTTGCTGAAGTATTTCGCTTCCGACTGGTCGGCGAAAGACATGACTCGGGGTATGGCCGCGGTGATTCCCGCAAGGCCGGCGTCAATCCTGCCGTGCATCGGGTAGCTGACCACCTTGTAGACGCCACCGGGATAGTCGGTGAGGATGCTGTTCACGGCGGTAGCGCCGCCGCACAACAGGGAACTGATGGCGGCGCGCTTGTTGCGCTTCCAGAACACGGCTCCCATGACAAAGAAGGAGGCGGCCACTGCGTAATCGAGCACCGCGTGAAGCGGGGGTTGAATGACCTTGGGCAGCCTTCCGGCGGCTATTGCAACGCCTTTTTGCAGGAGAGCCATTTATTGAGGACCTCGCCATGGAGAATAGCGCGATGGGAGCGAGCCCTAAGCGCTGGTGGCGGGCTGATTGTACTCCCTCGGTTGCGCCGACGAAGCCGACAAAACCAGATGCCGTGGGAGCGCCTAGGTCAGGCCTTCACTCTCGCCAGCGCCCGCTTGATGGTTTCGTCCAGTGCGGCCTTCGCCGTGGCGTATTCCTCCGCGCCGACCTTGCCTTGCTGGCGATCGATTTCCAGTTGGAAGAGCTCTTCCTTCATGGCCTCGAGCAACACCGCCGTTCGGTCTTTGGGTACGGACGGCAGGGGCGGCTCATAAGCATCGGCTATCGCCGGAGCCGTACCGGCGGTCGCCGCCTGCCGGTGGTTTGACTTGGAGACGACGTAGGCTCCTCCCATCACCAGAACCACGGCGAATGCCCCCAAAATAATGGCGCGATAGTTGTGTAGCGGATCGGGAACGTCGAGCGGCGCGCCCAATCCTCCGCCGGGACGATTGTCGTTGGCCGCTGCCTGCCCGCCGCCCATGGCGCCAGCGCCGCCGCCGGAGTCCTCGCCGCCCGCGGCTGCTTCCTGTCCCTCAGCCTGGAAGACGCCGGTACCGGCGAGCCGGAAGCTCAGGTCCTGGCCGGCCTTCACGTTGGTGGCCACCATGATGGTAGAGCCGGACTTGTCGTCCATCGCCTGGAACTGCTTCGGTTCTTTGGGAGTGAAGGCGATGCCCTTGGGCGTCATGACGACGAAGTGCTGCACTTCGCCAAGCGGCTTGGGAACAATGCTGGCTTCTCCGCTATACGGCAAGTGGTACTGGATCTGGAACTGGGTCTCGCCCGGCTTCAGCGGGAAGCTGAAGGCGTACTGGTTCTTCTGGCCGGTCGGCGTGGGCGGATTGTTGACCGGCTGCCCGCCGGGACTCTTGGCATAAGCTGATTCCATTTCCGCCCCCGGCGGCAACACGAACTCGAAGGTACGGTCGGCATCCATGGTTCGCGGAGGAAGCGACTGGTTGCGTATGGCGAACAGTGCGATCACCTGCAATTGCTTGCCGTCTTGGCTCTGATAGCGGTCCACCTCAACGGTCTGCGCCAGCGGCTCAACCTTTTTGGCCACGTCATAGACAGTGATCTCGGCAGTAGTTGCGCCCGGCATCAGCGGTCCGCCCTGCGGAAAATAATTCACCCCACCGTGCGTCACCCGGACCATGTGGGGCGCTTGCTGGTCGGTTGGCGCAGGGAAGGAAAATTTTCCCTGAGCGTCGGTCTTGGTCGAGGCAACTTCCTGCATGCCCTGCGACAATGCAAGCAAAGAAACGTCATCGCCCGCAGCGGGCTTGCTGGTCGTGCCGTTGGTGACGGTTCCGTTGATGCTCTGCGCAGCAGACAGCGTGGTCAAAGCCAGTGCCAACAGAGAAGGAAACAACGCGCGCCTTATATGTCTCAGTCCGCTCATTTGCGCGCTCCCTTCACCAGAGCCGGCTTGCGAGTTGCTGGCCGCCCCTTTTCGATTGATTCCATCTCCGCCAGAATGGCGGCGGCCTCGTCTTCCAGGGCGGCGCGCTGCATGGCGTAGTCTTCTTCGCCGAGCTTGCCTGCCTTGTACTCGAAGTTCAGGTCGCGCAGGTTCTCGTAGGTCGCGTCCTTGCGCTCCTGCAGATAGGTCAGACGGGTCTTGGCTTCGCCAGTCTCGACGTCTTCGGGGCGGTAGAAGATGTACACGAACAGGGCAGCGGCAAACAGCGCGCACCCAAAGAGGACGAACGCGGTTTCCGTGCCCGCAGAAGCTGCTTCAAATAAAGCGAACATCAGAACTCAGTCTCCTGCCGCGCTTTCTTGCGCAGCTCATCCAGTCGTTCGGGGGCGAGGTCGGGGCGACCCACGGGTTGCGCCAGCGCCCGCGACTTCCACACCCGCACTAGCCATACGGTCAGCAGGGTCGCCAATCCAAAAATCGCGAAGGGTGTAATCCACGCCACCACATTAAAGCCGCTGGCGGTGGGAGCGGCCAGCACCGTGTTGCCGTACTTCTGCACGAAACTTTGCAGCACCAGCGAATCGCTGTCGCCGCGCTGCAGGGCGGTGTCCAATTCTCCGCGCATGCGTTCGGAATACTCGCAGCCGACGTGGTTGCACTCCAGCAAAATCTGGTTGCAGCCGCACATGCACATGAGCTGGTGACCCAGCTTGTTGAAGCGCGCGTCGGTGTCGGCGCCGAGAAAGGCGACGGCAACGACCGCGATGAGCAAAAGCTGGGCGATTCGAAGTTTCGAGTTTCGAGTTTCGAGTTTCAAGCTACGAAGCAACATCCTTTTCAATTTGTCATCCTGAGCGGAGTGAGGTCGCCTGGGCGACCGAACGAAGTCGAAGGACCTCTATCTCGCCTGCAGACTCTCTTGCCTTTCATGCAACGCTCTCCATCTGAGGCACTCCAACTTCCAGCCACTCCACGACGCACGACAGCACGCCGTGCTCGGGATCTTCGTTGGCGAAATCAACGCTGGTGGTGACGGGTTGGGGCACAGGGTCGCCATCGGCTGCAAGCGCTTCCAGGTGAAACTCAACCGCATCGCGCATGAACCGCCGCATATCCTCGAGGTTCGGCGCGGTCGAAACCACTCCCGGAATATCGGGCACGAAACCGCTCAGATTGTCCGAACCGACTTCATACACGACGAGATACTTTTTCTTGAAGCTTTTCATTTCTTGAGCCCTGCTTGCCTCAATACGCTGGACAATGTCTTCGGATGAATGTCATCGGAAAGTGCACCAGCAACGGTTACCTTGCCTGGCTTCGCTGGATGTTTGAACTGCCGATGGCTACCCCGCTGCGCAACCTGCTGCCATCCCTCGCTCTCGATCAGCTTCAACAGTTCACGTACTTTCAATTTGTACTCGTTGTCCTCGGCACCCCAGGTTCTGCCCGGGACGCGGCCGCTTGACGACGCGCTCGTGAATTACCCAGTGCGGCTTTCAATCCCCGCCCACTTCCACGGCACCGCTGCGAATGGCTTCCGCCGCTTCGCGCTCCTTCTTCGCGACGCTCACCTTCGCCGGCTTCATATTGGGCAGCAGCGCGATGATGGTGCCAATCAGCACCACGTGCACGCCAATCCAGATCCACATCACCAGCGGATTCACGTGCGCCTTGATGATTGGCCTGCCGGTATCGGGGTTCTTACCGGTGTATACCAGGTACAGGTCTTCGTTGGGGCGCGAGCGATTGGCCACGATCGTTGAGGTCTGCTGGCTGGCCTTAAAGAAGCGGCGTTCCGGAAACATGGTGTCGATCTTCTTGCCGTTCTTGTAGACGTCGATGACGGCCCACTCGCTCCCGTAGTTCGGTTTGTCGTCCTGGGTGTAGGACTGGCACACCAGGGTGTACCCGCCGATCTGCATCTTGTCGCCGAAGCCCATTTCCTGCTCTTTGTCCTGGTTGAAGGGCAGGCCGGCGAAGCCGATGATGATCAGGATCACGCCAAAGTGGACGATGTATCCGCCATAACGCCGGGTATTGCGCCGCGTGATCTGCACTGCCCCGGCGAAAACGTTGGTATGTTGCTGCCGCGCGATGACGCGACCGCCGCGCCAGAACTCGCCGATCACCGTAACCGCCACCATCACCGACAGCGAAATCGCCATCAGCGAGTAGAAGTACGCGCTGTCTTCCCACGGCTTCATGCCGCCAGCGATCAGAACAATGGCAGTCAGCACGGCCGCCAGCGAGGGCCACAGGAAATTGCGCCGCAAGCGGTCCAGCGACGTCTGACGCCAGGCCAGCAGCGGACCAACTGCGGTCAGAAATACCAGGAACAGCCCAATCGGAATGTTGACCTTGTTGAAGAACGGAGGCCCGACCGTGACCTTGTGTCCCTGCACCGCCTCCGAGATCACCGGAAACAACGTGCCCCACAGCACCGCGAAGCACGAGACAAGCAGTACCAGGTTGTTGAACAGGAAGCTCGATTCGCGTGAGACCAGCGAATCCAGGCGATGTTCGCTCTTCAGCGTGTCGCGATTGCGCACGAAAAAGAACACGCAGGTGGCGAAGCTTAGCGCCAGGAACCACACAAACCAGATGCCGATGCCCGACTGAGCGAACGCGTGCACCGAACTCACCACGCCGCTGCGAGTGAGGAACGTGCCGAAGATGGCGAGCAGGAAGGTGGTGAAGATCAGCCACATGTTCCACATCTTCATCATGCCGCGCTTCTCCTGCATCATCACCGAATGCAGGAAAGCAGTCATGGTCAGCCACGGCAGCAGTGAGGCATTTTCCACCGGGTCCCATCCCCAGTAGCCGCCCCAGCCCAGCACTTCATAGGCCCAGTGGGCGCCGAGGAAGATACCGCAGGTCAGGAAGAGCCACGCCACCATCGTCCAGCGCCGGGTGATGTGGATCCACTTCTCGCCGGGATACTTCATGATCAGCGCGCCCAAGGCGAAGGCGAACGGCGCCGTCACGCCCACGTAGCCGAGGTACAGCATGGGCGGGTGGATCACCATCTCGGGATACTGCAGCAGCGGGTTCAGTCCGTTGCCGTCGGCAGGAATTTGTCCGCTGACCAGGCCGAAGGGATGGGCGGCGAAATTGACCAGCAGCAGGAAAAAGACTTGCACGGCCGCGACGATCGCCGACGCGTAGGCCGTCAGTTGCGGATCGACCTTGTAGCGCATCCGCATGACCAGGCCGTAGGTCGAGAGTAGCCATGCCCACAGCAGCAGCGAGCCTTCCTGGCCTGACCATAGCGCCGCGAACTTGTACTGGATCGGCAGGTCACGGTTGCTGTGATGCAGAATGTAGGCGACCGAGAAATCGTTTTGGAACGCGGCCATGACCAGGGCGACCGCAGCTACCGTGACTGCTACCCAGCAGGCAATGCCGGCGCGGCGCGCGGTTTCGCCCAGGCTGTTGTCTTTGCGGTACAGCGCCAAGGCGCCCGCGATCAAGGAATAAGCCGCCAAGGCGAGACCAAGCAGAAGCGCGAAACTACCTATTTGTGGCATGAGAAATCAGTTATCCGTATTGTTCCAGAGCGGGAGAAGCCCCGCAACCAACGCCATCCTAAGCGGTTGCTGTAATTTTACTCGCAATCAAGCGGTTGCGCAGGCGAATTGTGAAGCCCACGATACCACTTAGCGGGAATCTCGGGTCTGCAGGCTGACGGATGTCTGCGACTCTGCTACTCTCAGCGCACAGGATCCTCGATTCATGGCCAAAACCAAGGTTGCCCCCCGCCAACCGTCGAAGCGTGCTGCACGCTCCAAATCGCCCCGTGCCCGCGCCGCGCACCAGCAACGCGAACTGGTGATTATCTCCGGCATGAGCGGAGCCGGCAAGGCCTCTGCCCTCAAGACTTTCGAAGATCTGGGCTACTACTCGGTCGACAACATGCCCCTCGGCCTGATTGATAAGTTCGCGGAACTGGTGCGCGACACTCTGGAGATCGAACGGGCTGCCATCGTGGTGGATATTCGGGAGGGAGCGCGGCTCGACCGCTTGCCGCAGATTCTGGCCTCCTTGCGCCGATCAATCCGGGTTACGGTGCTATTTCTGGAGGCTTCCGAAGATGCTTTGGTTCGCCGCTATAGCGAAACCCGCCGCCCTCATCCCCTGGGCCGAAAGAAATCGGTCAAGGCATCGCTCCGATCGGAGCGGCTGCGGCTGCAGCCGGTTCGCGCGCTGGCGGACCTGGTGGTGGACACCACCAAATTCACTGCTCAGGAACTACGGGCGCTGATCGCCGAACGCTTCACCGCGGGGGCGCGCGAGAACAATATCCTGATTTCCTGTGTGAGCTTCGGATTCCGCCAGGGGGTTCCCGACGATGCCGACCTGCTGTTCGATGTCCGTTTTCTGCCCAATCCGCACTATATTCCGAAGTACCGCCCGTACACCGGGCGTCATCCGCAGGTAGCCAAGTACATCCTGTCTTTTCCCCAGACGCAGGAATTCATCAGCCGAATCTCGGAACTGCTCGTCTATCTGATCCCGCACTACATCAGCGAAGGCAAGAGCTACCTGACGATCGCCTTCGGCTGTACCGGCGGCAAGCACCGCTCGGTACTGATCGCGGAAGAAGTCCGCAAACGGCTGGCCAAGGCTGGCTTCCCGGTGAAGGTGGTCCATCGCGACTCGCCGGTGATGAAGTAGCTAACTCTCCTTCCGACCAGCAGCTCGGACGAAACCAATCCGAAAAATGTGGCGTTATCGCAAGTTCAGTCGCCGGATCAGACGTGAGTTGTCATATGATCTGTTCCCGACCGGAGGGAGCTCGCTGATGACATGCTCCATTTGCACGCGACGAGATATGCTGAGACTCAGCATCGGCGCGACCGCCGGCCTTCTGGGTGCGCCGTCGATCTCGGCTCTCGAAGAGAAATCGTTGACGACGGCGAATGGCGGAACCGATCCTTATCCAATTCCCTGGCTGGACAAGAACGGCAGTCATAATCAGCCGGCCGGTCCGCAACTGGAACCTTCTCACATCTACCATTTCAAAGGCCGTGTGGCGCGTTGCAGCACCTTCACGGGAATGGGAACCGACAACCACGGAAACCGCATCGCGTTCGGCAGTCCGACGACCGACTACGGCGTCATGCAGGGGGAATACTGGGCAGCGCGAAGTGCGCAACAAGGCACGTTTACTCACATATGACTCACGCTGTTCCGGGGACCGGCGGTCCCCGCCAATCAGATTCACGACTTTCATCCTCCAATAGCGGCTTCAGGCTTGTACTGGGTCGTGCCGGTGCGACCTGAGAGCTTCACGGCCAGCCCCGACGACAAGACCTTCCAACTGGAAATGAAGAATGTGAGTGTCGTGGACCAGCCACGCTGGCCGGCGCTCGATTCGCTGGCCACTCCCGCTCGCATGACGTTCAGGATGATCTGGGAATCGAGGGGCGAACCCGTGCTGTACGATGATCCGGCGAAGCAGTTTCGTTTCAAGGGAACGCTGGCAACCTGCCGGCTGGAGGCGCAGGTGGAAGTGCCCTTGATCGGATTTTCCTGGAAATCCGACCCGATGGAGACGTCGAGCGCCAGCTTCGCCATCATGGGAGCCGAGGTCAACGGCCGGTATTACGGGTAGAGGCGCTTTCGGTAGCGACTCGGAACTTCCACGCAGGGTGGTGAGCGCCAGCGGGAACCTGCTCGGTCCCGTACCACTTGCGTGGCAGGTTCGGTTCCAAGGTGGGCCCAAGTTCCAGTAGAATCTTGGTTTGCGCCACAATCTAGCCAACTGCTCGTAGCCGCTAGCCGGAAACGAGGCTGAACCTGCGGGATTTATGCAGCAACTGACCCGACTGTTACGTTACGTCAAGCCATACTGGTTTTACTTGACGACGTCCGTGCTGTGCATGGCGCTGGTGGGGTTGCTGGACGCCTTTCGGGTGCTGCTGGTCGGGCCAATCTTCGACCGGGTGCTCAATCCGCACTCGCAATCGCGCGATCTTCCGCTATTCCGCCTTCCCGGGACGAACACGTTCATCCAGTTGAACTGGTTCGTGCCCGAGCACTTTCACAATCCGTGGACCATGGTGGCGTTCGCGCTGGTCGCCGCCACGGTGTTGAAAGGCGTGTTCGACTACCTGGGCACATACCTGGTGAACTACGCCGGCTTCGGCATGATCACCGATCTGCGCAACGAGCTTTATGTCTCGACCCTGCGCCGGTCGATGGCGTTCTTTTCCAAGCATTCGACCGGCACGCTCTTGTCGGCAATCATCAACGATATCGAGAAGGTGCAGTACGCGCTTTCCACGGTGCTGGCGGAGTCGTTGCAGCAGTTCTTCACCTTGCTATTTACCGCTGCGGTGGTGGTTGTGCTGGGTGGAAAGCTGTCGTGGGTGCTGGTGATTTTCATCCCCATCGTGCTCTCGTCGGCGCGACGCATCGGCAAACGAGTGCGCAGCACCACCCGCCGCGGCCAGGACAAGCTGGCGGAAATCCAGAATATCCTGCATGAAACCATTACCGGCGTCCGCATCGTGAAGGCGTTCTCGATGGAAGTCTGGGAGACGGGACGTTTCCGCGACGCCGCCAAGCGACTGTTCCGCGCCAATCTTCGCTCGGTTACCGCCGCCGCCCTCAGTTCGCCGCTGATGGATATTTTCGGCGCAGTCGCCATCGCTGTTTTGCTGCTGGTTGGCCGCGAATACATCAAGCGGAACATCTTCACCGAGGGCGTCTTCTTCGCATTCATCGTGGCGGTGTTCAAGCTGTACGAGCCGGTCAGGAAGTTCGCCCAGTTCAATAACAATTTCCAGCAGGCGATTGGCGCTTCATCCGCCATCTTCCACTTCCTTGACACCCGGGACGAAGTGGTCGAAAAACCGAATGCCATCAAGCTGCGGCCGTTTCATGAGGGCATCCGCTTCGAGCGTGTTTCCTTCTGCTACGAGAATGGCGAAGGCGCGCGCGAAATTCTGCGCGACATTAATCTGGAGGTTATTCCCGGAGAGGTGCTGGCCATCGTTGGTTCCAGCGGATCGGGCAAGACCACGCTGGTGCATTTGTTGCCGCGGTTCTTCGATGTTACGGGCGGGCGTCTGCTGATCGACGGCCACGACGTGCGCGACTTGACCGTCGCGTCGCTAAGGTCGCAGATCGCCATCGTCACCCAGGACACCATCCTGTTCAACGATACGGTGCGCAACAATATTGCCTACGGGCAGCCCGAAATCGCGCCCGACCGAGTAGAGGAGGCAGCCCGCGCGGCGTTAGCGCACGACTTCATCCAGATGCTGCCCAATGGGTATGACACGTTTATCGGCGAGCGCGGACTGCGCTTGAGCGGGGGTGAGCGGCAGCGATTGTCCATCGCCCGGGCCATCCTGAAGAATGCGCCGATACTGATCCTGGACGAAGCCACCTCGGCACTCGACACGGAGAGCGAGTCGCTGGTGCAATCGGCATTACAGAACCTGATGACTGGCCGGACCGTGTTTGTTATCGCCCATCGGCTTTCGACGGTGCGCCGTGCGGACCGGATTCTGGTGTTGGAAAGCGGCATGATCACCGACCAGGGAACGCACGAGCGGCTCATGAGCCGCACTGGCACCTACCGCCGCCTGTATGATTTGCAGTTTGTCGATGTTGAGGCTGCATCCGGAACCGAGTGACGCAATGAAGATCCGATCGATGACGGGGTACGCACAGGTCAAGTCGCACGTGGACGACCAACTAACTGTAACGCTGAGCCTGAAGTCGGTGAACCATCGTTTCCTCGATCTGCATTTGCGCATTCCCGGCGAACTCGATTTCGTCGAGATGAAGGTTCGCCGCATTCTGAAAGAACGGCTGCATCGCGGACACATCGAGGTGACACTGTCGCTGGAGCGTGCCGGTGTCGCCGCGTTCGCGGTCAATCGCGAACTGGTCGGCGGCTACCTGCAGACGTTCCGCCGGGTGGCCGAGGAATTCGGGGTCAGCGCCGAGCCTGATCTGAATGTCGTGCTGAAAATGCCGGGCGCGTTGAATGCCGCCATGGACGGAGATGGCAATGAGGCGCTGGAGACGCACGTTGCGTCAGCTCTGGAACAGGCGATTGAGCGGCTGAACCAGATGCGCGAGCAGGAAGGCGGCGGAGCAGCCATCGAATTGCGGGAGCGCATGGCCCATCTCCTAAACGCGACGAAAGAGGTGGAGCAGCTTCGCGGCAAGGTGCTGCGGGCCTATCACGAGAAGGTGCACGGCCGAATGCAGGAACTGCTGGGGACGCACGTCGATCCTGACCGTATTCTGCAGGAGGCCGCCATGCTGGCCGAGCGCAGCGACATCCAGGAAGAACTGGTGCGCATGAAGAACCACATCCAGCATTTCCTTTCGCTGATCGACGGCGGCGGCGAGGTCGGCAAGAAACTCGACTTCCTGCTGCAGGAGATGAATCGCGAGGCCAATACCTTGCTGTCGAAAACTTCCGGCGTTGCCGGAGAAGCCTTGCGCATTACCGAGCTCGGGCTGGCCATGAAGTCGGAAATCGAAAAGGCCCGCGAGCAGGTGCAAAACCTGGAATGAGCGGCAACCTCTTCATCATCTCGGCCCCGTCGGGCTCGGGAAAATCGACCCTCACCAACCGGCTGCGCAGCATCGTGCCGAATCTGGAGTTTTCCGTCAGCTACACTACGCGCCCGCCGCGCGGCAGTGAGCAATCGGGCCGCGACTACTTCTTCATCACCCGCGACGAATTCGAAAGGATGATCGCGGAAGACGAGTTTCTCGAGTACGCGGAGGTATTCGGCAACTACTACGGGACGGCGCGGCGCTTCCTGCGCGAGGCGTTTGCCCGGGGTCATGACCTGCTGCTCGACATCGACGTGCAAGGCGCAAAGCAAGTGAAGAGCAAAGCGCCGGATGCGGTCAGCATCTTCATCCTGCCGCCTTCGCGAGAGGAATTGGAGCGCAGGTTGCGGACCCGCAGCGAGGCGGAGCGGGAAATCCAGGAGCAACTTTTCGGTCCGCAGGCGCGCCCGGGCAATAGCGAGGAAGTCATCCAGCGGCGCTTGCAGACCGCGTCGCGGGAGATTGAGAATTTTTTGCAGTACGACTATATTTTGGTGAACGATCGGGTTGACCCTGCAATTGACACGCTCAAGTCGATCGTGAAGGCCGAGCGGCTGAAACGCTCCGGCGTCTCGAGCACGCCGGACGAAGAGGCGGTGGTTGCCGCCGCTGCCGCCAGACGCAAGAATATGCTGGAACAGGTGCAGTCCATCCTGGCCACGTTCGATCTATCCCGTTCACAGACTGTCACGGAGTGACCAATGAAGCTGGTTGAAGGGTTCGATAGCAATTATCGGTACGTACTGGTGGCGGCCCGTCGCGCCCGCCAGATCCAGAATGGCGCTCGCCCCGTGGTCGAGACGCACTCCCGCAAACCATGCCGCATCGCCGAGGAGGAGATTCAGGCCGGGATGGTGAAGTGGGAAGTGCCCGATCCGGGCAAGACACCGATGCAGGCGGCCAGCGAAATGCTGGACCACGCCGTTGGCGGCGAGGCCGACGACTAACCGGTTGTTGCAGCCGACCAGTATGGCGGAATACAAACTCGGGCGGAATCATCCGGCCCGCTGGCGCATCTGAGAAGCAGCGGGCCAGGTCCCGACGACATCATGAGAATTGCTCTGGGCGTGAGCGGCGGCATCGCCGCCTACAAAGCGGCCGAGGTGGTTCGTCTCCTGCAGGACCGGGGAGTGTGCGTGCAGGTCGTCATGACCGCAGCGGCACAGGAGTTCGTGCGCCCGCTGACCTTCGCGGCGCTGTCCGGCGAGAAGGTCATCACCGGATTGTTCGGGTCTGACGCCGAGCAGCCGAACCTCGACTCTGCGGTCGAGCACATTGCTGTTGCCCAGTCGATTGACGCTCTGCTGGTTGCCCCTGCCACGGCCGACGTCATCGCCAAGTTCGCGCAAGGCATCGCCAACGATTTTCTCAGCACACTCTACCTCGCGACCGACGGCGCCGGTCATTCTTGCGCCGGCGATGAACGTGAACATGTGGCAGCATCCTGCGACGCAGGGGAATCTGCAGGTTTTGCGGGAGCGCGGTGTCTCTGTCGTCGAACCGGGCAGCGGCTATCTGGCATGTGGCATGATCGGCACCGGTCGACTCGCCGAGCCGGACGAGATCGTCGGGGCCACGCTGGAGCGCCTCGGAGTGGCGCAAGACCTCGTGGGCGAAACGGTGCTGATCACGGCTGGACCGACGCAGGAACCGATCGATCCCGTGCGCTACCTGGGCAATCGCTCCAGCGGGAAGATGGGTTACGCGTTGGCGGAAGCTGCGTTGCGGCGGGGAGCGAAGGTGGTCCTGATCAGCGGCCCGACAGCACTGCAGCCGCCCGCCGCGGCCGAGACAATTTTCGTCGAAACCGCGCAGCAGATGCGTACCGCCGTGCTCGACCGCTGGGAGAAAGCCGGCATGATCATCATGGCGGCGGCGGTCGCGGATTATCACGTCAAGAATTTCTCGCCGGAGAAGATCAAGCGCAAGGGCGCTCTCGAACTGCAACTCGAGCCCAATCCTGACATCCTGGCGGACCTGGGCAGCTTGCGCGATGCGACCGGTAAGCGCTCGCCCCTGCTGATCGGGTTTGCCGCCGAGACCGAGAACCTGCTGGAGAATGCGCGGGCCAAGTTGTCGAACAAACGCGTGGATGCCATCGTGCTGAACGATGTGGCGCGACCGGGAATAGGTTTCAACTCCGACCGCAACCAGGTCACGATCGTGACTGCCTCCGACGCGATTGCGCTGCCTGAAGCCAGCAAGCAGGAAATTGCACAGAAAATTCTGGAAGCAGCCGTCCGGCTGCGCCGGCAGCAAGCTACACTGGTGCCATCCCCGGTTCGTAGCTGATGCCACTCGACTCCCAAGCCAAATCCGCGCTGCGCGACCGCCTGCAGTTCTACCGCGAACTGGGCATTGGTCCGCTCTATCGTCGCGAGGGGAAAGGCGACGGCGTGGAGCAAGATCTCGGTAGTGAGTTGGTCGACGAGTTGGCGCAAGTGGGCGACGGAATTTCCGCCTCTGCCGAACAGGATCGCCGGGGAGTCCCACCTGCCGACCGCTGCCGACCGCGACGCGCTGTTGCGCGCGATTCGCGACGACATTGGGCCCAATTGCCAGCGTTGCAAGCTGGCGAAGCTCGGGCGCAAGCAGATTGTCTTCGGCACCGGCGACCCGCATGCCGAGCTGATGTTCATTGGCGAAGGCCCGGGTGCCGACGAGGACCAGCAGGGGCTGCCGTTCGTTGGGCGTGCCGGACAATTGCTGAACAACATGATCGCCGCCATGGGACTCAAGCGCGAGCAGGTCTACATCGCCAACATCGTGAAGTGCCGCCCGCCGCAGAACCGCACTCCGGAACGCGACGAGTGCGACACCTGCTCGCCCTTTCTGATGCGGCAGATTGGCGTGATTCAGCCCCGGGTGATTGTCGCGCTGGGCGCAACGGCCGCGAAAAATCTACTGGGCGTGAGCGACTCGATGGCCTCCCTGCGCGGCCGCTTCTACGACTTCTCGCCGCCAGGAACGCTGACCGAATCGGGCGAGCGCTTCCAGACCAAGTTGGCGGTCACCTACCATCCGGCGTTTCTGCTGCGCGATCCCCGGCAGAAGAAAGAAGCCTGGAAAGACCTGCAGATGGTGATGAAGTACCTGGGCCTGCAGCCGCCCGCGCGTCCTGCCAAGGATGAAGAGGGCGGCTGATGCCGCGCTATTGCGATGTGGCCGTGCCGGTCCCGCTCGACGCCACGTTTACCTACACGATTCCGGAGAACCTTCCCGAGCCTTGCGCCGGCGGGCGCGTCATCGTTCCGTTTCGCGAGAAGCGGCTGAGCGGCATTGTCACCGAACTGCACGATCGTGAGCCCAGCTTCGAAGCCAAGCCGGTTCTGCAAGTCCTCGACACCGCTCCGGCGCTGACCCCTGAACTGATGCAACTGGGCCGCTGGATTGCCCAATACTACATCGCGCCCATCGGGGAAGTGCTGCGCAGCATGCTGCCGCTGGTGGCCGAGTTTCGCCGCGTGATCGGCTATCGCATCACCGACAAGGGCCTGCAGGCGTTGCACGACGCGGCGACGGTCGGTTCGTCGCGACGCTCGCAGAAAACTCCGGAGCACCAGATGCAGGAATATGCGGTGCTGAACCGCTTGTCCGAGGGCGAAGTGGTGCGCGAAGCGACACTGCGCTCAGCGGCGGGAGCGCCGCGCGCGGTGCTGCAAACCCTGGTGCACAAAAAGTGGATCGCGCGCGAAGACCTCAGCGATATCCGCGACGCGAGCCGCACCATTCAAGTCGTGACCTTAAAGGCGGTCGCCGGCAAGCTCAACGGCAACCAGCAGGAGATCGTGGATTACCTGGCGCGCCAGCCCGAGCAGCGCGCCACGGTCGAGCAACTACGGCAACTCGCAGTCCCTCGAACCACGCTGCAAACGCTCGTACGTCGCGGCATCGTCGAGCTTAGCGAAGAAGCTGCGGAATTTCGCATGTCAGGTCTCAAGCCGCGCAAGCTGGAGTTCCTGTTCACGGCAGCACAGAAGACTGCACTCGACACGATCATCGCTGCGGTGGAGGAGAGACGATTTTCGCCGATGCTGCTGCACGGCGTGACCGGATCGGGCAAGACGGCGGTGTATCTGTCGGCAATGCAGGCGGTGCTGGCCAAGGGCCGCTCGGCGATTTTGCTGGTTCCCGAGATCGGGCTGACACCCGGCGATGGCGGCCGACCTGCAGCAGATCTTCGGCGACGAAGTTGCCATTCTGCACTCGGCGCTGAGCGACGATGAGCGCGCCGAACAGTGGAAACGCATCCGCGGCGGTGACTCCCACATTGTGGTAGGTACGCGATCGGCCGTGTTCGCGCCGGTGCCGGACCTTGCGCTGATCATTGTGGATGAGGAACACGACCACTCCTACAAGCAGGAGGAAACGCCCCGCTATCACGCCCGCGATGTCGCCGTGATGCGGGCCAAGATGGCCAATGCCGCCGCGGTATTGGGCTCGGCCACGCCTTCGCTGGAGACCTACTACAACGCGCTGCACAACAAGTACCGACTGCTGGAGTTGCCGGAGCGCATCGAGAAGCGACCCGCTCCCCGAAGTCGAGATCATCGACATGCGCGAGGAATTTCATCACGCCCGCATCGAGGAGGTGCTCTCGCGCAAGCTGGTACAGGAGATCCAGCGAGCGGCTCGATCGCCAAGAGCAGGTCATGGTGCTGCTGAACCGGCGCGGCTATTCGTCATTCGTGCTCTGCCGCGAGTGCGGCGAGACGGTGCAGTGCAAGAACTGCGCCATCGCCATGACCTATCACAAGCGCGAGCACCGGCTCATCTGCCACTACTGCGGGTTTATGCGGCCGGCGCCCAAGACGTGTCCCAAGTGCGGCAGCGAATACGTTCAGTATCTCGGTACCGGCTCGGAGAAGCTGGAGCACATCCTGCACACGATGTTTCCCCAGGCGCGGATTGGCCGGCTGGATCGCGATACGGTGCGCGGCCGGGACGATCTGGAACGAATGCTCAGTGCGCTGCATGCCGGAGAGATCGACCTGCTGGTCGGCACCCAGATGATCGCCAAGGGCCACGACATTCCCAACGTGACGCTGGTGGGCGTGGTCGGATCGGATGCTGCCCTCAGCTTTCCCGATTTCCGCGCCGCCGAGCGGACCTTCCAGTTGCTGACGCAAGTCGCGGGCCGGGCGGGTCGCGGCGAGACGCCGGGAAGAGTTGTTCTGCAGACGTTCTTTCCCGACCATTACGCCATTCAGTTTGCCGCCGCCCACGACTACAAAGGCTTTTACGAGAAGGAAGCGCGCTTCCGCAGTTGGATGCATTACCCGCCTTTCAACGCCGTCAGCAATGTGGTGGTTCGCAGCACCAAACTCGACGAGGCGCTGGCCTGGTCGGGCATCCTGGGCAAATGGTTCGAAGCGACGCGGCTCGAAGGAGTGCGCGTGCTCGGTCCGGCGGCGGCGGCGATTGTCCGGCTCAAGACCGAGTACCGCTATCACTTCCTGATCAAGTCAGCTAGCCGCGAGCGCATGAACAGCGCGCTGCGCGCCATGATCGAGCATGCGGTTGCGCAAAAGATCCCGCGAACCCACCTGGTGGTGGATGTGGACGCGCTCTCGGTGGTGTGAATGACGTAACAACGGCGCCGGTGCGGGCCGCGGCAGGCGGTTACCTACTGCGGCCAGGCGTTGAGCGCTTGGCGCACCAGCACGAGTTGTCCGAGGTGATACGCGTTGTGATCGGCGACCAGCAACGCCTCTCGCAAGAGAGTCTGTCCCGTGCCATGAGCCAGGGGCTGGAACAGGTCACGCGATGGGTCCGCAATCAGCTTGCGCATCTTCGCAAGATCCTTCTGGAACGAAGTCACGCTCTTGCTCCAGGCTTTGTCGTCAGGCGGAGCTACGGTGGCGGGCCAGTAGCCTTCCGGCCATTTGGGCGACTCGTGCTCGGAGCCGCGGCTGAACTCCAGTATGTCCCAGAATGCGATCCGCATATGCTCCAGCAATTGCCATGCCGAGTGCGGCATGCCTTGCGGAACGCGACCTTGTAACTGGTAGGGCAGATCGCTTAACGCTGTCTTCAGGTCCACGTGCGCTTCGCCCCAATCGAAGATGCGGGCGAGTTGCTCGCGCAGTAGCTGTTCGTTCGTCATTTTTGCAGCAGTCGTTTTCGCAGTCACGGAAAATGAGATGACGGCGGCGAGGACCAGGATGTTTTGCTCTGCGAAATGGGGCAGCTCCGGAAAAGGGAATTACGCGACTTTGCAAGAACTTGTCAGAGTGAAGGATGTCTAGCTACGTACCGGACGGCTCGAACAGCGATGCCTGCTTGCGGCGTCTTCTTTCGCGCAGCACATTGGACGCTTCGGGATTGACTAGAACCGTAAACGTATTCCGCACTGGCTCAGGAGCCGCTTCCACCACGGTTGCGCGCACTTGACCGGTGCTGCCACCCAGCACGCGGGCAACACTCAGCAGCGACCGGCTGCCGCAAACCGGACATGCCTCCCCGTTGCTGTCGCTGATCACCTCGCAATCGGCGCACAGGACGGCTTCGAGCAAAGGCACGGTGTTCAGAAGTGCATTGGATTTTTCTTCGGCGTCCATCGGTGGGCCTACCCTAACAACGGTACCCATGCAGCCGCGACTGGGGAAGCCCCTTTCAGGGAGGAAGCAGGAGAGTAACGGGCCAGAGCTGTTGCGGGAAAAAAGAGCCGACAACGTAAGTAGGGGATCTCTCGCTACTTTGCTTCCTCGGCGGCGGGTGGCAGCAGGTGGTGGTTCAAGGCAAACAGCGCCAGTTCAAGGCGATTACCCACGCCAAGCTTGTTGAAAATATTGGTCAGGTGGCGCTTTACGGTTTCCTCGCTGATGCCGAAACTGGCGGCGATGTCCTTGTTGGTACAGCCCTCGGTGATCAGCGTGACGACTTCCATCTCGCGCGAGGTCAGGCCGTAGGTCTTGCGCGGTGGGGGCGCGGTCTGTGCCGCCAATTCCCGCAAGACCTGGACCAGGTTCTGCACTGGCCGGCCTTCCAGCCAGTATTGTCCCTGCATGACGGCGCGGATGCACGCCGCCAGATGTTCGGCGGCCGCATCTTTCAGCACTACGCCCCGGGCGCCGAGTTGCAAAGCTTCCAGAATCTGGCGCTTCTCGATCAGCGCAGTCAGCACAATGGTGCGGGTGGAAGTCGATTCGCTGGTGAGCTCGCGCAGCGCTTCCATTCCCGGCATATTCGGCATGGCCAGGTCCAGAAGCAGGATGTCGGGCTTCAGCCGGCGAACCAGGCTCAAGGCTTCTGCTCCGTCGCGCGCCTCAGCCACCACCTGGACTTCAGGCTCCGCCAGCAGCATGTTGCGCAGACCGATTCTAACTACCGGATGGTCGTCAGCAATCAGCACGCGGATTGGATCGGCGGATGACATCGTTTTCGTCTGGCCAGGCCGGATTCGAGGCCGGATCTAGGCTGCGGTTGCCGATGGCGGCACAACTTTGGCGCCCAACCTGCGCACCAACTCCGCCTGTACCAAGTCAAGAATCTGCGCGGCTTCGGCCAGGCATTCCTCGGCTGCCACTAAATCGACTGATCTTTCCCGCCTCTTCCAGTGCCGCGCAGCTTCGGGCGAGCGGCCGCACTCCCAGTACCGCGCTGCTGCTCTTCAGGTAATGCGCTTTCTGGCGAAGAATTTCGGGTTGTCGCTGCGCCAGGGCGGCGCGCAGGTCGGCGAGTGTGTGGCGGGCTTCGGCCAGATAGTCCCGGTAAAGATCGCAAAATCCTTCCCGGTCCGAGGCCATCGCTTGCTGCAGACGGTCGTAGACTTCGGCAGCTAAAAGGTTCTCACTCACTGGTCTGGGCGCTACGCTTGTGCGATACGAAGGTACCTACGAACCTTCACTCGCGTCAACTGAGAATCGCACTCGACCAGTAGCAAGTCCGGAGCCCCACACTAGCGAAACTTCGAAAAATCAGGCTTTCGCTTTTGGAGAAAGGCCGACAGGGCCTCCTTGGTTTCCGGCGAGTTTAGCCGTTCGCCGAACGCCACCACCTCCTCATGAATCACGCGGTCGAGCTCAGACCGGCCGTGCTTCTTCAGCATCTGCTTGCAGGCACGCAAAGCACCGGCGGGCTTCTCCGCCAGGGCTTGCGCCGCGCCCAGCGCTGTGGGAAGCAGGGAGTCCTGCGGAACCACCGCGTTGACCATGCCGAGTTCGCGGGCACGCTCGGCGGCCAGCGGGGCGCCAAGCATCAGTAACTCTGCGGCACGTTGGTGACCCAGCAGAGCCGGCAACAAGAGCGTCGAACCGGCCTCGGGCACCAGGCCAAGGTTGACGAACGGCAGGATGAATCTGGCGCCCTCTGCGGCGTAGACGAGGTCGCAGTGCAGCAGAATGGTCGTACCGATGCCGACGGCAGCGCCCTGCACGGCGGCGACAATCGGCTTGGTCGCCGCAGCAACGGCCCGTATGAAGCGCTCGCCGGGTGGCATGGCGTCGCCCTTCCACGGCTTTTGCAGGAAGTCTTCTAGATCGTTGCCGGCGCAAAACGAATCGCCATTCCCGTGCAGTAACAAGACCAGCACCTCGGGGTTGGCTTCTCCGTCTGCGATGGCCTGGATTAAGGTCTCATACATCGCCAAAGTCAGCGCGTTCTTCTTCTCCGGACGATTCAACGCAATGCGCAACACACCATCTCGCAATTCAGTTTCTACATGACTCATGATGAGTTCCTTTCCCTGCCAGGCAGAGCAACTGCGCATTGTACGGGAAGCACGTACCGGCTGGCAGTGAGCGGGCCGGGCGGCAACTGGGCATGTTTTGCTAAGCTGTGAAAGATGCCTCCGGTGACGCCATCCAGTCCGTTTTACCCCAAGCGCGGCCAGTTCGTAAGCCGGCTGTACAGCGAGCTGCTGGAGAATGGCATCCGCTACTTCTTCCCCGGGGCAAGCCTGCAGCGCATTCCCCACGCTTCCGCCGCGATGCCGGAGTTGCGCTGCGCCGTGCCTGACGGAGGCCAGGTCGAGTTCGGGTGGATGGGTTCAGGCTACTCGCTCACCTATAGTTCAGACTTCTCGGAACACGAACTGCGCCTGTTGCGCAGCATCTCCATGGTGCTTTCGGCGCGCTACGAACTGTTGACGAACGAGGCCTTGGCGGCGCAAAGCTTTCAGCTCTTCCGCGGTCTTCCGGAAGACCGTTTTGTTTCCGCTTTCCTGGAGCCGGCTACGCACGCCAACGCCGAAGCCGTCGCCGGAGTACCCGATCGCGTAGCGGATGCCGTCGAAGTGCTGCGCACCAGCAGCATGAGCACCTACGAAAACCGCCGCATCGCTACCGGAGTGCTGCTGTTTGGTTCCGATCCTGAGCCCTGTCACGAGCCGCCGCTCGCTTCACCGAATGCCCTGCGCTATTCGCATCTGCTGACTTCCATCCGCAGCTTTCACCGGCTTTGCGACGGCTTGCAGACGCTGGCGCTGGTGGACCGTAAGGGTATCCTGGCGGAACTAATCGACATCCGCGAGTGGTCGGCGCCGTATGGCGACATGCCGCTACGTGTGCCTTCGTCGGGCAGGTACCGAGCCCACTGCCGCGCGACCCTTTGCGGCGGACACATCTGCCTGATCCTGTCGCCCAATGGCGAGATCAAGATCTACGCCGACGGTGTGCTGGTATTCCGTTTCCTGGACGGACGCTGGCGGCTGGCGGATGCCCGGCACCGCTACGAAATGTGGAAGAATGCGATCCAGAGCTCCGAACTGGCCGAGCGCCTGTTTACCGTCGCGTTGAACCTGATCGAGAGCCGTCGAGGCGCATTGTTCGTGGTGCTCGACGACAAGCAGTCGGTACGCGAACTGGTGGCACAACCCGACATGCTCGATCACGCCAATCACAACGTCGCGCCCGGCCACGTATCCAGCAAAGACCAGTTGCACTATCTGCTTCACGGCCGCAGTGCCCTCGACATTCCGTCCACGGTGCTGGAAAACATAGCGCGCATCGACGGCGCGGTTGTGCTCTGCCCGGACGCACAATTGCTGGCCTTCGGCGCCATTCTTCACCACCAGTCTGCCGAGCAGGCGCTCAATCGCACGGTTGAGGGCGGCCGCACCACCGCCGCTCTGGCGGCCTCGCGGTTCGGCACGGTCCTCAAGATCAGCGAAGATGGCATGATGTCGATGTACCGGAACCAGCAGTGCTTGTGGGAGATGTAGCGGTTTGGCTCGCGAACGCCTTTTATAACTAACCTTCGATTCAGAGCTGGCAGGTTATAATGTAGGCAGTGAGCGGCCCCCAGCGCCAGTCTGAATACCAGTTCGACCTGAGTGGCGGATCCCTAAGCCTGGACTTCGCTAACACCGTCAGCCGGCGCGACTCTCCCGATCGTCGTGCAGAGCACCTGAACTCCTACGCTGATTTGCTTGCCTTCGCGCGGCAATCGGAGTCGATCTCGCGCGAGAAGGCAACTCAACTAGAGGCGCACGCCAAACACAACCCAGCGGAAGCCGCGCGGGTGCTGAAACAGGCGCTCGCCTTGCGTGAGGCCGTGTTCCGGACCTTTCGCGCGCTTACCCACCACCGGAAAATCCGGTCCGAAGATGTCGCATGGATTAACCAGTTCGCCCTTGAGGCCGCAAAGCATCGCTGCTTGCAGCCAGCCAACGGCGGATTCGAGTGGAAGTGGATTGCAGACGCGAAGCATCCGCTCGAGCAGGTGCTATGGCCCATCGCAGGAGCCGCCGCGGAACTGCTGACCTCGGCTGAGCTGGCCAAAATCCGCGAATGTGAAGCTCCCGATTGCGAGTGGCTCTTCCTCGACGCGAGCCGCAATCATTCCCGCCGATGGTGCGACATGAAGTCCTGCGGAAATCGCCAGAAGGCCCGCCGTCACTACCAGCGCATGCATTCCTAAGCCGGCGAAACCGCATCGGCCAAGTCCTGCCTTTCACCGCAGCTCGACTAGTCGATCCTCGGCCCCGGCGTGACCGTGAACCTGAGCAATTCCGTGCCGCGCACTACGTCCACTTCACAGGCAACGGCGTAGCGCTCATCGGTCAGCAGGCGGTGCAAGTCGTCGACCCCAGCGATTGCCTGCCCCGCGAAGCGTATGACCACATCGCGCTCGCGCAGGCCGGCGCGGTACGCCGGCGATCCTTCGACCACGTTGAGCAGCAGCAGCCCGGTTTCGCTGGGCAAGTCGTAATAGCGAACCAGGCGACGGTGCAATGGAACGCCCTGTCCCATAACTCCGATGTAGCTACGTTTGATGCGGCCATCGCGGATCAGGCGAGAGGCAACGAACTCAGCGGTGTCCGCGCCAATCGCAAAGCAGATGCCCTGCGCGCCCATGATCGTGGCAGTATTCACGCCCACCACCTGTCCCTGCGAATCGACCAGCGGCCCGCCGGAGTTCCCGGGATTCAGAGCGGCATCCGTCTGGATGACGCCATCGATCAGCCGTCCGGAGCGCGAGCGCATGGTGCGGCCCAGGGCGCTGACCACGCCTGCCGTGACCGTGTGCTGGAAGCCAAGCGGATTGCCGATGGCGACGACCAACTGCCCCACGGCAAGCTTGCGCGAACTGCCCAGCGGCACCGACGGCGCCGAAGCTCCGCCTCGGATTACGGCCAGGTCGGTGTCCGGATCGTCGCCCACCAGTTCGGCGGGATAGCGGTCGCCCGCCTCGCTGGTCACCAGAATTTCCGAAGCGCCGTGCACCACGTGGCTATTGGTGAGAATGAAGCCGTCAGGGGTAAACAGAAAACCGGAACCTGCGCCTTCGGCTTGCCGACCGCGCTGCTGCTGCCGGACCTGGATATGCACCACGGCGGGGCTGACGCGCCGTACCGCGCCCACCACAGCTCGTGAGTAAGCATCCAGCAGCCCGGCGTCGGGATGGTGCGACAAGTCACCATTGCCGATGGCGGTATTGGGAAGAACTTCCTGGGAAAGCCAATCCATTGAGCCCATACAACCTCGTTGCATGTGGATGCGCAGCAAGGCGGTTACGATTCGAGCCAGGCGGAGGGAGGGAGGCCGGAGCCGGCTACTGCGTGCGTTTCTGCAATTCCAAGACACTCGTCGTGCAGCTTGGCGTCGTGCGTCATGCCATCGGCGATCATGCATTCGTCGAGCGCCGACTTCGGATCGGAGTTTTTCAGCAGATCGAAGAGCACAAGGTGCGGCATCGGCCAGGTGGGAGCCAGATGGGCCGCCTCTTTTAGCTGGGTGATGGCGGACGTGAGGTCGGGCTTATTTTTGTAAGCGATCGCAAGATTATAGTGTGCATTCGCGTTGTTCGGCTGCAGCTTGATGGCGGCCCTGTATTCTTCGATGGCCGCGTCCGTCTTGCCGGTGACGTCCAGCACCGTGCCCAGGTTCATGTGGATGTCGGCATTGTTGGGTTGCAATTGCAACGCAGCGCGATACTGCTCGATTGCGCCCGGATAATCGCGGCGCGCATAGAGAAGATTCCCCAGGTTGCTGTAAGCGGAAGCCAGTTTTGGATTCAGGCGAATCGCTTCCCGGTATTGTTCGGCCGCATCCTTGGCATCGCCATTCTTCTTCAACGCGAACCCGAGATCGTTGTGCGCGCTGGCATCGCCGGGTTTCAGGCGGACCGCCTCCTTCAACTGGGTGATGGCTTCGGAGTAGCCTTTTTGATCGAGCAGCAGATTGCCCAGGCGATAGTGCGCTTCAGCGTAGTCGGGATATTCCTTGATCGCTTCGCGGTACTCATCGACAGCACCGTTGGTGTCGCCGTCCTTCTCATCCATGAGCCCTTGGCGGTAGTGCCGTTCGGCAGACGCGGGAATGATCACGGTACTCTTGGTCTCCTGCGCACCGCAGAGTGCCGTGAGGATGAAGAACGCGAGCAGCTGAACCAGCCAGTGTTTTTGCATCTAGCGCAGTCGTTGGGAACTGCTATGAGTATAGCGTTTCGGCGGACGCGATTCATGCCTCAACGGACACGTTCACACATTCGTTCCCGGCCAGTAGCTCATCGCTGGGGAAAGTTGAGCACCACGGTCTGCGTCGTAAAAGCATCCGATGGACCAGGAGGAAACGACAGTTGCAGCATCGTTTGCGCATCGCGGCGATTGATCTCTGCGCCGGTTGCGTTTACACCGGCCAAATCGCCAAACAGAGGAACATTGTATTTCGCGCCTCCGGCTCCGGCGATTTGCAGTTCAAGGCGATCACGGGTTGCGTTCCATTGTTCGGAAACGAACTTCAGGCTGGTGCTGGGCGCCCCGTTCAGCCGGTGGAGTGTAAGGGTAGGCGATACCGAAATCATTGCGATAGCGCAGGCGGATCGTGGTAGTTTCCGCAGAAATGGGCACCACCAGGGTTGGATGCTGATCGACGGCGTTTTCCGGCTGCGTGGATTTCGCAGTGGCGGGATTGCCGTTCACCGTGAAGCCCAGGATTTGCGCTCGCAGACTGAATGCCGGCGAGAACTCCAGTTGCACCGTGTCGCTCCCGTGCCGCTGCACCTGCAGCGTGATCTCGTCGTTGGCGCGCGAGTAGGAGAGATCAAGGGCCGTATTGCCCACCGCGATCCCCTGGATGGCGAAATTCTCCCATCCCGCTGGAACGTGCGGCGCAAAGGTGACCGTGTGCTTAGGGGTATCGACGCTCAGACCCATCATGCCGCGCAGGATCGGGCTGACGATCATCGCCGACGACCAGATCTGGTGCGAGCTGCTGGTGACCAGTTGCGTGTAGTAGCGGCCAGACAGGACCTCGGTCGCACGCCCGAGCGCCCCATCGAAGACCAGTTGCGCGTTGGCGCGCAGGTTCAAGTAGGCGGGCAGCGGCCGATGGTAACGATATTCGGCTACCGATGCCCATCCCGTGAACAGCGGCCAGACGCTGCCGAAGTGATATCCCACCGGGTAGTACAGCGGGTCCTTTTCGGAGATGATGCGCATACCCCAGTCGGCCTGCTGGTCTGGGCTGGCAAGGATGTTCAGGAATTGTTCGCCGTGCTGCTGGTTCAGCAGTCCGAACCACATCGGCACCGCGCCGAGAACGCTGGGCTTATGGATAAGCTTGCCGTCGAGGTCGAGCGCGTATCCATAGAAGTTGCCTTGAGCAGACCAGAACAGCGACTCGATCTTCGCATTTTGTGTTTCAGCTTCGCTGTTTAACGATTGCACGACATCATCCTTGCCGGCAAGTCGTGCGAGATTGGCGAGGGAGCGAAGCGCAGCCACGCTGACCCCCGACTGATAGAGCTCCGAAGAAACCGGCAACAGCGCGCCTCCTTCGATCCAGCCATGGCCGACACCCTTGTTCAGGGGTAATCCGTTGGGAGCGTAGGTCGAGTGCAGGAATTGATACGCCTTCCACAAGCTGTCCCACTTGGCGCGCGCGAACGCCACATCGCCGCTGGCCCGGACGTAATCGTCCATGCCAATGATGTACAGCGGAGTTCCGTCCGCCGAGGCAGTGCCGTAGACATAGTCGTTCCACCAATCGACGAGCTTCACCGTCTGCGGGATCTCGTGCGGGATTTTGCCATTGGGACGCTGGTATCCGGCGAGGAACTCGAGCGCCGCCTTTGTGTTGGCGAAATCGCCGATGGAATCCAGTGCCAGGGCGGTCCACATGGAATCGCGCCCGAAGAACCAGCCGAATCCCGGGCGACGATTGATGCCCGACACGTTGTAGCCGGCGACGATTCCCTGTCCGGCGAACGGCTCGTCCACAACGCCCAGTACCGTCGCGATCCGCGCCCAGTCGTAGGAAGCTTGTAGGTCGCGATCAGGCAGCGAGAGTTTTATGGTGCTGTCGAGATAGTGACGATAATATTCAGCCGCCTGCTTCCGCAGTTGATCGCCATTTTGCAGCAGCGCTCGATAGTCGTCTTCGGCCTGCTTCTGGCTTTCAAAGGATGCCGCGGCCGCGAAGGTATAGCTGGCCTTGCCCTTCACTGCCGGGCCGAACATAAACGTGTCGACCTGCGAGGAAGAGTAGTTGGTCGAGTACGCCTGGGTTACGCCAGTTAATCCGGGCCCTCCGGCGACAGCGTAAAAACGGTGCTGGTCTTCGCCGAAGCGAAAGAGCTTCGCCTCTTCGTCCCAGTTGCTGAAAGCGTCGCCCAGACCCGCCGGCCACATCCATGCAACATCAGGCGAGAAATTCGCTTCGATGGCCAGCGGCTCGGCGCTCTCCACCTGCAATGTGATGAGGAGCCCACGCTGCTGCAAAGGAGTGAACAGGGTTTCGCAGACCGTGAACGAATCGGATTCGTAGCGGATCACCGTCAGTTCCGGGTGGACGGTGATGGTGCGCGGCAGCGTCTCGGCCGCAATCACGCGGTCGCCGGCATGGAAGATCAAATGGAAGTCGCGAAACAACTTGAGCGGGAAGATCCAGGCCTCAAGGTTGCCGTCCTCGCGCCCGAAGATGCCGGCGTGCGGACCCACGGCGTCGAGGAATTGCCAGTTCCGCGCGGTGCCGGAGAGCACCAGACCGCCCGGCGTATCGCCGCAGGCCGATTGCGCCTGCGCCACAAGGCTCGCGAACACCAGGGAGACGAAAAGAACGGACAGAGCAGGACGAATGACGGCCGCAAAATGTTCGATGATGGTCATGATCACGCCCGCGGGAAGCAGCGCGAGCGATGTTATTGGAAAGCTGGCGTCCAAATCAACTAGGGGAAGGCTTCCGCCCGAGGCGGACAGGCTGCCGCCCTCTGCGCAGGGCTCGATGCCCGCTAGTTGATGGTCACCGACACCGTCGTGCTGTGGCTCATGCCGCCGCCCGTGGCCTGCACAGTTACGGTTCCGCTCAGAGGAGTCGGAGGCGTTACCGTGCCTGAGCCGCTATTGCTGCCGCCTCCGCAGGAGACCACCGGCAGCAGCGCAACCACCACGACGAGTCCACCCAGGACATTCCGCAATGCATGCCTCTTGCCCTTGCGACGGCGTGGAGGGTTCAGGGTAAACACAACGCCGAAAGCGAATGCCAGGCTGCCATACATTCCACCCCCGCCGGGCAAGAAATGCAGTGGCGCGCCGCGATCCAGGGCAAGGGTGGCGGCGTTTATGGTCAGGGTCGCGGTGCCGTTGCCTCCGCTAACCGTGGTGGGCGACACCGAGCAGGTGGTTGCGCCGAGAGAAGACGATACGGAGCACGTGAGGCTCACATCCGATGAGAAGCCTGACACGGATGCCACGGTGAGCGTGTCCGTACCGGAACCTCCGCTGGCCAGGGAGAGCGAACTGCTGGCTGCCGACAACGTGAAGTCGGGAGTGCCCACGTTCAGCGCAATGGGCACGGTGTGGGAGGTCGTCCCGTTCGTCGCCTGCACAGTGAGCGTGCCCGCGGCCGCGTTCGCGCCGGCGGTAATCACCGTCAGTGTCGAAGTGACCGCCGTCGCGCCGTTCGCAGCTACGGAAGGAGCCGAGCACGTGGTGGCGGTGAGCGAACTCGACGGGGTGCAGGTAAAGCTTATCGCCGAGCCCGCCGTTCCCAGCACATTGAACGTCAAGGCGGCGGTATCCGTCGCAGCAAGCGTCAATGAAGTGACGGAAGGGGTCACGGAGAAATCCGCGTTGCCGGTTAGCGCGTTAATAAAAGCGCCCACGTCGAGCGATCCCAAACCGGTGACTTGATCGTAGCCCACTCCCGCGGAGTAACCCATCAGGCCGCTGCTGGGGCAGTTGGTCGTGCCCGGCGTGCAGGTGACGATATTGTTCCCAGTGGTGATGTCGTGAAAGGCCCACGGCGCACTCGCCGCCTGGGTGTAGAGTGCGGGATTGACGTTGCCTTGCGCGGAGTTCAGCTTCTGATTGATGAGCGCCACCACTCCGGCGAAAGTAGGAACTGCCGCCGAGGTCCCTCCGATCACGTCGAAGGTGGTGTCGGTGTTGCGATAGCCGTTCACGCAACTCGATTGGGAGCAGATCAGGGTGCCATCATGATTGGGAGAGGAACTGAAGGAGACATCGGGCAGGTCACGCGCGTTGTCGTTGGGAACGCCCGGCCCGGTTTGCCACGACGGTTTCGAGGTGGAAAACGTACTAACGCCCCCACCAGTAGCGGACAGCGTGGTACTGGTGCTGTCGTTCCAGGAGGTCTCGGGAATGTAGGCCAACGCCGAGGGATCGGTGTCGTTCGTCGATCCGCTCCAATACTGGGTGGCCGCGGTGGGAGTGACGCTGTTGGCGGAGTCCGCCGAAAACGTTGTTCCTCCCATCGAGGTTATGGTGGGAAGGCTTCCGGGGAAATCCACGGCGAGGCCTTGGGTAGCAGGGGCGCTGGAGTCGCAGTCGGCTGCACCGCTATCGCCCGAGGCCGTGACAATGGTCTGCCCCTGCGCATTGGCCTGCTGACCAGCGGCGGTCAGGTTGGTTCGGGTCGTACTGTCCACCTGTGGTTCGCAGAGTCCATAGCTGAGGCTCAGAATGGGGGCCAAATTCTGATCGACAGCGTACTGCAATGCACTGAAAGCCCCGCCGCTATTTGAGTTCTCGATCACATAGATCAGCGTCGCATTGGGCGCAACCGCTCCCGCCCATTCAACATCGAGGTTGGCTTCATCGACGTCGGCGGTGACGACTCCCGGATCGGTGGTGCCGGGAACAATCAGAGCCTGAAAATTGCTCGAATTCAATGCAGGCAGGCCGGCGAGGTTGCGGAAGGTGACCAGATCATACTGCTGTTGCTGTCCATTCACGACGGCACCGGGGGTGCCGTTGCGGCCGGGATTGCTGTCGGTCGAAAGATCGGTTTGACCCATGACGGCAATCGCCTGCCCGGTCCCATTGACGCCGTCGCTGTACAACGTCTGCAGGTCGTACAGGGTGGCGAAATCGCCCGGTGCGATGAAATGGTTGCCGGTGATGGAAGACGTTACGCGCGGCTTTGCCTTGAGGTTGAGAGGATGGGGAGCAAAGTTATTCAACGCGCCTACACCTGAGATGACCCCCGCAAAGGCGGTAGGAATCGAGGGATCGGACGCGGCTGCGTAGTGCAGTTTGCCGTTCTGCAGATAGTTGTGAATCTGGGTATGGAAAGCCGCTTCGACCTGCGCCGCGCTGCCGCTGAAGGCAATCCAGGTGCGGCCGCGCGCGCTCTGATTCACGGTGAATCCCTGCGAGCGCAGCCAGGCGGCGGCCAGATCAAGGTCGTGTTGGCTGACCCCAAACTGGTCGGCATATTCTTCCGGCGTAAGCCACTTGTGATAGTTCGGCGAGAAGCGGTCCTGCTGCTCGGCCAGCAACTGGTCGAGCGCGGCATGCTGGTCCGCCGTCGGCTGGAAGACCAGCGTCATGCGTTCCAAGGGCAGCGCAGGCGAAACCGGCCCCTGATCGAATTCACTGCGGGCGCGAGGATGGACCGTCCCCTTCAGTTGCACCAGACTGTGGTTGTCGATGGGGCGAACGATGCGGTCCCGCACCGCCTGCTGCCCGAACGCAAGGGCAGAGCAGAAGATACAGAAGCACCAGACCACGACCTTATGCTGAAAGCGCGGCATCCGGACCTCAGAGAAACCGATTCTGTAGAAGCCAACTCCAATAATGGAGCCAGTAGACTCAGCTGACCATGATAGCCATGCCCGCTCTTTCATCGAAAGCCCGGGCCTGAGACTGCATCTCAATCTAGAACATCTCGGCGCGGTGATAAAGTGATTCGCCTAATCTAGAACCCAAATTGCTGGAGAAATCTTCTCATTGGCGCCCGGACAATCGGCCGCGGGACTATTTTTTCTGAAACAGTTGGGGAGCAAAGGCGATGAGGTTGCGCCGCCAGACCATCCAGGTATGCGCCCCCGGGGTCTCGACCGCAACCGGTTTCATGCCATTCGATTCCAGCCAGCCGATGAACTTGCGGTTGTCATCGATCAGGCGGTCGTCGGTGCCACACGCAATCCACAGCAAGCGGATTTGCGAGGCTTTCTTCGCATCCATCCCGGGAAAGTCATCGGCAAAATTGAAACGCAGGAGCGCCGCACTGAACCCGCCGATCCAGGCAAACTGATCGATGGTGTTCAGGCCCGTGTAGAGGCTCTCCGAGCCGCCCATCGATAGCCCGGCGATGGCGCGGTCTTCCCGATTGGCGGAGACGCGATATTGCTTTTCCACCTGCGGCATGACTTCGGTAAGCAGGGACTGCCGGAATTTCTGGACGTTCGGCATCCAAAGCTGATCCATATGCGTCATCTTCCAACCGTCAGCCAACACGGCAGGGTCGCCATAGCCCAGCGGCATGACAACAATCATCGGCTTGGTCTTGCCTTGAGCGATGAGATTGTCGAGGATGACATTGGCCTTGCCCACCGCCGTCCAGCCGCTGGCATCGTCGCTGAAGCCGTGCAGCAGATACAAGACGGGATATTTCGTCTTGCTGTTCGGGTCATAGTTGGGCGGAGTGTAAACGTAAAAGTCGCGCTCATCGCCCACCACGCCGGACTTATAAGAATGATGATGCACGACCCCATGCGGTACATCGGCGACCTCCCACAGCTCGGGAGTCGCGCCGGTGACATGCACGATGTCTTCGATCTGAATCAGGTTGGGCTTGATGTTGGTGTTGTTGGGATCCAGCATGGCAGCGCCATCCGCGACAAAGCCATAGCCGTAGTAGTCAGGCGCCAGCGCAGTCGTGGTGACCGACCACACGCCGTCGGCATCGCGCATCATCGGCGCGTTGGCGCGCACACCTTCCAGGTGCATCTCAACCTGCTTGGCGCCGGGATCGTAAAAGCGGAAGGTGACTGTGCCGTCCGCGTTTACTTGCGGTGACTGGATGGCCGGTGGAGTCGCAGTTTGCGCGTGGCAAACGAGGCGAGCGCAACCGTCAAGAGCAAACTGGAGACCGAAAGCGAGACGTAGGAATTGCGGTGCGAAAGTGCCATGCCAGTCCTCGGACCATATTTTGCGGCAGCAATTGAGCCGTCTGCCCGGCGCCGGGGATCGTGCGGGGCTCAGGTTTAAACGGTACTACACCCACAGGGTGCGTATCTTGTTTGCCGGAACACGTCGGAACATCGCCCCCGGTTTTTCCCATCACGCCCAGTAATTGCGGACCCAACGATGCTTTCGCAGCGTATCTAGCGTCCCGGGCGGGAGCGGACCGGCATCGGCGGAAGCGATGTTTGCGGCTACGTGGCGCGAGTTGCGCATGCCGGGAATAACCGTGGAGACCGCTGGATGCGATAGGCAAAATCGCAAAGCTATCGCAGGCAGCTCTTCGACCGGAATTTGCAGGTCGCGCACCAGTGCTTGCACGCGTTCCCACACTTCACGCTTCCGGTCACCCTTGAAATACATGGCGCGAAAATCGCCCTCGGGGAACTCCGTAGCCGGTGTGATCTTGCCGGTGAGGCCGCCCTCGTCGAACGGTACGCGCACGATCACGCCAATGTGGTTCGTCGCACAATAGGGCAGCAGCTCGTCCTCGGGCGACTGATCGAAGATGTTGTAGATCACTTGCACCGAGTCGATCAGCCCGGTTTCCAGAGCCCGAATCACATTGGAAGGCTGATGATTCTGAACCGAGATGCCGACGAATCGCACCTTCCCGGAAGACTTCAGTTGACGCGCCGTGTCCAGCCACTCGGGGTCCACGGCCCAGTCGTCGCTCCACGTGTGGAACTGGTAGATGTCGATGCTCTTGCGGCCCAGGCTCTGCAGCGAGTGTTCGAGGCAAGCGAAGACGTGCTCTTTCGGAAATGTGGCGCGCAGCGGGGAGCCGGGCTTCACGTCCCATACAAAGTTCTTCGGCGGGACCTTACTGGCGACGATAACGTCCGTGGCTGGACCGAACGCCTGCGCGATAAGCTGCTCACTGTGCCCGTCACCGTAAACCAGCGCGGTGTCGTAGAAGTTGACGCCCGCCTCCCGGGCAGCTTTGAGTGAGCGCAGCGATTCGGCATCTTCCGCGCCGACCCACATGGACTTGCCGATGCCCCAGGCACCGTACCCAATCTCGCTGACGCGCAAACCTGTTTTCCCGAAGTTTCTGTAGCGCATAAAAGTGTCTCGTTCCTTTGCGCTTCCGCGCCTTTGAAAGGCATGCACGCAGGCCCTGCGGCCGGCGCGCTGCGTTCGAGGTTAGCAGAAGAGATATGGTCCGAATTAAGCGGAAGCAGTGGCACGTTTGGAGAGGGCAGATGAAAGCACGGCGGCTGAAGACCCAGCCGGTGAACCTGCCGGCTGGGATTTCTTTATCGAATTGCCAAGCTCTTCTCCACACGAATACGACACGCTTGCTTCGGCATTACCACGGAAGTGCTTGGTAGTTTTGTCCAGTCCCGAATAGTTTGGCCACTGAGATCAGGATTTCATTGCAAATCCAAGACAATCGAGCTACAAAACATGGGGCTCATCTCTGACTTTTCGGCTATGTCTTAAGCCAAACCTTACGAGGAAATGCCATGTACGTTGCACTGCTCCGCAAGATCATCTTCTTCTTGCTCGCGCTCTTCCTTTTCGCCGCGCCGGGTTGGGCGCAGTGGGCCACCCCCGTCATCGACGGCACCATTACCACGGGCGAATACGGCTCGAACAATTCGCTGTCGAACGCCGGCAACACCGGCCAGACCTGGTACATGACGTGGGACGCCAATAATCTTTACGTTGGCATTGTGAACGCTAATCTCGTCGGAAGGTGCGGTGATTTACATTGCGGGCAATCCGCAGAACCCGCCCACGTGCTGCACCAACGCCGACGGCAACCTCACCGGTTTCAACTACGACGGAACCAACTTTTCGTCGTTGCCCTTCCGCGCCAAGTTCGTTACCTACGTCAAAGACGGTTATCGCGAGTACCGCAACTCCGACGGCAACGGCGGCTGGACCGGTCCGACATCGGGCTACGGCGCATACGCGACAACAGCGGCAATCAGAATACTCGCGAAGTGGCGATTCCCTGGAGCGCCATCACCAGCAATGGGGGAATCCCTTCCTCTTTCGTTTTCTTCGGCTACCTGACGTCTCCGGACGGCTATGTCTACGGCCAGGTTCCGACCGACAACAACATCGGCGGCTTCGTCGGCACCAGCGCGTCTGCGACGCAGTATTACGCGATCGACAACACCGGCAACGGCACCAGCACGCCGCCCTTCTCCAACGAGCAGCCGGCGGGCTTCAGCGGCGCCGATAAAGCCGGCTTCTACCACAACACCTTCGACCCGTTCTATCGCGATCAGGAAGGCGCGGTTCCCGAGAACTCGCAAGTCACGTTGCGCTTCCGCACGCTGCATTCCAGCGGCATCTGGGGCGTGACGGCTCGCGCCTATTTGTTCGACACGGCAACCGGTGTGACCACTGGCCCGGTTGACACCTCGATGCCGTTCGACCAGAACATCACCATCAACGGCACCGAGTACGACGTCTGGAAAACCACGCTGACCATGCCGTCGACGACGACGGTTTACTACTACAAGTTCAAGATCAACCGCGATCAGACCAACGGCTGGTACAGCGACGACTACCTCGACGACAACGACAACGTCCACAAGGATGGCACCGGCGCAGCCACCGACGGCGAGCCGTTCCCGTCGTTCCAGTTCACGGTGTACGATCCCAACTTCCAGACCCCGACGTGGCTGCAGAACGCCAACGTCTACCACATCATGCCGGACCGCTTCCGCAACGGCGATCAGACCAACGACTATTGCCGTCCGGGCTCGACCACCGGCTGTCCGATTTACTACGGCAAGCCAGCAGGCGTTCACCTACAATCTGTGGAACACGCAGATCTGCGATCCGCGCAACCAGAATTCCGGTTGCTACAACCAGTTCAGCAACCAGTTCTACGGCGGCGATTTGTATGGCGTGCAGAGCGAGCTGGACTACATCCAGTCGCTCGGCATCGACACCATCTACATGAACCCGATCTTCTCGGCGCGTTCGTATCACCGCTACGACACCGACAACTATCTGCACATCGATCCGGCGCTGGGCGGCGATCAGGCGTTCGCCTCGCTCCCACCGAATTACACCGTCGCGGCATGCAGGTGATTCTCGACGGCGTCTTCAATCACGCCTCGTCGGACGGCATGTACTTCGATCGCTACGATCGCTACGGCGTCACGATCCCGAACACCGGCGCGTGCCTGTCGCTGGGATCACAGTGGCGGACGTGGTTCAACTTCACCGACAGCAACGTGCCGTGCCAGACGGCAGATTACATCGGCTGGTTCGGTCTCGACAGCCTGCCCACCTTCAATCACGGCATCGACGGGGTGAAGGACTTCTTCTATCGCGGCAACGACAACGTGACCCAGCACTGGTACGCGCAAGGCGCTTCCGGATGGCGCTTCGACGTCGCCGACGACGGCAACTTCCCGCACGCATGGTGGGTCGATTATCGCAACTACGCCAAGACCTATAACGGCAACGGTCCGCTGATCGGAGAGATCTGGCCCAACGCCAGCCAATGGCTCGCCGGCGACCAGATGGACTCGGTGATGAACTACCGGTTCCGCAAGAACATCACCGGCTTCGTGCGCAACGCCGAGTGGCACGACGACAACAACAACGGGACGAACGATATCCCGGGGCTCTCGCCCAGCCAGTTTGACAATGCGATTCGCGCGGTGCGCGACGACTATCCACCGCAGGCGACGGCAGCCATGCTGAACCTGCTCGACTCGCACGACGTGAACCGCGCTTTGTATGTCATGACCGAACTGGCGACACTGGACTGGTGCAGGCCAAGCAGCGGCTTGAAATGGCGGCGCTGTTCCAGTTCACCTATATCGGCGCTCCCATGGTGTATTACGGCGACGAAGTCGCGGTGAATTCGCCGTCGCTCGCCAACAGCCAGAACGGGCCGATTGGCGATCCCTACACCCGGCCGCCTTATCCGTGGCTGGATCAGGCGGGCGATCCGACCATCTACGGTCCGCCGGACACCAGCGTCGAGGCGTACTACACCAAGCTGGCGCACCTGCGGAAGCAGTATCCTTCGCTGCGCAACGGCGACTTCGTGACGCTGCTGACCGGCGACACCCAGCAGGCTAATACGGCTCCCAACACCTACGCCTACGCGCGCGTGCTCAACGCGGACAGCGCGATCGTAGCTATGAACAATGGATCGTCCAGCAATAGCGCGTCGATTCCGGTGGTTGGCTTGTTCACCGACGGCACGCACTGCAGGACGCCATCAGCGGAGCGACCTACTCGGTGAGCGGCGGCAACGTGCAGGTGACGTTCGCGGCTCTGACGGGGTCGTATTGTTGCCAGCTCCGGTAAACGTCGACCTGACACCGCCGACCGCGAACATCACGACCACCCCTCCAGCCAACGGCAACGGCTGGATCAACGCCAATCCGGTTACCGTCAACCTCAGCGGAACCGATTCCGGCAGCGGCGTGGAACAGCTTCGCTACTGGATCAACAACGGACAGGTAATAGCGATCGCGGGCGGATGGCTCGACGCAGATCAGCGGCGAAGGCACCAATAGCGTCGGACTGCGTGCCTTGGACAACGCTGGCAACATCAGCGCGCTGGCGACGGCAGCCGTCAACATCGACGTAACGCCTCCAGTCGTGAGCGTTTCTGCCAGCCCCTCGTCGCTATGGCCGCCCAACGGCAAGATGGTCCCCGTCACCGTGTTCGGCACTATCACCGATAACCTGTCGGGGGTCGATCCCAGCACCGCGGCCTTCAAGGTGGTGGACGAGTATGGCAGCGTTCAGCCCAGCGGGTCGGTGACCTTGGGGTGCTGGAGGAAGTTACTCCTTCACGATCTCGCTGCAGGCGTCACGCAACGGAACCGACAAAAACGGGCGACTCTATACCATCACCGTCAGCGCCAGGGACCTTGCCGGCAACCTCGGTTCGGCGGCCACCACCGTGACCGTGCCCCACGACCAAGGGCAACTGAGGATCGTGCGATG
>CAWCTB010000009.1:0-172500 GCA_963798275.1 uncultured Acidobacteriaceae bacterium
GTTGCGGCAATGATCCGCACATCGACCTGGATCGTCTTGGCGCTACCTAAGCGTTCAAACTCTTGCTCCTGCACGGCCCGCAACAATTTCGGCTGCAGTTCCAGGCTGATATCGCCAATCTCATCTAGAAACAGTGAGCCTCCGTCCGCCAATTCGAATCTCCCGCCCTTCTTCTGCATAAGGGCACCGAGTGAAGGCCCTCTCTCTCGTGGCCAAATAGTTCGCTCTCCAGCAATCCAGAGGGAATGGCGGCACAGTTCACGCGTATGATGGGGTGCCCGCGCCGGGAACTGAGGTTATGAATCGCGCTCGCAATCACGCTCCTTCCCCGTGCCCGTCTCGCCGTGAAGGAGGACCGTAGCATCCGTGGCCGCCACGATTGCGACTTGTTCCAGCACCTCTCGAATGGCTGGGCTCTTTCCGATGACGCCTTCGAAGCAGTTCTGACTCATTTCTGATTCCAGAAGAAGCTGATGATTTTCGAGTCCCATAACTCTGGGAAAGCTTGCCGCATCGAACTCCCCCGCATCTGTGAAAGCAGCACCCGCATGGCCCATATCGTCCTCCTACCGGTTGTTCAATCCCTTTGGGTTGAACTTTTGAATTGGAGCCTGTCGATCTTGTTTATGAGTGCATTATCCGACCGAGCTACGTTTGCAGGCAGCCCCACATCGGGGCAAATCGCGAACTTCTTCAGGAGGCGCCTTGAGGCCCCTTTTCGAGCGAGCAAATCTGGATTTTCGGGGGATCCTTAACGGGAGATGGAACTGCTTCTACGAGGTGGGGCTTCCACACGCTTCCATCCAAAGAGATGCGCATCCACTGACCATAAGCCAGGGCCCAACATTGCTATAGCGCCGCCAATGGTTCCCAGGAGGAGGGGGATCCAGGGGTCTCCAGATATTGTCATGATCTGCCAGGCTTCAACCAAAGCAATCAACGCTCCAGCAATGGGTGTCCATAGGCCGGGGATTAGAAGAATTCCGCATCCCGCTAGACACGCAGATGTTATTGTCTTGGTAATTGGAGGGTCGTTCCACAGCATCGCGCTCGCGCGCATAACCAGCGCAGAGCCGCCCACCAAGCGCATGAGAAGCAAACCTGTGCCAGGCCAACCGCCGGCGAATGTGGAATATAGACGTCGCAATACGCACCCTTCTGGACATTACTAGTTGCGCTATTCTGGCGGCGAATCGAAACCCCAAAAAGAGTTGTAATCGTCACTCGTTAGAGTCTGTGGATTTGTCGCGACCAGGCCAGCCGGTGGGAACTACAGCTCGATGATTCCTCTTTTGAAGCCGATCATTGCGGCGTGAGTTCGATCGTTGGCGCCCAATTTCGAAAGGATGCACTTGACTCGACTCTTGACGGTTTCTTCCGTGATGGAGAGCTGATCCGCAATTTGCTTGTTCGCATTGCCGGCTGCGATAAGTCGCAACACGGGAATTTTAGCGGGTGTCAAGGCGTCATCCGTCGCATGCTCCGCGATCTCGTACGAGGCCTCAGGCGAAAGGGCCCTCTTTCCAGCCTGGACTGTCCGGATGGTTCCCAACAGTTCCTTGTGTAATGTGTTCTTGTGCCGGTAGGCTTGAGCACCGGCCTTGATCGCACGGACAATTTGCACATCGCCTGCATAGGTCGTCAGAACAATCACTCTTGCGTCGGAAAATTCACTTCGAATAGCAATGAGCGCATCGAGGCCGTTCATCTCCGGCATTTGCAGGTCCATCAGCGTAAATGTCCGGATGGTACGTCCGGAATTGCTGGATAGCCTCGCGACCGTTGCACGCTTCACCTACTAAAGTCATGTCCGGCTGGACCCCAATCAGGCCGGCGACCCCTTCGCGCACCAGCATTTGCCGCGATGGCACAAGGAGGAGTAGGAGACCGGTCATGAGCGCCGACGCCTCGCGAATTCGAATTCTCACGGTTGACGACCATCCACTGAGACGATCAGCGACAGTCTTGTTCGAAGACTGACGCTCGAAGTAACCAGCCGCTGCCTGGTTTGGGCACAAGCGTCAGTGACATCGGGTAGTGGTCCGAAGCAAGAACGGAGTCGTCCAGTTCCGCATCGAGAGAGGTTAACGGGCCTCGCGTCAATATCCAGTCGATCGTTCGTGCACTGCCCAGTCGAGACCGCGTTGTGGTCGGACGAACAGAGCCGCTTTGGAATGGGCTATCGAGAGGCGAATCCGCCAGCAGCGAAGCAGCCGGCGGCTTCGACAGGTCAAAGTTAAAATCCCCGGCAACGATAATCGGCACGGCGGAGTCGTATCTCTGAGCATCCTGGATAATTTCAACGAGTTGGCTGCAACGAAGTGCATCATCGCCTCGGCTTTCCAGGTGCACGTTGTACACAATCAACTGCGTTTCCAACCAGGAGATATGACTGACTAAAGCTACTCTCGCGCCAAGCCGCCGCTGGAACCCGGGAATCATTGGAATGTACCAGCGGGGGCGCCAAAAGCCCGATTGCCTCCGGAATCGAAGAATGCGCGATTCGGAAATGGGTAACCGCGAAAGGGTGGCTTGGCCATGGTAAGCGGGCGAGTCCTGGTTTCCCTGCGTGAGTTCCTCGAATTCGCGTCCGAAAACATAGTTCATCCGCAACGCCTGTGCGATTTCACGGGCGACATTGCGGTATTGGGTTCGCCGGGCATTTACATCCGTTTCCTGCAGTAAAATCAGGTCCGCTGGCGTCCGGCGCAGAAATTCGAGTACCCCGTCCAGTTGCTGCCCGCGGTTGATATTCCAGCTGATCACCCGGATCGCAGGTCCGAGAGCGCAGGAATCGGCTGCTGAACGGAACGACCCTGTTTCAAGCTGTTCCATCACCTCTCACCTGGATAATGAGTTTTAAACCAGCGTAGCTCTCTACTGCCGCCAAATTGCCTCTTCAGAGGCTTGCCTCAACCGCTGAACCTGCCGATAACGTGCCCGGTTTCGCTTCTTTGGGTGAAAACACAATTACCGAATAGGCCGAAATAATCGATGCCAGGTTCGCCCCGACTGCTCCCACACAGATGGGTATCCAAGTCAGATTCAAAAGCGCAAACGCAAGCAGCGCATAAGGCAGGAAACAACGACGGATAATGAACTCGAGATGCCGGCCGATATATGCTAGGGGATTAGACATTTGGCTTTCGGCCTTCTTGTGCCACTCGGCCAGGTACTGCTCGGGACGCTGGCCCGAGAGCCGTTTGCGTCCGATGGAGGCCATAACGAATGTAGCGATGGCGCCGAACAGAAGCATCCCGCCCCACGTTAGATAGCTCGTCTTTCCTGTGCTACGGACCAGTCCAACGGTCATTCCGACAAAGATGAAGATGTAGTAGAGGTAGTCGCAAGCCGTGTCCAGCCAGCAGCCGAAATCCGATGCTTGTAATTTCAGGCGGGCGACCTCTCCATCGCAGCCATCGAGAATGCTCGCCCACACCGACAATACCGCTCCGAAGAGCGCGTTCCAATATCCGCCTAACCCGAAGTAGAGACCCGAAGCAAAGCTCACGCCCAAGGTAAAGAGGCTTACCATGTTCGGAGTAATCGGAAATTTGATGAGCTGGCGGCTAATGGGTATGGAAACTTTTCGATTCATTCGTGCGAAGATGCCATCAGTAGGTTTGACGAGCCAGCTCTCAAGCTTCTTTTCCGCCACGAAGCGGTCCTGTTCGTTGGCTACCTTCTGCCAACTGTCTTCCGCTACGGTCTTGCAGTACACAACGGTTGGTCCAAACTTTGCTGCATGACGCGTGCGGATCCATTCGTGCAGCTCTTCTATGCTGCCAACCTTCGAGTTGCTATCTCTGACGAGGTCGAGTGCTAGATTCCGAGACAGCGCCGTCAATCCAACTAAAACACCGTCGGAGACTAGCTCCAGCGCGCCGTCACCATCCCATTCGCTGGCGGATCGATAGAGAGAGGGCTGGTAGCTGCGATCTCCCATGATCAGCACAACGCGCTCAGCATTCGCGGCAGCCCGTTGCACCGCAATAGAAATCGCGCTTTCCGGCAATACTCCCAGCCACTCGACGGAATCGGGCAGACGCCTCGTGCTGGCCAGTCGGCGGCAAATCACAGGACCGTTCAGCGGGTCAATCGCAACGATGATGCGATCGGCGCCTGCTTTCTGTGCGCTTAAGATCGCGCGCAAGAGGAGGGGAAGGGCTCCCACCTCCGCAAGTACTGAATTGGGCAGATCAGGATCCGAGCCAGGCTGGTCCGCGAGTATAATCGCGACCCTTGAGAGCGAAGCGGCAGGATTGTGATTCTGGGTTGTAGTGACTTCCGGCATAATCTTCGACTCCGTTTCTTTTGCGAGACTCTGCGAGGGTTGCGAGCTCCGCTTGGAGCGCGAGAGATACAGCAGGCAAATCCCGCCGACGATGGCCCAGGCGATGGCTCGGAAGCGGCGGCACAACCCGAGTGTCAGGCCTTCGCCGGCGCTGAGGCGCACGAGTTTCACGATGGCCATGTTGCCGCCTTCGTAGGCGCCGACAGTACCCGGAATCAATCCCCCGATGGCGTTGATGAGTTTGGTAAGCGACTCAAGCATGAGTGCTCCGACTATGGATACTTTGCTTCCCATCAGCAGGAGGATCAAATAGACTTCTGCGATTGCCATGCCGTGGGCAACGAAATTCAGAAGAACACTCGTCCAAAAGGCCTGCGGAGCGCGGGTGTGAAACCCTAGCAGCTGTTCCTCAGCCGACAGAATGACGGACTCCTTGCGCTGCAGCCATGCCTTCAGCCATGGCACGCGCCCGACAACCCGTGCCGTGCCCGACAGCACAGGCCAGCCCTGCCGGAAGGCCCGCACGGTCAGGATCAACAGGGCAAGAAGCACGATTGCGGTCACACAGGCGCAGATCCGCAATCCACGCGGAGCCGTGGGCACAAACATGAGTGTCAGGAGTCCAACAATCATGACGATCAGGCCGCTCAGCATGAACAGGCCGCGGTCCAGTGCAACGGAGGAAATGGCACTGGAGGTCTGCACTTCCGAGCCGAGGAGAGACGCCCTGGTTCCGTCGCCAAGTACCTGCCCAGCCACACCAAGCTGTCCCAGTGACTCGGACGCCAGCCGCAGGCCCAGAGTGCGTGCGAAGGAAACCTTGTTCAATTCGCCCGGCGCGGTCAGCCGCCAGGCCCACGTCTTGATGACATGTGAAATCCCCGCCAGGCCGAGAACGAGAAGAATGCCCCAGCCAATGGCCTTAGCGTTCTCGACGAGTTTGTCCGCACCGACGTGCGCAACCAGGTACGCCAGAAGCGTAACGCCGAGCAGCAATGCCAGGATTCGCAGAAAACGTTTCGCTTGCGGTGCGGAATTAGGCATAAGCCGAACCCCGTCGTATTCTGAATCGACTGAGGCTGTATCGGGAAGGACTGTAGCGCGTATTCCAGCGCTTCAGGGGTGTCCACGTCCTGCCAGTGCCCGTCTCCAATGTCGAATGCCTTGAAGGTTACGGTTCTGTGCCATCAGGCGCATCTCCGTCCGACAACGAGCAGTTTCCGTTTTTCATTGCTTTCTCAAGCCAGCGAAACAGGACCGGATCACAGTGAAACATTCCTGTGTCCAGGGCGTCGTAGTACTCAAGATTCTTGCCAATGTCGACGATGCAGTCTCCGTTGAGTCTGACCTTGGTTGCGTCGTCGATGTCGAACACGCGATCGATGTTGCGATCCACGGCGAGAAAGACTTGTTCTTTCCCCAGCGGGTGACGCAATAGGGCCTGAGCATTCGCGGGATCGAACAAATGGTCAGCCATCATTAGTAGGAACGGTTCGTGAATCAAAGATTGTGCTCGTAAAGCCGAGATGCCGTTGTTCTTGTGGTAGTCCGGATTTTCCACCCAGTTGACCTGAACACCTGCAATCGGGTGGCTTTCATACCACTGTTGAATCATGTGGCCGCGATAACCGAGGACGATGACAAACCTGTCGATTCCCGCCTCATGGGCGCCACGCATGACATGCTCCAGCAGGGGTTTGCCGTGCACCCGTACTAGCGGCTTGGGAAGTTCCCCCGAGCGAGCTGCCAAGCGGCTGCCATTGCCGGCGGCGAGAATTAGTGCAAGCTTAGTGTTGGACATACTTCACCTCGGTTAGCGCCGGGCTCGCGGACCCGCGCGCGGAATTTGAAAGCGGGAAATAATCGAAATAGCGGATGCTCACATCTGTGGTCCCGAAGATCCGAGCCTCAGTGACGCTCGTGGTGGATGATGGAAACCAGAAAGCTCCGCTCTTGTGGTATTGCTGGACGAAGTGAACACTACGCGTCCAGAAGGATGGATTCTTGGCCGGCTGGCCCTCAATGCGGGCGACCGCGAAATCCTCTGCGTCGACCCATATGCGTCCGCGAAACAGATACTTGTCGCTGCGCTGGGGAATAGCGTCGATGACATAGGCGGGCCTGCCTTGCAGGTACTCAGTTCCGATCAGGTGAAACTCATAGTTCCCCGGAACCAGCCGTGTTTGGGGACGGGTATTCGGCAAAGACGTTTCCGACTCGGACTCCAGCATCTTTCGAAGAACGTGCTTGTTCGCTGCTTTCCATCCGTCTTCCGCAAGCACATCAAAGTGCTTAGTCCCGTCTTCGTCGCAGAGCACGCTTACCTGTAGCTCTGCTCGTTTGTTGAAGTGGTGGTTCTCCAGCACATACTCGCGTTTCCCGCTGTAGCCGCCGCCCATACTCTCCCGCATACTGTCTCGCGCAAACACCCGCGCCATAACTTCGTCGGCGCTGAGTGAGGTTGCGGCGGGCGCCTGGCCAGACAGCGGCACCGTTGCACAAATCAGTAATGCGGCGATGATGATGTGTTTTTTCATGACCAGAACTCGAAGATCAGCTTCCCGCGGTACTCTCTCCAAGCGTCGTTGTAGAAACCGCCAAAGTTCGAGCTGTTGACGATCGTCTGCACGTCGCGGGGATTGTCGTGATTGAAAAGGTTGAACACAGCCACGCCGGCTCGCAACTTGAATTGCCGCTCACCCACATGAACCGTGAACGGCCGGGTAACTTGCAGGTCGGTGGACGTGAAGGTCGGGAACCGTCCTGTATTGCGTGGCCCTATGTACTCGCGATACTCGTTCTGTACTGAGTAGGGGAAGCCGGTATGGACATCGAACACCGGCACGATCGTCAGTTTCCACGGCGCTGAAATGTCACCCCAGAACAGAAATCGGTTGGGCGCGTCGAACGATAAGCGGCCCTGGGCATCCGGCTGAATCACCGCCTGCGGATAGTTGCCAAAGAACAGAGATGGATCATTCAGATCGCCGTAGGCCCGGGAGTGCACATACGAACCGTTTAGCGTGAAGCGGGTATGCGTGTACCGTCCGGTAACTTGGAACTCGCGATAGGAATCACTGCCTCCGTTGGAAAGGCCGATAATCCCCGTGCTGCCGTAGTTGGTCGGCGATACGACGAAGTTCCTCGCCGTGTTTCGATTCTCATAGCCAACACGCAGCGTAAGGCTGTTTGTAATCTGTCTATCGAGTTCAACGTTCCAAGCCGTGCTGCGCGGGTTCTGCAACTCGTCCGTGATGCGGTTTACGTACGCGATTGAACCGGTTACCTGGCCACTTGGTTCGAGAAGCGAGACCGTACGGTCGGGGAAGGATTCGAAGACTGGAAGCATCAAGGGAACGCGGTCGTAGAAGATGCCGGCCCCGGCCTTCAGCAGCGTCTTCCCGTCATTCGTCAGAGACAGAACTACTCCGGCGCGCGGCGACGGGTGCGTCGCGCCGGTCACGCTGTCAGTGTCAGTTCGCAGTCCGAGGGTGAGACTAAGTCGCTGAAACGGAGTCCATTCGTCGGAGACGTACAAGGCCGCCTCGTTCTGGGTGATGCTGAACGAACTCGGTTGTGTAAAAGTGATATTTTCGATTGCCGAACCCGAAGAGCCAATCAATTCGGCGGGGAGAAACGTCTGGCGGCCATCGAAGGCGGAGTGCGAATAATCCGTGCCTGCCTTGATCCGATGGGACCCGAGGAATTGCCGCGGCGCAAATGTGTAACTCTCCTGCCAATCGAAACGATTGGTACGCCGGCTCTGCTGGTTGAAGAATTCGCCCTTCGTCGTGTCGATCCAAAGTTGGTAAGGACCGCTACTCTCGGGTGTTGTGTCGGCGTCATAGGTCTTGTAGCTGACCTGGGATGTCAGAGCGCTGTCGGCCCCGGTGAGAAGCCGGTGTTGCCCATAAATCTGATATCCGCGCTGGTGGAAGTCCGCAGTCGAGGGCTGTGGTGTAAAGGTATTTAGCCCCATGTACTCGAGCTTCTGCGGAAAAACGGCAACGGAGACGGTCGCAGTCTGTTTGGTGTTGATGTTGAAGTCCAACTGCGTATACGAGTTGAAGCCCTCGAGTTTCTGGTCTCGTTCCGAGGCGGGCAAGCTATTAACAGGTGTCTGGACGAATCGGTATTCAACAGACTGCGTAAGGGAAACCTTGTCTCTGAGTAGAGGACCTGTAAACGTCATCCGTGGCGTAGCTGATCCGATACCCATGATGCTGCCGTCACGGTCCCGCAGGCGGGGAACTACGTTTTGGATCGTGAAGTGAGGCTCTTCGTAACTCCCTGTCTTGGTCTCAACACTGGAAACCGCTCCTGTGAGCTTTCCGTATTGGGGGTCGTAAGGATTCGAAATAACCTGGACCGAGGACACTACGTCGATCGGGAGGCTTATGGCCGGGCTGCCGGTGGCGGGGTCCGTCACGTTCGCACCGTTCACCAGGGCCCCACTTTGCGTATTGCGAGCACCCTTCATGTTGATGCGGCCGTCGGGACCACGTACTACGCCTGGTACCAAGGGCAACAAGCTTTCAAACCGCTCGTTGGCGTTGGGAGCGTTTTCGATGGTTTTTTCCGTGATCGTTTCCGTGACCGTCGGCACCTTTTCGTCATTGGCGGTGTCGGATACCGTTACCGAGGTCGTGACTGCTACGGGCTTCAATTCCACATCGACCTTGCTGTCGGCGCCGCTCTGAACCGTGACCTCTTGCATAGCCTGCAAACCGGGAAAGCTGGCTGCTATGGTGTGGGTGCCGGGTGCAACATCATGGAAGATGTAGCGCCCGTTGGCATCTGTTTCCGTCTCCAGGGTTTCGGAACTCTGCAGCACGACCTTTGCGCCAGGCACATAGGAAGCGCCTCCTGAATCCAGAACAAAGACCGCTCCTTCGACCGTCCCGGTATTAGCGGTGCTTTGAGCGCATGCATATCCAGGACCGACTAACCACAGAATCACAAGACATAGGGATAGGTAGCTCGCACAATAGCGGATAGTCCGCAGTGCTCGGGTAAACTTCACTTTTGCTGCTGTCCCCTTAGTATTCATGTTCCCGCTCCAACTTTCAGTCATATCCAGATGAGTGCTCTGGGTCTCGCTGCGACTTGCAGAGCTTAGGCGAACGAACAGTCCGACTTGCTAGATCAGGTTCGGTCTCTGGTCGGGATGTTCGTTCGCGGTTCACGCATTTGGGGAATGCATTCTCATGACCAAAGCTCCACTCTGCTAAGTCGTTGCTCAGCAAGGGCGCCAGCTGACAGTCATTCCTGGAGTTCTGCCCGTATTCCGGCACTGACCGGCAGGGCAATGCCCAAAACCGCTCTCAACATCCATTGCTGTTTCGAATGCAGCTGGAAAGGTCTTTCAGCCTTGGGACTGACTCAGGGAATGCGAAATCGAAAGGAAGTTACGATAGGAACTCGATTGGGGGCGTGACAGAAGAGACTTCGCGCACACCAAGATCTTTCCGCGCTCGGGCGGAACTCTTGGGCGGGACAGTTGGTCATGAGATGATCCGTCGCTAGAGCGTCGAATGAAGCACTGGCCTCCGGTCGGAGCCTATCGTTTTCTTCAGCATTCGGTTAGGGCGGCTACTCTCCCAGTCCGGACACCAATCTTTCCGACGAAGGAGTCCGAGCCTGAACACAAGAATGAGGTTGTCGCAATATGCTAGGCAACAACCCAGCGCAGAAGGGCAGCGACTAGCAGCCTCCCCAGGTTGCTGCCCTTCTCTTCGACAAACCGGCTGCAGCAATAGCACAGTCGGACTCATATTTAAGGAAGCAACGTTCGTGTGTTCGTCAATGCATCTGAGTTTGGCGGTACGACTCGGTCCCCGGCACACGCAACTCACATCGGGCCGTATTGTGGTAACGAGGGAAATATCCTTTTTCGCCTGGCATACTTAATCACCGGAGACGAAGCACAAGCACAAGATTCTATTATCGCGGCATACGACTTGGCTGAGCACGGTGAAACGCCCTTTCGCGGCTGGCGGTTGGAATGGGCCATATGTGCAACGGTAAGGAGCGCTGTCGAAGCCCGGCTCGCTTAATCCCTGTTTCGTTGCCATCAAGGCGGCATTGGACCAATAGTAGCCTCTCAGAGCACGATCTCTGTTTTGTCCGTGCATGGTCGTAATCCCCTCACGGTTGGATGCGGACGAGTTCATAGACAGTTCACAGAAAGCAACTTGCGTGCCAACCCTAAGACGTTTCTAAGGTCTTTGCTCCCTGACCCTTGCACAGCCGCGCTAGAACGGTCTCGCGCCCAAACACTGGCGCTGCCCAAAGGCGGTCAGCTCTCTGATTCACTCAGGAAGCCATCTGATTACAGAGAAAAGCACTTACACGGGATGAGTTTTGGCGAAACGCGTGCACTCGTGACGTTGCAGTTAAAGCCACTGGATTTCAAGGCCCCACCTAAGTCGTGACATCAAGGCGGAGACCCGGTCCGGCGAGAACTTAAGAAAGATAAGGACGGTCAGGCATGTCTAACAATGATTCAAAGGACACAGGTGAGATCGGCCGCAAGGAAATTGCGCCGGCAAAAGGAAAGCTCGGGATCATGATTCCGGGTATGGGGGCCGTGGCGACCACGTTTGTTGCCGGCGTAGAGGCCGTGCGTAAGGGCATCGCAAGCCCGATCGGCTCGGTGACACAGATGGGCACCATTCGCTTGGGCAAGCGCACGGATGGCCGTTCACCCAAGGTGAAGGATATCGTGCCGCTGGCTGAGCTCAACGACCTGGTATTTACCGGCTGGGACATCTTCGAAGACGACATGTACGTGGCGGCGGGTAAGGCCGGTGTGTTGGATCGTTCGCTGCTGGAGCAGGTGAAACCGTTTCTGTCGTCGATCAAGCCGCGTAGGGCGGTGTTCGACCACAATTACGTGAAGAAGCTCGACGGCCCCAACGTGAAGAGAAGCAAGAACAAGAAGGAACTGGTTGAGCAGCTGCGCGAGGACATCCGCGAGTTCAAGCAGTCGAGCGGCGCCGACCGGCTGGCGATGATCTGGTGCGCATCGACCGAGACCTTCATTCAGCAGAGCGCGGTTCACCAGACAGTGGAGTCGTTCGAGAAGGGCCTGCTTGAGAACGATGAGAATATCGCGCCGTCGATGATCTACGCCTATGCCGCCATGCAGGAGGGAATTCCGTTCGCGAATGGCGCGCCTAACCTGACGGTTGACATCCCCGTCATGCAGGAGCTGTCGCGTAAGAACGACGCGCCGATCTGCGGTAAGGACTACAAGACCGGACAGACGCTCATCAAGACCATTCTAGCGCCGGGTTTCAAGGCACGCATGCTGGGGCTGAGCGGATGGTTCTCGACCAACATCCTCGGCAACCGGGACGGCGAAGTGCTGGATGATCCGGGCTCGTTCAAGACCAAGGAAGAGTCGAAGCTGTCGGTGCTCGAGCACATCCTGCAGCCGGACCTGTACCCTGAGCTTTACGGCAACATCTGTCACAAGGTACGTATCAACTACTACCCGCCACGCGGGGATAACAAAGAGGGTTGGGACAACATCGATATCTTCGGGTGGCTGGGCTATCCGATGCAGATCAAGGTCGATTTCCTGTGCCGCGACTCGATTCTCGCAGCGCCGATTGTACTCGACCTGGTGCTGTTTATGGACCTGGCGAAACGCTCGTCTGCGCTGCGCGGCATAGGCATCCAGGAGTGGCTGAGCTTCTACTTCAAGTCGCCGATGACGGCGCCCGGGACTGTCTCCGGAGCACGACCTTTTCATTCAGTCGATGAAGCTGAAGAATACGCTACGCCACGTGATGGGCGAGGAGATCATTACCCACCTGGGATTGGATTACTATGACTCACTCCAGAGCGAGGAGCATGACAATGTGCGAATTTGATACGGCTCAGACATACAGCATCGCTCTTCAGCTGGACACGGTGTCTCGTAAGGAGTTTGTGGAGCTTACGTACTCTCTCTCCAGTGATGTCGCCATGCTGTCGCCGTTCGTTGATGACCTGATGCACACGATTAACATCCTCCGAGCGATGGACGGCACCGAAGTAGATATTGAAGTAGCTTTGCGGGAGGCGCTCTTGAATGCCATTATCCATGGCAATAGAGAGGACCCTGGCAAGCGCGTTTACCTCAGAGTACGCTGCCGTGCAGACGGAGAAGTCTCGATAGCCATTCGGGATGAGGGTGCCGGCTTCGAGAGTGGTTCTGTACCTGACCCGACTGCTCCGGAGCACCGTCTGTCCACTCACGGTCGCGGCATTTACTTGATGCGAGCGTTGATGGATGAAGTATCGTTCGAGGAGGGCGGCACTGTCGTGCAGATGCGCAAAAGCCCAAGCGCACCTCCTTATCGATCACAGTAACGGTGCGATCAGTCCCGCCAGGGGCTACCTTGCGACTGCCGGACGCCCTCGACCGTCACGGCCCTCTACAGAACGGATCTTGGGCTCTAATGCTGAGCTAAAGACCGCATGTGAAGCGGCACGAAGTGGCGGCCTTGGGCCGGGATCTCGTGATCGAGGTGAAGAACCTCATAGCCATCGGCCATGCGGGCAAAAGCGTCCTGCTTGAGCTTATGAACCGGGGAGTCAGGATGCGCTGCTGCGGAATCTTTACGAAATTCGTATGACGCTAACTCGCACGCAGAAGCAAAACTCTTGAGGATGCAAGCCTAATGTGACGTGCTTCCCAATGAACTGCCTCGACCAGAGTCTCTCAGTTAGACTTTGGGTCACCGCCGGTGAGTCTGGTGTCCGCTTGCGGAGTCAGTCGCCGAATACACCGCGGCCTGTCGAAGTCAGTTTGCCGGTATCGACTACTAGCCTGGTTGCGAATTCCGGATCGCCCGTCAGCGCCATCGCGAACCAGTACAACTCTTCCATTTCAGTAACTGATTGTGTTTCACTGTGCGACGCCGCATCACGTTCTGAAAGGTGGCGTCTGTTTGTATGGCTTGGGTGCAGGGGCATCATAAGTGCGTTTCTCCATGAATGGGAACTTCGGTTTGTTCGCTGCTCGGTCTGCATCGTTGGGCACGCCCGCGAGTTCCGTTACGTCGATGTTGAGGACTTGGCCGTTCGCTCTCGATCGGCAGTTGCAGGCGTTCACAAACATCGCGGGAGTAGGCTGATTCAGCGATAAACGTCAACCCGATATCCTTGAACCACAACAACACTTCTTCGCCGACGGCGTCGACGAAATTCACCTCCGACAAATCCACAATTAGCTTTGAGGGGAGTTTTGAGTCTCCGATCAGCGTTCGCGCGTGCTCAGCAAAATCTCGGACGAAACGGCCTTCCATTCGCATCTTCATGGAGTCCGGAAGTTCGTAGAATTCCATTCGCAACATCTTGGTCTCCATTTCTGCCCGGGCTTCTCAGCCCTGCACTGTTTCATTGCAGATGATGTGCCAGACTGCGAACGCCGCAAACTATTGAAACTACGGGGGAGAAATGGAATAGCAACAAAGATGCCGAGTCCTCATGCGGGCACTGCCGCAATTCTGGCAACGACCGTCGAAGAATCATGCTTGACTCGGATCTGAGAAGCAGTAAAGGTCCACACGTGTCATCCGTTATTCCACTTGGACCATGATGATGCGCGGATCGTAGATCATCCCCACCGGTCCGCGGACACAAGTAACCCCAGAAACGGTGAGTTCATTGTGTATGGGGATCGACAGGCAAAAGCCGTGGCTAAAGGAAAAGCCGGATTACCGACGAGAGAACCTCGCGCCGCAAGCGTGGTGGTGGGCCGAGATTGCCTATCGCAACGGAGTCGCGTTGGTCTGGTCCAGCGTGAGCGAGTTCTCGCCTGCCTTCAGCTGGACTGGCATGTCCAACCGCCGGCACTCGGCCCGATCCCAAGGGGCTGGATGCAAGAGAAATACTTCGGCTCCGGCGCACGGAGAAGTGTTTTCTCTTGACATCCCCTTTTATAGAACCCGGTAGCTTGCCGGCGAGTCTATTCCATACCAAGGATCACTGGGTCAGGCCTTCTTCTTTTTTTTCTTCTGAGCAGGTAAGGCTATGTTACGGATCTCCGGAGGCGGGTCGCCGATTGCCTGATCGCCATCCGGCAGGGTGATGTTCTGGTAAGTCGCCGTGCCCACGACGGGTTGGAAGGCCGTCGTGCTCAGATAAACCGGTAGCGCTTTCGTATCGGCGATTTCGATGAAGAGCTGCGGCGCCGCCGCAGCCTGGGCTGCGGATTGTGATTTGGCCTGCGACGCCGGGTCTGGCCCGGCGTATTGCAGCAGGAAATATCCCGTGTCGTCGGTGTAGGCGAATCCGTAGGCTTGCTGAAAGGTTTTCTTGGCATCCACCAGAAACACGGTGAATGCGGCAACAGGCTGTAGCTGAGCGTCGAAGACGCGGCCATGCAAGGCCCACCCGTTTTGCGCGACCTGAGGATCGACGGTGGTTAGCTGCTGGCGCACTATGGAGACGCGGGCCACGGTGACGTTGGCAGCAGCAACGGCAGCTTCGGCAGCTTTCACCTCGGGGTTGTCAGCTCCGAGTTGGGCTTTCAGGCTGGCAGCCGTGCGCGACAGTTGCGACACGCGCGCCTGGTGTACCCACTGCAGGTTCTGGAGGCGTTCCGCGGCGGTGCTGTCGGCGGAGGCGAGGCCGGTCGTAAGCTCGCCGCTGATCTGCGAGGTGTCCGGCGGCGAGTCGGTTGCCGTGGTGCTGGATTTCGTAGCCATGAGTGACGGTCCTTTCGTTTGCTTCCCGGATGCGGCGCGGGCCTGAAGCCCTATCGCATGCTCACAAGTTCAGTTGTTTCGCCACTGCGTCGCAAGTTTCCTTATTAATTACTGCAACAAGGTTGTTGGTGTTGATTTCTGGTTGCAAAGTGCCTTTTACGAAGAGGCAATACGTAGAAATGTTCTGGGTAGTGATATTGAGGGCCCCTAACGTCAAGCCCGACACAGCGACCGGGAATCCGAGCGCTTCCTGGAAGCGATTGCCGTTAACCTGAAGCGATCCAGCCACCAACCAGGCGTCGAGGGAAGCTGTTCCTCTGGGCCCGTCGAGCCAGCACTGGTTGTTGGCGAAGATGAGGTCGTCGAGCGAGAAAATCAGCACCGACGAGAGACACTTGCGTCCGCTTAGCCTCGTCTCCAGTTGGCAGATGTTGTTGGTGAAAATCACGGCTCCACCCGTTGAGCTGGTAAACGCCTGGTTCACGCTGGCGGAGGAAGAAACATACTTACCCTGGTTGACGGCAGTAAATGTGCCTGCCGCGCTTGCGACCTCGAGTGCGGTACCCAGATTCAGGATCAACACCGTTTCCGCGAGCGGCCTTCCTGCAGCTTTAACCGTGCCACCGCACCCCAAGTGATTGTTCACGATGGTGAAAGGACCATATCCGAAAAGCGCCAGAGCTTCGCCCAACGGGACGCGAACGACGTTATGCTCGATGCGCAGCGCGGGCAATCCAGGCTCATAGACCGGCGGAGTAAATTCGGCGGCAACGCCGGCGACATTGGTATATAAGGATGCGGGTGTGGTGAATGCCGGCGGAGTAGCCAGCAGGACCACAATGCCGCCGCGCAAACCGGACTGAGCTTCATCGCTCGAAGCGAGGTTCCAGTCCCGGGTTTCGAGGACGTGGTTGCGGCTGATCTCGACCATCTGCCCATTCAGGATGAATATGCCGCATGCCGGAGCTCCGGGCTGCGGTCCGAAATCGGTTACGCTGTTGTCGCGGAGAACGAGGTTTTCCACGTCAGGAACGCAGATGGCGGCATAACCGAAGATGGAGACACTCTGGTCAAGGGCGGCAAGCGGCCGCAGTACGGTGCTGGAAACGGTGTTCGCGCTGATGGTGAGGTTTTCGATGCTGATGACTTCGAGCGCCTGCACCAGGTTGAAAAAGCCCACAGGTCCGATCCCGCACAGACCGCAATTGCGGATGCGGTTGCGGTTGATCTGAATATTGAGCAGCTTGCCGGAGGCTACAACCGTCCCTCCCGGTTGACCCGATGTGGTGCCGGGGACTTGCAAGGTGACGGTGGTATCACAGGGACCCTCTTCCACAATGAGCACCCCAGTAATCTGGCCGGTATCGTTGCCCTTGCTATCCAGGATCGACAAGCTGCCGAGGGTAATGCCGTTGCGGCCGGCCTGGTCGATCTCGTTTTCCACCACGAATACATCGCGCGACTGGACCGGCGATCTGGATGCCGCCGGGATGGACCACCACCTTGCCGGCAGATGAGGACAGGCTTGACCCGCCGGTGATAGCGTCAGTGCTCAAGTCCGCGGTGACGGTCACGGGAAGCCATTCGCTGTCAGGCGCTGCGTTCTGCAGGCGGCTGGCGGTCATAATTTGCATGCCTAACCAGTTGTGAACGATGCGTATTTCGATTCCGCTCACCCACACAGCGGGCCACATGCTGCGCACGTTTTGCATGGCGACGCGGTTTTTCTCGATCTGCAGCAGAGTGACGCGACAGGCCAGAATGGCGGGGAGCGTGGATGCGGTGATCACCAGATCTTCGATGGTTGTGTCGACTACTCCGGGAGGCGGGATCACGATAACCTCGGAGGTGACATTGGTGCCGCTGGTGCCTGACGCTTGCCCGGCACTCAATTTCCCGGTACCGTCAAGCAGGATGCCAACCTCGTCTTTCGCAGCTTCCACGGCGAAAGAGAGCAGTTGCACGTGTTGCGAGGAAATAACGGTAATGACCGCGGCGTAGGGGGGAGACGGAGCCGCTGCGGCGGCAGTGGCAGTGGCAGTGGTGGCCTTATTCCGGAGAACAGCGCCGGCCGGAGCGGCGGGAGGCGGCACGGGCTTGAGCGAAGGAGACGCGATTCTGGTTTGCCAGCCGCAGCCGCGCAGCACAACGTCACGGCGCCCCTGAATGAAGACGTGTTCAAAGTATCGTCCGGGAAGAATACAGACCTCCCCGCCAGCGGCAGGCAACGCGTTGATGGCGTCGTTGATCGAGGAGTATTGGCCAACACTCTCGACGCCGTCGCCCACGGTGCAGGTGCAGCAGCAGCCGCACTCCTCCCCGGAAGTGGTGGGTGGCCACTTGGTGCGGCAATCCGTGGCTGAGTTGGGAAAGGTGACGATGGAGAGCCGCGCATAGTGATGGTGAATGCCGCGCGGCGGAACCGCGTCCAGTTTCTCGACCGAGCCATCTGCGGTGCGAGCGGCAAAGGTCCAGAAATCGCCGGTGAGGAACGAGCCGCTCGAAGAACTCACACTGAAGGTAACGGTGATGCCGTTTTCAAGAATCAGCGAAGTTCCGGGCGGCGGGACTGGAATGTCACCCGTGCCCTGAGCGTCGAGGTCCCACCAGACGGTGGTGCCGTCCTGCTCATACACTTTTCCGGATTGGTCCCAGCGGCGAATGCGGGTGTGGACCTTGGGATCGGTGTCGCCGGTGGCGAAGCCGGTGAGGGTGGTGGCAAGAGTGATGGTCCTGGCGGAGAAGTCGATGGTGTCAATCTGGTGCAGTTCGCCGGGCTGACCGGCGAATTCCAGGTTGTCATCCAGAATTTCGATCCAGTTGCCCGGGGTGAACCCGAGCACCTGATCGCGGCCCAAGCTTTGCACCGCAAGCTGGCTGGCATTGTTGCCGGCGCTATTGGTGACATTGGCGATGCTGGTGACGCCGGTTATGACGGAGGCGTTGTCGCGCGACCACTTGAAGGTCGCAGTTCCGGCGGCGAGAGATGCCGGCGGCACGGCGCTGGTATCTGCAGTTCCCGCCTGGTGAATCTCGACCCGGTAGAACTGGTTCTCCATCCCGGTGTAGGCCGTTCCGGGGGTCAGACAGCACGGTCCGGAAGGAGCCGATGGCGCAGTTCCGGTGGTGAGCAGACCGCCTGACGAGGGCGGAGGCCAGCCCGAGATAACTGAGTTACAGGTGGCGCCCGGCGAATTAGCCAGGTCCATCAGCTTGACCTGCCACACCGTCTGCAGGCGGCCAGTGGTATCGATGCCCACCGCTTTGTCGACGAGGTCTGGATCTTCCAAATAGGTTACCGGCCTGATCCACACGTCGAGATAGGCCAGGAACGGTCCATTACCCCCGGGCAGCTTGGTGCCTGCCGGCATATATGGCTGCTGGGTGAAGTCGATTGCGCCGGTCTCGGTGGCAGGCGGCGGCTGCGGCGAGTCCGACATTTCGGCCAGTGCCGGATCCCACGTCGCCGCTTTGGGATCACCATGATTTTCGGCCAGCAGACCATCGACGTACATGCGTCCCGGGCCGATGGTAAGGACGTTGGTTCCTCCGGAAGAGGAAGCGGTGATTTGGAAGGCATAGGGGGTAGTGGCTGGATAGGCGGCGCGGCCCATGGTGTCCAAAGTCCCGGCCTGGATGCGACGGGAAAGCTCCGCCAGCCATTCGTTCCAGTCGGAATCCAACTGGACACGGCCCTGCTGCATGACAACTCCGGAGTAGTCCTTCCAGGGATTGAAAGTGAAACGGCTGTTGTCGAAGCTCACAATTGCCTCCAGTCCAGGCGGAGATTGACGGCCTGCTTAATTCTGGTAAATGATCCCGAACTCAAGCCCCACCGGCAGGTACTCCTGCATCCTGACGCGCAGATCGGTTTCGCGCAGCGGTGCCAGCACAAAGTGGAATGCGCCCATCTCGCCGCCGTCGTCCGCGCCGCGCCGGACAACGTCGGGAGTCGAAGCCAACAGCTTCAGGTATCCCGGTCGGCCGTAGCGCAGGGCGAAGAAGATCGGCTGCGGCGAGGCAATGGCTTGTTCCACGCACTCGAAGCGGCGCGGTGTCTTCGCGCCCGCAGGCAGAAAACTGAAGCGCACGCAGCCCTCCTGCTTGCGGTCGGCGATCAAGCCGGTGGCCCAGGTGTCTCCCGTGACAAGGCCAGCCCAGAAAATGCTGTTGGAGACGAGAGCGAGCAAGGTAGCGTGTACCTTGCCGACAACCGTGCATCCCTGCAGCGTCAAAGCGCCGCCTCCGCCGATGCCGTCCAAGGCCGCGTAAGCTACGTCGGTCGGATCGGTGGCATCGACGATGCTGTCCGACGCATTGACGGTGACGAACTCTCGCCGCGCGGATGGCGCCCAGGATGGACTTTGCCGCTGTCACGTCCAGCCCTGCCGGTTCAGCGATGAGAGTGGGTTGGGTGCCGAAGTGCGGCGCACCGTGCGGGTCAACCGACCAGCCCGGAAGCAGCGTGCAATGCGCAATGCTCAGCGTCTCAAGATCGTTGGTGCTGCCGTCGGGTCTCTGGGCGGGAGCATGTACCAGCGCGACCGGAACCGGACTAGCCGGAGCCATGCCCGGAGCGCCGGCGATCAGCAGACCATTCAAGTAGAAACTGCTGGATGCCGCTCCCGAGACGCTGATCTCGCCATCCAGGAGCAGCGTGGGGCGCGCGCCTTCCGCGGCGCGGAGCTCGAGCGTGGTTCCGGCGGGCAGATCGACGCCGAGTGCAAGCGAACCTGTTTCCGGGTAGGTTCGGCTGTCGGTGATCTCGACCGCCACCTGCGCCATTCACCGACAGTTGCGAAATGGCGAAGTTCACCGCATCCTGCAGGGTGAGGTAACGCGGCACACCAGCGGTATCGGGAAAAGGGAAGACGAAGGATTCGTCTTCTACGGCAAAGCTGCCGGCCCGAGCATATTCGCCTCCGCCCATGTCGGCGTTGAAGCCGTAGTGATAGGAGACCTTCAGGCTGGGGAGGGGCTGCCCAGCGGCTGCGGGCGGCAGAGCGATGCGGCCAAGTTCAGGGTCGACCACCGCGCGGTAGGGGCTGCCCGCTGCGGGCATATTGGCCCATGACCCCTCGGGACCGGACAGATTGGCGACCTCGATCTCGTAGGGATTCAGCAGTTTTTCGTCGAGGTAGAGGGCGAGGCTTTTGCCCTCGCCGTAATAGACCGCGCCGACGCCCTTCTGAAGGTCTACGCAGAGAACGCGGCGCTTCAGCCGGTCGGCCACATTGAACGGCTTGGCGGGATCGACGATCTGCTCGCCTTGCGGCAGGGCGCGGTGAAACAGCGGGATATCCATGCCGAGCGAACTGAAACGGAGGCACTGTGGAGTTGCCGCGCTGATTGCGGCCTGGTCCCTGGTAATGCTGTAAGCGTTCAGCGACCAGAGAAAAATGCCGATGTTCTGGATGTTGTAGCGGCCACGGCGGGACGCGATACGGCGCACGTCGACCTTGTGCGCCGTGCGGTCGAAGCCGGTATCGATATACAGTCCCGGCTTCCAGCAGCGCAGGTCCGGCGCGTAATGGTTCCACAGCCGGAGGTGGTTCATGTACTGGGTATCGCCGAGGACTTGAAAGAACTCGACCGCATGCGCGCCCCATCCCGTGACGTCGCGAGCCAGCTGCTCCATTACCAGGACAGTTCCCTTGCGGCGGCGCAGCGAAATGGTTTCGGCGACTTCGGAACGCGGATTGTCGATCGCGGGAGCGATTCCCTTGACCGACTGATAGCCGATGAGATCGCCGATATAGGGAATCACCCAGGCGGCACAGGTTTCGATGAACTGATCGTCATAGAACTGATCGAGATCTTCCGCCAGCACCGCCAGTTGTTCCTGGATCAGCAGCAACAGGGAATGAAGCGGCCCGCGCGATGCCTTGGCGGTGAGCTCGTCCAGCCGCAGTTGCTCGTCAATCGACAGCGGCGGAATCAGCGACTTGAGCCCGTTGAGCTCCAAGATCTCCGCAGGCGTGAGCAGGGCCTGCGACTCGGCAATCTGAATATCGCGGATGCGGTGAACGGCGGGCAGCAGGTTGAACAGGTCGAAGCTCATGCCATCACCCCCACGACCACGTTCTTCGGGTTAGGGTCGAGGACCAGGATTTCGGCTGCGTAGGGCAGCGCGTCCGGATCGGCCAGCGGCAGATACGGGCAGATGCGAGTGGGCGAACTGGAGCGCGGACGCGGCAGCGATACCGGCTGCGAAAGCCAACTGTTGTAAGCCGAGACCGACCACGATCCGCTGCCCAGGTCGCCGGCGCTGCTGGTGGCTCCCGCCTCAAGCCTGGTGACGTTCACCGCGATCACGCCGGGGACGGCCTGAATGAAGGCGGCGACCTCATCCGCGGAAACTCCCTGCCCAAAGGTGCGCGCGTTAAAGCTGTAGCTCTGGCGCAACTGCTGCAGCACGTTGGCCTTCACGGCGTCCGGGTCGTAGGCGGGGTCGCACTTGATATCTGCACTCAGACTGAACAGGGTTTCCAAGAATGACTGCACGTTGATCGGGATCAAAGGATTGCCGTAGCTGTGCAGCGAGGTGATCAGATTATCGAGAGTGGGATTACCGGGTGGCAGAGCCGATCCTCCGGCAGCGGCGACGGTGATGAACACGCCGCGGCCGGGACCGCTGGGAATCCAAATGGCATAAGCCTTGGCAATGCCGGCGAAGCTCTGGGCGAAGTTCTGGTAGTCGGTGATGGACACCGCCCTTCCCAGGGTCAGCACGGAAAGCGGCGCATTTTCCCGGATGTCGTCAACCGATTGCGGGTCCTGACCGCCTGTCGCAGCCTGCGGATTGTTGACGCCGCTCACTCCCAGAGGGCGATCGACGAGGGTGGTGATCGAACCGGCGCCCACATTGCCGGACAATCCTGAGCCGATGCGGTAATTGGCCTGGATGTTGTTCTGCCCAGTGGGAAGGGTCGCGCCTTCAACGCCGTCGCCGAAGAGGACGTCGGTGTGTCCGGCGGGCTGGTTGAGCGTGGCAAAGACGCGGGCCGACGGCGTCTGTTGATAGAGGCTGGGCACCTCGGTCCAGGCGACAGAGTTCGCCGTCACCTGCAGCGTCGTGAGACGGCCGGTAGGAGTTGGGGACTGGATGAAGGTCAGCGGCACCTGCTTCAGAGAGAACTTCTGGTTGGGTGTGGCTGCCGATCCGCTACCCAGGATTTCGCTCACCGACATGCCCTGGGTTGCCAGGCCGACGTTGGCGTTAACCGTGGTCGCGGTGCGGTCGTAACAGTTGAGCAGCTCTGACTTCAGATGAATCCGCGTGTGCGGATAAGTCTCAGTGACCACCGTGACGGACGAGACAAGCGCGAACTCCTGAATCACCGGGTCGTTGCTGGAGGCCGGCACCAGGGTGAAATCGGCAAGCGCAGCGACGACAGTTCCGGTCCTGCCGCCGGCATCGAGCACGCGCAGATTGCGGCTGCCAGCGAGCGAATTCCAATCGGGGATGGAGCCATCGCTGTTCAGAGGAAGGTTGGCAGGATCGAGTATGCTGACCACGTCGTTGGGCTTAAGCGTGAGGTCAGCCGAGCCGTCGTCAGGCTGGAACAGCAAGGGAGCGGCTTCGGTGTTGACACTCAGCTTCTGACTCTTCCCGTAAACGGCGACAGCCTGAACGCCTACCAGGTCGGGACGCACTTCTTTGAGGTCGAGGAATGCGCCGTATAGGGGAAAGCTCAACGGCTGCTCGGGGACGGCAAGCTCCTCGCTCTGCGCCAACACCGAAGTGGAGCGGGTCGCGCTGTAATACCTGGACAGATTGGGCTGAGCATCGGTGGCGACGCGGGTGATCTTCGCGCTCGCACCGTAATCCGAGCGGCTGATGGACGTGACTGATTTGATCAAGCAGAGGCTTACCAATCCTGACGGCGAACGCGACGTATTTTTGTCGGGAACGATCAGCGCCAGCCAGCCTCCAACCGCGAGCTTGGAGTAGACGGCGTCAAGATCGACGAGGTTCTCGGCCGCGAGATTGCTGCCATCCGCGCTGCTGATTCCGAACTTCCACTCGTTGCCGCTGAGCAGCCCGCCGAGCTGCAGGCGGATTCTGAAGGTAAGCATGAGCGGATTGATGGCGTTGTATCCGAACAGAGCAGCCTTTTGACGAAGCGCGTAAAACTTGGGATTGCTGCTGGCCGGTGCAATGCCGGCGGCCTTGTCGCCCAGACCTTCGCTCCAGGTCACGTAGGTGCGATTCTTAGTCGAATCGGTTTGTACTGCGGTAACGAGCCTGAGGTCCCACTGTTGCCGGGCGCTGTTATGCAGACGTTCATCACCGACCACCAGGATCGCGTCACCGGGCTGCAACTGGGTCGCTGTGCCCTGGAGATAGACACTGGTATCGCCGCTGTGCGGCGCCCAGGGTACGCCTGTCTGCACCGCCAGCGCGTTCCAGTCGGCCTTGGCCAGTATGTCGGTGGAGGTCTCAAAGGTCTGCGGCGTTTGCCCCTGTGCCGGCACGCTTTGCACTTGCGTTCCCTGGGGGATGGTGATGGCGGGCGTGGATGGGTCGGAGGGCAAACCGGTTGCCGCTTGCAGACTGAACGACAGGTAGACGGAGGCGGAGACTCCCGGGGCGGGCTGATAGCCGATCAGCCGTGCCAGTTCGGTGAGGGACTGGAGTTGAGTGGCCGTCCGCAGGTAGCTCTCATTGGCCAGCCGCTCCTGGTAGAAGGTCAGGATGTCGAGCATCACCGAGCTGGCATCCAGAAGCGCGATGCTGAAGTCGTCGTCGTCTCGGGTTTTGAGCGAAGCGAGCGCTGGATAATCGGCACTGGAGAGCCGCGCCAGCATGGACTGTTTGAAGGTTGCCCAGGTTCCGGTGCGGTAGGCGATGGCCGGCAAACCCGGCAGGTTGTTTTCCCCCTGCGGGGTCTGCACGCTGATGCCGGAGCAGCAGCCGCAGAGGCAATCGGATGTTCCCTTGCAGCTCATCGGCTCCTCACTTTCCCCCCTGCATGACCAGCGTCAACTGACCGTGGTCCGGAAGGCTGGGATCGTTGTCCAGGCGCGCAATCTGGAAGGGACCGAGAGGGATCTCGCCCTGGCTCAGGTAGATCGTGGTGGGGACGCCCTGCGGCTCGAAGATGGTGGCGACGACACTGGTCACACCTGCGACCTTGCGAGCAGCAGCATAGATGGGGCTCAGGTACACGGTTTGTCCAAAGGTGAAGTTGTCGGGAAAGAAGAGCCCCTTTTGTCCGTTGGGCAGACACTGACTTCCCAGCACCAGCAAGAGCGACCGCTCGACGTCGGCCTGGAAGTAATCCGGATCGACGCAGACCGTGAGCTCGATCCGTAGCGAGACATACTGCGGCGATTCAAGTTCGATATCCTGCCCGGCGAGACGGTAGCGGTTGATGTTCTTCTTAAGCTCCTTGCGAAGAGCAGGAGTGAGATTTCCGGCCGCCCTTGGGCTCGGCTGTGATGAACACGGTGTACCAACTGCCGGTCCAGCGCAGCGTAGCCACGGCGTTTTCCACCTGGCGGTTCATTTCCGTCACGCGTTCATAGTCCGCCATGGTGACGGCGCGCTCCTGAGTCAGGAACGCCTGCGGGGCGCGGCGGCGAATCTGGTCCACGGTTTCGGGGTCGGTTCCTCCGGAGGCCGGCATTGGGTTGGTACATGAGTCAATACGGGGATCACCGGCGGAGTGGATCAGAGTGTCGGCTCCGACATTGCCTGCGGTTCCGTTGCCCACGCGATAGGCGGCGGTGAAAACACTATCGGACTCCGGCCGGAGACCGTTGACGTCGTCTCCAAAGCGCAGGCGGGCCGTGCCATCGAATTCGATCTCGACGACGAAGTGGGGGTCAGTGGCGGAGTCAGCCAGCAAGTCCGGTTGGGGCGTCCAAGACGTGGTTCCATGGAGTACGCTGCTGAGAGTTATGGCAGGCGTCGCCTGATTGGCGTCGATAGTGCAGCAAGTCATACGCCGAGAGGCTGAGGTTGGGCTCTTGTTCGAAACTCCTCACCTTCACCAGTTTGGAATTGGAAGTCTGCGCGGCAATGTTTTGGAGCGACACGTTGTTGAACTGCTCGACCACGACGGGGACCGGAACTCCGACTCCGCCGGACAAAGGTGCGTAGACCACCAGCAGGTTGAACAAGGAAGGATTGGCCAGTTCTGCTTGCGCCAGCACGCCGAAAGAGGGTGGCCACGCCAGAGGATTGGTTGGCTGAACGGTGAGGTAGGTGGTACCGCCAGAATCCTTCAGATCGGTTGTGCCGGCGCTGGAAAGCATGGTGGGAGTTGCGGGAAATCCGGCAGGTACAGCGCCGGGCGGAGGTGAGGGCACGGTCACGAACTTCGAATGCGCGTTAACCGCGGCGACCACAAAGTTCGGATCGGCGGAGTTCAGCGACAAATCGGTCAGAGTCTCGAGAACCGGCGGCGCCGTCAGGCCGCTGGCGCCTCCGGGCGGGTTGTACACAAGCGACAGATCAAAATTCGCCGGATGCACCGCGTTTTGCGTGGCCGTTATGCCGAAGAAATTCGGCCACCCGCCTGGGTCGGCGGCTTGAACGGTGAGACAGATTAAGCCGTTGGCGTCCGTCAAGGTAACGAAGCTGTTTGTAAGCAGATGAACGATGGCCGCCGTCACCGGGCTGCCTGCCAGTTGCAGCGAAACCGCCTGGGTGATCGGGCTGTCGGGAATGAGCGGCCGGTAGCGTACCGGCACGGGAACCGCGGGTGTGGGGTGGCAGCGATCCGCGGCTGCATTGATTGGATAGAAGATTCGTGGGCGCGGAACGGTCCCAAGGTCGATGCCTGACAGGGACAGGCCGTGATCCGCCAGAACGACGTTGCCGAAGACCACGCTCACGCCGGTCAACGTCTGTTCTTTCCCCTTCGAGTCCAGGAACTTGCTGGAGATGCAAACGGGAAAGGGAAGGGCATCGTCGGCTGACCACTGAATCTCGGTGACGGGTGTGGGCTTCTGCGCGGCCGAGGTGATGGGGGCTCCGGTGCCCTCTTCAAACAGCGGATCGACCAGCGTCTGGCCCGTGCGCGTCCTGGGTTGTGACCTGGGTGAGGCGTACGGCGCAACGATGGCGAATGTCGGCATCCGCCGGATTTCCGGTCTGAGGTCCCATCATTTCCTGGAAGATGAGAACATCCCCGACCTGCAGGTTGGTGAAGGTGCCGAGCAAAGTGGCTTCGGTAGCGCCCTTGGGCAGACAGCAATCGCCTGTCTCCCCAGGTGTAGAACGCCATCTGGTTGTGCTCGGGAAACAGCTGCGCATCCTGCATGGGCTCAAAAACGATCACGCCTGCAGACAACGCGGCCCGTTCGTTGCCCGAGCCCACACTTAAGTCGGAAGGCATGCCTGGCGCGGAGGTAAAGAAACGGATCTTGGTGTGATCCAGGAACATCTGAGCGTGGACGTCAAGATGAATCCAGGCGCGGGCGTTGCAGCCGTCGTGAACGTGGTAGTCAACCAGCAGGGCATGGCGGCGCAGCGAGACGCGACTGCGCGCGGTCTGCAGGTAGGCTTCGGTTGCCACGGCATCCTGCTTATAGCTGAGCGAATCGCCCACGTAGGCGATCAACTCGGCCAGGGCGATGCCCAGGTCCGCTTCGCTGGAAGCTCCCCATGCAGGCAGAAGTTGACTCAGTCGATCGAGGATCACGGTGCGGAAGGAGCCGTAATCCTTGGCCAGGTAGTTGATGGGAGGCGGCGGCGGCAAATCCGGTGGACAGTCAGGAGCAGGCGGCGCGCAGTCGAAGAAGGGAGGACATTCGACCTTGAAGGAGAATTCAACTTCGGTCAATTGAGGATCGAATCCGGAGAGCGCCTCGGTGACCTCGAAGGGATCCTCCTGCGCCTGCGATGACGAATTGACCAGCCGCAGAGTGTACGGCGAAAAATCGCCGGCGGCACTTGTCCCTATCAGCAGCACGTTGGCAGCGTCCGGCAGCGACGTGAAATAGTTCTGCTGGGCGGCCGTCATGGTGGGCGGCGGCGTGCTCGCAGGCGTGACCCATGCGGCGGTGATGCCGGTGATGCTTTCGCCGCCGGCGATGATGATGTTGTTCGGCGTCACCGTAGTGGGAGACGCCTTCAAACAATGCAGGAGAAGGATGGTTTGTGGTTGCAAACCGAGAGGCACCGCGTCGAAACCCAGCACCTCGAGGTAGTCGATGCCGTTCAGGGTAGGGTTCCCGAGCACCGCGGCCTTGCGCTTTTCGTCGCAGCATTGGTAGATCACGGGTTCCCTCCATACACGAAGGTTTGCACCTGGGTGACGTCGGTATTGAGCAGAGAGTACGTAACCGTGACAGTGAGCACCGCCTCATCCGCGGAGGCGACGACCGACTGCACCTTGATGTAATTGCTAAGCCACTTTTGCAGGGCTGCCTGAACCGTGAACTGGGTGGCGGCAGCCATCTCCAGGCTGTTGGGAGCGAACGGCAGTTGCAGCAGACCGCTGCCGAAATCGGGCAGATTCACGCGTTCGCCGGGCGAGGTGAACAGCACCTGCTCCACCAACTGGCGGACATAGTCCTGCAGGGGATCTTTCGTCCGTCCACGTCCGTCGAACTGGTATGGAAAATTGACGTTGGTGCTCACAGTTTCTTCCTATGTCGCAAGGGCCCTGGTCTGGGCAACAATCGGCAGCAAAGGCGTTCCGGTGGGAACGCAAATTGCGGTGCCCGTCATGATGGCGAGCGGCTGTCCCTGCGACAGCACTCGCAGCGCGCCGACTACCCATTGCGCGGTGACGCAGGGGCCGTTGCCGGCGGGCGGAACGAAGGCGCAACCGGCTACGACGTAGGGCGCGGCGATGGTGGCGACCGGCATTCCGGAGACCATCACCACCGGACTAGGCACGGTCGGCATGGCCTGGCCGCCGTGCGAGCACAACACCGTCGCGCCCATGTGCAATATCGGTGCGGGCACTGCTGAATTACCTCCTTCTCAACCAGTCGCTGCCGGTTGCTCTTGCTCGCCAACAGCGCGTAATGCGACGTCATCCCACAGCGTGGGATGCTTTCATATCACGGTCAATGCGCCGATGTTCACGTCAACCGTAGGGCCGACCATGGTGATCATGGCGCCCTTGCCGTTGCTGATATAAATCCCGCTGTCGTTGACCACGATCATTGCCCCGGTGGTGCTCTTCAGCACAATGCCGCCGGTGACCGGCGTCGGTGGCGCATCGCTCACCATGATCATGTTCTGCCCCGTCGTCTGCAGAACAATGTTCTGTCCGGGTGGAATCGGCGGCGGTGCAATAGCGAAAACGGGGACCTCCGCCACCAGGCCCCAGAAACCTCCTGTCCAGATGGGGTAGTCGGGATCGCCCTGCTCGAATTCGACCCACACCTGCGAACCGATGGGCGGCACGATGAAGCACCCGGCCTGAATGCCCGCCGCCGGAACGCAAGGCATCGCCCAACTGGAAGGAATCTCGCCGAGCACGTCGGGCACCTGCACCAGTACGCGACCGATCTGTTCGGGATCGATGTTGGCTATGACCAGCCCGCGATACTTGCCGTAGAAGCGCCCGGGATTTCCGCCGGCTGAAGAAGCTCCCGTGCTCATAGGTTCACCGTTGGCACGGTCGAAACCAGACCGTTGCGGGTCAGGGTGAAATCCTGCTTGTATTCACCGCGCTTAATTTTGTGGGTGACGCTCTTGACGTAGTAGAGGCCGTCGAACGCAGGGCCGGCGCCGCGCACTCCCACCAGTTGGCGGGCTCTGCAAAACTCCCCGGTAGCGGGTCACATCGAGGGAGCCATCGCAGGAAACCGCCTCGGCATTTTGCGCCGCCCTGGCCAGGCCCATCATGATTGCCTGGGGAATGGGCTTCTTAGCCAGATCATCCCGGAAAGGTGTCAGGTCAGGCGGCAATAGATTGGTGGGCAGCGGCGGAATGACGCCGAGCGGAGGATTGAGCGGCGTGATCGGCGGTAATGGAATCGGAATGCTGATTCCGGTTTGCGAGTTATAGATGTAGACGAGGGGAAGCTTGTTCTTCTCCTGGTCGAACGAAAAGCGCAAGCTCTCCACGTTGGTATAAGCATCCATGTCGGTGCTCAAAGCCGGCTGCACCGGGCCAACCTTAACTTGCGGGCCCCAGTACGCCTTGCTGATGCCGGGTACCGGTCCGGGATCGAGGTAGAAGACGTAGCCGGCCTGCTCTGCCAGGTAGCGGATGTACTCCAGATCGGTGCCCTGCTGACTGGGAATCTGATCGATCGGCAGGGGAACGAAAAGCAGCACGCTGGGAATGACCAAGGGCACCACGCCGTAGATTGCATACTTGAGCAGCAGCAGGGCGATGCGTGCCTCCGCCGGCATGGCGGGAAAGGGAAATCCGCTGGGCTTGGACTGGTCCATCAGAGCGGTGAGGTCTTTGCCCATCAAAGTCAGGGTGGAGTTCGAGCCCTTGTCGCCGGGCGCGATGTTGTTCTCGGTGATGACGCCGTCGATGAGCACGCTGGTTGAGCCATTCACCACCACCGCGATCACCACGCGCATGAATAACAGCGGCATGCCTCCGGTCAGCAGAAACAAAATCTGCAAGGGCGATTGCTTGTCGATGCTGAAGGTAAGCTTGAAACCGCTCTGGCCGACATCGACAATCTTCACCTCAACGTCGGCCAATGCATCCAACACCTCCCGGGGCGGAGGGAGTGGAATGAAGGGGCCGATGAAGAGGCGCAGCTGGACGTTATCGAGCATTCGGCGCTCCCGGAACGCCCTGCGGCGTGGTGATGTTCAGGACTCGCCCCGGAGTGTCCACCAGGTCGTGAGGTTCGATGGCGCCGTTGGCGTCGCAAATCAGCCAGAAGATCAGCGGGTCGGCGAGATACTTGGCGGCGATGAGGTCGAGGCGATCGCCCTGCCGCACGGTGTGCTGTGCCACGGTGGCAAAGTTCGGAGCGCCAGGCTGGGGCACGATGCGGCGCGCAAGATAAGTGATGGTTTCGCCGGTAGGGGTTATGTAGGTGAGCGTGCTCGACCCATAGTATCGGCTGTCGGTCGGGAAGGTGACCGTCGGCACCACTCCCATCTGAATCAGCGCCTGCAGCGGAGACTTCATGGCAAGCCTCCTAAACCTAGAACGGAAATCGCAACGGAACTTGCCTGCGAAGCCAACTGCTCCTTATTGGTGAGATAGGTCATGAAGATGCGGCCTCCGGGATGAGAGAATCCGAGGTCGTCGATATTGAGCACTCTCATACCTAAGCTCACCTTGGCGCGAATCGGATTTAAGTTGGGATCGAACGCTTCCTCGGTGATGGAGAAGTCGGTCAGCCGGACGGGAACGACGCGGCTCTTGCTCCAGACGAATAGCGTGAGCGGCTGTTCCAGCGGAATAATTTCCAGCGTACCGGCGTTCGCCATGCTGTCATCCGCGAGCAAGGTTTCGACCGTGGGATTGACCAGCATCTCCAGTTGCGCCAGTTGAGGCTGCAGACCGAACTGCACAGCTAACGGAAATTGGTTGGGAAACTGCAACTGGTCGGTGGCGTCCAGTTCGGCGTCAAGCTTGATCGTCTCCACTGCCGGCCCGCGCAACCGCAGCGCATCCACGCGAGTGCCATCCTGCCCACCTTGCACCGCCTGGATCTGCAAGGTGCGGCTCAGCGAGTCAGGGTTGTACTGCAGGGCGATGACGCTCTTTACTGCGGACGTGTCGGGGTCCATGGTGACGATGCCACCTTTAACCAGACGCGGCGAAAGTGGGGAAGCAGTGCCCATGCTCTATACCTTTCAAAAATGAAGTGTTCCTGTCTGACCTCAACTCAAGTGAATCCGACACAGCATCAAAACCTCCCCAAGGTGATGTTGGCGGGACCCACTTGCGTGGCGCCGGGATTGGCCCGCTGAATGTCCTGATCCAGACGATCCGCAGCGTTAGGATTGTCGCGGCTCTGAGCCTTCTCTGCCGTAGAAGACAACTCCTTGTTGGCAGCTTTGGCTGCACGTTCTTTCGACAAGCCCCAACCGGTACGGTATTTCCAAAACAACCTGGCCCAGGTGTCGCGAAGGTCGCCTCCCTCCTGAGGGCTGTTGCCATGGCTGGTATAAGCCTCGTTGACGCCCGGAACGTCCATGAGTTCGAAAGGCGTGTCGTCTGGAATCGGCTGCAGCGCACCTTCCGGTACCGTTGGAGGCCCACCCGGAAATCCATGGCCCTTGCCATAACAGATGGTGGGGTTCTTTATGCAGAGATCACCCACACCCGGAATGCCTCCTTTACCAGCATCCGGCGCCGGCGGCGGCTGGGTCGGCGGTGGCGTCAAAGTCAGGCCCTGGGACATGGCGCCACGCAACAGCCGGGATGTCTCGAAACGCACCTCGACCCGCCGATTGCGGGGTTCAGCCTTCTTGGTCCGCACCAGCAGGTCGCCGGCGCCGCGACTCTCGGTGTGTACCGCCACTCCTGGTATCCCCAACTGCTGCAGGGCAGCCCCCACGGAATCGGCGCGGGCCTGGCCGAGCGCCTGGTTGTCGCTTTCCTGTCCCACAGCGTCGGTGTAGCCGATCACACCAATGGTGGAGGCGGGATACTGCTTGAGAAGCGTCATTATGGTGTCGACCGTGTGGGCCAGCTTGGCCTGGTTGCCGCCGGAGATATCGGCCTTGCCGGTATCGAAGCCATCAAGGGTAACGGAGCCAATCATTGCCGCCATCAGAGGCGATGCCGATTCGGCCAGGTCGGCCTGAGGCGCGGTTCCCGGAATTGCTTGCCTTTGCATGACCGTGGGAGCGGCTAATCTCACCGAGACCCGTTCTCCTTTTTCGATGCGATCGCTGCCCGTGCTTGCTTCAGACTCGTAATCCGCGGCCTGGGCTGTCGCTCCCGAGGAATTGTGCTGCTGGACAACATGCGAGAGTTCGTGTGCCAGCAATCGTCGACCAGATGGCGATCCGGGGTTATACCGTCCAGACCCGAACACAACGTTGTTGCCGACTGTGTAAGCCAGCGCATTTGCCGACTTCGCCGAAGAGGCTGCGGCGGAATCCGCATGCACGCGAACCCGGCTAAAGTCGAACCCGAAGCGCTGCTCCATGAATTCTCGCGCGCTGCTTTCCAGTGGCGCGCCGGGAGCCGGCAGCACCTCGCGTACGGCCGCGGGTGCGCGGCGTCGCGTGGTTGCCCCCTCGCCTTGCGTTGCGGCTTTGGTCCGCGAGGCCGAGACAACCGGCGCTTTTCTGACAAGGGTGGCGTAGCTCATGGCTTCAGCCCTCTTCCGACGGCCTTCGCCATTTGCTTGCCAAACTTGCCCGCGCCGGCAGTTCCGGTTTCCAGCGGCATCTGGCCCAGCTTCAAAACCGGGGTGCGATGCGAGTGCGCCCACTCGTGGCGCAAGCGTCGATCCGAAAGGACCTGGGACAACTGCGATTGCAGCGCCGCGGTCAGGGCCTTCGCCTCCAGCGGCTGAAAGCCGTTCAACACGAGCCGGTCGATGTCTAGCCGGATGTGGCTCATACCCACCCTCGAATCTCCGCATCGGAAAGCGGGCGCTCGATCTTCTGCGCCTCCAGCTTGGCGGCTTGCACGAGGTTGGCCATCTCGACCGGCGTGCCGGACTGCGCAGCCAGAAAGGCGGCATTCAGCGCGATGTTGCGGATGTTGCCGCCCGCCACGTTGAGCTGCGAAAGCTTTTTGTGATCCAGGCCGTGGGTCGGAGTCGCTTCGGGAAACACCTTCCTCCAGATGGCCTCGCGCTGGGCGGCATCGGGAAAGGGAAAATTCACGGTAAAGCGCAGCCTGCGTTGGAAGGCGGTATCCAGAGACGACTTGAGATTGGTGGTCAGGATGGCGAGTCCCTGGTAGGCCTCCATGCGCTGCAGCAGGTAGCCGACTTCGATGTTGGCGTAGCGGTCGTGGCTGTCGCGCACCTCGCTGCGCTTGCCGAAGAGCGCATCGGCCTCGTCGAAGAGCAAAAGCACTCCGCCTTCTTCCGCAGCGTCGAACACCTGCTTCAGATTCTTTTCGGTTTCGCCGATGTACTTGCTGACGACTGCCGACAGGTCGATGCGATAGAGATCAAGTCTCAGTTCGCGGGCCAGTACTTCAGCAGCCATGGTCTTGCCGGTCCCGCTCATGCCGGTAAACAGTGCGCTCACACCCAGTCCGCGGCGCCCTTTGGCTGCGAAGCCCCAGGTTTCGTAAACCTGCATGCGATGCCGGACCTGAGCCGCCAGTTGGCGCAGAGTTTGCTTTTGCAGTTCGGGAAGCACCAGGTCGTCCCAGGTAGCGCAGGGCACGATGCGTTGCGCCAAGTCCTCCAGCTTCGGGCGGGCCAGCGAGCGGCAGGCGTTCCACAGGTCATCCGGTTGGAGCTGTCCTGGTTCGGATCGCAGAAGGTAGCCGGTCGACGAAATCATCCGCGCGCTGAGCCGGAACTGTTCCGCCAAATCGTCCAGAGTACCGTTGAGATTCTCTGCCGTTTCGCCCAGCGCGTTTCTCCAAAGCTGCTTTTGCTCGACCGGTCCCGGCTTGTTGACGTCAAGCCGAACCAGAGTCCGGTTAAGATGCACGGGCTCGCGGCTGGCAATAAAGATCAGCCCCGGCAGCCTCTCGACCAGGTGGCTGGCGGAGCGCAGAGAGGCCTGAGGCCGCAGCCTGAATCAGCAGTGCACCCGAGCGCCAGCAAAGACTCCCGTTCCCAGAGGAAGGCAAATTGATCCAGGTCCGGTCCCATGGGCGGGAGCTCCTCGGATTTCGCAACGAAGAGTTGCCGGCTGGTCTGGTGGGCGGCCCAGGCGGCGATATCTTCCTGGCCGAGCGGGTCGTCGCCGCAGAGGTGAACCAGCGGAGAGTATTGAGCGTAGGTTTCGATGAGGTGGGCGGCGCGCATAGCCATGGACCGATGTTCCTCGGCGATCCATTCGGGGGAGGGAGCGATGCGCAACAGCGAATCCAGGCGTGGATCCACGACGTTGATCCCGGCAAGATAGTGCAAAATGCGCTCATCAATGCGCAGCGGGGCGGAGGTGAGATTGTTTCCCGGTTGCACCTCCAGCATGCGAAAGCGACGCAACGGACGCGACGGGGTCAGGGCGCCCCAATTCGAATCGGCGAGACAAGCCATCGCCAACCCGAAGGTGACGTAGGTTTTCTGGGGATGACCTTGCGCCTCCGCACACCGTTCCGCCAGCCTGGAATCCATCTCGACTCCAGCGCAGAGGAGTAAGAGTTGCCGTTCAAATGCACTCAGAGCAAACAGGCTCGCAAGCAGGTCAATCGCCGATGGCGGCTGCATGCGGGATTGCAGGTCGGCCGCATTCCTTTCCAGCTCAGCCGTCTTGTCTGCGTCGCTTTGCCCGCCTGGCGACAAGCGATGCCGCAGGCGAGCGAACTCGGCGATCAGGTAGGCCTGATTCTGTTCGGCCCAGGAGGAGGACAAATTGGATGGTGCATTCGTCATCAGGTCACCTGCACCATGGGACCCGAGAACACGGGCGGCGTTTTGGTCATGTCGATGATGGGGCTGTCAATGCCATCGACGCGAAGCCGGGCGGGGACGAGGCCGCCTGTAGGCTGAAGAGCCGGGTAGGTGAACGAAGGCGAATTCGTCGCGGTGGTGAAGGGATCAGCCGCCGCTTGCTGGTCGCCGATGATAAGGAATACCTGCTGGCCGGGTTGCAAAAATGGCGTGCAGGGAACGGTCAAGGTGACGTTTCCGGAAGGTATCACTCCCGGGGCCCAGGTACTGATGTTGGGCGCGATGGTAAAGGGAAGGCTGTTGGTATTCAGGGTATCGGATCCGGAAGGTACTTGCACGGACAGGTTGTAGATTCCGGCAGCCAGCTCACCGGGCACGTTCAGGTTCGGCGGGATGAATTGGAATGAAGTGTTACCTGCATTCAGCAATGTCGTTATGCTTTGCTGGATTTGACGGAGAGAGTTGATGAGCAATACCCCGCTCGCGCCGGCGAGATTGCTGCCTTGTACAGTGACCGTATCCCCGAGACAAGCAGCCGGTTGTCCGTTCGGCGGAAGCACGGCGGTTAGAGTAGGGAAGGGTGACAGCAGATTGGGCTGCACCGTGATGTCACGTTGCAGCACCGGCAAGGCCGAGACCGCCGGGTTTTGGGGTTCGATCAAAACCACCGAAACTTGAAACGGGAAGGTCGGACGATAGTCGGCTTTCAGCGCTGTCCAGAGCCAGGCCATCTCCTCACGGCCGAGGGTAGCCGGCGTGATCTTGAGCAACTCGATCTGGTCCGCCAGGCCGGCTGATCCTAAGGGCGTGGACAACGGGTTCGAGGGGTCGTTGACCGGCAACTTGGCAATCGCAGTGCTAATGTCGTTGCGCGTGAGGACAGGATTCTCATGCAGCATAAGCAGAGCAAAGCCCAACAGCGCCTCGGCTTGCCAGTCCTGCGAGCCGTAAGCCGTCAACAGATAGTGGAGGTCGAGGGCCAGAGGCGGATTGGCAATTCGGGTCCTGCCGCCCGCGTCGACCGAAGGCAGAGATTCGTTGCGCCAGCCCTGGTTGTGGGTTACCTGGTGCAAAAACAGATTGACCTGGTTCTCCGCTGCGCCACTGCTAAACGCCTCCTGTACGATGTCTGGGGCCTTGGCGGAGACCGTGACCGTCCCTCCGAACAGTGCGCTCAGCCCGGTGTACAAATTGGTGAGGTAAAACTGCAGAACCGCACTGACGCCCGCGATGGCAAGGGGGCTGCTCATCCGGCCCTCCCATCACGGCGCTTCAGATAGGCGTCGAGACTGATTTCCTTATCGCGCGGCTTTGGGTGCTCGGGGAGCGGGTGGATGTACAGCCGTCACCTCGATTCGACCGATGTGAATTTGAATTTCGTCGGTCTGCCGATCTAGCCGCAGCGGAGTTACGAACTGCACGTGCGTCGTTTTTGTCCGCGGAGGGACGCAACGGGCCGACGGCGAGTTCAACGGCGGGAATGCCGGAGGTGGCGACAGGTTCTGCGGCGAGGAGATGATCGTACCCGCGACGAGCGAAGGCTCTTTCCGATTCCATGGCTCGCGCGAATTCTGGTTCCGTCGCTTCCGCATTGTCCCCGGCAGATCGTTCGCCATTAGCGATGAGAGGTTCAGGGAACGTCCCTTCACTGAACGACGGCCCACGATATGCGCTCTGCCCGGCCTGGGCGGAGCCGAACGCGATTTGTGTCGCCGGTAACTCTGAAATCAGTGAAGCAGGGCTAGACAGCGAAGTTGGAGTCGGGGGCGAGGACTGGCGAGATTGCGCCGAAGCTGGTGAGAAGGCCCCACGTGCCTGCATAGCAGCGGCGGATGACGCCGATTCTCCGGATTGAACGAAGGGGGAATCGTCCTGGTAGCCAGCCGCAAACACGGATGCCGTCCAGGGACGGACGGACTCAGCCGGATTCGCCGCGGTTCGTACCAGCCGCTGGAGATAACCCTTCATGCCTGCACCATCTCGAGGTACATGGCCCGGCGGGCCGCAGGTAGAGCGAGCGTCTCGGTTTCCGTCCAGCCGTAGGCCGAGGCAAGACTATGGACTTCCCAAAGAAGCCGCCGGGCGCGAGCCTCGATTTCGGCCCATACAAACGTGGCGATGTCGAGCGTCTCATCCCATTCGCGGCTGCATGTGGGACAGCGCAGGGCAAGCCGAATCTCTGCCATGGGATCGGCGGAGGCCATCTTCTCTTCGACTTCTTGCAGCATCGCTTCGGACCAGGCGAGAGACTCCGGCCCACTTACTCTGCAGCGCTGGAGCAGGCGAATCGCGGCTGTCTCCGAGTCGCTTGCGGCCATGACCGCCGCCAGGTCGCGGCTGGTGGGAAGACGGAAGCGCTCGCCTCCGACCGTGAACGTTTCTTCCGGTTTCTGCTCTTCCCCTTGAGCCGTCATCAGCAGGTTGGCGTGAACATCGAATTCGACCTTCTCTCCGCAGCCGGGGCAGGAAGTCCAGCCCTGAAGACGGGAGCCGAAGGACATGCAATGCAAATCGAAAAGGGCGCGGTTGCGCCGGCCCAGCGGCCAGTCGGCCAGGTCGCCGGATGGGGAAGGAAGCGCCATGCTCAGAGCCAGAAGGCCCCGGTCCAGCGGATGCAAGCGACGTCCCCTTTCCCACATCTCGAGAATGTCGGAACTGGAGAAGGTCCGCATATTAAGTGGCCACGGTGCTCAGCGTGGGCTCTGCCGGTTCGGTTACGCTGGTGTCGCGTTCGAAGCCCTCGTTTTCCAGCTTGAGGTGTTCAATGGCAATGGCATTGGCATTGGCATCGAGATCGGGCATCGCCTGATATTCCGAAACCCAGCAGCGATAGATCTTGTAGGCGATGACTAACTGTCCGGCCTCGTTATAGAACTCCAGGTAGATATCCTTGCGGAAGTCGGCGAGGGAGACCTCCGATCCCAAGGCCGATCCGAAGTTCCAGACCTTGCCAGCCCAGTCATGGAATGCCATGTCCTGGGTGAGGCCTCGCTCGAGCGTGATTGGCTCGAATTTGTTGCGCCCGGGTGATTTGTAGGCGGTCGAGGGGTCGCCTCCGGACCTGTGCTCCACAACTTCGGTGGTGCGCTTCAGTCCGGTGAGCTTGCTGCCGCCATAGACATATTGACCGTCCCACTTCAGGCGGAACTTGAAATTCTTGTAGGGGTCAAGGCGCTTGGGATTCACGGGAAATGGTTGGGCCATATAACTCTCTCCTTAAGCTTGCAGCTGACCGGCCATCTGCTGGATCTGGATCACAACAAATTCCGCCGGATAGAGCGGCGCGAAGCCGACGAGGATATTCACGATTCCCAAATCGATGCTGGATTGCGGATTGTTTTCTCCGTCGCACTTCACGAAATAGGCCTGCTGCGGCGTGGTGCCCTGGAAAGCTCCCTGCAGAAAGAGGCCCTGCATAAAAGCGCCGACATTGAGCCGGATCTGGCTCCACAGGCGTTCATCGTTCGGCTCGAATACCACCCACTGCGTGCCGTCGTACAAACTGGACTCGAGGAACAACGCCAGCCGCCGTATGGGGACATACTTCCACTGCGAGCCGGCCTGGTCGTTGCCCTGCAAGGTGCGAGCGCCCCAAACTACGTCGCCATATACCTTGAATTGGCGAAGGCAGTTGATCGCCTGCGGGTTGAGTTCTCCGTTCTCCCCGTCGGTAAGAACATATTGCAGGCCCGAGACGCCCGTCAGGCTGGCGTCTATTCCGGCGGGCGCTTTCCAGACGCCGCGCGTCGAGTCGGTGCTGGCATAAATCCCAGCTACAAAGCCGCATGGCGGAAATAGCGTCGGACGGTTTCCGGCCAGCGGATCGGGCGCCTGAACCCAGGGGAAGTAGTACGCGGAATTGATGGAGAACTGCCCGGTTATGCTGCCGGGAGTGCTGCCTACCGGACCCGAGGTGTTGAGACTGGAAACCTTGGCTGTCTGCGGCGCATCGACGATGTAGAAGGCGCGCTTATCGTTGCAATACTTCTGCAGCGTGCCGATGGTGGGGCCGTCGGTTTCGCCGGGAACACAGAGCAGATTGAAGATATCGACCCGGTCGAGCAGGAAAACTCCGGCGGTGGGATCGGAAGTGAGCGCAGTCTCGAAATTGCCGTCATTCGGCTTGAGTACGGTTCCGTCCAGTCCACCCAGCAGCGGCACCGGTGGAGTAGTCAGGGGAGTGCTGGCGGGTGTTCCGGCGATCTGGGTAGCTGGATCGACGAACGTGATGTAGTTCGACTCGGCGTCAATCACCGTCACCACGTATTGCGGATCTGAACTGGTGGCCGATAAGTTCGGGAAGCTTTCCAGCACCTGCCCGCTCGCCATGCTTGAAACCTGGACCTGGAAACGCGTGGGATCGGCAATCTGGCGGGTTACGCTAACCTGGATGTCATTGCCCCAACCGCCGGGATTGCTGGCAAACAGGACCAGAGTTCCGCCGACCGTCGCAGTTGCCGTCTGCGCATCCGTCCAGACCAGGCGCACGATGTAGGCCTGCTGGCCGCCATTGCCGAAGAACTGGTTGACCGCGTAGCCCAGGTAGTTGCCGGAGCTCAGGCCGCCGAACTGCCTGGCAAAATCAGAAAAGCTCAGCACCAGGGTAGCTTCATCGGTCGGTCCCTTGGGGGCCCAGCCGACGAAAGCAGCAATGGACGTAGCGACACCCGTAATGGTGTGAACGCCGCTGGGTAGCTCCTCGATGTACACGCCCGGAAAGGTAAAGGTAGGGGGCATGATTTGTTCTCCTCAAGCTTTCGTTTCTTAAGCCTTCCGGCCGGTAACCACCTGCACGTTGATGTCTTTGGTGAGTGTGTTGTTGAATGTGAGTTTTTGTGGAGACGCGGCACTGTTGAGAAAGCTCACGGCCCCGCTCCCCACCAGCAGATGTGGGCCGTCCAGAACATGCGACGTACCGACGGCGTCCACTGTGTAGCTGACTCCGGCATCGTATTGGCTGGAGCTGACCACCAGGAACACCACATCTCCTGCTCCGGCGGAGGGCTGAATGGCTACTGCAACATTGCTGGTGCTCGCCGGTATGGTGAGCGCGACCACGTCGTAAGCTTCAAATGGGATATTCGGCTGATTCAGGGTGAAAGCCGGGCCTCCCGGAATCGTAGCTTGAAATTGCCAAGTGATGTTGTTGCTCATCGAACTCTATCTCCATTCCGTGCTGTGTCGAGTCGAAGCAGGCGCTTGTTCTCGAACTTCTTGCCGGCGCGCAGACCTGTCCACCTACTCACAATTCAAGAGGCGCAGAGCGCCTACCGGCAGCAGCACCGATTGTTGCGCCGTGATGCGAACCACCGCATAGGCCCGAGGGTTATTTCCCGAGTCGGAAAACTCCACGACCACTCCGTTGGCTTCGACGTCAGGGGTGAGGTTCGCCAGCACCTCGGACGGCTCAGGCAGGAAGACATCGGAGATCCGAAAGCTCACACGGTCGCCGATCTGCGCGCCCAAGCCGGCATCCATCGTCGATTTACCCATCTACAAACGCAGGCAATTCGGGTTCCACGGGCCTGGCGGCTGCAAGCTTGTTTGAAAAGCAGGATGGACTGCGAACACTGTCGTGAAGAATCAGCACCTTGCAGCCGAGCGCGTACGCAGCTGGAAGATGAGGTGTGGGCTGCTCCGGGATTCCATTCCGCAAGAAGTGGCAGTGTCGTCATCGTCAAGCCAGTGAGTATCGCTGCACAAACGGGCGACGGGTTCGAGATGTGGGGTGTTCGGTGGTTAGCGTCGTGTGATTTTGCTCTGCCGGAGTTGGCATACACCTCTGCAGGAAGTGGCAGTGCGGGAGCGAGTACTCTTGAACCCGAGGTGCTACGAAAGGGCCTAGTGACGCAAGAAGCTTGAGTCGGGACCTCGCGGGGCTCATGGCAGGCTGCGCGCCTGACTCAAAGCTTTTGCAGTTTCTTGGGCCACCAGGAAGGCATGATTCTTGCCATGACTTCGAGGAACTTCGCCGCCTGGTCTTTGGGCCACGAGTCGATCACGTTGTGCACCGCCTCCTCGACAAAGTGATCGACGGCTTCGCAGGAGCAAGCACACTTCAGTCCGTGGATGTTGCCTCGAATACCTTCGTCTTTATTAAGCGCGATATCGATTTCTTTCTGGTGAAGCAGATCATGGTTCGCTTTCGTCGGTGACGCTTGGAAGTTCTGGAAGTAGGGGGGGAATTCCATGATTTCCGCGCTAATCTCGCTCAGGTAGAACTTTACGTTGAAGTCGCCGGTCGTTGGCCCATGGAAGACCACGGTATCCAGGTTGCAATCGGATTCTTTAGGAATTTTCTTTGCCGTGTCAGGGCTGCGATTGAAGTGACAGTGTTCGGCCTCGTGCAAGACAGTGGCGACGAGGCTCAGGGCCTGTGCGTTTTCGGCTGCGGTTCGGGGTGTGGTGCTGCTCATCAGTCGCTTCGCCCGGTTCTCCATTTCTGGGTACACCTGAATACAACAGCCGTCTTTGGGCGCTCCCTTGGGGATGCCTCCCGGAAAATCCTTGCAGTCAGGCGCCACCGCCCCCACATCCGCCGTGAGCCCCTCATCGATAAAGGGTCCCGACGCCTCGGGAGGAATTTTGAAACCCGAGGCCTCCACCAGTTTCTTCAAGTTGGTGGCGGGCAAGCCTTGACGGGAGGGGGGAGGCGTGACCGGGGTTCCCGGCGGAGCGGCGGGATCGGGTGTGATCTCCTCCGCGTGGCCGACAATTACAGTGACTTCCGAGTGATGTCCGAAGACGCGCTCGACAAAACGTCCGGTATCGCCGGGAATGAATTTGCAGTCGGAGCCATGCAGGCAGGGAGCGCGGCGAAGCGTGGGTACCGAATCGGACCGCTGCTGGATCACGTGAGCGAGTTCATGCGCCAGCAAACGCCGGCTGGAAGTGGAGGCAGGCGAATACTGAGCGCCCGCAAAGACGACATCGGGGCCAACCGTGTAAGCCAGCGCCCCAACGGCAGCGGCGGACTCGGCAGCAAGTGCATCATCATGCACTCGGACGTGGTTCAAATCGTATCCAAAGCGAGGCTCAAAGAAGGCACGCGTTGCCGTATCCAGGGGCTGACCCGGAGAGCGCAGCACCTGGTTGACGATGGGCGGTGCGGTGATCGCGGGTGTGGAGTGCCCCGAAGCGCCGGCGACCTGCTTCCTTTGCACGCGTCCACGTTCGTCCTCGGATTGTTCCGCCTGGCACTTGTCGCAAGATCCGCCGCAGGAGCACTTGCGCTGCAGCGTGGGGGCACCGCTGCGTACTGAGGTGCTTGCCCGCGGCGCAGGATCGGGCATGCCCAGCACCTGCTCGGCGACGCGATCGGCTTCATGCTCCAGGGGATCGTCCACCGCGCCGACCTCCAACTTCGCCTGCATGGGCCACGGGAGCGGCAGCGGCGCGCGCCGGACCGGAAACTCAGGTGCACGATTTTCACCGGACGGGAAGATCGAAGTCCTCCCAAGACTCCAGGAAAACCCTGGCGGAGCGAAGCTCGCCTCCTCTGGCGAAAAGTACTCAGCCGAGGACTTAGACACCGGCGCAGGTTTGACTGCCTTCTTGGCCGACGACTCTTTGCTGAGGGAAACGCGTGCCAGCATAACCGCTTACCTCGTCGGGAATCACTTCAGCTTCAGTTGGTACCTTCGAAGGACCTGCCTAGGGTATCGGGAGCAATTGGCGTTCCTTTTTCGTTACGCGGCATCCGGGTCTGCGAAGGCAGTCTCATGAGCAAAATCGGGTACCTAGGACGGCAGCGAAAGTCCAGCGCAAAGACGCTCAGGTTCTGAGACTCGTGACTACTGCCAGCTCTTGCAGTGCCGCACTCCGCCTAGTCTTGCTGTAGCGTTTTAACGATCTCATCAGCTCAACCGGCCCTGCGCGCAATGCCATCACCATTGCGATGCGAACTCATCTCGTGCTTCAGCGTTCTCGGAGAAACGGTTAGCTATCCAAGCAGCGAGCCGGCACGCTTACGGATTGACATTGGACCCGGCAGACTGCGAGTTCTTGAGTCCGTTATATCTCTGCAAGATCCGCGTGTACTCTTCCATGGCAGACCCCCAATGCTCGGAAGCCAGGTCAACCATACATTCCTCGTCACCGGCTTGATCGGCACTGTCTTTGAGGTTCGACAAATCTGTAATCAAATTTCGAGCAAGGTTGCGGGCTTGCGAAATATCAGCGTCGATTGGAGCGGTATCGGTACCGGCCGGATTCGAAGCCAGGCGCTCCACCATTCCTTCAAAGTTTGCCATTGCCGGCCAAAGCTTCTTCTCGATTTTTTCCAGGTCATCATTAAATGCGCTCTCTGGGCAAGGAGGTTCGACCTCTGGCGGCTCCTTCGTTGGCCCTGCTTGCGTTTGGCCGAACTTGTAGGTGGAGACGTCCCGCCGAGTGGTGCCACCCGAGGGATTTACCCAAACTTCTACCTCAGACGCGGCGGTGCCAGTGTTTTCCATTTCCATAAAGCGCCATCCCTTGGCTTTGAGCTGTTCGGGACTCGGCCCGGAATTAGGCTGCCAATAGTCCAGATCAAACTGAGGCTTCCCGTGTTCAGCCACCTCACGGAACTTATGCGCGAAAGCGACGCCATATCGGGCCGCCATCTTGTCAACAACGATGGTTTTCTCCCCTGGCTTTAGATTTCTCCACGCGTGGTGCGCCTCGGCAGGATAGCGCGCCAATTCGGCGAGCCTTGCCTCGTTCTTAGCCGCAGGATCAGGAGGAGCATCCGGCCTGTGACCTTTACCGTTACGGGCCAGGCCGACGCCGGTGTGGCAAGCGACGTTCACGAAAGGAACTCCGGTGGCGACAGCGTGGGCAGCCGATTGAGCGTCGCGTTCGTGCGGTGCGAACGCGTTGAGCGGAAGGTCGAGCCCGCCGCGGCTCTGCTGAACGACGTGGGCCAGCTCATGAGCCAGTAACGGCCGTCCGGCAACGGAGGCTAGTGATGGCTGACCGTGGCCAAGCACGATGTGAGGGCCGACAGTATACGCCGTGGCACTTACCGATTCTGCGGATTCGGCGGCTCTCGCATCGCTGTGTATGCGGACATCGGAAAAGTCGTGGCGGAATCTGGACTCCATCGATGTCCTCGTTGTCGCATCGAGCGGCTGGCCAGGGGAGCGCAAGACTTCGTGGACGATGGGCGGGGCCGTAGATTGTCCAAGGTTCCAGGAAAACTTTGGCAGAGTGAACCTCCTCTCCTCCTCTGGCGAAAAGTACTCAGCCGTCTTAGACACCGGCGCAGGTCTGGCAACCTCCTTGGCCGACGACTCTTTGTTGAGGGAGACGCGTGCCAGCATAATCGCGCACCTCGCTGGGATTGGTCTGGCTTAGGGGCTTGCCCGGGACGTCCCTGTCGCCGCCGGGCCCCCTTCTTGCTCCTGGAACGATCCTACCGGCTCAACTGGCGGCCCTGCGCGGAACGCCATCGGTGTTGCGATGCGAACTGATCTTGTGATACAGGGTTCTTTCGCGGGTGTGCAACATCTCGGCGATCTCGCGCCGGGTCTTGCCCTTGATCTGCAGTGCTTTCTCCAACAGCTCACTTTCAATGCGCCGCATCAGTTCGGGGAAGGGCACGCCTCGCTTCAGCATGACGAGCCACAACAAATTGGCAGCTTGCAGAACGTCATCCTCACGCGATGCATCGCCTGACGACGGCGTTTGCTGGTGCAGCCAATCGGCCCGCGAAAGGGAATTGCCATCCCCTTTGTTGAACAGCATCCGCTGCACGGCGTTCTCCAGCTCCCGCACATTGCCCTCGAACGCGCAGCCCTGCAGGTACTGCACCAGCTCAGGCTCAAGCGAAGCGATGCCGTCATGCAGGTTAGCGTGCCGCCTGGCGAATTCCAGGATCAACGCGGCAAAGTCCTCGACGCGCTCGCGCAACGGCGGCAAGCGCAACTGAATGACATTCAGGCGGTGGTACAAATCGGATCGGAAAGTCCCCGCCTCCAGCATCGGCTCGAGTGGACGGTTGGCCGCGGCAATGACGCGTACGTCAACCCGAGTCTCCCGGTCCGAACCCAGAGGCCGGATGATTCCACGTTGCAAGGCATCCAGCAGTTTCGGCTGTAAGCGAAGCGGCAGATCGTTCACGTCGTCCAGAAAGAGGGTGCCCTTGTCGGCCGCCTGAAATAATCCGGCGCGGGCCGTGTCGGCGCCTGAGAACGATCCCTTGCGATGGCCGAATAGTTCGCTTTCCGCCAGGCTCTCGCTCACAGTGCTGCAATGAACGGTGACGAACCCGAACCGGCAGCGCTTCTGGTCCAGGCTGTGAATAGCGCGCGCGAGAACCTGCTTTCCGGTTCCGGTTTCGCCCTGCAGGAGCACCGTCGTGTCGCTTACCTGGGCCGCTTTGTAAGCGCACTGCAGCACGGGTGTCATGCGCGGACACGTGGTGACAAACCCCAGCCCGGAAAAGATCTCGCGAAGTTCTTCGGAATCTGGTATCTGTTGGGCCAATGTCTTTCACCCCTCAGGCAGAATATTGTATGTACGCCTCGGCAAGAGCTCGGGACGCTACAGTGACAAGTGCGGTTAAGTTCAGATGCGCCGATGGCTCGCCCCTCGGGGCATCGCAACTGCAAGACGAAGGGGCCTATAGCGGGGACCACAATCCTGGTACGAACCCTGATTCAGTCTGCCGACTATGACGCCTAGAGTATCGAATGTCAAGCGCACAAACGTGCTTTGGGACGAACGCCACTCATCCGGAATCGGCGCCAGAAATCTGGGGTCGCCACCAGCCCGAAGGCGCAGGTTCAACCGGCGGCATAGAATCCGCCGGGCTGTTAACCGCAGGGTTGCAGGTTCGAGTCCTACCTGAGGAGCCAATCTTTTTCAGTAAGTTAGCAATCCTTCGCAGGGGAACTGCGCGGGAGAGGAAAAGGCGATGCTGCAGCATCGCCCCCGGGACCCGCTCTTCCATAGCACGGGCATAGTGCGGGCCCAGCTAAGTTGGCAGCGGCAAAGAGAGCTGCGACAAACCGACCGCGGCGCGCTAGTGTTGAGGGTAAAGTTCCAGCAACGCGAGGCTATGTCGGTGATCTCCGACTCGTGAAATGGGGCTTTGGCGGAGCCCGGTTGGCCGGTGATGTCGACCTCATGGCCCGTGTCGTTCCAGAGGTCGTGATCATTGCCGACAACCTTGTGTTCCTTTCCGTGGTGGTCAACCAGCATGTAATCGCCTTTCGTGCCGGTCAGACATCCCCGCAGGTCACTGCCGGTTGCAGCAGAGTGATTTGCCGAAGTCTGATTCGCAGCGGGCGCGGCAAAGTGCGATTGTGTGGCTGCCTGCGCGGCAGCCATGGTAGCGGCCAGTAACAATGCCGATAGAAGCAATACCACCTTCTTCATTTTCGTGACTCCTTGCCGGAGCCAGAATCTGGTGCCAGCCGAGCGAGAAGCTGGGCCGTGAGAAGCGGCTCCGTCATTCAAACTGTTAGAGGGGTCTGGAAATCGCGGAGTTTTCCGGGCGGCTCGTGAATCGTGGGAACTGAGCCAAGAAAATGTCAAGTTTTTGACAACGGGCGGCAACGACCAGGGGCGACGGAGTTCGTTCCCGGTGGCAGTGCAGCAAGCGGGGAGGAACAGGCGGTTGCGATAATCGTGCCCACGCGAAGAAACAGCAGATTTCCCTGGGGCTGAAGTTGCTCAGCCGGCAGAAAAAAGGAGCGGTGCGGCGCACCGTTCGGCAAGCGCGGGGGCAGGCTTTGTGGGAGTCGCGTCACAGGGAAACAAGGGAGAAACGGGTCACGCCTCACATCGCGATGTGATGGGGGTCACTTCAAGTTGGGCATATTCCGGGCAACAATCGAACAAGCGTTCGGTAGTGCCCTGGGGTGTCAACCGTAGCGCCCAAATACAGCACAGCGGCGATGGCGAACCGGATAGGAAAGAGCCGTTCAGGCCAGGCTTGAACGGGGCATCCGCACCGGGAGGGCCCGCCCAGAAGGAAGCTCAGCGATGGCCAAAGGTTCGGTGCAGATCGTTGTGGAGCGATGTAAAGCCTGCGGATTCTGCGTAGAGTTCTGTCCCACCAAGGTACTGGCCCTGTCGTCGGCGTTCAACGCCAAGGGCTATCACCCGCCCTACATGGCGAATCCGGAGAAGTGCAGCGGCTGCGACCTGTGCGGCATGTACTGTCCCGATTTCGCCATCTTCGGTTACAAGGACCCGGGACTGAAGAGCGCGGCTCCGGCAAAGGAAGCGGCTACGGCAGCCAAGCCGCGCCGCGGCGGCGGAGAAGGAGGCGCAAGATGCACGCTGATCCTGCCGGCGTCATGACCGGCTCGCATTTTCTTGACGGCGACCACGCCTGCTGCGAAGGAGCCCTGGCAGCAGGGGCGCGGTTCTCCGCCGGATACCCGATTACGCCTTCGACCGAAGTGGTGGAGCGCTTCGCGGCGCGCGTGCCCACGGTCGGCGGAACCTTCATCCAGATGGAAGATGAGCTGGCCGCCTCGATCACGATACAGGGGGCGGTGTGGGGCGGAGCCAAGGCCTTCACGGTGACGTCGGGCCCGGGCTTCTCGCTGATGATGGAGCACATCGGCTATGCGGCGATGACGGAAACGCCCTGCGTGTTCGTCGATGTACAGCGCGGCGGGCCGTCAACGGGACTGCCGACGCTGCCGGCGCAGGCCGACATGATGCAGGTGCGCTGGGGATCGCACGGCGACTACGAAGTGATCGCGCTGTGCCCCAACTCGCCGCAGGAATGTTTCGACTTGACGATCACGGCGTTCAACTATGCCGAGCAGTTTCGCTGTCCGGTATTCGTGATGATGGACGAAGTGGTGGGACACATGACGGAGAAGGTGGTGATTCCTCCCGCGGAGCAGATTGAAGTGACGCCGCGACGCTACACCACGATTCCTCCGGGCGAGTTCAAGGCATACGAGCCGCGGGAAGACCTGGTGCCCGACATGCCGCGCATGGGCGAAGGCTACAACATGCACGTCACCGGCCTGACGCATGACGAGCGTGGCTATCCCAACATGACGCCCAGCGTGCAAGACACGCTGGTGCGGCGTCTGCAGGACAAAATCATCAAGAACGCGGACAAGATCATCCTGTTCGAAGAAGAGGAGACCGACGGCGCCGACGTGGTGGTGGTCTCCTACGGGATCACGTCGCGGGTGGCGCAGCGGGCGATGGAAATGGCGCGCGAGAAGGGCGTGAAGGTCGGCAAGTTCCGGCTGATCACGGCGTGGCCGTTCCCGGAGAAGAAGATCAAAGAGATCGCGTCCAAGACCAAAGCGATCGTGGTGGCAGAACTCAACCTGGGCCAGATGGTGCGCGAAGTGGAGCGTGCGGTGGCTGGGAAAGTGCCCGTCCGTTTCGTGGGACACGCTGGCGGCAGCGTACACAAGCCTGAACAAATCCTGAAGGCCATCCTGGAGGTGGCGCAATGACGACCGTCCCGGTTCATACCAACCCCACAGATCCTTTCCTGCGCATGGATCGCATACCGCATATCTGGTGTCCGGGATGCGGCATCGGCACCAGCGTCAACTGCTTCAGCCGCGCGCTGATCGATTCGAAGGTCGAGCTGAAGAATGTGGCCATCGTTTCCGGCATCGGGTGCACCGGGCGGGTTGCCGGCTACATGAACCAGGATTCGTTCCACACCACGCACGGGCGGGCGATTCCTTTTGCTACTGGCTTGAAGCTGGCGAATCCCAAGCTGAACGTGGTGGTGTACTCGGGCGACGGCGACCTGTTCGCCATCGGGGGCAACCACCTGATTCAGGCGGCGCGGCGCAACGTGGACCTGAAGGTGGTCTGCATCAACAACCTGATTTACGCCATGACGGGCGGGCAGACGGCACCGACCACGCCGGGCTCGGTGATCACGTCTACGAATCCGTATGGCACGTACGATCCGTCGTTCAACCTGCCGTACCTGGTGGAGGCGGCGGGCGCGGTGTATGTGGCGCGCTGGACGACCTTCCACGTGAAGCAACTGGCGCGGGCCATGCAGGAGATGTTCAGCAAGCGCGGCTTCTGCTTCATCGAGGTGCTTTCGCCGTGTCCCACGCTGTATCAGCGGCGCAACAAGATGGGCGATGGGCTGGACACGATGATCTATTACAAGGAATTCAGCAAGGTGCGCAACGGCGCGCCGACAGCCGAAGTGGGACTAAGCAAGGCGGGCGAGATCATTGTGGGCAAATTCGTGGATCGCGAGCGCAGCGACTATCGCGACCTGATGCACGACCGCATGGTGGAGAGCCTGGGCGATCGCTACGTGGAACGGGAGGCATGCGAATGCGAAATCTAAGCGAAATCCGTATCGCAGGATTCGGCGGGCAGGGCGTGATCCTGTCGGCCATCGTGATCGGCAAGGCCGGCTGCATTTACGAGCAGGGCTATTCGACCATGACGCAGGCCTTCGGCCCGGAGGCGCGCGGGGGAGCGTGCAGTGCGCAGGTCATCCTGTCGAACGAGCCGATCCTGTATCCGTATGTGACCCGGCCGGACATCCTGATTGTGATGTCGCAAGAGGCGTACACGCTGTTCACGCCGCAGCTTAAGGAGAACGGCCTGCTCATTATCGAGCGCGACATGGTGCACATCGATGCGCTGCCGCCGGGAGTGCGGGTGTACAGCGTTCCGGCAACGCGGCTGGCCGAGGAGCTGGGCAAGCGCATGGTGCTGAATATCGTAATGGTAGGCTTCTTCGGAGCGGTAACGGGATTACTGAATCCGGAGTCGCTGCGCAAGGCCATTGCGGATTCGGTGCCGCCGGCGTTCGTCGACTTGAACCTCAAGGCGTTCGATAAGGGGTTCGAGTATGGGACGAAGGCGCTTCGCGGCGAGATCGAGCAGGAAGAACCGGCGACGGAAGGAATCGTGCTGGAAGCGCAGTAGGTCTTGCGGAATATCGCAAAAGCCGGCCTCGCGGGGCCGGCTTTTCTGTGGTGCGAAGTGCAGGAGGGTAGCGACGTAACCCGGGGGAGGGCTGCTACTTTCCCTGCTCGGCTTCGGACTTCACGGGCGCCGGCTCGGGATCGCGCAGCGACTGCCGAAAGCTGCGGATGCCTTCGCCGAGTCCCTTGCCCAGGTCGCCGATTTTCTTCGGACCAAAGATCAAGAGCGCGATGCCCAGAATCACCAGCAGTTCGGGCATGCCAAGTTCGCCGCCAAACATTGAATCCTCCTACGGCACACCATAACAACCCGAAAATCACGGCGAAGTTGTGGGAGGACCGGAATGTTTGCTGCCTTGATACCGACCCACTTGACCGCTGTTATTTCCACAGAACTCTCGCACCACAGAACTCTCGCTTGTCAGGCGGAACGAATCCGGCCATAATTGATCGTGCACCCCTACAGGCTCCACCCTGATCGCGCTGCCGCAACGGCGCATCAGGCTCCCCGAAGAAATCCGGGGAACGCGAGCCCCTTCCAGCGGCTGCACCATTCCAAATCAAAGAGGGACGAATGTCAGCAAAGTACATCTTTGTGACCGGTGGCGTTGTGTCTTCGCTCGGCAAAGGATTGGCCGCGGCCTCCATCGGCTGCCTCATGGAAAGCCGGGGCCTCAAGGTGACTCTGCTGAAGTTCGACCCTTACCTCAACGTCGATCCCGGTACCATGTCGCCCTTCCAGCACGGCGAGGTCTTCGTGACCGACGACGGCGCCGAAACCGATCTCGACCTGGGCCACTACGAGCGCTTCACCCACGCCCGGCTCAGCCGCGACAATAACTGGACCACCGGCCGCATCTACGAAACCATCATCGCCAAGGAGCGCCGCGGCGACTATCTCGGCAAGACCGTGCAGGTCATTCCCCACGTCACCAACGAAATCAAGAGCGCCATGAAGAAGGTCGCCCAGGATGTCGACCTGGCCATCATCGAAATCGGCGGCACCGTGGGCGACATCGAATCGCTCCCCTTCATCGAGGCCATCCGCCAGATGCGCCAGGAACTGGGCCGCGAGAACACCTTGTTTGTGCACGTCACTCTGGTTCCCTACATCGCGGCCGCCGGCGAGCTCAAAACCAAGCCCACCCAGCACTCGGTCAAAGAACTGCTCAGCATCGGCATCCAGCCCGACATTCTCCTCTGCCGCACCGATCGCTTTCTCTCCCACGAGCTCAAGTCCAAGATTGCCCTCTTTTGCAACGTCGAAAACGAAGCCGTCATCACCGCCAAAGACGTGGCTTCCATCTACGAAGTGCCCCTGGTCTTCGCCCACGAGGGTGTGGACAAGCTGGCCTTACGCTACCTGCGCATCGAGGCCAAAGAACCTGACCTCTCCCGCTGGGAAGAGCTGGTCCACCGCGTCTACAACCCCAAAGATGAAGTCACCATCGGCATTGTCGGCAAGTACGTTGAGTACGAGGACTCGTATAAATCGCTCAAAGAGGCGCTGGTGCACGGAGCCTTGGCCTACAACCTCAAGCTCAATGTCGACTGGATCGAAGCCGAGGGACTGGAATCGAAAGACCAGAGTGTGCAGGCGCAACTGGAAAGCGTCGATGGAATTCTGGTCCCCGGCGGCTTCGGCAAGCGCGGCATCGAAGGCATGCTGAAGGGCATCCAGTACGCCCGCGAGAACCTGGTCCCCTACTTCGGCATCTGCCTGGGAATGCAGACCGCCTGCATCGAGTTTGCCCGCAACGTTTGCGGGCTCGAGCAGGCCAACTCCAGCGAGTTCGATCCCGCCACGCCCCACCGCGTCATCTACAAGCTGCGCGAGTTGCGCGGTGTCGAAGAGCTCGGCGGCACCATGCGCTTAGGTGCCTGGACCTGCCGGCTCGAGCCCGGAACGCTGGCTCATCGCGCCTACGGACAAAACGAGATCAGCGAACGCCATCGCCACCGCTACGAATTCAATCGCGAATACGAGGGCACGCTGACCGCCGCCGGCCTGCGCATCAGCGGTGCAACCCCGGACCAGACCTACGTCGAGATCGTGGAGATTCCCGGCCATCCCTTTTTCCTGGGCTGCCAGTTCCACCCCGAATTCAAGTCCAAGCCCCTGGAGCCCCACCCTCTGTTCTCGGCCTTCATCAAAGCCGCCTACGACAACCGCACCGGGCGCCGCCAGAAACGCGAGGAGTTCGCTGTCGAGTTGTTTCACCGCCCGGAGAAAGTGAAGAGCTAGGACCGGGCCTGCGGGGGAAAAGAGCATGGCCCAGCGCTTCACTGCTGGGTAAAGTTGGAAAAAGGCCCGCTTCTGGAACTTAAGTTTTAACAATATCTGCACCTAAGTGCCATTGCGTTGCGGCTCCTGGCACTGTAGGGTGATTACCCTGTACCCGGAGTAACATTCGGAAACCTCTCCCAGGAAATCAAAGACGTCAGGGTGTCGCTGCCCTGGCGGTAGGCCCTATATCGGAGGACGAGCACATGGTTAAGATACGCCTGGTTTTACTGTCGTTGTTGGTAGCCGGGCTTTTGACGGGAATCAGTTACGCGGATCAGCAGGTAACCCTGGGTGCCAGCCCGCTAGGCACCATCAATTTCACTGGAGCTGGTTCAACCCAGATCTCCTTTACTGGCAATTGTGGCGCGGATTGCCTTAGCGGATTCGCTTACCTCGAGTACAACTCAGGGGATTATAAGTTCTGGATCACGGGTGGAACCCCAAGCTTGGGAGCCCCTTCCGGCAACGACTTCCCCATCCTTGCCAACGGGGCGACGCTCCACCTGCAGGTCGACATCGCTGGTAGCCAACTGGTTACCACGGTGGCCTTGGCAACTCTGACCGATGGCAGCAACGCGCCGCGCATCGTCGGCACCTCCACCGTGCAGTCGGTGAGCGGGGCCCTGTTCGCCGGCGTGTGGGCAGTTGGTCAGGTTGACCCCTTCGACTTTGTGGTTAACCTCAAGGGCCAGCCAACTGTGGATTATGTCTACCTCAATGGAGGAACAACTCGCGGCCCGATCTCCAGCGGAGAGATCACCGACGCCGTTCCGGAGCCGGGCAGCCTCCTGCTGCTGGGCACCGGTTTCGCCGGTTTGTTTGGCTTTCCTCAAGAAGCGCCGCTAGTTCAGTTATTGGCAGTGCGCGTTCGCCCTGCGCGGGTGAACGCGCTTTTTCTTTGTGCCCCCGAAGTTCCATCTCAGCCCCTTTTCGATTACCTCCCTCTCGGGGGTAACCGCTTTGAATCCTCGACACCCATTATCAACAGTTGCCAAGCTGTCCAGCAGTTCTCCACTTAATTGCAAGTTCTTGCACATGTTAGCGAATGCATGCTCTCCAAGCCATTGATTTGTTTAAATCATGCTTTTGGCGGCAATCGTGCATATATCAGCTCCACTGGAGTGATGCCGCACGTGTGACTTCAGTCATTCTCTATCGCTTTGCGGCATCCACGCCGGCGATTCGTGACCCCACCAGTGCGCCACTCGTGGGTCACGCTCTCGGCTCCAGTCAAACTTTGGAGGAACGCCGTGAAGAAAATCTATCTGGCCGCACTGCTGGGGCTATCGCTTTCCCTTTTAGGACTGGGGACGGCCTTTGCCTCACAGATCACCCTGGGACAAAGTGACCCCAACAACTTCGTGAACTTTAGTGGAAATTTCACCGACTCTGTCGCCCTCAGTCATACCCCGTGCGGAAGCAACTGTATTCACGGGTTTGCCTACGAGGACCTCGCCGTTGGCTACTACACCCTGACGCTTTCCGGTGGGCCTCCGAAACTCACGTCGCCGAACAGCGGAATCTACCCCTTCGACATGAACGGGTCATCGCTGATTCTGAGCGTCGTGCTGAATAACGGCCATTCCCTGATGGGCTTCGTGGACCTCGATAATCTCACTGACAATACCCACAAGCCCAGGGTTATCGGCGATGTGACGATTTCCAGCTCCAACTTCCCGGACTATGCCGTCGGCGCCACAGTCCCGATGGACTTCATCGTCGATCTCACCGGTCATCCTACGGTGGACGATGTCTGGTACGGCCACTTGGACGTACACGGAAATGTGATCAGCTCAACCCACGGTCGCATCTCCAGCGGAGAGCTCCTCCCCACCCCGGAGCCTGCCAGCATGCTGATGTTGGGCAGCGGGCTCGCCGGCATATTTGGATACCTGAAGCGACGGTAGTAACATGACTTCCGGCCCTTCCTCCTCGCTGACTCCCACAGCGAGGAGGAACCCCTGCGGCCGGCCTCGTCCGCAGTTTCTCCTCGGCCAGCTCATCCTGCCGGGAAAAGCGCTCGTGTCCCTAGGAATTACCACTCTTTATGCAAAATCTTGCACATACCAAATCAGGTTCTCCCGTAACATATTGATTCGTAAATTCAGACTTTGGTAACCAACTTGCGGTATAAGCATCGGCAGTGCTTCTGGCTCGAGGCCCGGTCGCTCGCGCGAGACCGCTTTCGTCCCCCTGTCGGCCAGAGAACTCGCTTCGGCCCTTCCCGGTATTAGTTCAGGGCCCGTAGTTTGGATCGGGTCTTAGCAGGAGCTAACAATGCAGAGAATTGGCATCACCCTTCTCTTGGTCGTCTGCTTCCTCGGTTTGCTGACCGGTATCGCCACCGCGGATCAGGTTACTCTCGGTCAAAGCGTTAACAGCACAGCTTGGTTTGCGGGCCAATTAGCCGATGCAATCAGCTTTTCGGCCACATGCAGCGGACACGCGGATTGCCTGTCCGGTTACGCTTATGACGGATACCTCACCGGCAACTACGACTTCTGGATCGTTAACGGCAACGCCAACCAGAACAACAACAACGGCGTTCCGGAGTTGGGCGCCCCCAATCAGCACATTTATCCCGTGCTCGCCAACGGCGCGACCTTCAACCTTTCGATCAACATCAACGGGGACCTGCTCGGCGGTGTCGTGACCCTTGACACTGTGACCGGCGGTGGCAATGCCCCTCTTGCCCAAGGCAGCCTTGCCATTATGACGGCAACCGGCAGCACCTTCGCCGGCTGGCAAGTGGGTTCCGTCGCGCCAATGGACTTCGTCATCAACCTGTACGGCCGGCCTACGATCGAGCAAGTCTGGACCGGCAATGCTGCCTCAACCAACGGACCCGTCTCCAGTGGCGAGGTCGTCAACCAACCCACGCCGGAGCCAGCCAGCTTGGCCTTGCTCGGCTCGGGTTTCCTTACAGTGGGAGCTTTTTTGAGGCGGCGTCGCGCTTAGCGCAAAAGCCTCCTTCCCCTGCAATCCCTCCCCGATGCCCTTCGGCCATCGGGGATTTTTTTTGAGCGGCGAAACCCGTTTGCCACCACCGTTCAAACCCGCACCCCGCGAGACTTCTCTATAATTCGCTTAGCCATCGCGCTCTGATTTTCCCGGAGTGAATCGACCCATGACCCGATCCTTCCAAGTCGGCGACGTAACCGTCGGTGGTGGCCAGCTCTTCCTGATTGCCGGTCCCTGCGTCATTGAGAGCGAAGCTCACGCCCTGACAATGGCCGAGGCCATCGCCAACATCGCCCGTTCCAAGGGCATTCCCTATATCTTCAAAGCTTCCTACGATAAAGCGAACCGCACCTCGGTGCGCAGCTTCCGTGGTCCCGGGCTTGAGCGAAGGCCTTCGCATCTTGCGCAAGGTCAGCAGCACGGCCAACGTCCCCGTCCTCACCGATGTTCACCAGGCCGACGATGTCTCCCGCGTGGCCGACGCGGTGGACGTGTTGCAGATCCCCGCCTTTCTCTGCCGCCAGACCGACCTGCTGGCCGCAGCCGGCAGGAGCGGGCGCGCGGTCAACGTCAAGAAGGGACAATTCGTCGCTCCCTGGGACATGCGCCACGCTGTCGAGAAAGTCCGCGAGTCGGGAGGCGAACGCGTCTTCCTCACCGAACGCGGCTCTTCGTTCGGCTACAACAATCTCGTGGTCGACATGCGCTCCCTGGCCATCATGCGTCAGTTTGCCCCGGTCGTCTTCGATGCCACCCACTCCGTTCAGCTCCCATCGGCGGAAGCGAATGGTGGCGCACCGGCGAAGAGCGGAGGCCAGCCCGAATACATCCCCCTGCTGTCGCGTGCGGCCGTGGCCGCCGGCGTCGATGGAGTTTTCATGGAAGTGCACGACAATCCGGCCCAGGCCAAGTCGGACGGCGCGAACGCCCTCGACCTCAAGTTGCTGCCCGATGTACTTGACCAATTACTTGCGATTCATCGCAGCCTGCGCGTTTGACGCATCCGATTGTAAGAGAACTCGTTACGTCTCTTTGCGGACGCCATTGGCGGCCTCGCCTTCAATGCTGGAATTCGCTTTTGGCTGGCAGATTCTGCCTCTTAGACCGTAAAATATTGGGAAGCAGATAGGTCGTTGCTATCCTCTGACTGCATTGAAATAGGCCGCAGCATAACCCTGCCCAGCCGATGCGCTCTGCTCGTCAGACCACGCACTAATTGAAGGAGTGAAGACATTGTCCCACAAGCGTTATCTCTTTACGTCTGAATCCGTGACAGAAGGTCACCCGGACAAAATCGCCGACCAGATCTCGGACGCGATTCTGGATGCCTGTCTCAAAGACGATCCCTACAGCCGCGTAGCCTGCGAGACCCTGACCGCCACCGGCCTCGTCGTCATCGCTGGGGAAATCACCACCAAAGCCTACGTTGACTTCCAGACCCTGGTGCGCGGCGTTGTCGCCTCCATCGGCTATGACAACGCCCTCTATGGATTCGACTCCAACACTTGCGCCGTCATCTCCAGCATCAACAAGCAGTCGGGCGACATCGCCATGGGCGTCGATACCGGCGGCGCCGGCGACCAGGGCATGATGTTCGGCTACGCCAGCAACGAAAACGCCGACCTCATGCCGACTCCAATTGCGCTGGCCCACAAGTTGACCATGCGTCTCACCGAAGTCCGCAAGAGTGGCGTCCTGCCTTACCTCCGTCCCGATGGCAAATCCCAGGTAACCGTTGAATACGACGAGAACCACAAGCCCTTCCGCATTGACGCGGTGGTCATTTCGTCGCAGCACTCGGAGACGATTACGACCGACGAGCTGCGCGCCGACATCCTGAAGTACGTCATCCAGGCCGCGCTCCCCGCCAACATGCTCGACGCCGACACCAAGTACCACATCAATCCCACCGGGCGTTTCGTCATCGGCGGCCCCATGGGCGATACCGGACTGACCGGACGCAAGATCATCGTCGACACCTACGGCGGCATGGGACGTCACGGCGGCGGCGCATTCAGCGGCAAGGACCCGACCAAGGTGGACCGCTCGGCCTGCTACATGGCGCGCTACATCGCCAAGAACGTTGTCGCCGCCGGCCTGGCCGATCGCTGCGAAGTGCAGCTCGCTTACGCCATCGGCGTGGCTGAGCCAGTCAGCGTGCTGGTCGATACCTTCGGTACCGCCAAGGTTGACGAAGCCAAGATTGCCGACCTGGTCCGCGCCAACTTCAAGCTGACCCCGAAAGGCATCATCGAATCGCTCAACCTGCGCCGTCCCATCTACCGCAAGACTGCGGCCTACGGACACTTCGGGCGCAATGACGCCGACTTCACCTGGGAGCAGACCGACAAGGCTGCCGCTCTCGCCGAGCAGGCGGGCATTGCCAAGCCACAAAAGGTGGCCCACTAAGCTTTTTCTCAGGAGCGGATGTGTCCGCTCCTGACCGTTGCAATCTTCTTCTCTGACCGGTAGAGCGGGCCTTCAGGCCCGCGTTCCTGCCGCCAAATTTTGTGGGGCTTCGGCCCCGCACACGAAAGAACGGGAGTTTATGTCGACCACAACCACGCATCTGGCAGGCGATATCGCCAACATTGAACTGGCGGACATGGGCAAGAAGCGCATCGATTGGGCCAATCAGTCCATGAAGGTGCTGCAGATCATCCGCAAGGAGTTCATCAAGAACCAGCCGCTGAAAGGCATCCGGGTTTCCGCTTGCCTGCACGTCACCGCCGAAACCGCCAATCTCGCCATCACCATGCGCGACGGCGGAGCCGAAGTCGTGCTCTGCGCCTCCAACCCGCTCTCGACCCAGGACGACGTTGCCGCCTGCCTGGTGCGCGACTACAACATCCCGGTCTACGCCATCAAGGGCGAGGACAACGACACCTACTACTCGCACATCATGTCGGCGCTCGACCACAAGCCGCACATCACCATGGATGACGGCGCCGACCTGGTGACCATTGCCCTCACCAAACGCAAGGAAGTCCTGGAAGGCGTGATCGCCGGTACCGAAGAAACCACCACCGGCGTCATCCGCCTGCGCGCCATGGCCAAAGAAGGCGTACTCAAGTACCCCATCATTGCGGTCAACGACGCCGACACCAAGCACCTCTTCGACAACCGTTACGGCACCGGCCAGTCGACCATCGACGGCATCGTTCGCGCCACCAACTTCCTGCTGGCAGGCGCGAAGTTCGTCGTCGCGGGCTACGGCTGGTGTGGTCGGGGACTGGCGAGCCGCGCGCGCGGTCTCGGCGCGGAGGTCATCGTCACCGAAATCGATCCCACCAAGGCCATCGAGGCCGTCATGGACGGCTACCGCGTGATGAGCATGGACGAAGCCGCCAAGATCGGCGACGTCTTCTGCACCGTCACCGGCAACAAGAGCGTGCTGCGCAAGGAGCACTTCGAAGCCATGAAGGACGGAGCCATCATCGCCAACTCCGGACACTTCAACGTCGAGATCGACATTCCCGCGCTGGACAAGATGTCATCCTCGAAGCGCACCACCCGTGCCTTCGTGGAAGAGTATTCGCTGCGCGATGGCCGCAAGATCAACCTGCTCGGCGAAGGCCGCCTCATCAACCTGGCTGCAGCCGAAGGCCATCCTCCGTCCGTGATGGACATGAGCTTCGCCGATCAGGCGCTGTCGGTCGAGTACCTCGTGAAGAATCACTCAACCCTCGAGAAGAAAGTCTTCCCGGTTCCCGAAGAACTCGACAAGCGCGTTGCCAAGTTGAAGCTCGAGTCGATGGGCATCAAGATCGATCGCCTCACCCCCGAGCAGGAAGAGTACCTGGCTAGTTGGTCGGAAGGAACATAGTCGCCTGCCTGGAAGGGCGCACCTTCATAGGCCGCTTAAGAAAATTGGTTCCAGGCTTTGAAGGGGCACGGCTTTCAACCGTGCCCTTAGCTTTGTTCCTTGGTAGTTCAACTCACCCATGAGTAGTGACGGGAAGCGTATGCCGGTTCCCATGAACCTCGTCACCGGATACTGACGCACGCTTCCCGCCAGATCGCATTCGTTTCCTCAGTTCGTTGTGAGAAACGTGGTGTCGTTCGTGGTCTTTCCGGGCTGATTCGATTGCGCAATATTCAATCAAGGCGTCCATGCTAAGACCCAGCATGTAGCTCCGATTAATGATCCCATAGCTATACGTTTGCGGGTGTGTGATCGAGTGGTAGTTATTCGAATAGGGATCGTTATTCACCTGCTGATCGAACTCCCCGAGGATTGCATCCACCAGCCGCTGGATCTGCCGCTGATCGTTGGTGGCAATCGAACCATTAATCTGCCATGCCGTCACCAGCGAATCCAGTACATAAGCGGTCGCGCGTCCGCCGGCACCACCGTGACCTTGGTGTAACCCGCCCCTCCCATAATCGGGGGCGCAGTATCCGCATAAGGCCCGGTGTACGGGTTTTGCGAAGGAAACAGGCCGTAGACGTACTGTTCTCTCCGCTGCACCAGCGCACGTAATCGACCGTCCACTGGTAGATCTGACTGTATTCCCTCCCGCTCCAGCTTGGGCATGCCTTCGGGTCCAGCGCATGCTGGAATGCCAGGTCGCCGCGAGTCATGGCAGTCGCATCGCCCGTTTTCAACCAGTACCAGGCGTACGCGGGAGCCGACTAGCTAGAGCATTCAGATCAGTCCAGTCAATGCTGTCCATACCGTAATGCCTAGGATTCGTCGGCGGGCAGCGACGTGTTGTTGTAGGCGAAGTTGTAGTGGGTCGTGTTCCACACTAGAGACATGCACAGAAGAATTAGGGAGAGGTGCTTTTCTGGGCGATGAGGGCAAGATATCTACAGACCCATCTCAACTCCTTAAATTTTTTTTCGTCGATTCGCTCCGGCTGCGCGTTTGTTGGTTCCGAATCCACTACGCCCCACAGCAAGTCCACACACCACATCGGAACTGACCCATGGACCTTGAGTACCAACAGTGCACCAAAGTAACTTCGTGATGGTTACTTTCGTTGTATACTTTGAGGGTCGCTCCATCTCGCAAGTCCGCAGAAGCTGTTTTCCCTTCTTGCCGATGGACAGGAGAGCCCAAACTAGCGCCAGGCTAAGGTTGCGGGAACTTCATCGCGACGTGCCTCGTTGCTGACTTGTGGGGCGATTCTGGTGTAGGCTAAAGTGCGCTGTCCGCAAGAGGTACGCGGAACAGTGGTAGACCGCCCAGCGAACGGAGCAGCTTTAACGTGGCATCGGCAGGAACCAAACTGACGGATTCGGGATTGACCGCGGGAACCAAACAAGTCCCGCCAGCAGAGGGGGCTACTCCCCACAATCAGCTCGGCTGGCGCGATCTCAAGGCCTTCGGCTGGCCCGGTCTCCTGCTGGTCGCGATCCTGATCGCGCTTTATTATTCGATATTGCTTAAACTCGGCCAGCAGTGGTATCAGGATCCCGACTATTCCCATGGCTTCATCGTGCCGCTCCTGTCTGCGTACCTGATATGGCAGCGCCGCGACAAGCTCGCCAAGGTACCGCGCGCGCCTTCCCTGTGGGGCCTGATCATTGTCCTGGCTTCGTTGGGGGTGCTCTTTCTAGGCAGCCTCGGCGCGGAACTCTTCCTCTCCCGCACTTCGCTGATTGGTGTCATTTGCGGGCTGATCGTCTATTTTGCCGGTTGGGCGCTGCTTCGGGCCTTGGCCTTCCCCATAGCCTTCTTGTTCTTCGCCATACCGCTCCCCGTTTTGATTTACAACGAAATCGTTTTCCCGCTGCAGTTTGTTGCCTCCAAGTTCGCGACCTCGATTCTGGAGATGCTCAACATTTTCCCCATCATGCGCGAAGGTAATGTCCTGATCATGCCGGGAATGCGCCTGGAGGTCGTGGAAGCCTGCAGCGGCATCCGCTCCCTCATGTCGCTGCTGGCCCTGGCCGCCGGCTATGGATACCTCGCTGAAAAGAGTGTCCCGGTGCGCTGGTTCCTGATCCTTTCGATGGTGCCGCTGGCGATCATCAGCAACGGGACGCGTGTGATGATTACCGCCCTGATGACCCACTACATCGGACCACAGGCCGCGGAAGGTTTTATGCACGAGTTCTCCGGCTGGGTCATCTTCGTCGTGGCTACCGTGCTTTTCCTTGCTTTGCATAGTTTGACCGTCGTGGTGCGCAAGAAAATGGGCTGGATGCCGGACGACAAATCGTCTACTCCGAAAGAGGTGGTCGCGTGAAAGCCGGTACGCGCTACTGGGTGATGATCGCGGTTCTCGTCAGCGCGATTGCCGGGCTGGGGATGCTTTCTCACGGAGAAGCTACTCCGCCCGCGCGCCCCATGTCCGACTTCCCCAAACAAATCGCCGGCTACTCGTCGATGGCGGATATCCCTCTCGATCAGGAAACCCTCAGCCTGCTCAAGTTGACTGATTACCTCAACCGCGTCTACTACGCCCCCGGTATGGGGGAAATCGGGCTATATATCGGCTATTTCAAGACCCAACGCACCGGCGCGCAAATCCACTCTCCCAAGAACTGCCTGCCCGGCGCCGGCTGGCAGCCCGTGCTTTCCTCCATCTACCAACTGCCTTTGGGCGACGGGCGGAAAGTCCCCGTGAATCTCTACGTCATCCGCAAGGGCCTTGACCAGCAGCTAGTGTTGTACTGGTACCAGTCGCACGGTCGCGTGGTAGCCAGCGAGTATTGGGGCAAGTTCTACATGGTTTACGACGCCTTGCGCCTCAACCGTACCGATGCCGCCCTGGTGCGGATTACGGTTCCTTTTGCAGACGGCATGGAAGAGCAAGCTCGCGCCCGCGCGCTTTCCTTTGCCCAGCAGGTCACGGGTGACGTCGACCAGATCATCCCTCGGTAACCCAGGAGAAGTTATGCGGAATCGCTACCTCGTCTTCGCACTGATGATTGTCCTCACCTTTGCCTTTTCGGGGTGCACTCGCAACCCTGAGAAGGCCAAGCGGAAGTACCTCGAAAGCGGCATGCAGTACATGGACAAGAAGCAGTACGAGGCCGCTTCCATTCAATTCAAGAAGGCCCTTCAGGTCGACCCGAAGTTCGCCGAGGCGCATTACGAATTGGGAGCGGCTCTGCTCAAAATGCAGCGCTGGACCGATGCCTACCAGCAGTTGTCCCAGGCCGTCGAACTCGATCCCAATCTCGCCAAGGCGCGTATCGCCCTAGGCGACCTTTACTGGGTCGACGGCAGCCGCCATCCCACCTCCTACGCCAAGGCCGAAGAGCAAGCCCGCGCCGTTCTGGAAAAGGATCCCAATAACGCCGATGCCTATCGCTTGTTGGGAACCACCCTCTTTGCCCAGAAGCAGTTGGACGACGCTCTCGCCGCCTACAACAAGGTCGTGCAGCTTAAGCCCGATGACAGCGCCGCCTACCTCAATCGCGGCGTGCTCAACGCTGCCATGAAAAACGAGCCCGCGGCCGAAGCTGACTTCCAGAAGGCGATCAGCCTCGATCCCAAGAACATCGAGGCTTACTCCAACCTGGCTCGCTTCTATCAGTTCAAGAAGGAGCCCGACCAAGCCATTGCGGTGTTTCAGCAGGCGGTCAAGAATAATCCTGATTCCGCCCCGGCTTATCTCCGGCTAGCCGCGCTTCTGCAATCGCAGCAGCGTACCGCCGACGCCGAGACCGTACTGCAGAACCTGCGCCGCGCGCAGCCCATGTCCGGCGATGTGGCCGGGGAAATCGCCGGCTTCTACCTCGCCACCCGTAATCCGGAAGCGGCCATCCGCGAGTACCAGAGAGGCATCTCGATTGACCCCAAGAACGACCGGCTTAAGACCGCCCTGGTTGAGGTCTATCTGATGTCGGGGCACCCCGACGATGCTGCCAAGTTGAACGATCAGATCCTGAAGGAAAAGCCCAACGATGTTGCCGCTCGGCTCGCCCAGGGCCGGCTGGCTGGCGCCAAAGGTGACTACACTACGGCGATTACCATTTTCCGCGGTGTGGTGAAAGATGCCCCGGAAAACTCGCGCGCTCACTTCTACCTCGCTCAGGCCCTGCGTCAGACCGGAGACCTGCCCGGCGCCAAAACTGAACTGCAGGAGGCCGTCAAACGCGAGCCCGACAATCCTCTTATCCTGCAGGCGCTCGCCGAAACCTATCGCGACTCACGCGATTACGATACCGCCCGCGAGTATGCCAACCGCCTGCTCAAGCAGAACGACAAGAATCCCCAAGTCTATATGCTGCTAGCCAGCATAGCCCTCGGCTCCAAGGACTACAAAGGCGCTCAGGACTACCTCACCCAGGCCAGTGTTCTGGCCCCCAACGACCCGGCCATTCCCTTCAACATGGCCTTCGCCTACGGTGGCCAGAAGAAACTGCCCGAGGCGGAGCGGCGAGTTCCAGGCTGCGCTCAAGCTCAATCCGCAGTATGATGCCGCCGCTGCCGAGTACGTCTCCCTGCTCTTCGGCATGGGCCAGCCGCAAAAAGCCTTGGACTTCGCCAATCAGTATCTGTCCGCCAATCAGGGCCGTGCTACGGCGCATTACATCTACGCTTCGGCCTTGGCGACCGACAAGAAGTTCGACCAGGCCATTCCGGAATATCAGAAGGCCATCGATCTCGAGCCTAAGGGCATGCAGTCCTACATGCAGCTCGCCCGGGTCTACATGATCACGGGCAAGCCCGACCAGGCGCTCGCGGTTTATCAGAAGGCGGCCGCGATTCAGCCTAATTCACCCCAGATCAGTCTCGCCATGGGCGAAGTTTATCTCGCCAAGAACGACCTCAAATCTGCCCGCCAGGCTTTCGAGCGCGCCAACCAGTTGGCTCCCAATAATCCCGTCGTGGCCAACAACCTTGCCTGGGTGTATGCCCTGCAGGGCGAGAATCTCGATGTCGCTTTGAGTCTCGCCACCCAGGCCAAACAGGCCGCGCCCGAAGCCCCTTCCGTCAGCGACACCCTTGCCTGGGTGCAGTACAGGCGCGGTAACTATGCCGTGGCTGTCGGTTTGCTTGACGATGCCGTTAAGCGCGCTCCCCAGAGTCCCCAATATCGCTACCATTTGGGCATGGCCCTCAGCGGCGCGGGTGACCAGGCGCGGGCCAAGGAGGAGCTGAAGAAAGCGTTGGCGCTCAACCTCAAGGGCGATGACGCCCAACAGGCGCAGCAGACCCTGGCCAAGCTGCAGTAGTCGTTGGGTTGCCGCCGCGGTCGTGCAGTGTGTGAACCCAGCCCTGCAGGGGCGAAATATTTTAGCCCAGCGCCTTAGCGGGTGGGTAATCTGCGAGATTGGATCAAGAGTGCCGTAGGCACGGCAGAGGTTCTTTTTGAGCGAGCGCGGCTTCAGCTGTGTGAGAACGCCGCTCGCGTTGCGACGGCGACACAACCCCCAACAGGAAGGGGCACCTCAGTGTAGCCCAGCCGGCAGGGCAGCGGAATGCTGGGTCAGCGAATCAGCGAAAGATCCAGCGCCCAGGACGCGCCTCACTTCCGGCCTCCGCGAACCTTCGTCTCCGCCCCCGCCGAGATGGATGTAAACTAGGCGACGCTCTTGCAATCAAATAGAAAATCCCGGCTCACGGATTTACACCGAACCTGGGGTGACGCATGAATTCACGCTTCCTGGCTGTACTGCCGCTGCTCTTGTGTACGTGTTCTCTTCTGGCCGATCAGGGACACCCGCCGCAACCGGTTCCCAACGAAAAGCTCGGCACCGTGCACTTTCCTGTCTCCTGCGCCGCCTCCCAACAGAAGCCCTTCGAGCGCGGCGTCGCCTTGCTGCACGACTTCTGGTATGACAAGGCACAGCAGCAGTTCCAGCAGATCGAGGCCGCCGATCCCACCTGCGCCATCGCCTACTGGGGCGAGGCCATGAGCCTTTTTCACCAGATATGGGACCGCCCGAATGAGGCAACCATGCAACGCGGATTGGCCCTGGTGCAGAAGGGCCAGAAGTTGGGCGCGAAGACCCAGCGCGAACGCGACTACCTGGATGCCCTGGCCGTCTTTTACCAGAACCCCAGCGGCTCCAGTTTTGAGCTAAGAGTCAACGCCTATTCGCAGGCGATGGAGAAGCTGTACCAGAAGTATCCGCAGGACCATGAGGCGGCGGCATTCTACGCCCTGTCTCTGTTGGCTGCGGCGCCTCCGCGCGATCCTACCTTCAGCAACCAGAAAAAGGCGCTGGCCCTGCTCAACCAGCAATTTGTGCTTGCGCCGGACAACCCGGGAATTGCCCACTACATCATTCACAGTTGCGACAGTCCGCAGATGGCTCCGGACGGGCTGGCCGCGGCCCGGCGCTACGGCGAAATCGCCCCTTCGGCGCCGCACGCCGCTCACATGCCCTCGCATATCTTTGCCCGGCTCGGACTCTGGCAGGAGGACATCCAGGCGAACCTGGCGTCGATTGCGGCAGCCGAACAATCGGGCTCGACCGGACATGAGCTGCATGCCATGGACTTCCTGAACTACGCCTACCTGCAAGTTGGCGAAGACGACAAGGCTCGCCAACTCATTGCCAAGGTCGACACCATGCAGCCGATGCCGGGCCACGACATGCGCGATTACCTCGACCTGGCCCGCGCCGGTTTCCCCGCTACCTATACGGTCGAGACCCGGCATTGGCAGGAGGCCGCCGCCCTCGAACCCGCCGCCGGACGCGAAGCCGGAGAACGCCGCCATCACCTACTGGGCCCGCGCGGTGGGCAGCGGACATCTCCACGATGCGGCCGCGGCTCAGAAAGACCTGACACAGTATGACGCCATGGTGGAGGCAGTGAAGAAATCTCCCGACGCTTACCTGGCCGAGTATATGGACACCGATCGCGATGAGATTCGCGCCTGGGTCGCCTTCGCCGCGGGCAACAACGACGAGGCCGCCCAGATCATGCGCACCGTCGCCGATAAGCAGGATGCGCACGGCAAAGCGGAAGTGGCGATTCCCGCCCGCGAAATGCTGGCCGACATCCTGCTGGAATCCAATCACCCGGAGCAGGCCCTCGCCGAATACGAACGGTCGATGACGATCGATCCCAACCGTTTTAATGGACTGTATGGCGCGGCCCGCGCCGCCGAGATGGCCAAGCAACCCGCCACGGCTGAGAAGTACTATGCCCAGTTGGTGAAGAACTGCGCCGGCGCGACGTCAGACCGCCCCGAGCTGGCGCGGGCGAGGGCACAACTGGCTGCGAAGACCTCCGAGGGCGGAAACTGAGCGTGCTTTGGGGGCTTGGCCAGAGCCTCCACCTCGTGTCCCTTTTGACCTTCGCTTAGTTTGACCCTCTCCTCTTGGCCCTGTTAAACTTACATTTTCCCACCAGTGGCAAACCACTCAAGGACCAACCGTGCGTAGTTACACCCGGCATCAACTGAAACAGGACGCATTCCAGGAAACCGCCGTCGAGACCATGTCCTGGGCCGTCGAGAATCGCTCCAAGCTCGTCGTAGGCGGCATCGCCCTGGCAATCATTCTGGCCGTCGTCATCGGCGGCTGGTTCTACATCAATTATCGAGATCAACAGGCACAACAGCAGCTCGCTGGCGCCCTCCAGAAGTACACCGCTCCCATTCTCGGCCCGGGCGAGCCGCCCGTCCCCGGCACGCTGTCCTATGCTTCCTCGCAGGATCGTGCCAAGGCCGCTAATGCCGACTTCACCGCCATCGCCGGCAAGTATTCCTTCACCCAGTCCGGCCGCCTGGCCCGCTACTTCGCCGGCATTACCGCTCGCGATCTGGGCGACACGGCCACCGCCGAGAAGCAGTTGCAGGACGTTGCCGGCAGCCGCCATAAGACCATCGCAGGTCTTGCCAAGCTGGCTTTGGCTTCGCTTTATCAGGACACCAATCAGGCTCCCAAGGCAATCGAGATTTACAAAGACCTCATGGCCCACCCCACCGATTCCGTCGGCAAGACCACCGCCGAGTTCCAGTTGGCGCAACTCTACGAGGCCACTAATCAGCCCCTGGAGGCCCGCAAAATGTACCTGGAGCTGCAAAAGGACAGTCCCACCAGTCCGGTTGGACAAATGGCTGCGCAACGCCTGCGCGCCCTCGGTCCCCAGCAGTAGAGACTTGGCCCAAAACGACGTTTCCTCGCTCACGCCGTTTGCTGCGCCATGAGCCCGGAGGCTGATAGTTCGCTTCGGGAACGCGCACACCTCCGGTCATGGCGAAGCCCTGCGGCTTCGACTCGCTGGTCCACTCACCGCAAAGCGCAATTGCACCTTGTTTCCGGTAGAATGATCGCGAAATCCTTAATGAATCTTCACTGCCGTGACGATTCGCATGAGTAGCGGGTTTTGGAGCGGCAAATCCTGGAAGAGGCCTGGTCTATGCAAGTGGCGGAAAAAGCCGTTGGGACGTTTGCAGCCCTGAAAGAGAAGATCCAAAACAAGACCGCCCGTGTCGGCATCGTCGGTCTCGGCTACGTAGGTTTGCCGCTGGCCATGGAATTCGCCAAGGCCGGCTTCGCCGTTACCGGCATCGACGTCCTGCAACCCAAGGTCGACGGGCTGAATCGCGGCGAGTCGCACGTCCAGGACGTGCCCACCGCCGAAGTCGCCGATTTCGTCGCCCGCAAGCGCTTCCGGGCCACTACCGACTTCTCCGTGGTGCGCGATCTCGACACCATTAACATCTGCGTCCCCACTCCTCTGCGCAAAACCAAGGACCCGGACATGAGTTACATCGTGTCCGCCGTCGAGGAGATCGCCAAACACTTTCACCCCGGCCTGCTCATCATTCTCGAATCCACCACCTACCCGGGCACCACCGACGAGCTGCTTCTGCCCACCTTCGAGAAGCTCGGCTTCCAGGCTGGCCGCGACTTTTTCCTTTGCTTCTCCCCCGAGCGGGTCGATCCCGGCAACCCGGTGTACCAGACCTCCAACACGCCCAAGGTGGTTGGCGGCATCACGCCCCGAATGCACCGAAATGGGTACGCTCTTCTTCTCCCAGGCGCTGGAAACCGTGGTGCCGGTGAGCAATACCCGCGTCGCCGAAATGGTGAAGCTGCTCGAGAATACCTTCCGCATGATCAACATCGGACTGGTGAACGAAATGGCCCTGATGTGCGACGGCATGGGCATCAACGTTTGGGAAGTCATCGACGCCGCCGCCACCAAGCCCTTCGGCTTCATGCCGTTTTATCCCGGCCCGGGTCTCGGCGGCCACTGCATCCCCATCGACCCGTTCTATCTCTCCTGGAAGACCAAGCAGTCCGGCATCGAGGCCCGCTTCATCGAGCTGGCCGGCTACATCAACGGCAACATGCCGCATTTTGTCGTCGACAAGATTCAAAACGCGCTCAACAATCACGCCAAGCCGGTCAAGGGTTCGCACGTGCACATCGCCGGCGTCGCCTACAAGCGCAACATCGACGACATGCGCGAATCCCCTGCCCTCGACATCATCCACCTGCTGCAGAAACGCGGCGCAGTCGTCACCTACAGCGATCCCTTCGTGCCCCAGTTGCGCTTGGATGGCATCAGCCTGCAGGCCGAGCCGCTCGAGGAAACCGCCGCCCAGGCGGATTGTGTGGTCATCGTTACCGACCACGCCAGGTTCGACTACGACCGCCTCGTGAACGCAGCGGCGCTCATTGTCGATACCCGCAATGCCCTGAAGCGCTTCGACTCCGACAAGATCGTTCGGCTGTAGGCCGCCTCGGTTGGCAGAGCCGACCTTCAGGCCGGCGTCTCAGCTCTCCTTATCCCGAAAAATCTCATTGGCGGATTGATTCCTTATTCTTTCCACGATCGTTCACTTTCGAACCTTCGATCTTACCAGTTTACATTTGGGAAAATTCCCAGCGCGAACGCTCTTTACGTCTAGGAATTTGCCGGTCCGGCTTATACCATGAAAATTCGTTCCTGATGTTGTGCACTTGTCGTGCGCCGAATCGAATAGGATGTAGCTCTCTTTGTTGAGGTGACAAGTCAATGGCATCTCCTGTTGGAGCGCCAGGCAAAGCCGGCACCGTTCCGCCCGCAACCCTCAGCGACCCCGCCCGTGCGCCCGGGATTCAACGAAGATTGGCTGGCGGTGTGTATCGGCCTGTTCACCTTCGCCTGCTCACTCGTATTGCTGTTTGGCGCTGACCTCCTGGGCTGGGCCGTAACCACCTCGGTTTGGACAACGCCGGCTAAGGCTCTGGGCACCGCGTCCAAAGGCTACGCCACTCTTCCTGGCTTCCTGGCGCTGCTCGCCACCTATGCTTTCCTCCTGGTCATCCTGCTGATCGGAGCCAAAGCCATCCGCGCCGACCTCTGGCGCTTCGCCCAGGGCTTCACCATCATCTTCTTCCTGAGTTACGCCTGTTGGTTCCTGGGCAGCTGGGCTTATATTGCCGCCACGCCCGACAAGCGGCAGGCCCTCAAGATCGGCTGGTCGCTGAATCTGACCAACGAATCCGGATTCATCATCGCCTTGCTGGTTGGCTTGTTCATCGGCAACTTCCTGCCCGGGGTTGCCGACTTCCTGAAAGAGGCCATCCGGCCCGAGCTGTACATCAAAACTGCGATCGTGATTCTTGGCGGATTCCTGGGAATCGCGGCCCTCGATCAGCGCCAGCTCGCCACCTCCGTCATCTTGCGCGGCTTCTGCGCTATCGTCGAGGCCTACCTGATTTACTGGCCGATCGTCTACTTCATCTCGCGCCGCTATTTCGGATTCAGCCGCGAGTGGGCAGCGCCGCTGGCCTCCGGCATATCGATTTGCGGCGTGTCCGCGGCCATCGCCACTGGCGGCGCCATCCGCGCGCGTCCCATCGTGCCCATCATGGTTTCGTCGCTGGTAGTGGTCTTTTCCGTGGTGGAGCTGCTCTTTCTCCCCTTCGCCGCGCAACATTTCCTTTCGCACCAGCCCATGGTCGCGGGCGCCTGGATGGGCCTCGCCGTGAAGACCGACGGCGCCGCCGTAGCCAGTGGCGCGATTGCCGACGCTCTTATCCGCAGCAAGGTGCTTGCCGACTCCGGCGTCGCTTACCAGCCGGGATGGATCATGGGCGTCACCACCACCGTGAAAGTATTCATCGACATCTTCATCGGTGTCTGGGCTTTCGTTCTCGCCTGGATTTGGTCAGCCAAGATCGAACCCCGCGACGGACACAAGGTCCGGGTCGGCGAAATCTGGCAACGCTTCCCCAAGTTCATCCTGGGCTACGTGGTCACCTTCCTCGTCGTGCTGGGCATCGGCATTGCCAGTCCGGCCCTGATCCCCAAGGCCAAGGCCGCCATGGGACAAGCGAACGTCTTTCGCGCCATTTTCTTCGTCCTGACCTTTTTCTCCATCGGAGTAGTTTCCAACTTTCGCAAGCTTTGGCAGGAGGGCATCGCCAAACTTGCCGCCGTCTATGTGCTCTGCCTGTTCGGATACATCATCTGGATTGGCCTGCTGATTTCCTGGCTGTTTTTCCACGGCGTTATGCCGCCGCTCGCGAAAGGGTGATCTGTGACTGAACCTCGCCTGGCTGACGAACTACGCAAGATGGAAGACGAGTACGAGCCGCTGCTTCCCATCGAGCGCAAGCTGATCTGGTACACCTTCGCTACCGGGGTCGTGCTGCTGGTCGTGCTCGTGCTCTTTAGTCGCGCTTTTGCCTGATCTCGAAATCCGCTGCGTGCCGTTGAATCGACGGGTGCAACCGGGCAAGAACAGCCCCGCAGCGGCGGCATATCATAGTCCAGCCTGAAGCGGGTCCTCGCGAGTGGCGTTCTTACGCTTCGTACGGTGGAGGAGCGGGGTCCCCGCGAAGTGCCGATTTCGTGCTTCCTGGGTGCGGAGTGACGGTCCCGCCACTAGCAATCGCGGTCGTCGCGGCAACTCCACCCCGTCGTACGGCAGCTCTCACCTTCTCTTGGCATCTCTTGTTACACCGGTCCATAATTGTCCTTTCGGAGGACAGCGATGAAGAGTTTCTTATTTGGATTGGGCGTGGGCGTCGGCCTCGGTATCCTCTTCGCTCCCATGAGCGGCGAAGAGACCCGCAATAATCTCGCGCATCGCGCCAACGATCTCGCCAGCTCAGCCCGCGACACCTTCGAGCAGGGCCGCGAACGCGTAAACCGTGGCGTCGAGTCCTTTCGCAACACCGCTGAGCGCGCCATGGGCCAGGTCCGCAGCAGCCTCAACGATACGGCTCGCTCATCCGGAACCGAAGCCGGATCCCCGAATCCAGCCGCCGTTTAGATCAGTTTTCGAATCAGCGTAGTGGAGCGCGTACGGGCCGGGTCTGAAATGTTAGACATGTCCGCAGATGGACAGTCTTTCGCCCCTGCGGGGCTGGGTTCGCGGCGCTCTGACTCATTGGTCGCTAAGCCAACAAGTTTCCATTCCGACAACCGAGACCAGCGCTAGGGCGTGGGGTTCTTGTCGCGTCACACCTCCCTGCATCAAGTTCCGCATGAGGTAAGAAGAGATTCTCGAGCCGCGTAGAGGCGACGGGAGCTTCGCAACAACCTGTGAATGTGGGGGCCTCCACCGGAAAGGCAGCAGGCAGGGGACAGTCGTCAGTTGTCCGGCGGAGCGATCTTCAGGATGTAAGCGTATTGGCCGGGGAGGGTCGGGGGCAGGGCGACGGCGATGTCTGGGCCGGAGCGCGACCAGGTCAGCGGCTTAGTGACGCCGAGCAGGTAAATGTGCGATCCGGCTTCCGGCGCAACCGACTTGAGGATGATGTTTGCGGACGTGGGCTTGCCCAGCAGTGCAGCATAGACGACGCGACCTTTCTGGGTGAAGCGCAGGCGCAGGCCGTCAGCGGTTTCTCCGGTGGCCCGCGTCCAGGGGTGGGTGCCGTTGATGGCCTCGCCATTTTGCTGCAGCCATGTGCCCAGTGCCTGCAGGCGGCTCATCTGCACCGGAGGGATGGTGCCGTCAGCCTCGGGGCCGATATCCAGCAACAGGTTGCCGTTTTTGCTGACGATATCGATGAGCAGGTAGATAAGTTCATCGGGCGCGATGGTCTCGGCTTCGCCTTCCGCGCGGTTGTAGCCGAAGGAACGTCCCAGGCCGCGACACTCCTCCCACTTTGTGGGACTAATGCGGTCGAGCTGTTCGTACTCCGGCGACTTGAAGTCCCAGTGCTTCACTCCGAAGCGGTCGTCGATGACGCCGTCAGGCACGGTGTTGTAGTAGTAGGCCATGATCTCGAGGGGATGGCCGGACTTGGGATAGTCAATGTCGTTCCACAACAAGGAGGGACGATAGCGGGCGATAAGTTCGCGCATCTGGGCGTCGACATATTTGCCGTATGCCTCGCTCTGCGGCTTCACGCGCTGGTAGTCGGCGGCGACGCGGATGGGACCGGGATCGAAGGTCCAGTCGTATCCGCCGGAGTAGTAGAGGCCCATGCGCAGGCCCTGCGCGCGAACCGCCTCGGTCAGTTCGCCGACGATGTCGCGCGAGGCGTGCCGGCGATCAGGGGGAAGTTTGGGGTTGGGCACGGCGCTGGGCCAGAGGGTGAATCCGTCGTGGTGCTTGCTGGTGAGCACGACGTACTTCGCGCCGATGTCGCGGAAGAGTTTCGCCCAGGCGTTGGGGTCCCACTTCTGTATCTCGCGATTGAAGGTCGCGGCGAAATTGTAGTAGTCGAAGTTGGCGCCGTAGTGTTCGCGATGGTAAGCCTGGGTGGGCGAACCCTCAAGGCGCATGGAGTTGAGATACCACTCGGCATAGGGATTGTTGAGGATGTAGTCGGGGGAGCTGAAGTCGTGCGTGGGATGCACCAACGGCGCCCATCCCGGAACGGAATACAGCCCCCAATGAATAAAGATGCCCAGCTTGGCGTCGGCGTACCACTGCGGCAGGGGATGGCGATCGAGCGAGGCTAACGTCGGCTCATAGTGAACTTGCGCGAATGCGCACGACAGCAAAGTAAGGCACAGCAGAACGACGAATGATGCAAAGCGGAGCGGCATCTTGGTACCCTCGGGAAGAGATTAGCCGTAGGGGAGGATGACCGCAACGGGAAGTTCTCAGAGCGCCTTGCAATATCGGATTCTCGACTAGATTCCAAATCGGGAATATTGATGAATTTTGGGGCGATTTATTCGTCAGCCAGTAGGCGTGGCGCTACACTGCGGCTATTGGCAGACCTCGTGATAGCCAATGATTCGTTATGAGAATGGTTTAGTCAGATTCTAGCAAAGTCCTGAAGTGACTCACCAAGTGATGGCAAAGGAAGAGGAAGATGGATATTGATGGTTCTTCACGAATCTGGCAGGGTGCATTTTAGGCGGCTTTCTTGAAAACGACGACTTCAGCCCTTCAGGAAGGCCAAATACCGATTGCGAAGAAAATGGGCGAATCCGCTGCATTGACTGTGGAAATGCGCACCGAGGGCGGTCGGAAGGAGAGGTAACCCGAGATTGTTGGTTCACCCCCGGCGCTGGGAAACCCGCACCGAACGCGGGTTTCACATGTTCCACAGCAACTCGCTACTGTTCTCTGCCTCTAAATCGCCAAGCCCTGTAAATCGGGGCCGCAGATTCTCGCGCAGCACCGTATGACTGTTACCAGGACGACCTTACGAATAATGGTGCTTGTCACCTTATGGGTGCGTGGTTGAACGCAACCCGCCGGCAAACTTTGCACCGCCACTCCCCCAAGGCTGTAACGGACAATGGTGGTGCCATATCAATTCCAACCAGTCCCTGTTAACGAGAGTCAGAATCCCTACAGTGCGGTGCTCTCCTCAGATCGGGTCTTTCGGCCCTCCCAGGGGGGTCTTTATGGGGGTCTACGATCAAGTGTGGACTGATTTGGTAACCGTACCCGGCAATGAATTTACGACGTGGTCTGTACCCGGTGTGCCGCTGTATGCCTTTGGCGCCTATTGGGACTTTTCTCCCGCTGGGTATGGCAACGGTCTGACGCTCACGATCAGTGGAAGTTTCGGGTCGTTGCACGTCGCCGACATCTGCAACCCGGCCAATTGCGTTTTGGACGTAGGTACTTGGGCCGTTCCAGATGGCAGCTGGTTCGGTGTCGTTACCAACTTCCCATTCGACAGCTTCACCGATTTCTGCTGACCACCGAGCCGGGAAAGTTCCGAGACTTGTCGCTTTTCTTGATGTCGCCGGCGTGTTGGGACTGATGGCGGAATCCGTACCCGAGCCGGGCAGCCTGGCATCCTGCTGGGTAGCGGAATCCTCGGCATCGCGGGCACGTTGCGCCGCAAGCTGTTTTAGACTAACCGCTAGAAGCGGTTTCGATCCCAAGAAACCGTTGCAGTTTTGCAGCCGCCCCGCGGGGCGGCTTTTTGCTGGCCGCCCTGAGCCAAGAACGCGGGACATCGCGACCGAGACTTGCAGGTGCTCATTCGCCGGCGTGGGTAAAGGTGCGGAGGGCGAACTGGAAGCCCTCAGGCTGGACGAACACGCTACCTTGGTAGGGCCGGTCGATGTCGGCAATGGCGACCAGGACCAGTGAGATCAGGAAGCTGAGCACCACGCACCTGCAGGACGTGGAAGCGGAAGTTGGACACCCCGAAGAAGCATGAGGCGGCGACCGTGATAATGCCGCCGGCAATCAACACCAGGCGGAGGATGCCGGGCAACTGTTCGCGGCTCTGCATGATGCGGATGCGGCGATACTCGGTGAGCATGCGCAGCTCTTCCACCATCTGGTAAACGGCGATGGCGTCGGCGCCGGAGTGCGCTTGGCTTTGCCCGGCCAGAGTCCAGAGCTGATTCACCATGTCGTTAATTTCCGTCGGGATTGGCGACTGTGAGTGCATGGCGGGCCATTCCTGCTCGACCACTGCCTGGGCATACTTGCGGCAGAGATCCCGGATGGCCTGGCCGTGGGAGGTCTGCAGCTGCCCGCTGATGCGCCAGATGTTGACCAACGCGTTGGCCTCTTGCTCCTCATTGGCTTCCGCCTGCTGAAAGTTGTTCCAGACGCCGGAAAGCATGAAGGCGAGGATGACAGCATAGGTGGTTCCAATGACGGCGACCACCGCGCCGGTGAAGTCGTTCGACTCCTTACGACGGTCGGCAGCGGAGGAGCGGGTGACCACGAACAGGAACGCCAGGGCCGCCAAGACGCAGGCGATGATGATGAAGATGTCCCAGAGCATAGCTTTATGGCCCCGTCAAAACAGCAGTCTTGAAGTGCCAATGAGCTTACACCGGAGCCCGAAAGATGGGGAGAGGGAATTGTTGCTAGCGGTTAACCCAGGAGCAAGATCTTGTGTTCGGGACAGCGCGCCTGGGCCGAGTCGATGAGGCGGTCGATGAGCTCCGGACCATATTTCGCGAGGAAATAAACGGCGGCGATTTCGCGCTCCTGGAGAGTCTTCCTGGGATAGAGGGCGTTCTCGATTTGAGCGGCGTGGCGCACGATGACTTCATTGCGGCGTAGTTCGGCGACGGCGGCACGCTTCTCGAGACGGTTGACCTGATAACGCATCTTGTTGGCGGCGCGCTGGGCAGCTTCAACCAGTGTGGGGTCGAGCGAACGCAGCGATTCGGAGATGCGCTGCATCGCCTCTTCGACGGCCATGCGGCCATGCAGAAAGTCATCCTTGAGCTGCGGTGGCAGTTCGCGGGCGGCGATGCAGTCGCGCAACTCACCTTCGCCATGGAAGAGCTCGGGCAGCTCGACCTGGTATTTCGTCAGCAGCCGTTCGATGCGCGGCTCAATGAGGGTGGCGCTCAGACGGGGCAGTACTGGGGTGACGCGGCCCAGCAGCTTCTCGTAGATGACTCCCACTTGGGCGAAGTAGGCGATCTCGGCGGGGCCTCCGATGTAGCCCAGGGTGGGAAGCCAGTAGTCCTGGAGTACCGGGCGCAGGAGGACGTTGGGATTGAAGTCTTCCGGGTGCTCCGTGATGTTGTGCTTTAGCTGGTCGAGCGAAAGCCGCTCGCGACGAATGGAGAAGCCGCCGTTGGCGCGATGCAGTGGAACCCGTTTGCCATTGACGAGCGCGAACAACGGCGTGGATTCGTCGGTGACCTTGACCTGCTCGTGATAATGGGCTGCGCGCAGCTCGCGGTTGCGCGCCAGCAATGCCTGATCGAGTTCAGGGGCGCGTTCGACCGCATCGAGGAACAAGGGCGTTGCGATGCGATGGAGCCGGGGGTCGGAAGGATCGAGCAGGATGAGCCCGTGGTTGCCGAATATGCGGGCGTAGAGCTTGGCGAAGGCGTTGGAGAAAGTTTCGCCCTCGCGGTAACTCTCGCGAAGGAAGTCGGCGGCCAGCGAGTCTCCCAGCAATTCGGCGGCCTGGTTCGCAAGCTCGTTACTGCCCTCTGCGAAACGCATGTTGGCGACGGGCGCGTCTTCGATGCCAACGGTATTGGCCGTGAAGGGAACCAGGTTGAAGTCGTGGGTCAGCAGCAGAGACTGGTTGATCTCGGCGACATCGTGGTCCTCGGTGGCCATCCAGAAGACGGGCACGCAGGGCACGCCGGAGCGCTCCACCTGCTGGGCCAGCGCCAGCACCGATGCCGCTTTCAGGAACGAAAGCAGCGGACCGCCAAACAAGCCAACTTGCTGCCCGGTAACGACGGCGTGTGCGCCATCGCGCAGGCGCTGGATGTTGCGCAAGGCGGCATCCGATCCGCCCCAAGCGCGGTTCTGCCTTTCGAGGGCGTCGGCGACGCGGGCGTGGATTTCCGTGCCATGCGGAACCAACCTTGCTGAACGCGGTGACTTGGGCGGCGTCGGGAGAATGCGGATAGAAGGGACGAACTTCGGGAGCGTAGGTAAGGAAATCGGAGAAGATACGGGTGGTGTGGGGGATGGCGGTGAAGGGAATGCACTCGGGAATCACGCGCGGCACTCCGAAGCGTGAGCCGGGCAACAGCAGGCGATCATGTGTGGTTGCCGAAACATCGCGAGAACGTATCAGCCGATCGAAAGCCCGAACCCACCGGCCCAGTCTGTACGCTACGAGAGTAACAGGCGCACAAAACCTTTGGATGATTTGACTTGGCAGGGGATGCAGGATTCGTCCCGGGAGAATCGCGGGCGGTCACCGCGACATCTACATAGGCGACGATTTGGACTTCGCCGCCAGCAGTGGTAGAGTGAGGTTGACCGTAGCATCCACCCGTGGGGGCGTCACGGCTTCGACGGAAGTGATTGCGGCAAAGAGGCATACCGGAGTGCATGCATCCGTAATCGTGTGCAAAACTAGAATTGCCAACCAAAACCTGGCATACGCAGCTTAATTAATTAAGTTGCCGTCTTCCCCGGCTTTGCTCATGGGCCGGGAGCAGGCGTCGCACAGTGAGCTGGTCTTGAATTTTACGTCTGGAAATTCGAGACGAGACTATCAGGCTGGCCGAACCCGTTTCTTGTCGGTTCTGAGCGGGGTTGGCGAGAGTGCCGCTGGCGACCGGCGCGGGAACCCGACTAAGTATGTAGTCTCTTGGCTGACAGCATTTTCGGACGCGGGTTCAACTCCCGCCGCCTCCACCATAGTCATTAAGTAGTTTATTTTCAATGGCTTACGCATGACGAGCTTCGACGCACCTTCACACGGCGGCATCCCCGGGGCGTACGCTGCCTGACAGCTTCAATTAAGATCAGCTACAGTTTTGCCCCCTTGATCCTTACTTTCGGGGAGGCAACGTCGACAGAAAAATCGATAACGTACCTGACAGGGTTTGCGCAGAACAAACAGGGAATTTCCTGAATTTCGTGCAAGTCTTCTTGCAGGATGCTCAAGGGAAAAGACCGGAGGCATTGGGTGCAGGTCAGCACGATGAAAGGCACCCCGTTGGAGTCCTTCCCGTTCCGAGGTATCCAGACCGGAGCCGACTGGCGGCGATGGTTTATCGCCCGCGCTGCCCTGGTTTTAATCAATTCGGCCACAGCGTGCAAGAGTTCTTCGGGATGATGCCGCCCCTTGCTGTAGAAAGCATCAGCGATGACTCCGCCGGGAACCTGATCACCGAAATCGTAAGCCCCGCTAACCGCAATCACTGGGATTTCAGGAAAGCGACGACGCACCACAGAGAGGAACTCGAAGCCCGACATTTGCGGCATGTTGAGGTCGGAGACGATGACGTCCGGGAGCACGCTTGCGAGCTGCAAAAGCGCATCGAAGCCGTGTTCGGCGGTATGGACATCGTATCCTGCCGACTTCAGCAGCATTGATGTGCTCTCGCGAATGCTCGTCTCATCATCGACGACGAGAACTCGGTGCTTAACTGTGTTGTTCGTGCATGGCTGCCCCCACTTCAGCATTTACTAGAAGCTGTTGTCCTTCGCATCGAAGCCGCACAAAACCTGCACCCGCTCTTATTCCTGCAGAAAGATGTTGAGGAGGGAGTTATGAACCCGAATCTCGCCGTTATATTCAACGAAGCCCAGTTTTCTGAAGCGATTCATGAAAAAGCTCACTCGGGACCGGGTTGTGCCAATCATCTCCGCCAATATCTCCTGGCTGATCTTAGGAACCACCGTTTCCGGTTTGCTCTCCTTGCCGAATTGGGCGAGCAGTAACAGAATTCTCGCCAGCCGCTTTTCGCTGGAGTTGAAAAGCTGATCGACCAGGTCTGCTTGGATGCGAGCGTTGCGGGTAAGCAGAAAGGAGACGAATACATTCGAAAATGCGGGTTCTTGATGAAGTGCGCGGACCATTTCCGCTTTGCTAATTCTGAGCAGTGCACACTCGGTCATCGCGCTAGCCGTCGCGAGTCGAAGAGGATGAGCTGAGACCATGCAATCCTCCCCCAGGAATTCTCCGGCACCCACCAAGGCAAGCGTCGCTTCTTTTCCGCTTGCGGAGGTGACAGTGACTCTTAGCCGGCCCGTCTGCACGTAAAAAATCGCGTCGGTAGGGTCGCCTTGCGCGTACGCCGTGGCATTCTTTTTCAGATTGAAAATCTTCCTGCCCAACCCAGCTCTCGCCAGAAAGGCCTCGGGATCGAAAACCGTATCGCCATTGGTTGGTTGCGGCTTGGGGGTTTGAAGCCGGGAAGGCGTTGCAATTTCGCGGGCGGCGAGTTTTGCGGACCGCACCGAATCGACCCGTTCGGCAGGACGGCCCCGGCTGCGGGTTGGAATGCCCCTGGCGCTCATTTCCTACCTCCGAAAAGACAGCGCTGGCACTTCGACATCAGACCTGTTGGAGGGGCTGAAACAAAATGGGATTCCCGTGGTTATGATCACCCGGCCCGGCGAGAACCACGGGGACCATATTACTTCCCCCTGTTGGAGTAATATCACACGCCAATTCTGCTGGTCGGTTGGGCAGACTACATACGCAGATTCTTGTTGGTTCGGCCCATTTCGGGACCTTCTTTGAAGTGGCGGAATCGCTTAAGCGTGGGTCCCGTTTCGTGCGTCGCGATGCTTGCGCGTACCAGCGGTAACGCCAATGTAGGACACCCTACAGAAGCGCTGCGTTTGGGGACCGTATAATGTTCCGAGCGGAACGAATAGGTAGGGTTTTTGTTTTAACGAATAGGTAGGGTTTTTGTTTTGCAGACCACAGGGGTTAGTTCACTCCCGCATCTGGGATGGTTTTCGGTTCTGGTTTATGGCACGCAAAGACCCCCAAATGGCGCAGTCCGGCGAGCGGACGAATACCGATGGGAAACCAGTCAGCAACATAATACTTCTATCGATCTCCGATAGCGACTACAGCTCACTTCGTCCTCATCTCGAATACGTCAGCTTGCCAAACCATCTAGTCCTTCACGAGGCGGGTGGAAAGCTAGAATTTGCGTATTTCCCGAATCGAGGTTTGGTTTCTCTTGTAGTCGTAATGAAAGATGGAAAAACGGCCGAAGCTGGCATAGTTGGAAATGAGGGCTTTACAGGAACAATGGCGGCTGTTGGCCTGAGCAGGAGCCCACTTCGAGCGGTGGTACAAATCACGGGGGATGGATTTCGGGTAAAGGTCGAGGCTTTGCGAAACACTTTCGAATCCGCTGTACATCTTCAATTGATGTTGAGCCGCTACGCCGCAATTCAGGGTATGCAGGTTGCACAAACAGCCGCGTGTAATCGGCTCCACGGTATTGAGCAGCGCCTTGCGCGGTGGTTGCTAATGACGCAGGATAGAGTGGATTCAGGGTCGCTGCCCATCACTCATGATTTTCTCGCAACGATGTTAGGGACAGATAGACCTACCGTGAGCTTGGCAGCTGGCGTTTTGCAGAGGAAGGGGCTCATCGAGTACACCCGTGGTGCAGTGAAGATTGTGAACCGCAATAAACTTGAAGACTCCGCCTGCGAGTGCTACGGGGTTATCCAACACTACAATGGTGACCTTGGCTTGAAATAAGCACGGAAGTGAAGACTCGTCCTGCGCTTGTTGATGAATTCCCTATACACCAACCACCGTTCAATCGATGTGGCCATGCATGCTCGTTGCTCACTCGCACCAAGTCTGGACGGTTCTGGGCAGATGGCCGCAAGCAGGAAGTTATCCGACGCTTTGTGTCGGCTTATGAATCCAAACAATCGGAGCGCCGAGATCGCGCGCGAATGGTTCATCCATTTCTGGATGACTTGAGTTGAGGGCGCGGCAAGAGTCGCGCCCCTTCTGTGGTCAATACACGGTCAACGATTTGCCCACTTTCGAGTGTTCAGCGTTTTGTGCGCCCCTAAAGATTCAATAAGTTCCCTGTTTTCAACGCGACGCGAAAGTTCAACTCCCGCCGCCTCCACCAGTAAGTATTCTTATTTTCAAAATTTCAAACTTAAATCGGGCTTCAGCCCGCTGATTTCCATTCCCACAAAGATCAATCAGTGCAGCGCGCACTCGCCTGGCTCAGGTAGCGTGCCGTTGTGACCTCTACGAGGTTTTGACAAACCTGGAAGGCAGGCATAACCTCAAATTCCTTACCACTGTCAGAATCAGGAGACAAGCATGAAGAAGATGCTATGCGTTGTTTTGTGGTTTCTCCCTGCGATGTTGTTTGCGCAAAGCCCGTTCGACGGCACCTGGAAGACCAACATGGCCGAGTCCAAGCTGTCGCAAAAGCCCGTCGTGTTTTCCGTGAACAATGGGATGTACGACTGCGACAGTTGCGCCCCCAAAATCAAGAACGTAAAGGCTGACGGGCAGGACCAGCCCGTCGCCGGCCAGCCGTATGACACGCTCGCGGTGCAGGTTGTGGACGCCAACACCGTCCATTTCACCGCCAAGAAAGCCGGCAAGCCCACGTTTGATTCGGTCAGGACTGCTTCGGCCGATGGGAAAACACTGACCGTTTCCAGCACCAACTATCCCGCCGACGGCAGCGCCACCTACAAGGCAGAAAGCAAATGGGCACGCGTTTCCAAAGGACCTGCCGGATCCAATGCAGCCTCTGGTGCCTGGCGCGTCCAGAACGTGAATGAAGACGCCGCCGGGCTCACCAGCACCTGGAAGGGCGGGGGCGATTCGCTGAGCATGTCGACCCCGACCGGCGAAAGCTGGGAAGCCAAGCTCGATGGCAAAGAGTACCCGGTGAAAGGTACCTATGCGAATGAGACTGTGTCGGTGAAGCCGGCGGGGGACCGCTCCGTCGAAGTGACCTACAAGCGCGATGGCAAACTGTGGACCGTGGAGAAGATCACGGTCTCGCCCGATGGGAAGAAAATGACCACCCTCGCCGACAACAAGCAAACCGGAAGAGTCTCGACGCTTGTCGACGAAAAGCAATAACGAAAGTTGAATGCGGGGAACCTGATGGCCGCTTCCCGCTTTGACGCGGGAAGCGCACTCCTTCCAAAGTGCGGGGCGCGGCGAGAGCCGCACCTTTCCTGTGGTCAATACACGGTCAACGATTTGCCCACTTCGGAGGGTCCTGCGTTTCGTGGGCCGCTAACGATTCAAATACGTTCCCTGTTTTCAGTGCGACAGCAAAGTTCGACTCTCGCCGTGGGATTTGGGCGCCCGCCTCTGACCGCTGCCGCCGCCCGCAGCTTCTACAACAACCCCAACCGCGGGGCTCGATGTCCTCACCATCGCAGCCCATCCCCGGGCGGCCTGTGCTCTTGAGCGATTCCTTAAGAATCGTAGCCGGGGCCGCCGGGCGAACCGCACTCTTTCCACAGCTTTTCCCAATTCCAGATCCCGTATGCCACCTGGTTCGGCAAGGGGAATCCGAGCTGATGCGCGAGCATACACACCTGCCCGCGATGGTGGGCTTCGTGAGAAAGCATGTAGCACAGCATTTCCGGGCCAACCGGCCAAGGCCGAGCCCAGCCGTCCCGGCGAAACTTCTCGACGCGGCGCCCACCACCGCTGAGCGCTTCAGCGAGCATCTCCGCGCAGCGAGCGGCGCTCTCGGCCAATCCCGCACGGGCCTGCTGCGGCGTGCAGTGCGCGCGGTTGAGCTGTGGTGGAACCTTCAGGTGTGGAGCGGTAAGCCTGACCCACTTGCAGCGGACATTGTGCATGTGGGTGAAGATCGCCGCAATGGTGCGGACCTTGCCGGGCGGTTGGGCTCTCCAGGCGGCAGGGTCAAGATGTTCGATAAGAACCTGGTTGATGCGATCATTGGCGGCAAAGATCTGGACTGCGGCTCGGCCGAGTTGAGTGTGAACCTTGGGTTGACGCGTGGTCACGGCTCCCTACTCCTTGACCTATGATACTTCCGGGCCGTCGGCCAACAGGAAGTCGTCCGGCGCCTGCTCTCGATTTTTCCTGCGGGTGCGAGATCTTTGTGTCCAAGGTCTTGTGGCGCGACATGCTAATCGTTGCTCTACTACTGTTGCTACTTCTGGTCTGACATTGCTACAATGCGCAACGCAGTTCGGGGCGGTCCCGGGCTGGTTTGAACGGGGATCAAACGTTACATTTGGGGGATCCTATGCCTGCAGAATCCATAGATCAGTTGAAGAGTTCGTTCCGCGGAGAGCTTATCCAGCCCGCGGACGCCGCGTATGAGTCTGCGCGCAAAGTCTACAACGGGATGATCGATAAGCGCCCGCGTCTGATTGCACGTTGCGTGGATGTCGCCGACGTGATGGCGGCGGTGAATTATGGCAGGGAGAATGACCTGTTGACCGCGATTCGCGGTGGTGGCCACAATGGCGCCGGCCTCGGAACCTGTGACGACGGTCTGGTGATCGACCTTTCGCGAATGAAGGGCATCCGCGTGGACCCCGCGAGCCAAAAAGTGCGCGTCGAGGCAGGTTGCGTTTGGGGTGACGTGGATCACGCCACGCACGCCTTTGGCATGGCCACCCCTTGCGGCTTCATCTCCACCACCGGCGTGGCCGGACTCACCCTCGGAGGAGGCATCGGTTATCTGACCCGCCGCTACGGGCTGACGATCGACAATCTGCTCTCCGTGGACATGGTTCTGGCCGATGGGCGCTTCGTGACGGCGAGCAGCGATGAGAATTCCGACCTGTTTTGGGCGGTGCGCGGCGGCGGCGGAAACTTCGGAGTGATCACTTCCTTCGAATTTCGCATGCATCCCGTCAGCGTGGTGAATTTCGGGCCCACGTTTTGGCCGCTCGAGCAGGCTGCGGACGTCCTGCGCGCCTATCGACGGTTCATCGTGGACGCACCCGAAGAGGTGAGTGGTTTCTTTGCGTTCCTCGTGGTTCCTCCGGCCCCCATGTTTCCTGAGCACCTTCACCTCAAGAAAGTGTGCGGAATCGTATGGTGTTGTACTGGGTCCACAGAACAGACCGAGGCCGCGCTTAAGCCCATGCGAACCCTGGGCCAGCCTCTCTTCGATCACGTCGGTCCCGCTCCATTTCCAGTGGTGCAGAGCATTTTCGATGGCCTCTTCGTTCCCGGTCTGCAATGGTATTGGCGGGCCGACAACTTCACCGAGTTGAGCGACGAGGCCATTGCCCGGCACGTCGAACATGGGTCGAAGATACCGACCATGCTCTCCACCATGCACCTCTATCCCGTCAATGGCGCAGCCCAGCGCGTGAGCAACACCGATACCGCGTATAGTTTCCGCGAGGCGCTGTTCGCCGAGGTCATCGTGGGAGTAGATCCCGACCCGGCCAACAAGGAGAGGATCACGGCCTGGTGCAAGGACTATTGGGAGGCCCTGCATCCCTATTCGGCGGGTGGTGCGTATGTGAACTTCATGATGGACGAGGGCCAGGAGCGCGTGCAATCCACGTATCGCGACAACTATCAACGTTTGGTCGGCGTCAAGAAAAAGTACGACCCAAACAACTTCTTCCGGGTCAATCAGAATATTCGACCGACCGAGTAACCCTCAGCCGGCAAACAGGCGGTCACTCCTGCAAGCGTGCTCCAGGTTCCGGCAACCCACAACACGGCGCACTGGAGGTTGATGGATTCGGACTCTTGCCGAAGCGACAACGACGCAACCGTGGGCTGTGTGACTGGAATCACCGCAGAGCCGGCCCGGTGTCTCCGAGAATAGAAGGTTAAGATCAACCTTCGCTCGGAGACCGCAATGGAACCGTTTCGTTTTCATCTCTTCGTATGCACCCAGCAAAAGCCGGAGGGCGTGCCCTCCTGCCCAGCCAGCGGGTCGTTCGCTGTGCTCGGCGCGCTCGATCGCGAGATCCAGGCGCGCGGCCTCGACAACGATGTGCAACTCACAACCTGCGGCTGTATGGGACTGTGCGATGAAGGTCCGGTGATGGTGGTCTATCCGGAGGGGGTGTGGTACCGGCGGGTGAAGGCGTCGGACGTATCAGAAATCGTCGGCAATCATCTGCGCGACGGCAAGCCGGTCGAGCGCCTGGCATGGAACGACGCGGCCGCGATGAAGGCCATGGCAGCCGAGCATCGGGAGAAGTTTCGTAGCGCGATGGCTGCCCGCGATGCAGCAGGGACACTGCCCGATCAACTCGATCAGACGATCCGCGGTTTCATGCCAAGCCGCTGCATTCTAACGGCGCTGGAACTGGACATCTTTACCGCCGTCGGGGAAGGAGCCACTGCGGAACAGATCGGTACGAGAATCAACGCGAATGCTCGCGCGGCAGGTATGCTGCTTAACGCGCTGGTCGCCCTCGGATTGCTCTCGAAGAGCGGCGACGAATACAAGAACACGCCCGAGTCGGCGCGCTTCTTTGTGCAGGGCTCCAAAGACAACCAGCGCAATGGCCTGCTGCACACCGCCAACATCTGGCATCGCTGGAGCACGCTGACCGAGGCGGTGCGCAGTGGAAGCCGCGTCGCCATCGATCGCGACCATACACCGGAGTGGACGCGCAACTTTATTGCCGGCATGCAACGCAACGCCAAAGAGCGGGCCCGGCTGGTGGTGAAGGCGCTGGGTACAGCCGGAGTGCGCCGCGTCCTCGATCTCGGCGGCGGCTCAGGGCGCGTATTCCATCGCGTTCGCAAAAGCTTCCCCCGAGGTACACTGCGAGATTCTCGACCTTCCAGAGGTCGTGCCGCTCACTGCCGACTATGTTGGCCAAGCGGGCGTTACAGCGCAAGTCAGCCTGCGCGCGGGAAACATGCTGCACGACGACTTCGGCTCCGGTTACGACCTCATCCTGCTCAATGCGATCTGCCACATGTTTACCGCGGAGCAGAACCGAAACCTCATCCGCCGGGCCCACCGGGCACTGGCGCCGAAAGGCCGCCTGGCGGTGCAGGACTTCATCCTCAATCCTGACAAAAGCGGGCCGCAACAGGCGGCACTGTTCTCGCTGAACATGCTGGTCTCCACCGAGGGCGGCGCCAGCTATAGCGAACCCGAATACAGCCGCTGGATGAAAGCGGCCGGTTTCACCGAGGTGCATCGGATGAACCTGCCCGGACCGAGCGACCTGATGGTGGGAGTGGCGTGAGCGGAGACGAACACGCCGGGACTACCAGTCAGGTCCGCGCCATGACGATGGTGTGCGGGCTCATGGGGACGGGATGAGCGGTGACGGCGGTAAAGCCGGCCTGGGTGTGCATCTCCGACAGCTCGCGAAAGGTGTAGGCATCGCCGGCGGCGGTTGAGGTAAGCATGGTCAGGCTGAAGGCGGCGGGGAGCGGCGGCGAGACGCGATCCTCATTGGGCACGAACTCGAGGGTCGCCACACATCCGTCCGGCTGGAGCGAGGCGCGCACTTTCCGCAGCAGGCCGACACAGGTGTCCACGTCGAAGTGGTGCAGGAAGTTGGTGAGCAGCACGGCGTCGTAGGGCCCGCCGAAGTCGACTTCAAACGCGCTGCCCGGCAGCATGTCGTAGCGGTCATGTACGCCAGCCTGGCGGGCGTTTTCGAGGGCCACCCGCAACACCGGCGCCCAGTCCAGCCCGGTGACGTGCGCCTGCGGATTCTGTTTCGCGATTTCGATACCGAACAATCCATGACCGGCGGCGATGTCGAGCACCCGCATCGGGCCGGTACGGCCCTCCAGCACGATAGCCCCCAAGGGAGGCGCCATTGGCGCCATCATGGGGCCCATGCTTTGGGCGAACTCGACCCAGATGGGATTCTCGGGTTCGACCGAGCCTTCGCCGGGCAGCACCGTCCTGCCGTTGCGCACGATGTCGGCGAGGTGTTCATAGGGCTCGCGCATGGCGGGAAGCGAGAGGAAGCGGGTAATCGAGGCCAGGCAGGCCGGCGAACTGGGGTCGAGGAATGCCGCGCTGGCCGGCGTGTGCCGGTAGTGGCCGTCGACCTTCTGGAGGAGGCCGGCGACGACAAGGTAGTCGCACAGAATGCGAATGCCACGCTGGGAAGCCGAGGCGTGACGAGCGATAGAGGCCACGTCGCCCGGCCCCTGGCCGACGGCGCGGAACACGTCCAACTCGATAGCTGCCTTGAGGGCGAAGGTGCGCTGGTAGGCTTGCAGATTCTCGAAGACGATGGCGGGCGTCAAGGGGGCGCCGGCCGGATGGTCAGATGGCATAACGAAACCACTCCTACCCAGAGGATTGAATTCAGCTTCCCGGGGCCGGCTGAGTATACACCGGTCGGGCCGTCGGGGTGGTTCGGGCAGCAGTGCCTGAATCCGGAGCGACAGGGAACGGGCCAGACCGCGGCAGTTGCGGCGCGAAATAGGGATTACGGAAAGCCTGTAACGAAATCTCATGGCTGGGGCATCGTAAAGGTGATGACTGCAATGTCGGCAGGTCTTGCGCTCGCTCTCTTTGGCTTTCTGCATTTTGGATTGGTGTATCCCGGCGGGCAAGATGCCGCGTCCACCGCACAAAGCAGCACTGCCGACCATTCCCCGGTGATCGTGGAATTGTTTACGTCAGAAGGCTGCTCCAGTTGTCCTCCGGCGGACGCTTTGCTCAGGAAGCTCAGCCAGCAGGGAAACGTCGATGGCGTGCCGGTCATTACGCTGGGCGAGCATGTCGATTACTGGAACAGTCTTGGCTGGCGGGACCGTTTTTCCTCCGCGCAATTCACCGAGCGCCAGGAGGATTACGTGCGAAGATTTCATCTTGCCACCGCCTACACGCCGCAGATGGTGATTAACGGACGCGCGCAGACGGTGGGCAACAATGAGAACGCGGTGTACCGGGGAATTCTGCAGTCGGCTCACTCGGGTGAGACGGCGGAGCTAAAGCTGATTTGGGATGCGCCAGCGAAACTGCGGATTGAGGCGCAGGACCGGTCCGGGAAAGAAGGCGCATGTGTGGCTGGCGATCCGGGAAGACGGGCTTACGACCTCGGTCAAGGGCGGCGAGAATCGCGGACGAACCCTGCAGCATGCCAGCGTGGTCCGACGGCTGATGGACCTGGGGGCAATCAAAGACCAGCGGTTTGTGAAGGTCGCCGAGATCAAGCTTGAAGGAGACTGGAATCTGGCGCATCTCAGTGCGGTCGCATTTGTGCAGGCGCAGGATGAAGGAGCAATTCTGGGTGCGGCGGAAATTCCGTTCCCGGCAAACCGGTAGCCAGCATTGAAAATGGGAAGCAGGAAAAGGTCAGGCCCTGGCGTGGCGGGCTGGGATTGTATTCGTGGCAGCCTAAAACGTGAACGCGACGCCGCCGCGCACGCTGCGCGCCGACTGGACGAGATAGACGGTCTTGCCGTCCGGGCCGAAGATGGGGACGTAGCCTTGCGCGAGCAGGTTGCGCAGGTCGATCAGAGCTTCCATCCGACCCGGCATGAAGTGCACGTGAGGAATCTGCTGCCGGATGAAAAGATTGAGGAACGGATCGGTCTGTCCGGCCGAGGCGTTGAACAGGTCCACCGGGGTTAGGGCCTGTCCACTGGTCCAGCGGTAGGATGCGATCCAATCGGTCTTGCTGCGGCGAATATTGCCGTTGAGCTTCAGGGCCGCCGAATGACGCCACACGTGCTGCAGAGAACCGGGAACCCGGGTCCAATCGATTCCGGGCTCGGGCAAATCCAGTGATCCGCCGTAAGCGTAATCGAGCGTTCCCACCATTTCGTCGGTGATCTTGCGCTGATAGACGAAGCGCACGCCCTGGGCTTCCAGTGCGCCGCCGCTGAAGTTGAAGGTGCCGGAATAGACATCCGGCAGGAAATAGCCGGTGTCGCTGTAGATATCGCCTACACCCAGCAGAGCAGGGTCCTTGATGCGATCGTTGAAATAGGCGAGCTGGAGTTTGTTGTCGCCGATGCGCTGCGAGATCGAAACCTCGTGGTGATGGGCATTTTCCAGCAGGGCGTCGCCGTTGCTCAGTGACATGCGCGGGCCGCTCTCGGTCAGGTCGGCGGGAGCGGAATCGAATCCCTTACTGGCCCGGGTGTTGGGTTCGTTGGTGGCGTAGCCATATTCGATGACGGTGTCGGGAGTGAGGTGGAGATCGACCGAACCGTAAGGACGCAGGGAATTGGCCCGCCCCATAAACTGGATGGTCTGCATCTCGCCGCCCATGCGGAAGTCGAGCAGATCGCCGATGGAGAAGCCATTGGAATAGGAGAGCGCCAGCGCCTGCAGGGCGCCGTGGGGCACCACGGTTTCGGCTGAAGCGAAACGGCGAACGGTGAAAGCAATTTCCTGCGAGGGTGCGCCATCGGTACCGGCATGACGGTAGGAAGCCTGCACGACGCCATCGGGAATACCCGAGCCGTAGCCGAGGTTGGCGTTGAGGGCAACCGTGGAAGTGCTGAAGATCGACTGTTCGAGATTGAAGGAAGTCCCAAGATCGGCGGCGCTGCCATAGCCGTCGTTGGTACCGCCGGCAACGAAAGCCAGGCCGCCGCGCAAGGACCTATCCTGCTGGGCTGTCTCGACGACAACCGGGGTGCCGTCGTCGAAGCGCAAAATGGGGCGGTTGGCGGTGGAACGCAGAGTCCACTTCCAACTATCGTCTTCGTCATCGTCCTGTTTGCGCTGCGGCAGCATCTTGATGGCTTCAAACAGGGTGTTCAGGGTGACGTTGACGACCTTTGAAGCGCCGGCGGCAAGAGCAACATCTTCGCGCAGGGTGGGCAGGAACGAGGGCGCGCTGACCCGCAGATCGTACGATCCGGGCAGGAGGCCATTGAGGCTGAAGTAACCGCTGGCATCGGTGTAGGCGAGTTGGTGCTGACCGGTGGCGTTGCCAAACACTTCGACGGCGGCGCCCATCTGTGCCACCCCCGAGGTGTCTTTGACATGGCCGGAAATCGAGCCCGGGGTAACCGCGGCCCCTGCCGAAAGGCAGAGTGCGATCACCAATAAAACGCCACTACCGATTCGGGTCATCGCATCACCCCCCACAGAGAGGTATCCGTGATCAAAATTCAGCCAGCACAACGGGCGCGCCCGCTGGCCCCGTTCAAAGCTATTCGACAGCGAAAGCGTACCGAGGGCGCTATCTGCTGCTTTGAAATGTTGTCGTCCACCGTCACGGTCAACCGGTACTGACCGGGCTGGAAGCTGTTCAAAGGCAGGCTCTTGGCCAGGGTTACCTGGTCGCCTACGTTGCCCATGGTGTCGGTTGACTCCGCCGCATGCAACACCGGTTGATTATTCGCCAAGTTTACGATTTCATACTCGATTTTGGCAGAAGATTTCTTGGTTTTTTCGTCGGGCTGCAAATTGTAGACCTGCATCCACAGGTTCATTCTCTGATCGTGCTTGAAGCTGACCGGCTGGCCGTTCGCGGCTTCCAGGTGCGGATAAGTGAACTTGGTCTGTCCAATCACAAAGTTGCCGGAGCCCACATTCTTAGTGGGCACCTGTTCCAGCTTGTCGGCGAGGATGAGCGAGGACGACGCCAGCTTGTCTTCCGTGAACTCCGGAACCACGACACCGTGGGTCCAGGTGCCGACGCGGTCCCCGTTGACGTCCTTCACCACCACGTCAAAGCGATAGCGTCCGGGCCGCAGCGGCAGGGCCTTCCAGTAAAGTGACGAGTGCTCCTGGGTCTGAGGTAGGAGTTCGGCCGGAACGTCCACCTGCACGGTGTCTTCGAAGGTCTGCGAAATGCGCCCGGTCAGGGTGGTAACGCGGCCAAAAATGTTGACCGTGCCACGCTGAACGCCGTCCTTGTTTACGAACGTGATGTCCTTGTTCTTCACCTGCAGGGTTACCGGCACGAGCACCGTGTCGTCCGTGACCTTAACGAAATCAGTGCGAACATCGAAAGGCATCAGGTTGACGTTGATCTTGTGACTGACAACTTCTTCCAGGTCCTTGAACTTGACCTTGGGAGCCTGGGTGAGCTTGGCATACAACTCAATCTTGTCGAACTCCTTACTGTTGTCCTGGCCGGTCAATCCGTTCTGGGCGGCGCTGCCAATGCCGGCAATGCGGTCCGCCTTGTTGGCCAGACCCATCTCTTCACACTGGGTGAGACCGGCGCCCGGCACATGCAGCAAGGCGTCTTTTTCGTTAGGGTCGGTGGTCATGTGGTAATCGCCGCACATGCAGGTGTCGACGAATTCGATCATGACCTGCTGTCCCTGGCTGCCCAAGCCTTCGATGTAGCGATAACGCCAAGTCTCGAACGGGAAGGTCGAAGTCTCACCGCCGCCCTCTTCAATGGGACGGTTGTAGGTGCCGCCCGACGGGTGCGCGTCGATCTCATCGGGAGGGCCAAAGACGATGTAGATGCGGCCGCGATCGGTGCGCCAGCCGGCTTTGCCGGCGGCGAAGTGCTCGTTGGCGTACGCGATGCGGCGGTAGTGCTCTTCTTTGAATTCGTTCTCGACTGTGTCCGGAGTGGGGTCACGGCGAAGCCAGAACTGCTCGATGAACTGATCGCGCTCCTCGTCGTTCGACAACTGCTTGAAGGCGGCCAATTCCTCGTCCGTGATGATCCAGCGGACGTCTTCGTTGAGCCACTTCTTGTAGGTGCCGCTCAACTCCTCCTTCATCTTCTTGGCGTTCTGTTTCTTCTGCTTCTCGGTCAGAGGACGCTTCAATGGATCCTGCTGAGGGCTGGCCTGCGCAGCAGGAGCGGTGGTCGTTTGCGTGGCGGCTGGAGCTGCCGTGGTTGGGGAAGCGGCAGGCGCCGTAGCATGCGTATCCGGGGGATCACCGGATATGGCTGGTTTCCCGTCAGTGGATTGACCCGACGCAGGGATAACTGCTGGAGTTTGCGCCAAAGCAAATGAGGTAGCGAGGCAGACAAACAGCGCCAGACCGAACAACGAACGAAATCCAGAAAACTTCATACTGACCAACGGACTCCTGAGGCAACACTTCGAACCACTAAATTGTATGTTCTTGAACCGCTGAAAGCAAGGCAGTGGAGCCCCGGTTACCGCTTTTGTGACGGGCTCGCGTAACGAAAAGTTATGAACCACCAATACCGCCGCCGATAGTAGAGTGACGAGCAGTCCAAGGCCATGGCTCGCCGGGAAATAGCAGAGACTGACAGCGTGCCGTCCGTCGGGGAGAAAGAGGCCACGCACCACGCCGTTCGTGGTGAAAATGCGAGCTTCGATTTCCGTCGACGCGGGCCTTCCATCCCGGGTACTGGGCATCGGTTAACACCAGGAAGCAGGTTCCGGCACAGCGTGCGGTAAGGTTTATATGATTCTGCGAGTCGTTCAGGTCTCTCGACCTCGCCGTGACCCAGTCGCACCGGGGCCGTCTGCGGCAAGTCCTGGACCAGCGCTTCCTGTCTCAGGTCAAGCGGGGTGGCAGCCTCCCACAACGCGCTTTGCGCTTCGGCATAACTTCCAACGCTTCGGACCCGGTCTACACAGAACGCGCGCGGCAGGTAGTTGGGATTCTCGATCACCGAGAAATCTTCCGCCTGCATCGCAAGCCGATACGCGTGATGAATTGGTAACGATGCCACGCGCAGCAGATGGACGTTGGTGAGGTACAGCATCGCTCGCGAAGCCGTGATGAATTGCAACTCGGCCGTTTCGTCCTCCGGGCCGGTCAGATACAAACGAGTATAGGGACGATATCCCGGGCCCATGAGAAATGGCGCCACGCCGAAGAACTTGGGATGCGCTGTATCGCCGAGGTTGATCGAGAGGTCGGAAAGATGCCCCTGATCTGCGCGGAAGTCGAAAGTGAGCTGATACAGGCTGTCTTTCAGCAGAGGCAGGGGATTCTGCTGCACGCCGTGAACCTCTCCGGCCCGAGACCTGAAGGCGTTAACCGCTCCCGTTGATGCCACGGTTCCGATCGGCGTCCAGTGTTCCGCAGGCAAAGGCACTTGGGACCGCGGCGAGAGCTCGCTCGCTGCACCCTGCGATCCCGCGGCATCCAAGGCGGCTCCCAGCATTGGCCTGAGCAGGTCAAGTTGCCGCGAGGTGACCAGAATATAACGAACCCTGAGCAGCGAAAGAATGCGCTGGTTAGCGATGAGCTCGCGCCATTCCGGTGTTTCGCCCGCCGCGCCCAGCGACAACAACTCGCCATAAGGCTGTGGCACCAGTGAACCAAATCCGAGAATATCCGGGTAGGGCTGCAGAAGGTTTTCGTTGGGACGCAGAAAATTGGTGTCGGGCAGCAAAGAAAGAACGCGAGCGCTCTGCTGGGCGGTGCCGTCGCGGAGCAGGCTGAGGATGGATTGCTCGGCTGCCGTCGCCTCGAAGCGTGTGGGTAGGTGTTCCGCGAAGAGTCCCACGATACCCAAGTCAAAGGCCACTAGCACGACAGCTGCGCTCCCGGCGGAGCGGCTAATCGGAAAGCGCGTCAGAAAATAGAACATCGCCAGCGACAGCACAATCGTAGCCAGCGCCACCATCAGGGCCGGACTGCGCAGTGAGAAGGCCCAATCGAGATGCGCGATCCACTCGCGGTCTTGCAGATGGAAGGCCCCGACGATGGACCGGCCCCGCACCCGTACCGTCATAGCGATCGCCGCAAACAGGAGAGGAACAACGATGCCGATCAACTTTCGGGAGAAGGGCTGTATCTGTCCTTTTTGCAGACCGGAAAGGGCAGCGGCCGCGAGGATGGCAACCCCAAACGCGAAGAACTGAAAATGCGCATAGTGATCGCGAAAGAAGTTATAGACCGGCACCCGATACAACTGGCGGCCAAAGTGTGTAAAGGTCCCTAAAGCGAGATAAGTGCTGATGGCCACCAGCGCCGAGGCGTAACGCACAGGCCGCGAATGTCGCCACATCACCAGCGAGGCGGCGGCGAGAAGGAGAGGAAGAATGCCGACATAAATGGTCGAGAAGGCGAGCTCGCGGGGGCCCCAACTGTAAGGCGCGAAGGCGCTGGGAAAGTCGGCTCCAAAAAGGTAGGGGAAGATCAGCAGGAAGAGTAGCTTCGGTGGATACGAATTGGAAGCATAGAGCCAAAACGGCATCGCACTCAGGTTCGAGAACCGCTTCAATTCGAGCGTGGGCAGGATTTGCGCCAGTCCGACGGCTGCACTGAACGCGAAAAGAACAGCTATGCCGCTAACGAACGTCCATTTCTTTGTGGCGGCCGGAAGCGCGAACAGCACGTACGGAACAAGATAGATGCCGCTGAGCAACGCGAATTGAGGCCAGCCGGCGAACAGTTGCATTGCCAGGCAAGCGCCGCCCCACAACGGGTACTTCCATTCGTTCGTCTGCAGCCAGCGCTCCACGCAATAGAAGAGTGCCGGTATCCAGACCGCGGCGTTGGCCATGGGGACGAGACCCTTGTGCACAAACGCGAAGCCGCAACAGGCAAACGTCAACGCTCCCAGAGAGACGGCATGGGGCGACAACGACAGGGCTTGCAGATACCGCCGCATAAAAAATGCCGCCAGCAACAGGTGCACCACCAACGATAGGTTGAAGGCGGTGACAGGCGGGAACAGCGCATACAAGGCAATTGCGACCGGGTAATAGGTCGCCGTCTGCGCCAGAGCGGGCTGATCGATTCCGGCATACAGATAGGGATTCCATAGCGGTAGATGGCCGCCGCGGTAGACGCGGGCGTTCCACGTCAAGTCTCCGATATGCTCGACCAGGCTGTCGCCGCGTTTCGATAGAACGAGGTGCGTTGCTGTGCTGCCAATGGCCGTAACCAGCAACAGCACGGCCGCCGCGATGCGCAGAGCGGAAATGCGCACCGGCCACCGCCATCGGTTCGTGAAGATGCCCGGCAGAGAATTGTCCTTGATAGTTTCGGTTACCGTTCCTGCGGCCATGATATCGAAGCGCAAGGTACAGGAGCGCGAAGACACCGTGTTGGCCCGTCGCCCAATGCCGGTGCGGTGGCCTGCCGCAAAGAAAATGCCGAGGCTTGAGGCCTCGGCATTTTCCGGTCGGCTTTGGTTCGCGCGGCTTCCCGGGTTACACACCGCCGCCGGAGTGCGAACGTTGTGCCGGGATCTCGCCGCGCAGTGGGGCCCAGAACTCATGCGCTGCCGGTCACCGCTGAGAGACAGCGCGATTCTCGACGAACTAGGCGACGCGACGCGGATGCGCGATCATGTCGCGCACCTGGCCGAGCACGCTCGACAACTGCATCGCGTTGAGCTTCGAGGTGAACTCTGCCAGTTCGGCAAGGAACGGCTCCGCCAGCAGTTCGCTGATCTCGTCTTCCCGCGAAGGCCCGCAGGCGCGCAGCAAGTCGGGCACACTGACTTCCAGCGCCGCGGCCAGCCTGGCAAGAGACGACAGCGTCGGAGTCGCTTTCTCGTTCTCGATTTTGGAGACGTAGGTACGGGGCACGCCCATGCGCAGGGCCAACTGGCGCTGGCTCAAGCCGCCACGCAGGCGCAGCGAGCGGATGGCATGGGCCACCTGTACTTCAGACCGTCCATTGGTCTCGGGTTCCATTGCCGCCATCGGCGGTGCGAGGATCGGCTCAGGCTCATCCTCATCCAGCGATGTGCGGCAACGACGGCAAAGATTGTTGACGGTTTTGAACTGGACGAGATGACATTGGTCGCATCTCACCACTTCCCGGTTTTCTACGGGCGCGAGAGTCGTGGCCATTCAGGTTGTGGGAGTGCCAGAGCGGGGCACCGGAAATTCGATCCTTGAAACCTACAAAACGGCGATTCGCGGTCGAACTTAGGCGTACTTTGCGGCATTGCCTTTGGTAGAGTCAAGAGGATTGAATGGCGAAAGCCAAGAAAGCTGTGCAAAAGCACGGGCAGCAGCCGACAAAATCGGCCCAAAACCCGAAGAAAGCCGGAGAAACACGGAATGACGCGATCCGAGGCCTGGTGTTTACTAACTGAGTTCACCCTGTCGGAAAGTCTTCGCAAACATGCCCTGGCTGTGGAAGCGTGCCTGCGCGCTTATGCCCGCAAGTTCGGCGAAGACGAGGAACTCTGGGGCATCGTCGGACTCATCCACGACTTCGACTACGAAAAATATCCCACTCCCGAGGAACATCCCTTCAAGGGCAGCGAGATCCTGAAAGAACGCGGCTGGCCGGACGATATCCGTCGTGCCATCCTCTCGCACGCCGATTATTCCGGCGTCTCGCGCGACTCCAGGCTGGAAAAAACGCTGTTCGCCTGCGACGAGCTGGCCGGCTTCATCACCGCGACCGCACTGGTGAAGCCGAACAAGTCGCTGGCCGAAGTGGATGCGAAGTCGGTGCGCAAGCGGATGAAGGACAAAGCCTTCGCCCGCGCCGTCAAGCGCGAAGACATCATCAACGGCGCCGCGGAACTTGGCGTTGATCTCGACGAGCACATCACGTTCTGCATCGAGGCGATGCGCGGCATTGCCGGCGAGCTCGGCCTGGCGGGGACAACCGAACACCAACGAATTAAGGAACAGCCTGTATACTGGCCCTCATTTCTCAGGGAGCGTGGGGATGATTCTCGTCAGACGAACGTTGCTGTCCTTCCTGTTACTCATTGCTATTGCAGTCGGAACTCGCAGCCCAGGCGCCCGCGGTCCAGCCGCAATACCAGCCCGAATTCTTTAACTTTCAGGAAGTCATGATCCCGATGCGCGACGGCGTCCGCCTGCAGACGGTGATCTTCACGCCCAAGCAGGCGAGCGGGCCGCTGCCGATCCTCTTGCAAAGGACTCCCTATGGCGTGCCGGAAAAAGCCAGTGCGATTCCCGCGTCCTGACGTTTATGACGAGCCACTGATTGTCGACGGCTACATCTTCGTCTTCGCAGAACATTCGCGGCCGCTTCAAGTCGGAGGGCACGTTCGTCATGCAGCGCCCGCCGCGCGACAAGAGCGATCCCAAGTCGATCGACGAAGGCACCGACGCCTACGACACCATCGACTGGCTGATCAAGAACGTGCCCAACAACAACGGCCGCGTCGGCATCTGGGGCATCTCGTATCCCGGATGGCTGGTGACGCAGGCGCTGCTGGAGCCGCATCCGGCGCTGAAGGCGGCCAGCGAGCAGGCCTCGCCCGACGACATGTTCATCAACGACGACTTCCATCACAACGGCGCTTTTCGCCTGAGCTACGGCTTCGAGTACTCGGCGCTGCTGGAGAGTTCGAAGGAGAAGAACACCAACTTCGAGTTCGACCAGTACGACACCTACTCGTGGTATCTCGAGCTGGGCGCGCTGTCGAACGCCAACGCGCGCTACTTCCACGAGAAGCTGCCCACGTGGAACGACTTCGTCGAGCATCCCAATCACGATTTCTGGAAGCAGCACGCGGTCACGACCTATCTGAAGCACACCACGGTTCCCAACCTCAACGTTGCCGGCTGGTACGACCAGGAAGACTTCGTCGGCCCCACGCGCATTTACGCCACGCTGGAGCAGACCGACACCGATCACCTGAACTACTTCGTCGCCGGTCCGTGGAACCACGGCGGCTGGATGGGCGACACCGGGCGCAAACTGGGCGACATCGACTGGGGCAGCGACACGGCGCGCTATTATCGCGCGCATATCCTCGCGCCGTGGTTCGCGCACTGGCTGCACGACAAGCCGCTGAACCAGCCGGAGGCGATCACCTTCCAGACCGGGCACGAACATGTGGAAGAGCTACGACGAGTGGCCGCCGAAACAGGGCATCACCGACAAGAAGCTCTACCTCCACGCCGATGGCAAGCTGTCGTTCGATGCACCGGCCGATCAGGACGCCTTCGACTCCTACGTCTCCGATCCGGCGAACCCGGTGCCGTACCGCAACCGGCCCAGTCACGCCGACCTATCCCGCGCCCGGCCTGGACCACCTGGCTGGTGCAGGACCAGCGCTTCGTCGAGCATCGTCCCGACGTGCTGACCTGGCAGACCGAGCCGCTGAAGGAGGACGTCACTGTGACTGGCGACATCGTCGCCGACCTGTTCGCGTCGACCAGCGGCAGCGACAGCGACTGGGTGGTCAAGCTGATCGATGTCTATCCCGAGGACTACCAGAAGATCACGCGAAGACGATGCCGAGCAAGGGCGCAGGCCCGGTGCTGAACGGCTACGAGCTGATGATCGCCGACGACATTCTGCGCGGACGCTATCGCAACAGCCTGGAGACGCCCGAGCCGATCACGCCCAACCAAGTCACGGAGTACAAGATCGACCTGCATCCCAACGACCACGTGTTCCTGAAAGGACACCGCATCATGGTGCAGGTGCAGAGCACGTGGTTCCCGCTGTACGACCGCAATCCGCAGAAGTTCGTGGACAACATCTACAAGGCGACCGACGCGGACTACATGAAGGCGACGCAGAAGATATATCGCTCGAAGGATGCGGCGTCGAGCATCGTGCTGCCGGTGGCGACGCGATAACGAAAAAGAAATAAGGGTGTAATCCGGGCTGTGACCATAAGCCACAGTGAGGCGGCAGGTTATTGGAAATTGATCGCGAAATTCTGGATTTCGGTGATTCCGGATCCCTGAGATACCTCGTTGCCGAACTCAAGGCTGGTCAGATAGTGAGTGGTGTTCAGCGTACCGCGCCGCAGCAGGTAGTCAATAAATTCGCTGATCTCCAGTGGGCCGTGCAATACGGGTTTTTGCGCGACGAACGCCACATACGTCCAGCTGTTCGCGTTTTCGCCAGAGGCATCCTTCTGGTGTTTCTCGATGTAGACGTCGTAGGTGGTGCCGTTCACACTCATCGAGTCCACTCGTTGTCCGGCGGGCGATTGCCGGGCAGAATCAACCCAAATCATGATCTCGTGGGTGATACCTCCCCGCGCGGCCGGAATCGCCGACACACCCCACAACGAAAACGCCATGTTATACACGCCTCGGGCGCGCAGGCGGACATCGAAATCAACGCTCATGCGTTTTGTTCCCGCACGGAACGGGAAACCGGCATCGGGACGGGTTTTTGGATCCCACGGCTTGTTCCCGCAAACGATCTCGGGTTGCGAAACTACGCGAGGCAGAAGATGCCACGGAGCTCGCCATCGCCAGCCGATCGTGTTCTTCCCGGCGACGTCCTCAACGAACACGGTCTGCTCAAATCCCTTTCCGGCAGCGGCGCGGTTCCAGGTGTTATTGACAACCGCGCACTCGCCTCCGCCGAAGGGTATGCTCCCCCAGTCTCGGGAACTCCGCGCGAGGATTTGTCCCGAAGCTGGCGGCACGGCTCCGGCGCGGTGGAAAAAGACAAAGCCGGCCGCGAGAACAAACACGAGGAGCAGAAGCGTCAGGATGAGCGGGACGCGCATGAATTCTCCGGAGTCATTCGCCGGTTCAACCCACAATTACAGCAGTGGCCCGCCGGCTACGGCAAGCTCTGCTGCAAGCCGGCTTGGGCAGCCAGTCACAAGAAGGACAGCTACTTCCAAGCCCATGCCCGAAACCTGATGCATCGCCGCGGCAGAAAACGAGGATTGGTCGCCGTCGCCCATTCCTTGCTCATCGTCGCCTACCACATGCTGAAGGAGGACACTCATTACCGCGACTTGGGTCCCCAGTTCCTGGATCGGCTACGTGCCAAGCATTCTGTTCGCTTCCACGTCCGCAGATTACAACAGCTCGGCCTCCAGGTCGCACTTACACCTCTGCCGGCATAATTTTCAGGGCAGATCCCTCGGTCGCAAAGGCGACCTCCCAATGACAACAACGCAAACAAAGGACTTAGCCGACGATGTTGCAGAGTTGTCATTCCTGTTTCAACCTGACACGGCAGGTCCGTTGCTCGTGACGACAATTCCTAGGGATGGGATGTCAAGAGAGCCATTGTATCCTTGCATTGTGGTCGTTTGCTCGAGTAAAATCTTGTGCCTTCCTGGGAGCTTTGCGGATTATTGACCTCATTTCCGCATTCGCTTGCCTGGAGGACCTGTACAGGAGAGCGATCGATGAAAAACACGGTTCAGGCCTTCAAATTACTCGTGGCGCTGGGATTCGTGGCTCTTGTTTGCACGCCAGCTTGGTCGAGTGTCACTTACACCTACACGGGCAATCCATTTACTTCCTGGGGACAGGGATATCAATGTCCTCCAGTGTGTAACGTCATTGGCTCGTTCACGGTGGCACAACCACTGGCTGCTAACCTGCCTGAGTACACCGCAGTTACGCCACTCTCCATGAGCCTCACCTCAGGTGGTGTGACGCTGACTCTTGGCGATGTTGTGGATTCTTCCTTGTTGTTGAGCACTGACGGGTCCGGACGTATCGTCGAATTCACCTTCTATATGTTGGGCGGTCCGGATACCGCCCGAATACTTGCCCAATACGATCCCATGGTGGCGGACGTCACATACGATGACATCCACTACGTCGATTCCAACGGAAACCTAGGCCCCATTGCAGGCATAAACAGGGACGATCCCGGTACATGGTCGTTTGCCGCGGTGCCGGAACCTTCCAGTCTGTTGCTGCTCGGAACCGCACTTGCAGGGATTGTCGGTGTTGGCCGCCGAAAGTTCAAGCTATAGCTGGTGCGAATTGTGACGCCGAGGTTATAGGCCCCGGCTTTCTTCTGTCGCCTTTTCGTGATTGCCAGCTTGAACGTCACGCGGAGCGTGCGTTGAAGTTTGTGTCGATTTCCGGTTTCGTCTACGCATTTTCGGGGTTAAGTGTTTAGTACCCTGATGTTCGTGTATCCGAGTTGATATATTCGCGCCAGAGTGAAACCCAGCTGACAGCCAACGAGCCCGTCGCACATTTCGTTTCTCTAGCTAGGGGAGCTCGCCTTTCCCGAATCATAGATACCGGAAGGGCTAACAACGAATTCCCTCAGAGCTAAAAGCCCAATATTTCCGGCGCTTGTTACGGCACGGCTGAAAGCCGTGCCCCTTCAAAGCCGGGTTATGAGACCGCTTGGCTCCGTTGACATCCTGGGTGTGGACCCCTGGTAGCGGTAATGAGGAGACGACTGATCCCCCGGAATCCAGCTTTTTCGTAAGGTGAGGGGGAAAGGCAGATCCCTTGGTCGCCAAGGCGACCTCGTGATGACAATTCTTGAGGATAGATGTCAACAAAAGGCAGGGATGTCAACAAAGCCAGATTATCGGTAGTGGGTCGTTATGATGTGGGGACCCATACCAGATTATCTTTGGGGTTGATGCGCAGCCGATTTTGCCGCCTGATAAGCGTGCCAGTGAGTCAGGCCGCGCTGCCAGTCGGCAGTCTGTTCGATGGATTTTGGTCTCCATTCCTACTGATGGCTGAGGTTTCCCAATCCCTGCATTACCACGAATTGCACATTCGCATCCCCATCGTCCAGCGCGTCGAGAAGTGCAGGTATAGCTTCCTGCGAATTGGTCTGGTACAAGACTTCGGCCACATGGGCGCTTAGCCTGGTGTCGGGCTGTAGAAGGGCTTTCTCCAGGTCCGGTGTCGACCGCGAGGGCGAAACAGCACGGGTGAGCGCGAACATCAAATTTGACTTTGAGTAGCCAGCGTTATCTCCATTCAGTAATTCCAGTTCGGCGTCCTCGAGGACGGAATCGTCCCGATGCCTGAGCAATGCCGCCAGTGCTTCGCTCCGCAGGAAGTCGTTGTTGCGAGCCACCTTTCCCTGCAGAAACCCCTTCAGCACTGCGACAGCAGCGGCAGTGTCAACAGCCGAAAGTTGCCAGATGGCTTCTGCCCGATCAAATCGGGGCCATCGCGCCCGGCTTGCAGGCGGACATCATTGCGCTCAATGGGGACCCGTGGAAAGACATCACGGCGGTTCGGCGCGTCGCGTTTGTGATGAAGGGAGGCGTTGTCTACAAGAACGCCGCGCGTGAGGCGATTCCGGTGTACGCAGGTGTGCAGCCTTGATTCGACCTGTGAAAGCGTCAGGCGGGTTCCATAAAAAAGGGGATGTACGAGAAATATCTCTCTTCCCGCGCAGGGAACAGTGCTTTCTCGGGACGTCCCCTTCTAAAGAGCCTGCTAGTCCCTGGGTGTTGCAAGGAATGAGGGAACGAGCACCCCATTCCTTCTGAGAAACAGGTTAGACCAGCAGTTTGCGCCGGATCACTCCAGCCAATCCGACTACCCCCGTGCCCAGCAGCAGCAAGCTGCCTGGTTCAGGAGTTGCCGAACCGCCATACGTCACCGACCACGCCGCCTGGCCACAGATGCCGCCATTGTCGGCGCAGCCGCCATTGTTCCAGTTCGCGTACAGCAGGCTCCCGTCGCCGCCGTCATTGTTCCAGGCGAAGTAATACGTGCTGTTCCCGCCCGCGAAGATGTCGCCGCCCATCGAGCCGGCACCGAAGGCTGCATCAGTGTTGTAAACGTTGTCGATGGTCACGCCAAACATGTAGATCGTGCCCGCGCTCACGGCAGCGTTCACGTTGTTGAAGGTGTACTGAACGAGACCTCCGCTGCTTACGGTGGTCACGGGACTCAGGTATAACATCGACCCGGTCAGCGCATAGTTGTTATTGTCCCATGGGGAGACGAACGCCTGGAACTCGAAACCAGGGGTTTCCGTCAGCCAGAGACTGAAGCTGGATACGTTCGAGGCTCCTCCCGGGGTGGTGATGGCCTCACCGTAGGTTGCGGTATTCGGATACCCGAAGGAGCTGATAGCATCGGACCCGTTCCAACCCGGATATGTGTTGATGGTTTGAGCGGCGGCGGGCAGCGCTACCAACGCTACCAAAACCAAAACCGCCGGGATTGCAAAGCGACAGAATCTTGTCAAAGTGGCCTCCTCTTTTAGTTGGTGCGTGCCGAGGTCCATGTTGGACGCCGAGAACGCTAAGACAAAGCAAACGGTCAGAGAGACAGAACCTCACCCGGTAACTCTAACGCAACTCGAATGCCAGCTCGTTGACTCGATCTAAGCTTATTTTTCAGCCACTTAAGCTTGATTACTATTTAGTTACTATGCAAGCAGTTGCATTAAGTTACCCAGTCGTTACCCACACGGCGTCACACAAACGCAAACCGTTGTAGCTTTGAAGTTCAAGGAGCGACAGGCCAAGCCTCCTCGACCTGCCACTGCTCCAAGCTCATTCTGTATCGAAAACGGCCTTCTCCGCCGGGCTCATCTGGCGGGGGAAACCCAGTGATCGCTGCGACCTGCCCACTTGTGCCACAATCGCGTGGTTTCGCCAGCCGCCTCCAGCCCACGCAGGAGCTGTGTGTTCGTTCAGCGCGGCAGGATGTCGATCAGGGCCCACTCGATGCGGTCCACTTCCTCGCGAATCACCCGTACCGCTTGCTGATAGCCGGGATACGGCACGGGAGCGATGGCCTCCACCGCGTGACGGATTTTGTGGTTGCGGTCCCAGATCAAGTTGATTCGGGACGAGGCCTCCATGCGGTTCTGGTAGATTCGCTTGATCACCTTCGTGGCCATCCAGGCGAAGGCCAGTCCAAACATCATTTCGATGGGAAGCCGGTCGGTGGCGCCATCGAAATCGAAGAACGCGAGCCGATAGACAGCTTCGCCCAGGCCAAGCGAAGCGAAGATCACCACCAGCCCGATCAAGGCAAGCGTCAGGCGGTCAATGGGTCGAAGTTCCAACGACGGTTGCGTATTACTAGTTTGCTTGGGTGCCATTGCCCTCACCACAATGTTTGACGGTCCGAACCTCTATTGTGCTACAAGTGTCGCTCCTCGCCAACTCGGAAACCGGCTCTTCAGGGTCAAAATCTTCGATCGTGCTTGATAGTGGGGGGCAAGGTCGAGGGCCGCTTCGGGGTGAAAATCATATCCGGTCATGAACCCGGCGGGGAACGGCGGTTCGCCTACTACCCGGTGACCCCGCGATTCCTTCCGTCCTTGCCCTTGTGTCATAATCGTTAGTTTCCCCAACCGCATTCCAGCCCATCTGGGGAGACCTGCGCGTAGCCAGCGCGGGAGGGACCCTTTGGATTTCCAGCTCTCGGACGAACAACTGCAGTTGAAGAAGATGGTGCGTGAATTCGCCCAGCGCGAGATCGCGCCCAACGTCATGAAGTGGGACGAGGCCAGCGAGTTTCCGCTGCAAACCGTCAAGGAACTGGGCGGACTGGGCCTGCTGGGCACCATCTTTCCGGTCGAATACGGCGGCTCGGGCATGGGCTACGTCGAGTACGTCACCGCGATCGAGGAGCTTTCGCGCGTCGATGGCTCGGTGGGCATCATCGTCGCCGCGCATACCTCACTTTGCAGCAATCACATCTTCATGGCCGGCAATGAAGAGCAGAAACGCAAATACATTCCCAAGCTGGCCAGCGGCGAGTTCCTCGGCGCATGGGGGCTGACGGAGCCGGGCGCGGGTTCGGATGCGGGCGGCGCGCGCTGCTCGGCGGTACGCCGAGGCAACAAGTGGGTGCTCAACGGCACCAAGACCTTCATCACCAACGGACACTACGCCGACGTGGCGGTGGTGGTCGCCGTGACCGACAAGACCGCGCACACCCACGGACTGTCGGCATTCGTGGTGGAAAAGGGCACCAAAGGATTCCGCCCCGGCAAGAAAGAAAACAAGCTCGGCCTGCGCGCCAGCGACACCGCGGAACTGATCTTCGAAGACTGCGAGATTCCGGCGGAGAACCTGCTGGGCAAAGAGGGCGACGGCTTCATCGATGCTATGCGCACGCTGGATGGCGGCCGCATCTCGATTGCGGCCCTCGGCCTGGGCATGGCGCAGGGCGCCTACGAGGCGGCGCTGAACTATTCCAAAGGGCGCAAGCAGTTCGGCAAGCCCATCAGCGAATTCCAGGCGATTGCGTTTAAGCTGGCCGACCTGGCCACGGAGATCGAGGCCGCGCGCCTGCTGACCCATGCGGGCGGCCGCCATGAAGGACGCCGGCATGAAGACCACGCTGGAGTCGTCGATGGCCAAGCTGTATACCAGCGAGGTGGCGGTGAAGGCGGCGAACGAAGGGGTGCAGATTCACGGAGGCTACGGCTTCATCAAGGACTATCCGGCCGAGAAGTTCTACCGCGACGTCAAGCTGTGTACCATCGGCGAAGGCACCAGCGAAATCCAGCGGCTGGTGATTGCGCGCCAGATACTGAAGGACTAGGTTCGGACCAGACTTCCTCCATTGACTACCAGTGGCCCAATCCAGGAGCTCGTTACTCGCCTGCGCAGCGGCAACCTGCGGGCGCTGTCGCGCGCCATCTCGATCGTCGAAGACCGCACGCCGGAATCGACCGAACTGCTGAAGGCGCTCTTTGCTTTCAGCGGCAACGCCACGCTGCTCGGTCTGACCGGCTCGCCGGGTGCAGGCAAGAGCACGCTGGTCGATCAGGTTGCCCGCGAATATCGCAAGCAGGGGAAGACGATCGGCATCGTGGCCGTCGACCCCACCAGTCCGTTCAGCGGGGGAGCGATTCTGGGCGATCGCATTCGCATGCAGTCGCATTATGCTGATCCGGGCATCTACATCCGCAGCATGGCCACCCGCGGCTCGCTCGGCGGGCTGGCCAGCACGACCGCCGATGTGGCGACTGTGCTCGACGCCAGCGGACGCGACCTGGTGATGATCGAGACCGTCGGCGTCGGCCAGGATGAAGTCGATATCGTGCGCCTCGCCGATGTGACCGTGGTCGTGCTCGTGCCGGGCATGGGCGACGATGTGCAAACCATCAAAGCGGGCATCATGGAGATCGCCGACATCTTCGTGATCAACAAGGCCGACCGCGAAGGCGCGGAGCGGGTGGAGCGCGAGATCCGCGCCATGCAGTCGCTGGCGCTGCGGCACGACAACTGGGTGCCGCCCATCGTAAAGACAGTCGCGAGCGACGGAACGGGCATTGCCGAGGTGGTGGAAGCGATCGCCAAGTATGGTCAGTATCTGGAGCAGGGGGATCGCGGACGCCAGCGGCGCATCGAGAACTGGCGCAAACGCATCGCCGAGATGCTGCGCGACGCCCTGTTTGCGCGCGTGGTCAACGACTACCTTCCCGAAGCTGAAGCGGAGAGGATTGCTGCCGAAGTTGCCGAACACAAGCGCGATCCGTATTCTCTGGTGGAAGAGATTGTGGGAGAACTGGGGAAGCGCGCATGACGCAAATTGATCATCTCGGTATCGCAGTGAAGTCGTTGGCCGAAGCCAAAAAATTCTACGAAACGCTCGGGCTGCAGGTGATGCCGGAAGAGACAGTCGAAGCGGAAAAAGTCCGGGTCGCGATGGTGCCGGTGGGTGAAAGCCGCATCGAGCTGCTGGAGCCGACCTCGCCGGACTCGACCATCGCCAAGTTTTTGGAGAAGCGCGGCGCCGGGCTGCACCACGTGGCGCTCCATGTCAACGATCTTTCGGGAACGGTGGAGCGGCTGAAGGCTTCGGGCACACGGCTCATCTCCGACGACATCAAGGTCGGAGCCGGCGGGCACCTCTATGTCTTTGTGCATCCCTCCAGCGCCGGAGGCGTACTGCTGGAGCTGGTGGAAGACGCCCCGATTGGCGTCTAGCAGATGCTGATCGTCGCCATCGACACCTCAGGCCGAAAGGGAAGTATCGCCCTGTGCCGCGGCGATGCCGGTTCCTTCGAAGTACTGCAACTTACCCCACTGGAAGGCGGGACCTACTCCGCCCGGCTTATGCCCGCGATTGCCGAAGCCCTGGCCCAGCACGGCATTTCGAAGAACCACATCGACGGATTCGTGGTCGTTTCCGGCCCGGGATCATTCACCGGACTGCGGGTGGGCCTCTCCACCGCAAAAGCTCTGGCCGAAGTTCTGCGCAAGGCGCTGGCGACAGTCTCCATGCTGGAGGCGGTCGCTCTAGCGCGAGGCCGCGATGCCGAGAGCGTCACCGTGGCACTCGATGCCGGCCGGGGTGAGGTTTATGTCGGAGAGTTCCAGGTGGCGGGGCAAAGCGCAAAGTTGCTGCGCGAGTACATCGCCAAACTGGACGCGTTCGGCCGAGAGGCTGGGCCGCGAGATAGCTTGCTGCTTACGCCGGATTGCAAGGTGTACGAAGCCCTGGGCGCGCACAATAATGCCAAGCTGGTGACCGCGGTCAAGGCCGACGAGATCGCTAACATCGGACTGCGCAAGCTGCTGGCGGGAGAGGTCGCCGATCCCGAAACGCTCGACGCCAATTACATTCGCCGCTCTGACGCGGAAATCTTTTCCGCTCCGAAGCACTGAATCTCGTGCTCATCCGCACCGCCACTCCCGCCCACATTCCGCAGCTGATCGCGCTCGAGCTGCAGACCGACACGGCCGCGCACTGGAGCGCCCGCGAGTACGATGCCCTTTTCGCGCCGGAGGCGCCGGAGCGCTTGACGCTCGTCGCCTGCGACGATGCGCAGCCCGAAACGATCGTCGGCTTCCTCATTGCGCGCTGTTTGCCCGAAGAGTGGGAGATCGAAAACCTGATCGTGCATGTTGCCCACCAGAGAAGGGGTGCAGCTTCCCGACTGGTGCGAGAGTTGCTGCAGAGGGCTGGGACAAGGGGTGTCACGTCCGTGCTGCTGGAGGTGCGCGAGTCGAACCTGCCGGCCCGCCGACTCTATGAAAAGCTTGGGTTTAGCGAGGATGGCCGGCGTGCCCATTACTACCGCGAGCCGTACGAGGACGCGCTGCTTCTACGCTTTCTATTACAGAAAGGTGACAAAACTCCTTGAACCGGAGTAAGGCCCTGTGCTAGCGTTTTGAGTCTCAAACCCGGAGGTCCGCTGAATGGCAGCACAGGTGCGCGAGCAGCTAATTGCCAGCAACGACGAGTTTCGCAAGCTGGTGTCAGAACATTCGGAATATTCGCAACGCCTCGAATCTCTCATCCACAAAAAATATCTTTCCGAAGACGAGAAGATCGAGGAAGTGCGTCTGAAGAAGCTGAAGCTCCGCCTGAAGGACCAGATGGAAAGTCTGGAACAGAAGTTCCGGACCGACCACCAGGTCGCATAAGTAACCTACCTCCCGCCTTTACGGCGGCGATAGCGGCCTCACGGCTGCCTTGCTTAATCCCTATCAATTTCCCGCCCGCTCTGGTGCTTGTGGCAGATCTTTTTGTTCCCGCTAGATTGCGTGGTCAAATCGAGGTGCTATGCCCGGACTTGTCTGCGCCCCGCGCCTTAGCTTTGGCATCTTCATCAACAAGAGTTAACGGCTGGATCTGTCCATTGAAACTTTCACTAACACGCAACGTCGCGATCGCGAGGGCCATCCTTATCGCTACGCTCTGCCTCGCGGCAGCGGCGAGTGTGGCCCAAACACCTCCCGCGCCCGCGCCCTCCGGACTTTGGGACGGGACGATGACCTCACCGGCCGGAGATGTCAACTTCGCGATCGACATCGTTTCCGACCCCGCCGGACTGCACGCCACCCTGCTCAACGCGACTGACCGGCAGCCTTTCACCAGCGCAGTGTGGGATGGAAAGACCCTGACGCTGCGTTTCGATTACTACGATGGAACCCTGACGGCGCACTTCGCATTGCTACGCCGCATGCAGGGTGAGTACTCCCGGCTGACGAGCAAAGGCGTCATTCATATACCGCTTACCCTAATTCCTCACGCTGAGGCAGCCGAACTCCGGACATGGAACGGCCCCAGTCTTACTGGTGAATGGCGTGTACACGAAATCCGAACCAAGGGCATGGAAGTGACGATTCCATCCGAGTTTCACCAACAGGAGAAAGCGACCGCCGATGGCAGGGCAAGCGTGACCGGAATTCTGGAACCAGTCAGCGGCGACAGCGGCCTGATGCATGGCGAAGTGTTCACGGCGGGAGGCGGCACTCATTTTCATCTCAGCCGTTTTGACGGCATCCACGCCATGGCGATGGATGGCGAGTTCGAGTCCGATGGCAGCTTGCTAGGCAAGATTGCCTACACCACCACTTCGGCTGTCCCTTTCACCGCGCAGCGAATGCCGCAGAAAGCCGCGGCAACTCCGGATAAGCCGGCTGACAGCGCCACCCATGTGAGCGATCCGCAGCAACCGTTCCGCTTCCGGGGCGTGGATGCCCAGAACCGGACTCTCAACCAGGACAGTCCCGAGTTCAAAGGCCGGCCGCTACTGATTGACATCTTCGGCACCTGGTGTCCGAATTGCCACGACGAAGCTCCGGTGCTCGAGAGCCTGTACCGCAAGTACAAAGATCAGGGTCTGGTCGTCGTCGGTCTCGCCTACGAATACAACGACGACGGCGCTCGCGACTTGCGCCTGATTGGCATTTATCGCGAGAAGTATCACGTCACCTTTCCTTTGCTGTTGGCGGGCACGACAGATGAGGGGCAGATCGCCAGGACTTTGCCGCAGTTGGTCGGCTTTGGCGCCTACCCCACCACAATCTTTGTTGCACGCGATGGCCGGGTGCGCGCCATTCACGCCGGATTCGAGGGACCGTCGACTGGCGACAAGTACCAGCAAGCGCAGGAGATGCTGGATCGCTACACGCGTGAGATTGTGAGCGGCGCACCATAACCAACAGCTAACCAAAGGCTATAATCTCTTCAGATAGCCCATGGTGCGTGACGGTTACTATTACGGACTGGCCCTGGTGGCCGTAGCTGCGGTGATCGGATGGCTGACCCTTCCCTTCCTGGCCGTCATCCCATTGCTGCTGGCGGCGTTCTTTCTCTGGTTTTTTCGCGATCCGGAGCGCCAGATTCCAGCTATCGAGGGCGCCATCGTGTCTCCTGCCGACGGCAAGGTGACCGAGGTGACTGTGATTGACGACGCGGGCAGGCCACAGACTCGAATCAGCATTTTCCTCAACGTCTTCAATGTTCACGTAAACCGCTCGCCGGTGGCGGGCGTCATCACCGATGTACAGTACAAGACCGGCAAGTTCGGCAACGCCATGGGCGCGGTTTCAGCCGAGCACAACGAGCAGAATGTCGTCACGCTCGCCAGCGATATCGGCCCCGTGGTATTCAAGCAGATTGCGGGACTCCTGGCACGGCGTATCGTGTTCAACAAGAAAGTCGGCGACCAGGTGGCGCGTGGCGAACGGGTGGGCCTGATCAAGTTTGGCTCACGCACCGATGTGATCTTTCCCGCCGACGCGGAGATGAAGGTGAAAGTGGGCGATCACGTAAAGGGCGGCTCGACGGTGCTGGCGATTGCTGCGCGTCACGACGCCCTGCCGGTGCAACATGAAATGGCGGAAGCGCGATGAGCCAATTGCCGGGCCGTCGTCGAGGAGGGTCGGCCCCGCCGCGGCGCAAGAAAAGGTTTGTACCTGCTGCCCTCGGCGTTCACCGCCTTTAACATCGCGGCTGGATACTACGCCATCTCGCAGGCCATCCAGGGCGCCAATGGCGATGCCTGGCACTTCGACCTTGCCGCCAAGGCGATCGGCATAGCCATCGTCTTCGATTTCTTCGATGGCGGCATCGCCCGGTTGACGAACACGGCCAGCGCCTTCGGCCGCGAGCTGGATTCGCTGGCTGATGTCGTCACCTTCGGCGTAGCGCCCGCCGTTCTGGCCTGGATGTGGGGCTTCCGCATGCTGCCCCAGAATTTCGATCCCGACATTCGCAATCGGGTCATGCAACTGGGAGCGGTCGTAACCTTCGCGTTTCTGCTGGCAGGAGCTTCGCGGCTGGCGCGCTTCAATATCCAGGTGAACCCCCAGCCTTCCAATCCCGGCCGGCCGGGTCGCAAGTATTTCGTCGGCATGCCGATCCCGGCAGGTGCCGGCGCCATTGCCGCCGTGGTGCACCTGGTGGAAGGCAATCCCTTGCAGTGGTGGCCGCTCTCGATTGGGTGGGCGGTGTTTGTTTGTGCCGTCGGCTTCCTCATGGTTAGCACCTGGCGCTTCTTTAGTCTGAAGGGCATCAACTTCCGCGAGCAACAGAATTTCCGCTGGCTGATTTTCCTGGGCATACTGATCGCGCTCATCTGGTTCGCTTCGCAATATGCGCTGTTCCTGCTGGCGCTCGTCTACATCCTCTCGGGTGTACTGGCCCGGTTATCCTTCGTTTTCCGGCGGCCCCCCACACCACCTCCTCCGCAAGACGAGGCATCACACGCCTGATGAAAAATGATCCAAAGAGCAGCCCTGGGGCTCATCCTGAGGCCGGAAGCTGGGGTGGCGTGTTTCGCGTCGCCATCATCGGGGCCGCGACGCTGAAGGGCCGCGAGTTGAAAGACGTGCTCACCGACCGCAACTTCCCGGCGCACGACATTCGTCTGCTGGATGACGACGAATCGCTCGGCCAGGTCGATGCGGTGGGCGACGAGCCGACGTTCATCCAGAGCGTCCTGCCCGAGCACCTGGAGAACGTCGACTTCACCTTCTTCGCCTCCGACGAGAATTTCAGCCGCAATACCTGGCAGATGGCCAAGAACGCCGGCAGCGACATTGTGGACCTGTCCTATGCATTGGAGAACGAGCCGGGCATAACCCTGCGCGCTCCCTGGATTGAGCGAGAGCTGGGCAAGACCCCGAAACTCGACTTCGCGGGCAGTCCGGTGGTACTGGCTCATCCGGCCGCGGTGGCGCTGGCGCTGCTCCTGCTGCGGGTGCAGAAGGCCGGCAAGATCACGCAATCGATCGTTACCGTATTCGAGCCCGCCTCCGAACACGGCCGGCGCGGCATGGATGAATTGCACGAGCAGACTGTCAACCTGCTCTCCTTCCAGCAACTACCCAAGACTGTTTTCGACTCGCAGGTGGCCTTCAACCTGATCGAGCGCTACGGGGAGAAGGCGTTAACTTCGTTGGAGACGGTAGAGAAGCGCATTCAGCGCCATTTTCGCGCCATTGTGAAGGACGCGGTCGCGGTGCCTTCCCTGATGCTGTTGCAGGCCCCCATCTTCCACGGCCATGCCTTCTCGCTTTACGTTGAGTTGGCGCGGCCAGCCAAATTGGAAGAGGTGATCGGGGCGGTGGCGGGCGATCATGTCGATGTCTTGCAAAGCGCCGAAGAGTCGCCCAGCAATGTGAATGCCGCAGGGCAGGAGCAGATTCAAGTGTTGGTGCGACCCGACGCCCAGCACAAGAATGGATTCTGGTTGTGGGCTGCCTCGGATAATCTTCGCATCGCCGCGCTGGCGGCGGTGGAATGTGCGGAAAGCCTGATCGCCGGCAGGCCACGCGGAAAAGTACAGTGAGCCGACTGCCGAGCCCCAGACCGTTTGCAATGGCGATTGCGGCCCTGTTGCTGCTGGCAAGCGCCGGCTGCGGCTATCACACCGCGGGCGCTGCGGTCCGGCTGCCCAGCGATCTGCACACGATCTACGTGCCGACTCTTGCTAATGCGACGCAGGCGTTCCGGGTCGAGCAGATCTTCACCGCCGCCATAATCCAGGAACTTCACAGCCGCTCGAACTTCCGGGTGGTAACGTCGCCGGACCCTTCGGCCGACGCAACCTTGAAGGGCACGGTGACGTACGCCGCTACCGCCCCCCTGACCTTCGATTCGCAGACCGGTAAGGTCTCTTCTTCCCTGCTCATGATTTCCATGAAAGCTTCGCTGGTGAGCCGCAGCGGCAAGACGCTCTGGGAGAACCAGAACTTTGTCTATCGCGAGCAATACGAATTGTCGCAGGACGCAGCCAGCTTTTTCGAGGAAGAGAGTCCGGCTCTGCTGCGCATGGCGCATGACTTCTCGCGTTCGCTGGTGAGCAACATTCTGGAGGCCTACTGATGCGCAGCTTCGCCGCCTCCGATCGTTTCGTGGCTGACGTGAAGGCGCGCAAGCTGTCGTCCGGATACGTGTTCATCGGCGATGAGGCTTTCTTCCGCAAGAAGTGCCGCGACGCCATTCTGCAGCAACTGGTTCCCGAAGACGTGCGCGAGTTGAGCGTCTACGACATGGATTTGGGCGAGGTCGAGTTGCGCGAGATCCTGGACCGCGCCCGCACTCCCTCGCTGATGGCCCCTTTTCAGGTCTTCTTCATTCGCGGCGTGAAGAACCTGTACGGCCGCGGCAAACATGACGAGGAATTCGCCGCCATCGAGAGCTACTTCAAGGATCCCAACCCTGACGCCATGCTGGTCTTTGTCGCCGATCACATCAGCATTCCCGCCGACGTTCGCCGCATGGACTTGACTGACAAGGACCGCTACCAGCGCATCCGCGAGACGCTGGGCGAGTGTTGCACCGTGCTGGAGTTTGCCCGCGTGGAGGAGGGTGATGCGGTGAAATGGGCGGTCGAGACGGCCAATGCCGAAGGCGTCAAGCTCGACGTCGATGCCGCCCGCGAGCTGGTCGATTCCCTCGGCGGCGACATGATGATGGTGGCCAACGAACTCGAGAAGCTCGTGCTGTTCGTGGGCGAGAAGAAGCGCATTACCCTGGGCGACGTCGAGACCATGGTGCTGGCTGCCAAGCAGCGTTCGTTCTACGAGCTGACCGAAGCCATCTCTCTCCGCGACCGGGGGCGCGCCCTGGCTGTGCTCGGTGCGATTTTGAGCGCCGGCGATGGTGAAGACGCCGCCATCGGTCATCTCTATATGCTTTCGCGCACCTTCCGCCAGATGCTGGTGATCTTCGAGCGTAACGTGCGCGACTCGCGCGCGCTGTGGCAAGCATTGTGGCAGGGATTCCGCGTGCCGCCCTTTGCCGCGGAAGATATCATCCGGCAGGCCCGCCGCTATAAATCGCGCCGCGAGCTGACCAGTGCGATTCGCCGCATCGCGCGCGCCGATCTGGCCTTGCGCTCCAACCCGCCCAGCAAGCGCCTGGTGCTGGAAAATCTGGTGCTCGATCTGACCGCCGAACCGAAGGTACAGGAGGCAGGCTGGTTGCAAGATGAGTTGCCTGTGTGAGCATGGATGTCGAGGCGTATCTGCGCCGCATTCAGTACGACGGACCACGCGACCCTTCCCCTGCTACCTTGCGCGGCCTGCATCGCCAGCACCTGTTCACCGTACCCTTCGAGAACCTTGACATCCCGCTCGGCCACCCTATTCAGCTCGATCCCGAACTCCTGTACCAGAAGATCGTGGTGCGTGAGCGCGGCGGCTTCTGTTACGAGTTGAACGGGCTGTTTCATGAACTTCTCATAGCGCTGGGCTTTTCCGTCTGCATGCTCTCGGCGCAAGTCCGGCGTGAGAGTGGCGGCTTCGGACCCGAATTCGATCACATGCTGCTCAAGGTGACCCTCGACGACCCATGGCTGGCGGACGTGGGGTTTGGGGAGTCTTTCGTCGATCCGCTGCCGCTCTTGCCGGGAGCTAGCGAAGTTGAGAACGGTCACTTGTACGGCGTAACGCCCGAGAACGGAGGCTGGGAGCTGTTCAAGCAGGACGACGGCAGCAAGGTCCCGCTCTACCGGTTCTCCGATGTCACACGCCGGCTCTCCGACTTCGAAGACATGTGCCGCTATCACCAGACCTCGCCCGAGTCGGGTTTCACCCGCCGCCACATCTGCACGAAAGCGATGCCGGACGGCCGCATCACCCTGGCAGGCATGCGATTGATCGTTAGCCGAAATGCCCGTCGCGAGGAACGCATGCTGCAGGACCGGGACGAACTCCAAAGTTGCCTCGGCGAACAGTTCGGGGTGAGGTTCGACGAGGCAACCAACTGGTCGAGACTGGCGCTCTAGTCTGGCCGGCACGAGTCTGCTTTGGAATAACGTGCGAACGCTACGCTCAACTGCACCACGGCTCTCCCGGCAGCAACGCTCAACGGTCTCACCTCTGCCTCACATAGCGTGGTGATGATACTCACCGCCAGACGGTGCAGCCCCGTAGATACTGAAATCGGCATCTTCGATAAGCCCCCTTACCCAGGGAAGCGCGTATTTCGGGGGCACCGCATCGACCTCGAAGTGACCTCAGACACCTTACCCAAGTGCGGATACTGGGGGATGTCAAAGAAGGATCGAAGTATGACAGACAACGCTGCAAGCCTCAGTGAAGAACGGATTGCCTACCTGGAAGGCCTGGTCAGCCAGGCAAGAACCGCCGCCGCCGTCTTCAGCCAATTCACCCAGGAAGACGTCGATCGCATCGTAAAGCCGATGGTGCTGGCGGGATTGGAACAGGCGCAATATCTGGCGCGGCTGGCGATTGAAGAAACCAAAATCGGCGTTCTGGAAGACAAGGCCATCAAGAACATGGTGGCGACCGAGTTTGTTTACAACTACGTGAAGGACAAACGCACGGTCGGCATCATTCGCGAGATTCCGGAACGAAACCTGGTAGAAATGGCCGAGCCCATCGGCGTGATCTTCTCGCTGACGCCCATTACCAATCCCACCTCCACGGTTCTCTTCAAATGCATCATGGCGATCAAGACGCGGAACTCGGTCATCTTCAGCCCGCATCCCAGCGCCTGGCACTGCTGCTTCGAAGCGGTAAGGATCATGTACGAAACGGCGGTGAAGCACGGCGCGCCGGAAGGCGTTTTCACCTGTCTGGAATCGCACACCCTGCAGGACAACGCCTACCTGATGCATCACAAAGATGTTGGCTTGATTGACGCTACCGGTGGCCCCGGTGCCGTAAGAGCTGCCTATAGTTCTGGCAAGCCGGCACTGGGCGTTGGCGCGGGCAACACCCCCGTCTATATGGAGAAATCGGCCAACATCGACATGGCCGTCGTTGACATCATCACTTCCAAAACCTTCGACAACGGAACGATCTGTGCTTCCGAACAGACGGTGGTGATCGACGACGAAATTTACGACCGCGTGCTGCAAAAGTTCGCCGAACTGGGCTCGCACATTTGCAACGAGAAAGAAACCGAACTGCTGAGCCGCACCGTCATCGATCCTGAGACCGGATACATGCAGCCCGTGGCAGTCGGACAGAAGGCAACCAACATCGCGCGCTTCGTCGGCATCACGGTGAAACCGAAAACCAAGCTGCTGATTGCGCCCATTCAAGGCGTGGGCCGCGAATATCCGCTGTCGGCCGAAAAACTATTCCCGGTGCTGGCGGTGTACCGCGCCAAGTCTGTCGATGAGGCGCTCAAGGTGTGCGTGGACGTCAATCATGCCGGCGGGCTGGGGCACACAGCGGTCGTCTTCTCTAACAACGAAGCGGTCATTCGCAAGTTTGGTGACGTGATCAACGCCGGGCGAATCATCGTGAACTCGCCGGGCTCCATCGGGGCACTGGGGGGAGTTTACAACGACATGGTGCCTACCTTCTCCTTCGGCTGCGGCACCGGCGGCGGCAACAGTACCACCGACAACGTGAACGTTTACCACTACCTCAACATCAAGCGCGTAGCGCGCAGAACTCAGGCACATATGTGGTTTCGTGTTCCCAATCAGATTTACTTCAACCTGAACGCGGTGCAGAATCTCCGGAATTTCCCGTCGCGCTCGACGCTCATCGTTACCAACGCGGTGCTGGAACAGATGGGCCAAGTCGATATTGTGCGGCGCAACCTTCCTCCAGAAACTCCGGTCCGCGTTTTGGTCATTCCCGATGCCGAGCCCGACATCAAGATCATCACCCAGGGCGTGGAGGCGCTCAACTTCAACAAGGCCGACCAGATCATTGCCCTGGGCGGTGGTTCCGTGATCGATGCGGCGAAGATCATGAAGTTGAAGTACGAATCCCCGGAAGCCGATCTTGAGGAACTGGCTGCGCCCTTCCTCGACCTCCGCAAGCGGGTCGTGCAGTACCCGACGGTGAAGATCAATCCGACCCGGCTGATTGCCGTCTCCACCACCAGCGGAACGGGAAGCGAGGTCACTCCATTTGCCGTCATGACCGACAAGGAGCGCGGCCTCAAAGTGACGCTCGCCGACTACTCGTTGACTCCGGACGTGGCGATTGTCGATCCGCAGTTCGTCATGTCGATGCCCAAGGGCCTTACCGCCGATACCGGCATCGACTGCCTGACCCACGCGCTGGAAGCCGGAGTTTCGATTTTCGCTTCGCCCTACACCGACTCCAATGCCATGCAGGCGGTTCGGATGGCCTTCAAATACCTGCCCATCGCCTATGAGCACCCTGCGGATGAAGAGGCGCGCAGCATGATGCACAACGCCGCCTGCATCGCCGCCATTGCGTTCTCCAACGCTTCAGTGGGCGTGAATCACGCGCTGGCGCATGCCTTCGGCGCGCGCTTCCACGTGGCGCACGGCCGCGCCAACGCTCTGATGTTGCCGCATGTCATCGCGTTTAACGCAGCCGTTCCCACCAAGTTCATGCCGTCGCCCAACCAGCGCGGCTACAACGCACACAAGAAGTACGCCATGATGGCCGACCTGTGCGGGTTGGGCGGGCATACGGTGGAAGAAAAGGTGAAGAACCTGATCGCGGCCGTCGAGCAGTTGCTCGACCGGTTGGGAATTCCGCGTTCGATTGCCGAGATGGGCATTTCCAAGGAGGAGTTCGAGCGGGCGATACCCGAGCTGGCCAAGATTGCCTTCGACGATCCGTCGTGGCGTTCGAATCCTCGCATGCCCCTGGTGAGCGAACTGGCCGAACTGTTTCGCAGCGCTTACAACGGGCGCGGCCCGGCCAAGCTGGAGACCGTGTCGCAGCAGCAAACCGCGTGAAGAATGGATGTGTGTATGCCAATGATAGCCGTGTTGCTTAAAGTCGATGGAGAAAATGTGACCGAGGTCTTGCAGGAAGCCCGCGGGAAATTGGACGGCGCCGAGGGCGAAGTGGTCCTGGATTTTTCTTCGGTGCATCGCATCGATGCGAGCGCTCTCCGCGCGATGGAGGAATTAGCCCAGGCCGCGGATCAGAAATCGGTCAAGGTCGTGTTGCGCAGCGTCCCTGTCGATGTTTACAAAGTGCTCAAGCTCGCCAGGCTTTCGTCGCGATTCTCGTTCCTGACCTGATCTGAGTCGACATGAGGGACGATCGCTCACGAAGATTTCGACAATCTTCGAGATTCGTCGTCACGAGCGCGGCGACTCCCCGAAAGCCTACGCCGCCGTCTTCTTGTAAGTGTCGAATGCCTCCAGGTAGCGATCGATATCCTTCTTGCTGAGGTAATACGGGGTCGACAACCGCAGCTTCGACGGATCGCCGCCGCGAATCCGTATCTTCTTGCGTTTTCCACATCCAGTTCTCCAGTGCCATGCGCTGCACCGGCGGAACGTTGACCGTGATAAGGGCGCAACGCATGGACGCGTCCGGCGAGGTCCACGACTCCGCTCCGCGGCTCACCATTTGCGCCAGCATGTAATCGCCCAGCTCGCGGTGGCGGCCCACAATACGCTCCATCCCAATGTCGTTGGCCATCTGGATCGAGGCGCGCAGTCCGCATAGGGCAGGCACGTTCGACGAGCCGATGCGCTGAAATCGTTCCGCCCTGATCTTCTGATCGTTCCAGCCTTCGGTGGTCACCGTGCTCCATACGCGGTCCATCACTTCGTCGCGCACATACAGGAAGCCGGAGCCTTTGGGAGCCTGCAGCCACTTGTGCGGACTCGCCGAATACAGATCGCAGCCAATGTCGTGCAGGTTCAGCGGCATCATGCCGGGCACATGCGCGCCATCGACCGCCGACAGGATTCCCTTGGACCGCGCCAGCCCGCACAAATCCTTGGCCGGCAGCACCACTCCTGTAACCGTCGTAATGTGGCTGAAGAAAAGCACGCGGGTGCGCGGAGTGATGGCGTCGTTGAACAGGTTCAGCACCTCCGCCGGGCTCTTGACCGGCATGGGCAGCGTGACCTTCTTCACCACTACGCCATAGCGCTTGGCCTTCAACTGCCAGGGCTGCTCTCCTCCGGGATGCTCCTGGTCGGTCATCAGCACTTCGTCGCCCGGCTTCATATCGATGCCGTTGGCGATATAGCTGTTGCCCTCGGTCGCGTTGCGCACCAGCGCAAGCTCATCGCGGCTGCATCCCACAAACGCCGCCAGCGGATCGCGGAACTCGTTCCACGGCCCGTATCCCCAGATGGGATAGTCCTCGGGATCGGCCTGGTCCATCTTTTCGGTGGTGGTGTAGCCGTCGAAGACCGCGCGCAGCACCGGCGCGGGACTTGATCCCACGGTGCCGTTGTTCAGATAGATCTCGTCTTCCGGGATCAGAAACTGCTTGCGGACCTCGGCCCAGTACGCCTCTTTGTCATTGGCGAATTGCTTCGGGTCGGGCAGGGAGGGAAAGTTCGCCAGTTGCGCAAGTAGCGGATGACCGGCCGCCAGCGCTACGCCAAGCGCTCCGGCGGTGTGGGAGAGGAACTGCCGACGATCGAGCAAAGTCACCTCCTGAGCTGGAAGGGCGCATCTTACGACCTCGCGCCAGCCGAGGCAAGTTCCCAAGCGGGCGGAAGCCTAGACTAGGAGGCTGCCGAAAGAGTCCGAAAGCTGAATCCCTCATCGACCAAAGTCGGCTCGGGAGGGCATAAATAAAGCGCCTATTCGGCACACCTGAAGGTGTGCCCCTTCAAAACACCTCGAAGCCTGCTTTAGTCAGCAGCGTCGTAGGATCAAACGGACGGAACTGACCCAGTGTGCGGAAGGGAAGTGCGCGACGGTAAAATTACGGTCCGATAACGAGGTACCCCTCCCCCTGCTGCTCGCAAAATCTTGAAAACAAAAGGTCGAAAAACAAAATGGTCCGCAAAATCTTGAGTGCGTGAGGGTTGCAGGCAAAATCTTGATATCAAAGAGCTTAGGTGCAATCGCCTGAGGCGCACACAAGTAGGTGACCTCGACGGGAGTGTACGGAGCGGTGAGCGGGTAATGCACGGGAAAAATGCAGGTCGCGGGCACGAAAGTAACCTGCGTAGCTGAGAAACACCTCAGTGGGGGAAGTTGCCAGTAGACAGTTGCCAGTCGCGAGGGAGTCAGTTGTCGGTAGTCAGTCGTCTTTGCCAGAAAGTCAGTAGTCAGTCGTCAGTGGCCACGCTGGTTACTGGGGAGTCAGTTGGCTAAGGGTTCGTTGACAGGCCACGCGGCTCCGAATCCTCGCGACTGTGCGGCCGCCGTTTCTCCGACGCAAATAAAAACCCCATTCAAGCGAAAAAGCTTGAGTGGGGCACCCAGCGGTGAGCTGCTGAGGGCGCGGACTTGAGGTAGGATGGAGCACCTTTATCCTGTGAGGTGATTTCGTGGCTCTCAGTTTTGCGAAAGATATCCGCCCATTATTCCGCGACGATCCCGATGTCGAGGCCATGAAGCCGTTTGGCATGGACCTCTCGTCCTATGCCGATGTGAAGGCGCAGGCCGCGCCCATCCTCTCGCGGCTGGAGGACGGCAGCATGCCCTGCGACGAGCCCTGGCCGGCCGAGCAGATCGCCCGGTTCAAGCAGTGGATGGACGATGGTATGGCGCCCTGACCGTTACCTTGTGGTCGGTTGGAGTGACAACGAAATTCAGGTGGACACTAGTGAGGTGTCCCGCAAGTTCGTGCCATAACGCTAAACCGCGGCATTGCGGAGAACGTCGTCACCTCAGCGGCTAAAGCCGCGCCTATGCATGGGCTTTTGCGGCACGGCTGAAGCCGTGCCCTTTCAAAACAACGTCGAGTTAGTCTGCAAACTTTCCGGGACACTACTGCTAGATGGTGGGTCGTTCGATGACGTGGACTTCGCGTTCGCGCCTTAGGCCTGTCCACTCGGATTCAATTTCGACGGGTCCGACCGCGCCGGTGGCGTAGTGCAGGAAACTGCTCCAGGGCCACTCTTCGGGCCGCACGACAGCCCCTCTTCTCAGGTGACGAAGTGCAGGCTCCGGGTTCCGTAATGACGTTCGAGCTAAGACGGCATCGCCAACGATCAAAGAGGTGATCCTTGAATAGATCGGTGACGTGGGGCACGGGGCGAGGTTCAGGGTCTGTTCATTCCGCGGTGGAGTTCTTCGCTTCCACCCTTTCGCAAAAGAGGCGAAAGAGCCTGCCCCTGAGCGAAGTCGAAGAGATGGTGCCCCCGCTTTGTTGTTTGTTGGACAGAAAGGAGGTGGGGCACCCTGCGGGAGAGAAAATCTCGGAGGACCGCGCAGACGTTAGGTGAGGTTTTTCGCTCCCACCCTTTCGCAAAGGCGGCGAAAAGATGGGGCACCCACTTCGTTGTTTGTTGACAGAAAGAGGGCGGGGCACCCGGCCACCCGTCGACTGATTTTGAATCTAGTGCTTGGATGAAGAGAATGTTCCAACAATTTCCGAGTGGATTCATTTTCTGGGAATCACCAGAACTAGGAAAGCGCTCCAGAACATAAACGGAATTGCAAAAAGCACGGCTTGAACGACATCGAGAGCATAATTCACTGTTTGGCTTTCGGTGCCATGTTGGCTCGCATAGCCGAGGAAACCGAAGTACACTCCTAAAAAAACACAGCCTAAAACTAGATGCACAATCGACGTCCGTCGCAATTTTGAATTCCCATCGGAGGTCTGCGGAACGTCCTTCAACCATGACAGTGCTAGGCCGATCGCGCCCACGCAAAGAACTAATAAGATCAATGATGCTAGGGGCCGAAGTAAGGGGTTGATAGGTACGGCTGCCAGGACAAAATTGTTGAGTAGTCCCAAGATCGGAGATGCCGCCCCCCAAAGTGTCCTGACATTCTTGAAGAGAGCAAATATCTTCATTTGAGCACCGGTACTAATACTGGAATGATGGCTCCTCCCAAGGCCTGTCCCGATGTGGATCCAATATAAATCTTGTCATTCATAACCGCGATCCTCGCACCCGACGTTATGTTCATTGAACGTGTCTCATTCGGTTCAAGCGAGCCCGCTCGTTTGATTAGCCCGGTTACTCGGTCCTCGATACCTATCTCGTCCTCAACATTGCGTGTAAAAAGTGTGCCTCCACTACTTGACGGCTGCCCACCCTTCTGATAATTCGAAATCTTTGGTAAGGGCGTTGTTCGCTGACCGGGACTTCCGGGATGAAAGTCAGGCAAGAGGTCTGAACCTTTCTCGTCTTGCAATACTATCCGCAGAGTCAGCCGACTGGCATTCGTTACCTCGTAGTGTATAACATTGTCTAGCCGCCAAGATGAGACCTTAATTACTACTTCAGGGTCACCACCCTGCTCAAAATGGAAAGCGAACACACTGCTAATTCCGCCCCCTTGAGACTCTCCCTCTCCTTCCCACACTTGTGTTGGAGTCTGGTCGACTCCTCGACCATAGTCTAACGGGCCTCGTTTCATATTCGGGAAGCCATACTCTATACACAACGTATCAGTTTCGCCTGCTGGCAGGCCGAAGTTCAACATCCTTCCGACGGGCCAGTCGTACTTGAGCAATTTATGACTGAGGTTCTTCACTCGTCGTTCGAAAATATTGCCATTACCGGATTCGGGATCGGGACTGTAAGCTGAGTACCACTCCAGGTCCGCCTGCTGAACCGATGCCGAAAAGTGCTTAAAGGGATTCTTCAGCGGACATTTGTTTTCGGCGACCGACGCGATCGCGGCAGAAAGCGCGAACGCGAGAATAGAAACTTTGAAGATTCGCAAAGTGACGTTCCTTCAGGGCGTGTAGTCGTTGCGGACTTTATTGCCATGTCAGGAATTTGTCAAGACCGAATATTCCACCGAATATTCCACCCTTTCGCAAAGGCGGCGAAAGAGCCTGCCCCGAGCGCAGCCGAGGGGATGGGGCACCCACTTCATTGTTGGTTCGACAGAAAGAAGTGTGAGGCACCGGCTGCCAAGAGAGCCTGTTTCGCTTTAGCTCGATGTCGCCTTGCGGTGACCTGCGGTTGGAATCGATCTGTCGATTTCACGGAAGGCATACTCGCGGATGTGGTGGCGCGAGATCACGATGGCGAGGCTGGCGCGCAGTGGTTTCCCTTCGGCGGAGAATAGCTCCAGGGTTTCATCGAGGGATTCCATGATGCCATCGAACTGAAACGAGCCCCACAGGAACCTCACCAGCCGTGGGACATACTGAGGCGGATCCTCGCCGATTTGATCAGGCGTGATGAAGTAAGCTACTTTCTGGGTCAGCCGGCGCACGTCATCGGGCTGATCGTCGCCGTGGGCAAAGGGCGCAGTCACATCAAACCAAAGCTGGGCGGCCAGGGTGGAGACGCCTGCCCCGACGAACTGCGCCGCACTGCCGCCAGAGCGCTCGCCCATTCCTGGCGGGGTAACAACGTGGTTCGCAAAACTCACCTTTAAGGTCTCAGGATTAAACTGCACGGTGACATTGCGCTCGGGCGAGATCTCCTCGCGGCAAGCGCTATCCAGTTGCCTGAGCTGCGCCTTGGCCAGCGGTCCTGCGGCGGGCACGGGTCCGTCCTGCATGCCCGGTCTTTTCAAGACGAGGGACTCGTAAACCAGTTGTAGTTCTTCAATCGCGACCGCCCCATCCTTGGCGTTGAGGGTTGGGGCTTTCAGCAGCACAGGGAGGCAGCGCCTGAGGAGGAAACGTGCGCGCTCGGTCGTACCATCGGGCGCCAGCAATACTACCTCGACGTCGGACCTTAGATCGTTGTGAAGGCTCTTGTGGCCGGCCGTCAGGAAGGCATCCACCCAGTCCCACAGATCGAAGCTTGCGGTCATCCCGCGCTTCAACGTCACCTGGCCATAGGATCGCGCACCCAGTAAATGAATTTCTCTTTCCTGGTCGCCGCCCTCGCGGATGGTTCTGGCCTGCATGGTGAGGCCCAGACCCTCGCACTCCGCGAAGGCCGCCCGGCACAGCCGCGGGGCGACGCCGGGAACGTTGATTTCCACTGCGAATTTGAACGCGGTGAAGACTTCTTCCGGACTAGCTTCTGGAACCGGATTCGGCATGGCTGGCGCTCCTGGTTAATGCAGACTCTGCAGCGGTCGAGACCCGATCACCGCGGGTTCCTCGACCAAAGTCACGGCTCACTCCATCTCGAGACGTTCGTAGGCGAGCACCATTTCTTCGATTGCCACATGACTGCTCTTAGCGTTCAGCGGACCCGAGGTATGCTTGATGATGCGCGCGCGCAGCAGCTTCCACGTCAGCACCACATCCGTGTGGTCTTCATTTTGCAACTGAATCACCACGTTCCGCAGAGCGTTCTGATTGCCGTTGCGGATATCGTTGAGCCACTGGTAAAGGCTGAGGGAACCGATCACGCCGCGCTTCAGGGTGACGTCAGTGGCTTTGCACAGTCCGGTGATCTTGCGGACGGCGTTCTCCTTATCGTTGCCATTCCGGTACTCGGTGACCGCGACTTCCATGCCGATTGAGCTGCATTCCTCAAACCCGGCATCGGGACCTGTGTTATTCCCGGTGCCAAGATCTACCAGGAAGTTGAATTGCGTGTAGGGCCGATCGCGCAACACTGCCATAGAAACCACCTCAGTATTTGGTGAGCCTTACGATACCACTTCGCGAGACTTGCGCTTCGTTCAACGATTCGACGTCAAAGCTTGGCGACGGAGCGGATATATTTCAGCTTGTCTGGTGCCAGGCCGTGTAGCTCTTCCTCACGGAGGCGGCCTTCGCGGATAAGGACGCCGAAGACAATCGGCAGGACCGAATAGCGATAGTCGTATTTGCGGTCTATCTCTTTGCGACGCTCGGGTGAGGTAACCCTCCAGGTCCCACAGATCGGACGGCTGCTCGACCTTGCTGGCCCTCTGCCTGGTCTCGTGGATGACCTCCTCGAGCTCCGCCTTGCAGAGCGCGTTCGAAAGCTTTCCGGGCAATAGCCTTCTCTGCCGGCGACCACTTAAGGTCGTGCATAGCGGTGCGGCTGTCGTGGCCCTGCGGAATGGGGTAAGCTTGCCATGTTCAGGTCCTCCGTGGCGGCTTCGCTCCCACCCTTTCGCAAAAGAGCGAAAGAGCCTGCCCTGAGCGCAGTCGAAGGGATGGGGCACCCACTTCGTTGTTTGTTTGGCAGAAAGGGGGTGAGCCCCCCGGCCATTTTAGCCCTGGCACATGTGGTTCGAGCAAGTCATTGCGGGTGATCGGGCGAGGGATAATCTGAGGCTTGCCAGAACACTAAAGAGTGCACCCTTCGACTGCGCGCGGTCCGTTCACCCCGTCATGCGCAACGCAGGCGCGTGCTACTTCCCGGCCACCGCCGAGCCCGCCGTGTGGGGCGCGAAGGCGTCGACCAGAGAAATTACTTTCAGGTTTGATCGCAGCTCCTGGAGCGAAGCCGCGCTGGTGATAGTCAGGTCGACGGGCTGGCCGGGCAGCAGGTCGAAGTAGTTGTCGGAGAGGCTGCGTATCGAGATTGCCGAAGCTTACATACACCGCGCGCGCCAGCACCGGAGCGGACAAGTGCAGGCGATAGGTATTGCCGGTTGCGTCAGCTCGCTGGCGATCTGCGCCGGCGGCAATTCAAACTCCTTCGTCGGCACGAAGATCATCAAGTTGCTTGAGACTATGTTGCCGCCGACGATCAGATCGGTCACGGCGATAGTCTTGCCCAAGTCAGCGCCCAGGTTCGTAATGTCGAGCATCGGCACAATCTGGTAGACCTTGCTGGAGAGCGGAGTAACTTCGATAGTCTGGGTCTTGTCGCTGAGAAGCTTGCCATCGACCGTCATGAAGCGGACGCGCAGGCTGGCCGGAGTTGCGGTGGTCTTGTCGGAGACTACATAGACCGCCATGTTGCCTTCTTCGGCGTGCGGCGAGACCAGCAGCGGAGCATAGAAGCGGCGCGCGTAGTATTGCAGGGCCTTCCAGCGTCCGTAGTAGTCGATGCTCGACCACGAAGCGACCGGCCAGCAGTCATTCAATTGCCAGTAGATGGAGCCCATGGTGCGGGGACGATTGCGGCGAAGGTGCTCCGCGCCGATCTTGATGCCATCGGCCTGCAGCACCTGGCTGGCGTAGAGGAACGACGGGAAGTCCTTGGGCTCGGGATGATCGCGCAGCATGTAGATCTTGATCAGTTCGTTGCCGTTCGTTGTTCTTCTGGTGCGCCAGCATGACTGGGGTAAAGATGTTGGCGCGGTCCTCGGGGATGAGTGAAGGCCTCGATGGTGCGCATCTCGGGGAAGGACTGGAAATCCGTACTCGGTCATGAAGCGCGGGTTGTGCTTCTCGTAGTCGGTGAAGGGAACGCGCCCGTGCCAGACCGACCAGTCGTGCATGTCGCCGGACTGATAGCTGTCGCTGACCTCTTCGTAGTCGGCGCTGGGGGAGCTGGGCCAGTACGGCGTCTCGGGAGCCAGGCGATTTACGGCCGAGGCGAGAATGCCGCTGAAGGTGGAAACGTAGTCCTGCCACATCTGGAAGCGCACGTTGGCGGGCAGCTTGTCGCGGTCGTGCCAGGCCAGCGCAACCTCGGTTTCGTTGTTGCCGCACCAGATGACGATGCTGGGGTGGTTGCGCAGGCGGCGAAGCTGGTCTTCGGCTTCCTGGGCTACGTTCAGTTTCCAGAAGTATGCGCCCGGCTGCCAGTCGTTGCCGAACATGAAGTCCTGCCAGATCATGATGCCGAGCTCGTCGCACAGGTCGTAGAACTCGTCGGTCTCGTAGTAGCCACCGCCCCAGTGGCGGATCATGTTCATGTTGGCGTCAACCGCCGATTGCAGAATGCGGCGATAGTCGGCGGTAGTCACGCGGGTGGGGAAGCTGTCGAAGGGAATGACGTCCGCGCCCTTGCCGAAGACGGGAATGCCGTTGATGACGAACTCGAAGGAGCGTCCCCACTGGTCGGGCTCACGGCGCAGCACGACGGAACGAAGCCCGGTCTTCGCAGTCGCCTGGTCTTCGAGGCGCTTGCCGACTTTGACCTGCGCGTTGAACTTATAGATGGGCTGCGCGCCATAGCCCGCGGGATACCACAGCTCCGGCCTATTGATGTCGATGGGGAAAGCGACGTTGTTGACGCCGGAATGCAACTGCACATCGCGGGTGATGCTGAGCTTCTTGCCGGCATGCATATAGTCAATCGAAACCGTTGCGGATGCGTCTTGCGCGGCGGTGACTTCGACGTCGGCCATGAGGTGCGCTACCGCGGCGCTCACGTCGAACTGCCGGATGTGCAGATTGGAGATACGGGCGGTGTCCCAGGCTTCGAGGCGCGCCGGGCGCCAGATGCCGCTGGTGACGAAGCGCGGCCCCCAGTCCCATCCGTATTCATAGGCGGCTTTGCGGACGTAGGTCTTGGCTTCGGTGTGGGTCTTGTCGCGCCAGGGATCGGCAGCCGCGAGCTTGGCCGCGGCCTTGATGGGGGAAGGGAAGACCACGCGCAGTTGGTTCGCTCCGGCCTTGAGGTCCGGCTTCACGTTGACGCGCCACACGCGAAACATGTTGTCGGCGGTGAGGATCGGCTTGTCGTTGAGATATACCTGCGAATAGGCGTCGAGGCCCTCGAACACCAGATCGATGTTGGGCTGCTTCAGCAGGTCGGGCGAGGCTGAGATCGTGGTGCGGTATTCCCAGTCGGCGTTTTCGATCCATTGCAGCTTGCTTTCGTTGTCGCGAAAGAAGGGATCGGGGATGAGCTTGTTGCGCAACAGATCGAGATGCACGCATCCGGGCACGACCGCGGGGCGCCATTGCGCCGCGTCGGTCACCGTTGACGAAGGGCCGGTCGTAGGCTGAGCCGAATCCGCCGGTTCGATGATCTGACGGAACTCCCAGCCGGAGTTGAGCGGGATGTCTTGCTTGGCAGTTGACGGTTGCGCCATAGAGAAGAAAGAAGTGAGCAGTAAGAATAGCGAGCCAAGGACCGGTCGAATTAAGTTTCGCAAGGGAACGCTCCTGATCGAGAAGCAAAATACTACCAAGGGAAGGTCGTCTTGCCGCTGGGGAAATCTGCCCGGCTGAGGAATAACCCTCAGATCTGCCCCGCGGCTAGATCGGGCAGGACGGATCCGACAGTTAGCTCGAAAGTAACATTTCCAGCAGCTATTTCAATCTGTTAGCTTCAAGTGATACTCTGTTGGCAACGGTGCGAGCCAGCAAAGCGGGTACAGGCGGGCGATCCTGGGGAGAGCGATCTCGGGAAAGTTCTGGGCGGTCGCAACTGCATGCGGTGTCTCGGTGATGATGTAACGATCCTGAAGCTCCTGCGGCATTCCCGTACGAAGACGATCAACATCATTCGCTATTCTGGAGAGTAAGGCATTCGGTTGAGTGCGCCCATACAGGGCCTGTGCAATAGCGCTTGCAGCACCCGTTCACCTACTGGAAAGAAGCAGTAAATGTCATCCAACGGCTTTCATAGCAGCGCCAATCGTTTCGGCAATCTGCGCTCGTTGTTCAGCATGTTCTCCAGCGATCTGGCCATCGACCTGGGAACGGCGAACACGCTGGTCTACGCGCGCGGCAAGGGCATCGTGGTCAACGAACCTTCCATTGTTGCCATCAACAAAAACACCGGTGAAGTAGAAGCCGTCGGCAAGGAAGCGAAGGAGATGCTGGGCCGCACGCCGGGCAACATCGTCGCCATCAAGCCGATGAAAGACGGCGTCATCGCGGACTTCAAAGTCACCGAGAAGATGCTGAACTACTTCATCCAGAAGGCGCACAACCGCAAAATGCTGGTACATCCGCGCATCGTGATCGGGGTTCCGTCGGAGATCACGCAGGTGGAAAAGCGGGCGGTCATGGACTCGGCGTATCGCGCCAAGGCCAGCGAAGTGCACCTGGTCGAACAGGCGATGGTGGCGGCGATCGGCGCGGGGTTGCCCATCACCGAGCCGAGCGGCAACATGGTGGTGGACATCGGCGGCGGCACGACCGATATCGCCGTCATTTCGCTGAGCGGCATTGTGTATTCGCGGTCTGTTCGCATGGCCGGCAACCAGATGGACGAGTCGATCATGAATTACATGAAGCGCAAGTACAACTTGCTGATCGGCGAGCGGACGGCGGAACAGATCAAGGTCGAGATTGGCTCGGCCTATCCGCTGGATAAGCCGCTGACCATGGAGATCAAGGGACGCAACCTGATTGAAGGCGTGCCCAAGACGATCACCATCGACGACAGCGAAATTCGCGAGGCGGTTAGCGAGTGCGTTTCGACCATCATGAACGCGATTCGCGTGGCGCTGGAACGGACTCCGCCGGAATTGTCGGCCGATATCAGCGATCGCGGCATCGTGCTGACGGGCGGCGGCGCGCTGCTGAAGAACCTGGACAAGCGGATTCGCGAGGAAACCGGACTGCCGGTGGCGATTGCCGACGATCCGTTGTGCAGCGTGGTGCTGGGCACGGGAAAGATGTTGAGCGACTTCAAGCTGCTGCGCAAGATATCGATTGATTAGTATCGAGCGACCTGTTCCGTGGTTGAAAGGGCGCCTTTGGCCTTTAGCCGGCTGCCTTCGGAAGGGGCCCGGGTAAGACGGCCGTAGGGGCGTGATGGAACGCGAGTCCCTCGGGACGATACAAACAGCCGATCCCACGACGGACTGAAGTCCGCGTGGAATGACAGGAATGAGGGTGAACGGCACGGCTGAAAGCCGTGCCCCTTCAAAACGTTGAACCAACGTCCGTTTTTCCCGCAGCCTGTGAAAGCGCGAGCAGGTTAGACAAGGGTGGATGCAGACGGCCACGGTCTGCTCTGCAGGGCGTATGGACACTATTCTCGGCCGCTTCAGGAACCTGATTGTGCTGGCGGCCATTTTGTTCGCCCAGATCATGGGCCTGGCGGTGCAAGTGAAACTGCCGGCGCAGGCGGGCGAGACGCGCCTGCTGCGCCTGTGGGCGGTGGCCGCCATCACTCCTTTCGAGAGCGCCGTCGTACATACGCAGAAGTTCTTCCACGATAGGCTGGCACAACTATGTTTACCTGCGCGGGGTGCGAGGCGAGAACCGCGAGCTACGCGCCGAACTGGATCACATGAAACTGGAGCAGGTGCGCCTGCGGGAAGACGCAGAGATGGCGCGCCGCATCCAGTCGCTGCTGGCGTTCAAGGAGCAGTACATCGATAGCACGGTCGCGGCGCAGGTCATCGGAACCAGCGGCAGCGATCAATCGCGCGTGCTGTACATCGATAAGGGCTCGAATGACGGGATCGCGCGCGACATGGCGGTGATCACTCCCAATGGCATCGTGGGCAAAATCGTGCAGGTGTTTCCCGACTCGGCACAGGTGCTGCCGATCAACGATCAGCTCAGCGGGGTCGGCGTCGTGCTGCAGGGATCGCGGCTGCAGGGAACGCTGAAGGGTGCGGCCGACGGAAGCGTCACGGTGCAGTACATCATGTCCGACGAGAAGGTCGAACCGGGCGAGCAGGTCGTGACCACCGGAGGCGATCGGATTTTCCCCCGGGGACTACCGGTGGGCAAGGTCGTCAGCTCGCAACCGGGACACGATCTCTTCCTGAACATCAAGGTGGCTCCGTCGGCAGACCTGAATCGTATCGACGAAGTGCTGGTGGTTACCAAGAAGACGGAGAAGCTACCAGACACCGAGGACCTCGGGCCGATTCGCGCATCGGACATTCTGGCGCAGCGCCTGCCGGGCGTGCCCAGCAAGCCGGAGATTGACGCCAAGGGAAATGTGGTGAACCCAAATCCCGCGACTGCCGGACAAGCCGCTGCGCCGGGCGCGGCGACTGCAACCCAAGGCACGACGGCGACACGTGGAACAGCGCCGGGCGCGGTCAACAATCGCGGAGTTGCGGGCGCTAACCCAACCAACAAGCCTGCGGCCGGTACGGCGGCAGGCACCACGGCAAGTGGTTCGAAGCCCTGGGGCCGGCCGGCACGGTGACACCCAGGCCATCGGCCAACGAGGCAGCGCCCGCCGCGACCGCACCGAAACCGGTGCGCAAGCCTCCTGCCAACGCAGCTTCCCCGGATGGGACGGCTCAACCCGTGACCACCTCCTGCCGGAGACAACCCGCAGCGATGACGACGCGCAACATGGCATTCCGCGGAAGCCTGACATCACGCGACCAGGTTGCGGTCTACGAGTTCAGTTGGCCGGCGAGTCATTCTCATTCCGCTGGCAGCGATTGTCATACAAGCGTTCCTGCCAGTGCGGGTGCGCTTCATGCCGGTCATCGATTTGCCGATGATGGTGACCATTTTCTTCGCGGTGGCGCGACGCAATCCCATCAGCGGTTGCCTTACCGGCGCGGTGATCGGTATGTTGCAGGACACGCTGGCGGGACCGGCTCATCCCATCGGCATGTACGGCATCGCTGACACTGTCATTGGATTTGCGGCATCATCGCTGGGAGTGAAGATCGATGTGGAGAACGGCGGTACGAGGTTCCTGATTACGTATGTGTTCTTCGTCGCACACCAGGGGATTTACTACGGCGTGGCCCGCGGCCTGCTGCGGCAGACGGTGCAGTGGAGTTGGAGCCACGTGGCGATCTTCGCGCTGGTGAACGCAATTGTTGGCGTCGCAGTGTACGCGTTCCTGGACCGCTTCAAGCAGCGATAGGCCCGGGCATCCCAAAATCCAAAAACGAAAAGCGGAGCCGGGAAGGCTCCGCTCTGCGCAAACTGACGCGGGTAAGACTACGCTGCGAAGCGGCGACGAATCGCGGCGGCGGCAGCGAGGACACCGGAGCCGAGCATGATGAGCGTGCCGGGCTCAGGAGTGGCGCTGCCGTTGTAGGTTATGTTGTTGATGTTGAGCACAAAGTCCGGAGAGGTGATCAGCACGGAGGTGAAAGGCGTGTCGGTGACCGAGAATAAGTCCGGCGTGAGGTAACCAGCCGCGGTGCTTCCTTGGGTGAAGGAATCACCGTTACCCAACAAGAAAGTTACGTCACTTCCATCGAACGTGCCGTAGTTCACCGAGAAGAACGACGTGGCGTTGGGGAACGTGATCAGGATGTTCTCGACGCCCGACACTCGCCTCTTGGGAAGACAGGACAGCCGGATCGCCACTGAACAGCGGGCCAACATCGAACAGGCTGGCAAGGCCCAGCGCGGCCTGTTGTTGAATAGCACACCGTCGTAGGTGACGGAGGCGTCACCAGTTCCATAGAAAATGTACAGCTGAGGGCTGGGGTCTGGTACGACCACGGTAGTGGCGTACGACGCCGCAACGCCCAGCAAGACCAGGGCGATGACCAAAACAGGTGCAACGAGTTTGCGCATTTGTCCTCCGTTTGAAATTGTTTAGGTACGACTCTCAGCCCAGGCTGTTAGCACGGCCACGAGCAGCGCCGGAGAATATAGCACGTTTTCGTCCATTCTAATCATTAATAAAATCACATACTTAACGAGGCTTTGTCTCAAAAAGTGCGCAAGTTATTGTAAATAAACAGGATGTAGGTCTGGTTTTCTGATGCAACTCGGCGGTTCCATGCCCCGCTTCCTGCTCTATCGGCCCGGCCTTTGGCGGGCTGAGAGGTGATGCAGTTTGCAACTTCAGCGATCACCGCGTACCCACCCGACAGCGTTTTTCCTGCTGTCTTATCGTGTTACACGCGCGTGGGTTATGTATGCTTCGCTGCTGCAGGCGAGCCCGACTCCGACTACAATGGGGGCAGAGCACCTCGATGGGTAACCCACCTTTCCGGGCCAGCACAATCGAATGCAGCGGTGTGTGTATCGCAGGAGCAGAGTGGAGCCCTGGGTGCGAGCTGCGCTTCACGAGAAATCTTTCTGCGGCCGAATGGACCGCCACTGGGGTGGCGAGCGAGAGCCACAGTAGCCGATGTTAGGACGTAAGGACAAGATCTCGGAATTTCGCCTGACGGTAGTGCAGTACGTGCTGCTGGCAGTGTTTCTGGTCCTCGCGTTCGGACTGTGGCGCTTGCAGGTCGCGCGCAGCGATTACTACTCGTCGCTGGCCGAGCAGAACCGCATCAAGCAGGTGCCGATCCTCGCCCCACGCGGCAAGATTCTCGATCGCGAAGGCCGCATCATTGTCGACAACTATCCGTCGTTTTCGGTGCTGTTGCTGCGCGACCAGAACCGGGACCTCAACGCAGACGCCGACCTGATCGCATCCGGCTTGAACATGCAGCCCGATGAGCTGCGCGCGCGCCTGAAGCGAATGGCCGCGGTGCCGGGATACCAGCCGCTCTTCCTGAAAGACGACATCACGCCGGACGAGCTGGCCTTCATCGAAGCGCACCGGGCAGAGCTGCCGGAACTCGACATCATTAACGTGCATCGCCGGTTGTATCCGCGGGATGGCTTCATGGCGCACGTCATCGGATATGTGGGCCAGGTCAGCGAGGACATGCTGCAGCAACCGCAATGGGAGCTGTACAATCCCGGCGACATCGTCGGCATGTCGGGCGTCGAACAGTACTACAACGATATTTTGATGGGCAAGAACGGCTCCCGCCAGGTGCTGGTCAACAGCCGCGGCAAGGAAGTGGGCACGCTGAGCGATGTGCCTGCCGTTCCCGGCAAGCAGCTCAAGCTCACGATTGACCTGGACCTGCAGATTGCGGCGGAAGAAGCGCTGGAAGGCAAGCCGGGCGCGATCGTCGCCATGGATCCGCGCAATGGCGAGATTCTCGCCATGGTCAGCCGCCCGGCGTTCGATCCCAATGCGTTCGCGGTACATATCAGCCGAAAGGAATGGAACGAGCTGGTTACCGATCCGGGCAAGCCGTTGCTCAACAAAGCCATCCAGGCCCAGCTTGCTCCGGGGTCGGTGTTCAAGGTCATCATGGCGACGGCGGGTCTGCAGGAAGGCATCGCGCAGAACCTGGTGGTCAGTTGCGGCGGCGGCAAGACGTTTTACGGCCGCTTCTTCAAGTGCTGGATTGCATCGACCCATGGTTCGCACGGCAGCGTGAACATCAGCAAGGCGATCTACCAGTCGTGCGATTCGTACTTCTACACCCTGGCGGAGAAGCTGGGCATCAGCCGCATCGCCAAGTACGCCACGCTGCTGGGGCTGGGGCAGAAGACGGGAATCGACCTGCCGCAGGAAGTTTCCGGCGTGATGCCGTCGGAAGAGTGGAAGATCAAGAACTTCAAGCAGAAGTGGTATGCAGGCGAGACCATTTCGGTGGGCATCGGACAGGGCGCGGTGGCGACAACGCCGATCCAATTAGCCCGGGCGGTTGGCGCAATTACCAGTGACGGATCGCTGCGCCGGCCGCACATTGCCTTTCCCGATCAATTTCCGCCGGAATTCAAGCAGGTTGCGAAATACAACGACGAAACCAGGATTCCCATCGACGAAGAGAACTGGATGACCATCACCAACGCCATGGCGCAGGTGGTCTCGCCGATGGGAACCGCGGGGCGGGCGGCGGTGCCGGGTATCGACATCGCGGGAAAAACGGGGAGCGCGCAAACCGTCTCCAACGACCTGAAGAAGAAAATGTCGGCCAGCGAGAAGAGCCTGTACAAGGACAATGGCTGGTTCGTTGGGGTTACGCCGCGCCGCAATCCCGAGATTGTTGTCGCGTGTCTCTTCGAAGGGGGCGAGCACGGCGCACTGGCGGCGCGGGTCGCGACCAAGGTCATCCAGGCGTACGTGGAGAAGCAGCGCACTCGCCAGACGCAGGTGGCCAAGGCGAACGCCGGCAAGCAGGCCGAAGTCGCAGCCGTGTGGCATGAGGGCGACGAGAAGCAGCCGGACAAATTGCAGGGCGGCAGCTACACCATTAATGCAGACGGCAAGACGAAGCCGGTGAGCGCCGCACCCGGCATGAGCGCGACCGAGAAGCCTATTCCGGCGCGCGAACTGGAGGCCACGGAGTCGCATACCGAAATGGCCGCTCCCGAGTCCGAGCCGGCGGTGCAGCCGCAGGCCCCGGCGTTGACACCGGAGGCGCAGACCGAGCCCGAAGCGCCGGCCGATAACAAGAAGAAGCCATCCGCCTCGCCCGTGGCTCCCGCGGCGGCGGTGATTCCGCGGAGGCAGCCGTGAGCCGCTACATTTCCTTCCGCGATTTCGACTGGGTACTGCTGGCGCTGGTGCTGCTGATTTGCGGATTGGGCGTGATGCAGATTTACAGCGCCACCATCGGCACCAAGTTCGTCGGCATGCACATCAAGCAGGTGTACTGGATCCTGGGCGGCATCGGGCTGATGTTCCTGGTCAGCCTGTTTAACTACCAGGCGCTGCTGGCGCGGGTGCCGCTGTTCTACATCATTGTCGATTGCGTCGCTGTTGGCGGTGGAGTTATTCGGCAAGAAATATCTGGGTGCGCGGCGCTGGGTGCAGATCGGATCGTCGTCGGTGCACTTCCAACCGTCGGAGTGGGTGAAGCTGGTGCTGATTCTGGCGATAGCGAAGTTCTTCACCGACAGCGTGAAGGGCGAATGTACCGCGCAGGACGTGGTAAAGGCGGGCGCGCTGGTCGGCATTCCCATGCTGATGGTGCTGGCCCAGCCGGACCTGGGCACCGCGCTCACCTATGTGCCGATCGCAATTATGGGCTTGTTTCTGGGTGGGATGAAGGCCAAGCACGCGCTGGTGATCGTGGCCGTCGCCGCCCTGCTGGCGCCGGTGGCATGGCATGTGCTGAAGCCCTACCAGCGTGACCGGCTGACCAGTTTCATGGAGCCGGAGGACGATCCCCTGCACACCGGGTATCACATCATCCAATCGCGGGTGGCGGTGGGAGCGGGAGGTATCTTCGGCAAGGGATTGACTCACGGTTCCCAGACCCAGGGGCAGTTCCTGCCGGAGACGCACACCGACTTCATCTTCGCCACCTTCGCCGAGGAACATGGATTCATCGGCGCGATGGGCTTACTGCTGCTATACTTTATAGTGCTGATGCGTCTGATTCAGAACGCTCAGACGGCCCCTGACCGGGCTGGTGCCTTTATCGTCATGGGTGTGGTGGCAGTGCTTGCGTTCCACATCCTGGTCAACGTGGGCATGGTGGTAGGATTTATGCCGGTCACGGGAATCCCTCTGCCGTTAATGAGTTACGGGGGATCGTCAGTACTGTTCATGTTCCTGGCGCTGGGTATAGTAATGAACATCCGTATGCGCCGGTTCGTGAACTGATAAGCTCTAGCCCAGTGGTAGCAGGTGTTGTAGCTGCGCCAACGGAGGCGCATCAGCACAAGCGGCTTCACCCGCCGCGAAGTCTTCGGACGTGGGTTCGGACCTTTGAAGGGTGACAAAAAGATTACGAGCGCCCTCGCGAAGGAGGGCAAAGCCGGTCGCAGTAGAAAAGGCCGGACAGGATTGCAAGGCTCGTCGTCTGAGGCGGGAAACGGCCCCTTCAGTTTCATCCCAGCCGCACACAGCCGTGCGGCCGGGGTTGAGTGAAGCTGAGTGTTGGAGGCCACAGACCTCGAACGGCGGGCTCGATTACCGGTGCACAAGATTCCACAAAGTGTAGCTTTACGAATCGGGTCTGGGACATATCCGGGCGATAGCCCAGGTGTGTCTCCAGCCTAAGTCACCGCCGATTTTTACCATCCTGTTCGTCTCTCGCCTGCCCGCGCCGGTTGAACCGGAGCATCCATGAACAAAGAATTGTATGTGTCCTCGACGCCCCACGAAACCAGGGTGGCGCTGGTCGAGGATGACGCCCTGACTGAAGTATTTTTCGAGCGCGAGAACGAATACACGCTCGCAGGATCCATTTACAAAGGCCGGGTCACCCGCGTGCTGCCCGGCATGCAGTCGGCCTTCGTCGACATCGGGCTGGAGCGGGACGCATTTCTGTACGTCTCGGACTTTCTCGAACTCGGCGGCGAAGACGGCGACGAAGAGTTTGGGGAGATCGCGGCCCCGAGAGTCACGGTCGACGTCAGGCAGAGCCAGCAAAGCCAGTCGCGCGCGGAAGCGCAAGGCCGGGTCAGCGAAGCGGAGGATGAAGTCGAAACCGAAACGGTGATCGAAGACTTCGCCGCTCCGGCGAACGAGGTGGAAGAGTCCGAAGAGGAGAGCGAGGCCGAAACCGGGAGCACAACTCCCAACGAAGAGTCTGAGTCCGGAGAAGGTGCTCGACGCTGGCGCGGCCGCCGTCGCCGCCGCGGTGTACGCCGCGGGCGGAACGATGAGCCGCAGCTGGAGCGGTCCGAGCCACGTGTCGATCCACGGAATGAGCAGCGCAGCGAACCGGTCAGGCGCGAGCGCTTCGAGGAGCGTCAGACCCGGGAGGATTACGGTCCGCCGCCGGGCTACACCCCTATCATTCTGCCGGGCGAGTCGATCTCGAAGTACCGCGGCGCGACGCCGCAACCGCAGCCCACGGCCGAGCATTTCAGGCACTACGCCGAGCCGCTCGAGGGCGAGCACCCGATCGACGAAGTAGAGGAGGTCGAGCAGGGTCCCGCGGTAGAAAAGGGGCATGCTGCGACCGAGCCCGAGCAGCTGGAATGGGCCGGCCACCGGTGCGCATCATGCCGCACGAGTCGCACGAAGAGAGTTCACCGATCGACACCAGGACGCGGTCGCCGCTCCCATCGAGGTGGCAGTCGCCGTCACTGACGAGGAGGTGGAGCGGGAGGTAGCCGCTCGTCACGAAGAAGGGCGGGCGCCCGAAACCGAGGCTGCGGAAACGCCAGCCTGGTCTTCTCAGAATCGGGAGCAGCTCGATGTAGCGACGGAGGAGGCAGAAGAACCGTACGAAGGCGTAACCGCTCATACAGAGCGGACGTTCGTCGAGGAGGGAACCGAGCTGGAAGAAGAAGAGGAGCAAGGCTCAACCCAGCATGCTGCGCTGCATTATGCGCAACATGAAGCGCCGTCGGCCGCTCCCGAGGGACTCACGCTGGAGCACGAGACCCTGGACGACGACGAGATCGAGTATCACCCGGTTCCGGAGAATCTCGACGAATTGAGCGAGGTTGCCGGCGACGCGGAGCTCGACCTGGTGGAAGAGACGCTTGACGCGGACAACGGCTATAACGAGCGCTGGATTCCCAAGGTCGCTGACGTTGATGAAGACGAAGTGGTAGCCGCCGAGGAGCGTGGCGAGACGGCATATCCTGCGAGCGAAGAGGAAGAAGACGAAGAAGAGGACGACGAAGCAGGCACGAACGGGCGCGCGGAGTTGCGAGCCTCGAACCCGACGGCGGGCTATCAGCAACGCGCCATCGATCGTCCCGGTTACGACCGCCGCCCGCAGCGCGGACGGCGGAGCGGAGGACGCCGCAACAACGTTCGCACCCGGCCGTTTTCGCATCGTCCGCAGCCGCTCATCACTGACCTGCTGAAGGAAGGGCAGGAGGTGCTGATCCAGATTGCCAAGGAGCCTATCGGCAAGAAGGGTGCCCGCATCACCAGTCACATTGCGCTGCCGGGACGCTTCCTGGTTTACATGCCGACGGTGAACCACGTGGGCGTGTCGCGCAAGATTGCCTCCGAGGAAGAGCGCCAGCGCCTGAAGCGAATCGTGACCAGCGAGCGCGAGAACGGGCTGGGCGGCTTCATCGTGCGCACGGCAGCAGCCAACATCAAAGAAGACGAACTGCGCGCTGACATTCGCTTCCTGAAACACCTGTGGGCCGAGATCAAGAGCCGCGCGGAAAACAGCAAGGCTCCGGCGCTGATCTATCACGACCTGAACCTGGTGGAGCGCGTGCTGCGCGACCAGGTCAACGCCGACTTCTCGCAGATCTGGGTGGACACGGAAGACGAGTACGAGCGCGTGGTGCGCTTCGCCAATCGCTTCCAGCCTTCTCTGGTGCGGCGCATCAAGCTGTACACCAAGGAAACGCCGCTGTACGAGCAGTTCGGCATTCAGGAAGAAATTGACCGTTCGCTGAAGTCGAAAGTCTGGCTGAAGAGCGGCGGCTACATCGTGATTAACCAGACCGAAGCGCTGGTGGCCATCGACATCAACACCGGCAAGTACGTGGGCAAGACGCAGCGGCTGGAAGACACCATCGTGAAGACGAACGTCGATGCCATCAAGGAAATCGTGCGGCAGATCCGGTTGCGCGATCTCGGCGGCATCATCGTCATCGACTTCATCGACATGGACGAGCGCAAGAACCGGCAGAAGGTGATGCAGGCGCTGGAAGAGGCCCTGCGCAACGACCGCGCGCCGTCCAAGGTGCTGCAGTTCAACGATTTCGGACTGGTGGCCATCACCCGCAAGCGGGTGAAGCAGTCGCTGGAACGCACTCTCGGCGAGCCCTGCCCTTATTGCACCGGAGCCGGATTCGTGAAGTCGGTCACCACCGTGTGCAACGAGATTTACATCGAGATGCGCAAGATGATCAAGGAGCACGACCACGCCGATGTGACGTTGCGGGTGAATCCGGAAGTAGCCAAGGCCTTGAAGGCCAACAACGGAAAGCTGATCGGCGAGATGGAAGAGCTAATCGGCAAGACGGTGCTGGTGAAAAGCGACCCGCTGCTGCATCAGGAGAACTTCGACATTCACTGAGCGGCAGAGAGGAAGGGGTTGATTGGCCAGTTTTGTAGAAGCAGTAGATCGAGGTCCCTCAGGGGCTGGAGCCTGATTTCGCGTTAGCCGTTAGTCTAACGGCACGGGCTGAAGGCCGTGTCGTTTCAAGGCGACGTCCGGCCTGCGCCGACCATGAAACCACAACAGCCTGTTGCTAGTCTGCGAGACGGGGCATGTCATTGCATCCGGTCAACCCGCACTTGCCAGCTGAGCGGCAGGGGCTGAGCCGCCCTGGGACAAGGTTGCAATGACTTGGCGGACGTCCTTGCATTCAGCCTGCTGAATGACCTTCAGACCTTCACCGGCCACCAGCGGATAGAGAATTGTGCGGCCCAGAAGAGACACGCTGAGATCGAGCCCGTCAATCGTGACATCGTGCAGGAACGCCGGTTGGCTGGCTAAGCGCTCGGCGGTGCACCAGGCTGCGTCGCGCGCCGCTGTCATGTTGAAGTTGACCAGGGTCGTCTCGCTGCGCAGGCCGATCTTTTCCAGATCGCCAATTCGAGGAGAAACTGCGGCAATCTCCGATGCCACGGTGCCGATGAGGCCCGCCAGCACGTTGTTGATCTGGTCGAAGTCCGGTTTGAGCTGGGGCAGTTGGTCTCCGGGACTCACCTGCGCACTGGCAATGCCTAAGTCGAGGTTGATGTGCGCGTTCATGCCCGACAGCAGTTGCTGCAGGATGAGAAGGCCGGCATCGTCACACCCGCGGAAAGCGAGGATCCAGCTCGGAGTCGCTTTCCCGCCGGCCTGAAACGTGGCGAGGGCATCGAGGTATCGGGACGCGAAGACGACATCGAGCTTCTCCATCAGAGGCCCATTCTGAAAGCGGCCGGCGGCAATCCCGTCGCGCACCGCGCAGGTCACCCGGCGGTACAGCGCCGCAAAGTAGCCTAGACGGCTGGCCTGGTCATAGGACTGCTGGACAATCGTGTCCAGCGCGGAGACTACATCGTCGATGGTTTGCACACTCATAAGCACCGCGGTTAGAGCACCCAAACTCGGCGCATAAATAAGGCGGCCGGGAAAGCCGCCATTCTTTGTTGATCCTTGGTGATAGCTATTTTGGGCTGCCGTGTACGGCGCCACCACTGGCGCGCCCGGTGCCTCCGGCGCGTCCGGATACCGGTGCTGCTCCAACCGAGCTCATGCCGCCGGCTCTGCCTGATCCATAACCACCGCCGAACCCGCCAGAGTTCGCCGCAGGATTGCCAATTTGCGGCACGGTGGCAGCCATAGGATGCGGCATAGCAAACACGTGGCCGTTGCCGCGGGCCACGTTGGGCTGGGGACTGTCAAACACATTCGAGTTACCCCGGGAATGAGAAGGTGCATTTTTCGCCAGTGCATTTGAGGTTCCCTGCGTTCCCCTCACCGCCGCAGCCGGGCTCATGAAACTGGAACGCGGCACGACGCTGCGGAAGTTGGGAGGTACCCGCCCGCCGGGAATGACGGCGGGAAGATTACCGATCATCCCGACCTTTACGGTTGGCCGGTAAGCTTCGACGGAAGTGGCCACCGGGGCCGTGGTTGGCGGACGCCATCCCGCCGGCCCATGGACTACCGGAACGGTTTGGTAGCCGGTGGAGTACAAGTTGCCCGTCGCTGTACCCGGGACCCAGAACCAACCGGCGCCGTTACCGGCATACTGCCATGCGCCGTAGTGATAGGGCAGCCAGCCCCAGGGATATGCGGAGGCCCACGTATATCCCAAGGCGGAATACATCCATGAGCCTGCGGTGTAAGGATCCCAACCCATCCAGCTCGATAACCCGTAAGGTTGCCACGCCGGACCAATTCCGGGCAGGTAGCTCCATCCGCCGTAGTAGCTGAGGTCAGCATAGCCGAAGCCGGCATTCTTCATCATGTAGCCGGTGCTGTCATAGGAATAGGCCGTCTGATAAGCGGAGCGCTCGTTGTTCCAGCGGTCGAGCGGCCCGGCTTCAACCCCCTTCGCAATCTCGTAACCGGCAGGGTTATTGGGGGCGAGGGTGAGCGTTTCCTTCTTCTTGATTTTGACTTCCTGCGGCTGGTTCTCGAGCAGCGCTTCGCCCTTCATTACGGCGGCGCTGAGCTCTCCGTCCTCGTCGCTCAAGCGGATCTGGGTGTCGCGATGAATGAGGAAAGTCGAGTTGTCGATGGCAACCCGATAGATGTCGTCTTTGTTCGACTTGGTTTCGACGTAGACCGTTCCCTTGGTGACGGTCATTTCGTTGACCTTCGCCCCGGCATCATTGACGAGCAGTTTGCTGAATCTTACTTCGGAGTTCTCGCCCAGCCGCACCGTGGTATTGTTTTCAAACTCCACTTCTGCCAGTCCGTCACTGCCGGTTGCGAACCGCACCCCTTCGGTTACGGGGGTGTTCAGAATGGCGCGCTCCAGTCCTTGCCCGGTCGCCCGGTCCATCTGGACGTGACCGTCGACGTAGCTCAAGCGGATGATTCGAACATGAGATTCGGCCTGCGCCCCCAACCACGCCACCGCCAAAGCCATGGCGGCGACAGCCAACCGCGTGTACCCCGTTCGCCTTGCCATCTCGATACTCCTTTTGGACCCCTGGTTGATGGTCGAGCGTGCCTGAGATCGAAAGACCGGCCTGGCCCCGCTGTGAGGTCCGCCGAGCCTACTTTACCTACACGTATTAAACACCCATTTGATGCGAAGTTGCCGGAAATCGTGCACTGCCGCCGGGATCGCTGGCAGGGCAGGAAAGTTCAGGGCTGGGCCGTTGACTGCTGTAAGGCGCTTGAGCCGGGCAGGGTCTTCAGCAGTTGTTTCGCCTCCTGCCGGCTGATGTGCATCATGTTGGGATCATTGGCGATTTGGCGGAGTATGGGTTCAATCGCCTGCAATTCGTCAACGTAGCCCTCTTGGCGGTTGTCGGCCAGGCTTTGCAGGCGCGAATCCATGCCCAGCTTGTCAAAGCGGTACTGGAACGCCAGCTTGCGGCCGAAGTCCAGGGTGGTCGCGATCGACTGGAACAGTTTGGTGAGCTGCTGAATGTTCGGGTTAGGCGAATAATTGTAAGTGGTGGAATTCTGTTTGCCGTCGCCGTGGTATTCCAGGGTCTTCTTGCCGGTTTTGGCGATGTTCTTCTGTTTGGCCTCGAATTCGCCCTCGAAATAATTCGCCTCTTTCGCCAAATCGAAAACCTTCTGGCGATTCGCATCCGTCATCTGGAAGTCCTGCGAGAACGCATCGCCGTCTCCCGATTCGGCCGCGTTGCCCACGCCCTGGAAGTGGGTTTTGCCCGTCTGATCGACGGTGATGGTGTATCTCACCCACGGAAGTCCCTGGTCCCACTCGAACTGGAATTCGACATACGGAGGCTGTAGCTTGGCGGCGGCAGAGGAAGGGGACTGTGCCGCTAAGCTTGGGGCAAGGAGCAGCAACCACAGAGCACCAAAGGCGGCAAGCGACGTTCTCATCTGCGGAGAGATTCTAACCGATCTGAGAACGGGGCGGGGAGTGCCGGCCGGTAGGGGTGGTCAGCGTACCCCCGCGTGCTGCCGGCGCAAGGTCGCGGCGGTGTGCAGATGGCAAATTGCAATCGCCAGCGCGTCGGCCACGTCGGGCGGCTCCGGCGGGACAGGCAGGTTGAGCAGGCGAGCCACCATAACCTGCACTTGCGACTTCTCGGCCCGTCCGTATCCGACCACGGCCGACTTGATGGCCAGGGGAGCATAGGCCACAACGTCCAATCCGGCCTGTGCAGCCGCCAGCATCGCGACCCCGCGAACGTGCCCGAGCTTCAAGGCCGATTTCACATTGACGGCATAAAACACGTCTTCGATTGCGACCATCTCGGGCGAGTGGGCTGCAATGATTTTGCCGATGCCGTCGCAAATCTGCTTGAGCCGCAGCTCCAGCGCTTCCCGTGGAGCGAGCCGGATCGCCCCGCTGCAGACATGATGCAGGGCGCCGCAGTCATCTTGCTCAACGACTCCGTAACCGGTGTACTCGCCGCCGCAATCGATACCCAGCACCCGCATACTATCGCCGAGTGTAGCAGGACGTGCTCCACAAAGATGTGCCCAAAATAGGCGGCAGAAGCGCCTCCGTCACCCAGTCGAAACCGGATTGACCGACGTTATCGCCCGCGCAGCGCTGCCGCCTGCAGTCTCGCGCTCAGCCGTCCCGTCAGCATCAGGCCGACCATGCGGAAGTCGCTGAGGAATGACCAGAAGGGGTGGCCGAAGGTCGCGGGCTTGTTCTTCTCGACGCCAAAATGCCCGGTCCAGGCGAAACCATAGCCAATGGGGAAGAAAAGCAACGCGTACCAGGGATGTCCGGTGGCGAAGGCCGCGATCACGAAGCCGGAGGCGAGTATGGTACCGGTGGCGTGCAGCGCGCGATTGACTGGATGGCTGTGCTGCTGCAGGTAGAAGTCGAAAAACTCATCGTAAGAAGCAAATTTCCGCTGGTCGTTCATGGATGATCTGCACCTCCCTCGCCTCGGACGTCCGCACGGCCGTTATGTCGAAGCTGGCCTCAGGGCGTGACGAGTGTACTACTTCGGGTATTTCTACGGATACGTTAGTATCTACTCAGAAGGAGTAGGTTCTGCGATGAGGATTGGCATTCTGACTGGCGGTGGGGATTGTCCCGGGCTGAACGCTGTGATCCGGGCGGTTGTGCGTAAGGGCATTTTGCACTACGACGATGAGTTCGTGGGCTTCCTGGAAGGCTGGCGCGGAGTCATGGAAAACAAGACCATGGCTCTCGACTACGACGCAATTTCGGGCATTCTGCCGCGCGGCGGCACCATCCTGCGCACCTCGCGCACCAATCCGTCGAAGCGCGAAGGCGGCCTCGCCCGCTGCATGGAAAACCTGAAGGCCAACAACGTAGAGGCGCTTATCGCCATCGGAGGCGACGACACCAACAGCGTCGCCCAGAAGCTCTACGAGCAGGGCGTGAACGTCGTCGGGGTGCCCAAGACCATCGACAACGACCTCATGGGCACCGACTTCTGCTTCGGTTTTGACACCGCGGTCAATACCGCGATGGAAGCGATTGACCGCGTGCACACTACTGCGGAAGCTCATCAGCGCGTCATGGTGGTCGAGGTCATGGGCCGCGACGCCGGCTGGATCGCTATGTATAGCGGCATCGCCGGAGGGGCTGATGTCATCCTGATTCCGGAGCGGCCATTCGACATCGATGAAGTCGCCGAACGGATTCGCCTGCGCCACGGACGGGGCCGCTACTTCAGCGTCATCGTGGTGGCCGAAGGGGCGAAATTTGCCAGCGACGACAGGCACGGCGCGCCGGTTGTCAGCGATCTGGGCAAGGATGAATTCGGCCACGTGCGTCTGGGCGGCGTGGGCCAGATTCTGGCCCGCGAAGTCGAGCGCCGCACCGGGCTGGAAACGCGCTACGTCGTGCTGGGCCACATTCAGCGCGGCGGCAGTCCCAGCGCCTTCGACCGCGTCCTCGCCTCGCGCTATGGCATCGGCGCCATCGATCTGGTGCACAAAGGCGAGTTCGGCATGATGGTCGCATTGCGTGGCAACGACATCGTTTCTATTCCGCTAACCGAGGCGATTAATAAGAACCGCCTGGTCGATCAGGCGCTGATCGATGTTGCGTTGGGACTCAGCGATCCCATCCAGCCGGCTACAGTGCGGTAAGGCAAGTTACTGTGTCAGACCAGCGGCGTGAGTACATCTCCCGCCGTTCTTGTTGCGGATTGCCCCATCGGTTGCTTCCCCGGGGTTGCATTGACTCTCAAGGCCTGGCGATTTAGTTTGTAGGGCATTGCTTGCGGGAACGGCCTGTCAGCAGACGAACGGTCCTGGGGAGAACTAGTCGATGCGGAATTTGGGTTTGGCGGTGGTGGTCGCAGTTTCGCTGCTGACCCCGTTTTCCCTGGCGCAGAGTCCGTTCGCCCCTAAGGTCAGCGGGCCCTTGTCGCAACGCGTCGTCGCCTACAATATCGACGCCCGGTACGATCCGGCCAAGCACACCGTTGACGCCACCGAAACGCTTACCTATCACAACCTCACCGGCCAGCCTCTCGACCGCTTCCCCTTTCACCTTTACCTCAACGCCTTCCAGCCCAAGTCGACGTGGGTGCGCGAGGCGCATCGCGATGGCAACTTTCGTACTAGCACCTTCGACGACGGCTGGGATCCGAAGGACGACGGATCCAATGAGGTGATCTCGTTTGAAGTCGTGGGCATGGGAGATCTCACCAAGCAGATGAAGTTCATCTCTCCTGATGACGGCAATGCTGACGACAAGACGGTCTTCGAGGTGCAACTGCCGCGCCCGGTTCCGCCCGGGGAGGAGGTGGAGTTCAAAATCAAGTTTCGCGCGACCTTTCCCGAGGTCATTGCCCGCACCGGATACAAGCGCTCATTCCTGCTCGCCGGGCAGTGGTTCCCCAAGGTCGGAGTGTGGTGGCACGGCGCGTGGAATTGCCACCAGTTCCACGCCCTGACCGAGTTCTTCGCCGACTTCGGCACCTACGACGTGAAGATCACGTTGCCGAAGGACCACATTATTGGAGCGACTGGCGTCCAGACCGGCGAGACCGACAACGGCAACGGTACGAAGACAGTCAGCTTCCACGCCGAGGACGTGCACGACTTCGCTTGGACCTCCGATCCCAATTACAAGGTTGTGGAAGGCGAATTCGACGGCAGTGTCGGACCGGTGAAGATTCGGCTGCTGACCTACGAAGGTCACAAGAGTTCGTGGCAGCGCTACCTCGACATCATGCAAGGCACCATGAAGCGGTTTGATGACTGGTATGGGCCGTATCCCTACGCGCAGATCACCGTTGTCGATCCGCCGCACGGCGCACTCGAAGCCGGCGGCATGGAGTACCCGACGTTCATCACCGGCGACACCATCTGGTGGGCTCCCAAGGGGCAGCACGTATTGCCAGAAATGGTCACCGAGCACGAGTTCGGACACCAGTACTGGTACGGCATGGTGGCGACCAACGAGTTCGAAAACGCCTGGCTCGACGAGGGCATTAACAGCTACACCGAAGTCAAGGTGATGGATGATATCTTCGGCCACGACACCAGCATGCTAAACATGTTTGGCGCGCAGTTCGGCGATGCCGGGGCCCAGCGTGAGTCCTATCTGGGCGCACCCGATCGCGATGCCATCTCCACCGCCAGCTACACCGACATGAGCATGGGAACGTACGGCGACATCACCTATGGCAAGACAGCGACCATGCTTGTGACGCTGGAAACTGTAGTCGGCGAGCAGACGCTGAAGAACGCGTTGCACACCTACTTTATGAAATATCGCTTCACCCATCCGACACAGGAGGACTTTCTCCGCACCGTCAATGAAGTAGCGCAGCAAGACCTCGGATGGTATTGGCAGCAGGCCGTCTACGGCACACAGATCCTCGACTATGAAGTGCTGCGCGCCGACTCGACCCCGGTGCAGTGGTTTGACAAGAAACTCGACGAGAAGAAGGGGGTCACCGAGTACGAGACCCAGATCCTATTGCACCGCAAAGGCGAGTTCATCTATCCCGTGGAGGCCGAAATCAAGTTCGACAATGGCGAGACAGACCGGGTGCGCTGGGATGGCCGCGACCGCTGGGTGCGGTACGTGTACATCAAGAAAGCCAAGGTCCTCTCGGTGCAGATCGATCCCGAGTACCGGGTCACCATGGACCGCAACTATCTGAACAACAGCATCGCTACCGAACATCAGAGCACCGCGACCCACAAGATCATCATTTACTGGACATTCCTCACCCAGTTCTGCGGCCAGATGTTGAGTTGGCTGACGTAACGCCGGAACCAGCGAAAGGGCAACATCGTTGACTGACGAAAGCAAGGGAATCCTCGGCGCCGGAGCCGCGCTGGTGTGGCGGCATCAACGGGTGTTGTGGTGGGTGTTCGCGGTTAACTTCGTGCTGGGAGGGCTGGGGGCCAGCAGCGCCGCCAGGACCCTGTCGGACGCCCTGTCGCACAGCCTTGCGGGCAAGAAGTTGAGCAACGGCTTCGACGTTGGCATGTTCATGGAACTCGTCGTCCGGCCCGAGGTCCGGCTGTTTCGCTCGGTGGGGACATCCATCGTGTTCGCTGCGCTGTTCCTGCTATTTCTGCTGTTCGTGACCGGCGGCATCCTGCTGGTGTATCGCGATGAACGCAGACTCAGCACGGGAGAATTCTTTGAAGCCTGCGGCCGGTACTTCTGGCCATTGGTGCGGTTGCTGCTGTGGTCGCTGATACCGTTTGCCGTGGTGAATTTCCTGTACGAAGGGGTGTCATGGTTCTCCACGTACATTGGCGACCGGGCGGTGGCCGATCAGACCGGCTTCTACATTCTGCTCGCAGGCTCGCATACCGGTGGTCCTGCTGTTCGTGTGGGTGCGGATGTGGTTTGACCTGGCGCAGGTCCGTGCCGTCGCGCTGGACAACCGGGTAATGCGGCGGAACGCCATGAAAGCGTTTTCTCTGGCCAAGGAAAGCTCGGCGCCCCTTTTCTGGGTCTATCTCCTCGTAGGCATTCTCGCCTGGGTAGTCACCATCATCCTGCTGTTGCTCTGGGCAAAACTACCTCCCAAGGCGCTACCCGTCACCTTGCTTCTGCTTGAACTGATCATGGTCGCGCACATTGGCACCCGGTTGTGGCAAAAGGCATGTGCCACAGTGTGGTATGCGCGTAATCCGGAGCCCGTACCGGTTGCGGTGGAGCCGTACAGCCCGCCAGTTCAAGCCGGCGGCGAAGTGGCGAATCAGCCGGTGCCCGCGGACGTCGATGCTCCGCTCACCCCTTACATCGAACCGCCCGAACCGGAGCAGGGACCGCCTTCGGAACCAGAAAAATGAAAAAGGGGCGCACGCGCCGCCCCTGTGCAAATCAAAGCAATTGTTCCGTGGTACCGATCAGAGGCGCAAACCCAGCGAGTTTTCCCGAGGTTTGCCCCTCGCGGTCAGCCTTCAGTCTTCTGTCCCGAATTTCTTCAGGTCCTCCGGCCCATCGGCCAGCGCCACCGCCTCTTTGCCCTGAACCATTACCCGGACCGCTTCCACTACGTCAGGATTCGCCAGGGTGGTGATATCGCCAGTGTTCATGTTGTTGGAGAGGGCCGCAAGAACCCGCCGCATGAGCTTGCCGGATCGTGTTTTTGGCATGTCCGGAACAATGTGGATCTTCCGCGGGCGGGCAATCTTGCCAATCATGGTTTCAATGACGTGGTTGACCTTGTCCAAAATCGCCTGGCTCGGCAGTACATCCGGCTGCAGGACGATATAGACCTCGGGTACACGGCCTTTGATTTCGTCCACTACCGGCACCACCGCCGCTTCTGCCACCTCAGGAATCGTCAGGCACGCGGACTCGATTTCCTTGGTGCCCAGACGGTGGCCGGCCACGTTGATGACGTCATCCACGCGTCCCAGGATCCGGAAGTAGCCGTCCACGGCCAGCACAGCTCCATCCGCCGCGAAATACGGCCAGTCACGCCAGTCCTTGCTGTCGCGATTCTTGCAGTACTTAGCGTAGTACTGGTCAACGAAACGCTGGCGATCGCCCCAAATGGTTTGCATGATGCCGGGCCAGGGATTGCGAATGCAGATGTTCCCCGCCTTGCCCGAACCGGCGGCCACATTTTCTCCCATTTCATCGATGATAGTGGGGTAGATGCCCGGCATACCTGGGCCTGCGCTTCCCGGCTTCATGGGGTTCAGCGCCGGCTTGGTGCTGCAAAGGAATCCTCCGTTTTCGGTCTGCCACCACGTGTCCACAATCACGGCCTCGCCTTTGCCCACCGTTTCGTAATACCACCGCCAAACCTCTGGCTCGATGGGTTCTCCCACCGTGGTCATGTGCTTGAAATGGTAGTTGTACTTGGTGGGTTCATCGTGACCGGCCTTGCGCAACATGCGGATAGCGGTGGGCGAGGTGTGGAAGATGTTGACATCCAGGCGCTCGGCGATTCTCCATACCCTGCCCGGGTCGGGATAGGTCGGGACTCCTTCGTAGATGACGCTGGTGGCGGCCAGGGCCAAAGGTCCATAGACGATGAACGAGTGACCGGTAATCCAGCCGATGTCGGCCATGCACCAGTACACATCTTCGGGGTGGATGTCCTGGATGTATTTGGAGCAGCCCGTCACATAGGCGAGGTAGCCGCCAGTGCGGTGTTGACAGCCTTTGGGCTTTCCGGTGCTGCCGCTGGTGTACATAAGAAACAGCGGCGCCTCCGCATCCATGGGAACGGGAGGCACGATCTCACCCGAGTAGTTCGGCAGGATCTCATCCACGAAGAAATCGCGCCCTTCCACAAACGGCGAAGCGGACGCATTCTTGCCTGGGTGACGTCTCCACACCAGGACCTTTTCCACCGCCTGACCTTCCTGCTTGGCTATGTCCAGCGATATGTCGGCGGCCGCCTTGTGGTCGAGCAGCTTGCCATTGCGATAGTAACCATCCATTGTGATCAGGATGTGGCTGCCGGAATCGGCGACGCGCCGGCCGCAAGCCTCGCCGCTGAAGCCGCCAAACACAACCGAGTGAATCACGCCCAGGCGGGCACAGGCCAGCATGGTAATGGGCAACTCGGGGACCATCGGCATGTGAATGGTGACGCGATCTCCGGCCTTCAGACCACAGAAATCGCGCAGCAGCGCCGCGAATTCATTCACTCGCACATAGAGTTCGCGGTAGGTGACGGATACAGGCGCATCGGCTTCCGGTTCCGGGACAAAGATGAGCGCCGCTTTGTTCTTGTGCTGGGCGAGGTGCCGGTCCACGCAGTTGTACGAAGCGTTGATCTTGCCGCCCACGAACCACTTCCAGAACGGCGGATCGCTGGTGTCGAGCGTAGTGTGCCAGTACTGGTCCCAGCTCAGCAGATCGGCGTACTCCCGGAAGCATTCCGGGAAATTTTTCTCGTTGAAGCGTTCGTTGACGTCGGGATCGGTCAGATTTGCCTGGCCGATGAATTTCGCGGAAGGATAATAGTATTCTTCCTCCCGCCAATGGACTGCGATCTGAGCCTCGCTGGTCTCGATCACCACATTCTGGTTCGGAAGAGTTCGAGCCATATGTCAGTCACTCCTTAGATTTCTGAATTTGTGCTGCAACCCTGGAAGTTCTTCTGTCAGTGTTTACTGGGTTGCCGAAACGCGCTCCTGCGCCTCGGTCAAGCCCATATAATGAAACATTCTGTACCTCACTGCAACGCCTGCGCTCGTCCCGGAACGTTCCGGTCAGAGCCTTACCCGACCCGGCCCGCCGTTGTAGCGGGCCGGAAATTCTATTCCTGCCTGGTTCACTTGCCTTTGGAAGATGCCGCTGGTAACGGCTGGTTGTCCAGCGCCGCCCTCATCTGATGCCACGCATGCCGGGCTTCCTCCACCGAGCCTTCGTCCTCGATGGTCGTGATGTCACCGGGGTTTTTCTCCTGGGTCACAGCCTTGAGCACGCGCCGCATGATCTTGCCGCTGCGGGTCTTGGGCAGCATGTCCACGAAGTTCAGTTCGCCGATCACGGCTACCGGCCCGAGTTCATGCCGCACCTGATCGAGCAGTTGCTGCTTCAATTGCTCCGATGGAATGAAGCCTTGTTTGAGCACTACAAACGCGGAGATCACTTCGCCGCGCAGTTCGTCGGGCCGGCCAATTACACCCGATTCCGCCACTGCGGCATGGCCGAGCAGCGCGGTCTCCACCTCGATGGTGCCGATGCGATGTCCGGCAATTTTGATGATCTCATCGGCGCGCCCGGCGAACCACACATAGCCATCCTCGTCGATTTGTGCCGAGTCGCCGGTGTAGTAGACATCGGGAATGATCTGCCAATAATCGCGGCCGTACCGTTCCGTTTCACCCCACAACTCCGGGGTCAATCCCGGGAAAGGCCGCCTGATCACCATGATGCCCTTTTCGTTGACGCCGCACGGTGTACCGTCGGGCGCCACCACTGCGGCATCAATGCCTGGCATGGGGACAGTAGCCGATCCCGGCTTGATCGGCAACATTCCCAGCCCATACGGGTTGCCAAAGACGGGCCCGCTGGTTTCGGTTTGCCACATGTGGTCGATGACGGGAATCTGGTTCTTGAAAATCTTCTTCTGCAGCCATTCCCATGCCGGCGCATTCAAAACCTCGCCGGCGCAAAAAACCCGTTCCAGATACTTGTAATCAACGCTCCCGAACGGCCCATCGCCGTAGCGCATCAGCAATCGCACGGCGGTTGGCGAAGTGAAAATGCCGCTGACGCGGTACTCCTCCATCAGCGTCTTCCAGGTGCCTTCCGGGGTGGGATAGTCAAGCGCACCTTCGAAAGCGACCGTGGTCGCGCCCGCGATCAAAGGCGCGTACACGATGTAGCTGTGACCAACGATCCAGCCGATGTCGGAGGTGGACCACCAGACATCCGTCGGCTTCAAGGCAAACAGCCACTGTCCCATGCTGTGAATGTGGACCTGATAACCGCCATGGGTATGGATGGCCAGCTTCGGTGTCGCGGTGGTTCCGGAAGTGGCCAGGATGAACGCCGGCTCATTGGCTTCCATGGTGACATAGTCGCCGCTTTCTCCGGCGCCGTGCTCCAGAAACTGCTCCCAGAGCAGGTCCCGTCCGGGACGCATGGGAGTTTCCCCAGCGGTTCGCTTCAGAACGATGACGTGCTCCACCTTGTCGCCCGCGTTCTGCAAGGCCTCGTCGACGATTTCTTTGAGCCGGGTATCCTTGCCCTTGCGATAGGTGACATCGGCCGTAAAGACCAATCGTGAACCGCTGGCCTGAATGCGGTCGCCCAGCGCTTTGGCGCCAAAGCCGGCAAACACCACGGAGTGAATCGCGCCGATGCGGACCGTCGCCAACATCAGGATAATGGCCTCTGGAGACGTCGGCATGTAAATGGTAAGGCGATCGCCCTTCTTGATGCCCATCCCGCGCAACGCCTTCGCCACCTGCTCGACTTCGTAGAGCAAGTGAGCGTAGGTATAGACGCGGCGCTCGCCACGTTCATTGATGTACACCAGCGCGGTGTGCCCGCCCCAGCCGCGTTTTACATGATGATCGAGCGCGTTGTAAGCCAGATTGGTCTGCGCGCCGAGGTACCACTTGAAGGTGGGTGGATTCCACTCCAACACTTTGTCCCACTTACGGAACCACGGCAGCTGGTCCGCCGCACGTCCCCAAAAACCTTCCGGATCTTGCTTTCCCTCCTCGATCCACTTTTGCGCCACCGGACTGATAAGGTGATGCGGCGTGGTATGAGGGGTGGACTGCTCAACTGCTCTCTTTGTTACATCCTGGGATTCCGATAATGTCGTGGCGGTGCCCATAACTAAGCATGCTCCTTCAAACTAATAAATGCTGCCCGAAGTCAACTCCAAACTGAGGCCCTTCAGAAAAAAACTCGGGGCGGCTTCCAGTCGCCCCAACCGTGAAAAAATGGTTCGTGACGGCTACGCGTGCTTGGGCCGGCGCGCCAGCAGTTCGGCAACCAACGCTACCGCAGCCAGAACTGCCGCAGTATAAAACGCCATCTGGTAGTTGTGATACTTGTCGTACAGTTTCCCGCCGATTCGTCCACCCAGGAGACCGGCCACCCCCCAAGCAGTGAATAGCAACCCGTAATTGATACCCACGTTCTTGGTACCCCAGAAGTCTGCCGCGGTCGCCGCGTTGACCGAAAGTTGGGTACCGTAGCACCAGTAAACGACGAACAGCATGACGAACAGTGCTGCCGCGTTGCCTCCCACGCTATACAGAATGGGCATGGCCACCATAGAGATGCCGATCATCAAACGCAGGACATTGATGCGTCCCAGGTGGTCCGACATCCATCCTGATAGGATGCGCCCCGAGGCGTTGCCGACCGCGCCCACCACCAAGCCGAGCGAAGCCAGGGTGATGCTGGGGATACCCACGCTCTTCGCAAAGGGTACCAACTGGCTGATGACCATGAGACCGGCCGCGCAACCAAACGCGTAGGCCACCCACATAAAGTAGAAGGTCGGGGTGCGCAGCATTTCACCGGGGGAGAAGTCATAGGCGGTGGCCGCAGCCTTCGAAGTGGAAGTCGGCGACCAGCCCGCAGGCTTATATCCGGTGGGAGGATTTTTCAGCAGAAAGGAGCCGATGATCGTCATCACGAAGAAGATCGCGCCCAGGACTTGGAAGGTGGTACGCCAGCCAAAGTGCGGAATCAGGTAGCTAGCCGACAATGGGCCAAAGATCGCCGAGCCGGCGCCGTATCCGCCCACGGCCAACCCCACCGCCAAGCCACGCTTATCGGGGAACCACTTGGCCATTACTGGGATGGGTGTGGCGTAACCGAAGCCATTACCCAATCCTCCAATCACACCGAAACAAATGAAGAGGTAGGTCAGGCTGCTGGTGAACGAACATAGAAAGAAGCCCACGCTCACCAGGATTGCGCCGGTGAGCGAGACCCAGAAGGGCCCGAGCTTGTCCTGCAGCCTCCCAGCAACGATAAACGTTAAAGCGAACACCACCACCGCGATGGTGAACACCGTTGAGGTATCCGCCCGCTTCCATCCGAACTCTTTCTCGAGCGGGGCAACGAATACGCTCCAGGCATAGAGCGAGCCGAGAGCAATGTTCATCAGCAGTCCGCCGATTACGCGCCACCATCGGCTCAACCCGACACTTCCGATCTCGACTGAGTTCGCTCTACCTGTAGTTGTTGCGCTCATCTCATGTCTCCCTTCCAATGGCGAAGAACGATACCACCCCGCCCTCGCGACAACAATCTGAAATGTGTGACTGCCTCAACAATTCCGGCTGAAAACGTTGGGAACTGGCGCTTCGGGTTGTCCCCCGGATCCTGCTGCCATCCTCTTTGAGACCTCCCACTTTCAGCTTCGTGCTGCGGACCCCTTCCCTGATCTGGGCAGGATCAGACCCGGCATCACCAATGGCGGGAAGCGCATTGGGGTAGAGGAGAGTGGTCAGGTCCGCTCCTTGCTTCGTTGCGTGCGCAAACCGGAATTGGTATTCCGGCACCGGGTTGCGACGGAGGTTCCTGCAACCCGGCCCTGCAATTGGCGGCGAGAGACCGTTGCGCTTCCCGCCTTTTGAGCCGTTGTGGGCGCGATTTTCCTTCACCTGGCCAAACCCTGGCTGTGATGGCGAATACTGGCCTCTGTGACATCCGTCACCAAGCAGGCGTAAGATCACAGGTAGCGGGTCGTCGAACGCTCAACTCCGGTCCGTGAACCTGCCACCCGGTTACGGCCGGCAGCGGTACGAGACCCGAGGAGCGGCAAGGCTCTCGAACATCGGCGGTGCTTGGGGAGTGAGCGGGAGGTGGTTCCCCAGCGGGGGATATTTGATTTACCCTTACCCGTTTGCACCCGGTGGTAGCATACTAGGTAAGCTTACGGAGGACACAGTGGGGTCACCTTACGGCTTTGAGCTGGTCGAAAATTGTCTGATTTGTAAGCTGCGCACCGACAGCTTCTTTTGCTCTCTGCCCAAGTCTTCTCTGGAAGCCTTCGACAAAATTAAGTACACGGCGTCCTATCCGGCCGGTGCCATTCTCTTCGTTGAAGGTCAATCGCCGCGTGGCATCTACATGCTCTGCAAGGGTCGCGTGAAGATGTCGACCACGTCGGCCGAGGGCAAAACGCTCATCCTCAAGATCGCACAGCCGGGCGAAGTATTAGGCATGCACGCCACCGTTTCCGGTACCCCGTATGAGATCACGGCTGAAACCGGCCAGCCCTGCCAGCTCAATTTCATCAAGCGCGACGACTTCCTGCGCTTCCTCCAGGAACACGGCGATGCCTGTCTGAAGGCCGCGCAGCATTTAAGCAAGGATTGCCAGAGCGCCTATCAGCAGATCCGCAGTCTCGGCTTGTCGCACTCCGCCCCCGAGCGCCTGGCTCGCCTGCTGCTGGAATGGACGGCAACCAGCACCGACAAAACCGAACCCAGGGTGAAGCTCGCGCTCACGCACGAGGAGATTGCGCAGATCATCGGAACCTCGCGCGAGACCGTCACCCGCGTTCTCGCCGACTTCCGCAAGCGGCAGATTGCAGTCCTCAAAGGTTCCACGCTCACCATTCGCAACAAAGCGATCCTCGAGAAGCTCGTAGGCGCATAACTATTAGTCGCTATGGTTCGGCAGGCACATCGCAGGATGTGCTTTTCACTTTTGGGACAATCTCCGGATAGAGTTCTTTGGCGATGACTATCTTGTGCGTAGCGACGCCTCCCGCAAACGCTGCCGCCGCCAGCTCACCACAACCTCTTGGACCGCGGCAATCAACTCGGGTAGCCTGCGCTTCACCACGGGGGTGAGCCGTTTTCCAACTTCAAACGAAGCGCCGGTTATGGTAAGGCCGATGGCCGATGGCGCTTCGCCATAGAGTTGCTCCGCGGCCAGCAGTAATGTGGCGGGCGTGCAGTGATGGGTGAAACCGGCTGAGCCTCTCCGTGCTTGCAGCGAAGTCTTGCCGATTTCTCCTGGACGGGCGCCCACGGCAGCGTCCAGAAACACCACAAACTTCGCCTCGGCAATGTCCTCGGCCATCTCCGGCGTCAGTTGATGCGCCCCGATCACCCGCACTGCAGGATCGTCTCTGTACATTTCCTCCAGCAGGTGCGCCGCATGGACCCCGATAGCGTCATCGTCGCGCAATGAGTTTCCGTAACCGATAATCAGCACCTTATTCACTTATCCGCTCCAGTTCCTTCCAGCACGAGTCCACCGCACGACGGCAACTTGACCCGCAATGCCATGTGCGAGGCATCACTCTGCCTGCGGAGTCTAGGTGGTTCACCTTTGACGGCAATTACCTGCTTCTATCTTTCCGCGTTTCGGGCGGAAGCGATGTGAGATGTCTCACGTCGAAAGGTGATGGTGGTCGGGAAGCGGACAGAAATTTGTCAGGAATCTTCGCTCCCAAAGGGAGCTTGGTTGCGAATTCATGATGATAAGTGGTTATCGCGATCGCGACTTGAGCTGACGGCTGGCAGCTTCTTCCTAACAAATCCTCGGCAATTGCTCCCCGCTGAGCATGTCGAGGATGCGCTCCGTCCCCAACCGGCTCTTCAGCGTCACCAGCCCGGCGGGCTTCTCTTCAACGCGGCCAATGCATACCGCTCCCCCAGATACTTCCACCGACCGCAACACCTCGACCGCACGATCGGACTGCGCACCCGGGACAAATGCGACGAACCGCCCCTCATTCGCCAGGTACAGCGGATCGAGCCCGAGAATCTCGCAGGCGCCGGAAACATCCTCGCGCACCGGCACCAGCCGCTCATCGATGTTGTTGCGCACGCTCGCGGTCTCAGCAATCTCGATCAGTCCGCTGCTCAAGCCTCCGCGCGTGAGGTCGCGCAGGCAGTGAATCTCGATGCCGGCCTCGATCAGCGCGCGAACTGCGCTGCCACAGCGGCGCGCAGTCTGACTCGATCGTGCTCTCGAAGCTGAGCCCTTCGCGCATGGCCATGATCGCAATCCCATGCCGGCCAATGTCGCCGCTCAGAATGATCGCGTCGCCCGGGCGAACGCTCTTCGGTGCAATTGTCAGCCCATGTTCGACCACGCCAATGCCGGCAGTATTGACAAAGATGCCGTCGCCCTTACCCTTATCGACGACCTTGGTGTCGCCGGTCACCAGTTGTACGTTCGCCGCAGCCGCAGACAACCGCATGGATTCGACCACGCGCCGCAGCGTCTCCATCGGCAAGCCTTCTTCCAGGATGAACGCCGAACTTAGATACAGTGGACGCGCTCCACACATCGCTAGATCGTTGACCGTGCCGTTCACTGCCAGGGTTCCGATGTCGCCGCCCGGAAAGAACAGACGGCTGCACCACGTAAGAGTCTGTGGTGAACGCCAGCTTCGCGCCCGCGACACTGAATGTTGCGCCGTCATGGCGCTCCAGTAGCAGCGCATTGCCGAAGTTGGGAAGCAGCAGGCCCTCCAGCAGTTCGTGCATGCGCCGCCCGCCGCCACCATGCGCGAGTTGCACATGATCCGCGTCGTTAACGGGCACCGGGCATTGCAGTTGGAAGTCTTTCACTTCAGCCACGACTGCCTCCAACCTCCGACAGTTCTGTGCCGCGCAGCCTCCGGTAGCGGTAATACGCCGCGCACGCGCCCTCCGACGACACCATGGGCGCGCCCAGTGGATGATCGGGCGTGCAGCGCTTCCCATACGCAGTGCATTCTTCCGGCTTCGCTGCGCCTTGCATCACCAGGCCGCTGATGCACTCCGGATCTTCCTGCGCCGTATAGTCTCCAACGCCGAATCGCGTCTCCGCGTCGAACCCGGCAAACTCCTCCGCCAGGGCCAGGCCGCTCTGCGGAATCTCTCCCACGCCGCGCCACTTGCGATGCACCACGCGGAACACTCGCGCCACCAAATCCTGCGCCGGGATATTGCCTTCCTTGCGCACCGACGCGCGAATACTGGTTTTCCACCTCGAAGCGTCCCTCTTCCAGTTGCAACAGGCACATGTAGATGCCCTGCAGCAGGTCCAGTGGTTCGAATCCGGTTACGACGATCGGCACCTTGTACTTCTTCGCGATCGGCTGGTACTCACGGTAGCCCATCACGGTGCACACGTGCCCGGCCGCCAGAAATCCCTGCACCTTATTCATGGGCGAGCCGAGGATCGCCTCCATCGCCGGAGGCACCAGCACGTGCGACACCAGGATCGAGTAGTTCTTCACTCCCTGCTGTTTCGCCTGGAAGACCGACATGGCGTTGGCTGGCGCCGTGGTCTCGAATCCCACGGCGAAGAACACCACCTGCTTGTCCGGATTCTGCTTGGCGATCTGCACCGCATCCACCGGGGAGTACACAATGCGGACGTCGCCGCCGTTGGCCTTCACGCTGAATAGGTCTCCCGCAGATCCCGGAACCCGCAGCATGTCGCCGAACGAGCAGAAGATCACGTTGGGTTGGGCGGCGATGTGCAGTGCCTTGTCGATCAACTCCAGCGGAGTCACGCACACCGGACATCCGGGCCCGTGCACCAGGGTCACCTGCTTCGGCAGCAGCTCGTCGATGCCGTATTTCACGATCGAGTGCGTTTGGCCGCCGCAGACCTCCATCAGCGTCCATGGCCGCGTCACGATGTGCGCGATCGCCGCAGCGTACTGCTGCGCCGCCACCGGGTCGCGATACTCCTCGACGTACTTCATGCTTCGCCTGCCGGCGGCTCAAGGTTCTCCAGCTCTACCAGATCGCCCATCTGCTTCAGATACGAGAAGGTGAGCAGAGCTTCGGCTTCCTCCACAACACTCAGCGCGAAGCCCACGTGCACGATGACGTATTCGCCCACGTTGGCTTCGGGCGTAAACACCAGGCTCACTTCCTTGACGATGCCGCCGAAGCTGACCCGCGCCATGCGCGCGAGGTCTTCCCCCGAGATGCTTAAGATTTTCCCTGGAACTGCAAGGCACATGTTGTCTGCCCCTCTTCTTGATTCGCAAGTTGCAGCGTCCGCGCCGCCGCGACCACCTGCCCGAGCGCAATACCCCCATCATTCGGAGGCACTCGTTGATGCCAGTACGGACGGAAAGCCCTCTTCCCGCAGGCGCTTGATTGCCGTTTCCGTCAGGTAGCGGTTCTGGAAGCATCCACCGCTGAGCGTGATTTTATCCTCGCCCGCAGCCTGCGCGACTTTCACCATCATCTCGACCAGCGTGTTGTGGAACTTCGTGGCCACGACAGCAGTGCGAACCTCGTGGCGCACATCCTCGACGATGGCCCGAATCGCCGGCGCCCAGTCCAGGCTGAGCGATGCTCCTTCGCTCACCAGTGTGAACGGATAAGCCCCGTCCGCCTGCACATTTCGCGTCAGAAACTCCAACTCCATCGCCGCCTGCCCTTCGAAGCGGCAAAGCTGGCGCAACTCGACGATCGACGCCACCGCGTCAAACAACCTTCCTGCACTCGACGTTCGCGGACACCGCACTCCCCGCTCCATCATCTCCTGCAGCAGGCGCAGTTCTTCCGGCGTGAACGCCCTCAGGGTCGCCACTCCGCCGCACTCGCTGAGGTCCGGCCCGTAGGTCTCGCGCAGGAGTGACAACGCCACCCGGCGCGGCTCTTTGACTGCCTTCTCTCCGCCGGGCAGGGCGAACGTACGCAGGTGCGCGACTCGCTCATACCCCGCGCTGGTGATGCGCAGGAATTCTCCGCCCCACACCGTGCCATCCGGCCCGTAGCCGCTGCCGTCCCATGAAATGCCCAGCACCGGCGGCTGCAGTTCGTTCTCCGCCATGCACGACAGCGCATGTGCATAATGATGTTGCACCGGAACAACCGCTGCACCCGCTTGCTTCTGCGCGTATTGGGTCGAGAAGTAGTCCGGATGCTCGTCGCAGGCAAACGTGCTCCGTTTCAACTCGTACAGTTCTCCGAAGTCGTCAATCACCTGCTCGAATGCCTGGTATGCCGGGACGGTCTCCAGATCGCCGATGTGTTGACTGATGAACACTTGCCTGCCGACCGAGGCCGCGATTGCATTCTTCTGGTGCGCCCCTACCGCCACCACCTCCGGAGTCTCGCTCTCGAGCAACACCGGCAGTGGCGCGAACCCGCGCGCCCGGCGAACGATCATCTCCCTGCCCGCCATGATCCGCACCACCGAATCGTCCACGTGCCGCACGATCGGGCGGTTGTGGACCAGGAACACGTCGGCGATCCCTTTCAGCCGCAGCACCGCCTCCTGCTCGCGCGTGCAGATCGGTTCGTCGGAGATGTTCCCGCTGGTCGCCACCACCGGCCCGCCTATCTCGTGCATCAGCAGGTGGTGCAGCGGCGTGTAGGGCAGCATGATGCCGAGGTACGGGTTGCCCGGGGCGATCGACGACGACAGGTCGCAGCTCAACGCGCGTTGCAGCAGAACAATCGGCGCTTCCGGCGACCGCAGGATGCGCTCTTCCATGGCGTCCACTTCAGCGTAATCGGCAATCGCGCTCAGCGACGGAAACATTAGCGCGAAAGGCTTCTCTTCCCGGCGCTTCCGATGCCGCAGGCGGTGGATCGCGCTCTCGTGCATCGCATCCACCATCAGGTGAAATCCGCCGAGCCCCTTCACTGCCACGATCAGCCCGAGGTTGATCGACAGCGCCGCCCGTCGCAGGGCTTGGTCGCCGATCGCGATGCGCTTGCCGTTCTCGTCCCAGAGTTCCAGCTTCGGGCCGCATTTTGGGCACGCGTTCGGCTGCGCATGAAAACGCCGGTTGCGCGGATCGTGATATTCCGCCGAACACTCTAGGCACATCTCGAAGATCCGCATCGACGTGCGCGGGCGATCGTACGGCAGTGCTTCGATAATGCTGAAGCGCGGCCCGCAATTGGTGCAGTTGGTGAACGGGATAGCGATACCGCCGGTTCGAGCGGATCGAAGATTTCGCGCAGGCACTCGGGACAAGTCGCGATGTCGGGCAGGATCAGCGCCGTCTTCGCGCCATCCTCACTCTCGCGGATTTCAAACGTCGCGTAGGAGACGGGGTCCAGATAGCTGTACTCGAAGCTCTGAATGGACGCGATTGCCGGCTTCTCGCTCTGGATGCGCCGCAGGAACTCCTGCAGCACCTCCGGCTCAGCTTCGGCTTCGAGGAAGACGCCCTGGGTGTTGTTCATCACCCAGCCTTTCAGCTTCATCTCCTCGGCCAGGCGAAAGACGAATGGCCGGAAGCCGACGCCTTGCACGGCGCCGCGAATCGTGGCTCGAACGCGTTGGAGACGGTCTGCGCCCACGGCTAGAGGCTAGGCGTTCGAGTCACACCTGTCTGTGACGCATGACCATGCTGGATGTTCGGCCGGCCACGGGCTGCCCATGACGGCCGCCGTCGCAATTTGGCATTTTCCCCGCCCCTCGCCTATAAAGGCCCATGCCGCAAACCTTACAGTCTCTGGCGGAATTCCTCTCCGCGCGCCTGCTGGGCGACGGCGCCATCGAAGTCACGGGCGTTGCCAGCCTGGCCGGCGCCCAGCCCGGCCACCTGGTCTTCATCGAATCGGAGAAGCACCTCGACGAAGCGCTCGCCTCCCGCGCAACTGCCGTCATTGCTGGCGAATTTGCCGCCGGCTCTGCCGGGAGCAAGCCGCTGCTGATCGTGCGCCGTCCCCGTCTGGCGTTCGCCAGCGCCGCATCCTTGCTGCATGCGCTGCCGCATTACGAACCTCAGGTTCACCCCACGGCCGTCATTCATCCATCGGCGAAAATAGCGCCTTCAGCCAGCGTTGACGCTCACGCTGTCATCGAGCTCGATGCCGTCGTCGGTGAACGCACCCATATCTCGGCCGGCTGCTGCATCGGAGCGGGCGTGGTGATTGGCGACGACTGCGAGATTTATCCCCGTGTGGTCATGTATCCGGGCACGACCCTGGGCCGCCGCGTCATTGTTCATGCCGGCGCGGTGCTCGGCTCCGACGGCTTCGGCTTCGTGCGCGACGAGGAGCACGGCCGCTACGTTAAGTTTCCCCAGATCGGACAGCTCGTCATCGGCGACTCTGTCGAGATCGGCGCCAACTGCACCATCGACCGCGGCGCGCTCGACCAAGACCGTGATCGCCGCGGGCACGAAGCTCGATAACCTGGTCCACATCGGACACAACTGTACCATCGGCGCCAATGTCGTGATCGCCGCGCAGACCGGCATCTCCGGCAGTTGCAGTGTGGGTGATGAGTGCGTATTAGGAGGCCAGGTCGGCATCGGCGATCATGCCAACATCGGCCCCGGTGTCATTCTGGGAGGACAAGGCGGCATCCTGCCCCACAAGAACCTTCGCGGCAAGGGCATCGTCTTCTGGGGCACACCCGCCCGGCCCGTTCGCGAATACCTGAAGGAGTTGGCGGCGCTGGCACGTCTGGCCAGGAAGAGCCGATAGCAATTCAGCCGAACCCTGCTGCTCGCGATTCGCGACTCGGCAATTTTTCCGGCAGGATCACGCCGGACGGAAGCACATCCCATCCTCGATCGCCGGCGCTTTTCGCGCGACAAAAAAGAGCCGAGAGATTTACTCTCCCGGCCCTGTTCTTTCCTCGATTTCGCGACGAAGTTAGACTTTTAGCTTGCGGCGCAGCACTCCAGCCAGTCCGAGAACCCCAGAACCTAGCATAACCAGAGTGCCGGGCTCAGGAGTTATGACCTGGGAGGATCCCAAGGTAATATCGGCGAAGCCGATATAGTTTGCAGAGCCGCTGAAGACCACCGACTCTGCCGTGCTGCCGAAAGACACGCCAACTTCGCTCCAGCAGCTGTAGGGCTCGACTCCGCAATACGAGCCGTTCGGAGGAAGATCCAGGTGTGCGAGGTTCGTGCCTGTACCGTCTAATCCCGAGTACACATCAACCGAACCCGCGAAGCCGGCCGCCGCGGCATAGTAGAACGAGAAGCCGGTAGTGAATCCGGCCGGCACGTCCATCGTGTCGCCGACTCCGTTGAGGAAGAACGCGATCGTGTTGGTCGCCGGCGGCGGAACGTTGCTGAAGTTGCCGGTGCCGCCATCCAACACCGAGATAATCGCCAGGCTGTCAGAGCTGAAGATGATCCCGTAGTTTGGCCCGGGACCGCTGCCATATCCACCGAAACCACCGTTATAGTAGTTGTCGATTGGTTCCTGGTCTCCTAGTCCAGTGAACGTGAGTGTGATTACCGCTGCTTGCGCGCCAACACAGGCCATCACCAACATGGCCAGGGCCAAGGCAAGGACGAACTTTCGCATGCGAACTCCTCCACAAGAGAGACTCAACTCCGGGCTCTACTGCAGCAACTGAGCTTCCATTACGGTCCGGCTGCTTCCGAGCATACCCTCAGAATAAAAAGGAGTTAAGCGATATCTAAATACAAAACACACGAAAGTGAAATGTTATGCGCAAGCTTCTGCATATTCTGGGAAGTAAGTAGTGCTACTACAGAAAATGAGCCTCATGATTTCGCAACCGACGGTCATGTTGTCTACTCGTCTGCATCCGCCAGTAGGCGGCCAGCGACAGGACTAAGGCTATTCGAGCTTGCCAAAAAAATCCAGCATGCGGTTCGCGACGACGTTACCCGGGTTGCGTTACCATCCTCAGGACGGGCCACCTGAGGCCAAGGGCAACCAGTTGCCGATTTGCCGGCGAGCGAGCGGTAGACCGCAAAGTTAACGATTATGACTCTCATCGTTGTCGGGGGACATTCCCGGAGTGTAGGCAAGACCAGCGTGGTCGCTGGGCTCATCTCTGCTCTGCCTGAGTTCCATTGGACCGCCGTCAAGATCACACAATACGGACACGGCATCTGTTCCGCCGACGGCGCGCCCTGCGATTGCGCCACCGACGATCACAGTTGGGCCATCAACGAGGAGCGCGACCGCAGCGGCGAGAGCGACTCTTCCCGCTTTCTCGTCGCCGGGGCCGCGCGCTCGCTGTGGGTCCGAACCCGCCAGGGCTTTCTCGCCGAAGCTATGCCGCGCCTGCGCCAGGAACTCGCTAAATCGGAGAACGCTATTCTCGAATCCAACAGCGTGATGCGATTTCTTCGCCCCGATCTCTACCTGACCGTGCTCGATACCGCCACCGCAGACTTCAAGACCTCAGCCCGCGAATACCTTGACCGTGCCGACGCTCTCATCCTGCATGAGGAGTCCGCTAACGTGGCCTGGACCGACGTTTCGCTCAAGCCGGTCGCGGGCAAACCGACCTTCCGCATCCGCCCGCCACAGTACGTCACACCCGAACTGGTGGAATTCGTGCGGCAACGGATTGCTGTTCCTCGCGCCACTGCGGGTTCACGCTGACGGGTCAATCACAGTGCTGCCGTCTGCCTTGATGGCAAAGATGAGAGAGTCGCTGCCGGATCTAAGCGAAAGGGCCGCGATCCCTGGAAGGAGCCGCGGCCCAATTGAAACTGCAGACAATCCGTCGAACTTCAGAAAACTAGGCTTTCTTCGCCTTCAGTCTCCTCGCGACGGCCACGATTCCGCTTCCCAGCAACAGCAGGCTCGCCGGCTCAGGTACGGTTCCACCCGAACCGAATTCGAAATTGTCGATCGCGTTGTAGTTCGGAGCATCGGGCATAGTCAGGGTCACGGTGCTAAATGCGGTGCTCGAGATAAATCCGGCAAATCCCAGCACCCCGTCCTGCGTGGAGCCCGTGCTGGTTACCGTGAACGGCCCCATGCCGTCCAATTGCACATCGAAGCTCGCTCCGCCGCTGAACAGGCTGCCGAAATCGAAACCCACGGCAGTGTACGAGCCGGGCAGGGCGAAGGTTAGAATGTCCGGAACCGAATAATCCGAGTTCAGGAACGCGCTGGGATACGGAAATCCGTAGAAGCCCGGATCAATCACAAACATTGAGTTGTTCCCGGTGATCGAGACGCCCGACAGCACCAGCGGACCTGTGCCATAAGAGACATAGGAGCCAATGGCCGCGAGACCTTCGAAGTCCAGATTGGTGAGGCCACTGGCCGCCGCCTCGAAGGCGCTGCGGCTGCTATAAACAGTTACACCCGCCTGCAGTGTGGCCGGAACCAAGGCGATTCCTATTGTCAGCACGGCAAGCCCTAAGACGAGTGAGCGACGCGCACTGAGTCGAAACACGACGGTATCTCCTTGCATTGATCTCTGAGTTCGAGTCAAGTCACCTTGTATTCGGCGCAATAAGGAATCCGACGAAGGACAACAGATTCCCTTCACGCCACCTACGGCAGTGTAAGACGGATCATAGGCCTCCGCAAGGTAAAATGCCAGCGGCACCTTGGTGTCGAACTTCGGAGCGCCCCGCCCACGCCGCGATAAAATCGCCTCACCATGCCCACGCCCCGCAGCGGTCCCATTTCGCCCTTCGAGGTTCTTTTCGATCACGCCGAACCGAGCCCGTTCGACGACGAGGCCTTCGGTCCTTACGGCAACTTCGGATTTCCCCCTCGACCGCACGGGCCGTCCATGGGTCTACAGCAACTTCGTGCAGATCGCTCGACGGCATCACGACGCTACTGGGAAAGAATGCCTCGGGCGCCGACATCTCGCAGTCGAGCGAAGACCGCTGGCTGATGGACCTGCTGCGCGCCCATGCCGACGGCCTGCTGATGGGCATGAACACTTTGCTGGAAGAGCAGCGGCTGCGCGGACCTGAGAGCCGCGGCATCGTCTTTCAGGTGACCGATCCCGCCATGCAGGCGCTGCGGCGGACGGCTGGGCAAAGGGCGCGAGCGCAACATCTTCGTCACCAGGGCACTCGATCTCGATCTGTCGCGCCTGAAAGTCTTCGACGGCGACCAGGTCGATGCGGCTATCGTGACCTCTCCTGCCGGAGCCGAGCGGCTTCGCGCCCGGGGATCGCATCCGCATGTTGCGATCGTCGCGGCCGGCGAGGGCGAGAAGCCTCGACCTGCCGGCGGCAATCCAGAAACTGCGGACTGAACTGGGTGTCGAGTACCTGCTCTGCGAGGGCGGGCCCACTCTCTATGGCAACCTCGCCCGCGCCGATCTCGTGGACGAAAAGTTCCTGACCATCTCGCCCTTTGAAGTGGGACAACTCGTCCCCCCCGAGCAGGAGCGCCTGCCTAGGGAAGTGGGTATTACGCCGCTGCTTCGACCAACCGTCTTCGGCGGCCCGGGCTTCACCACGGAGCACATGACGCGTTGGACTTGGATGAGCTGCCGCAAGGCCGGCGACCACCAGTTCAACCGCTATCGCAGGAAAACGCGGGTAGTAGATCAATGACTCACCCCACCCAGCGCTGACGCACCGGCCTCACATCATCCCACCCGACGGGCTGGTCTCCTGTTGCTTACTGCCCATTCACAATCGCCTTCTCTGACAACTAACTACTATCCACTATCCACTGACAACTTCTTCACTTCCCCTGTCTCCAACACCCCGGCCGCGCGGTTGATCGCCTCGGTCAGGATCTGCAACTGCTGCTGCGTGGTCGCCAGGTCTTTGCGGTCAATCGCCTCATTCACTCCCGGGATCACCACCGCTGCGTATCCGGTGTACTCTCCCGGAGCATAAATCGCATGTTTGAACCACGGCCGCCCGGGCAGGCCGTCGATCAGAAAGGCGCGCTCTGCATTGCGAAGCGCTGTGTTCATTCGCTCCGCATCGCCTTTGCCGCTGTTCTGCACCTTCAGCAACTCGGCGCCCGCTTTCTCCATGCGCTGTGCCGCCTGCTGCGCCGCGCCGAACGAAGGCGACTTGCGCCGCAAACGTATCCTTCGATTTCTGCTCGGCTGCCTTCAGGTACGCGCCGATTTCCTTCCCATATTCTTCGTAGTCGAACGGCAGCACGTCGGCCGAGGCCATGCGAATCGCCTGCAACCCGTAGACCCGGGCCATCTCCTGCTCATAGACAAAGGTCGGATCGCCAAACTTCGTGAACCACGCGAAGTTGTCGAACACCGAGTGGTAAACGCCATATGGTCCGTGCGAGCCAATGTCCGTCGACGGCACCCCGAGATGCTGCAGAAAAGGCGTGAAGTCCGAACCGCTGCCCAGGTCGCCGACGTTGATGTCCTGCTTTACCTTGGCATTGGGCTCGCGCGGAGAGCCGCCCAGGGCCGAGTTCATGCTCTTGCCGCGCTCCTTCTCTTCTCTCTCGTTGCTCACCTTCCATTGTTCGTAGACGCTGCCGCCCTTGGGACTGGGCACCGACTTCACCACGTCGCGCTCGTATTGCTTGAGGCTGGGCACCGCCGATGCACCGTAGTCAGGCCCCGCCACCGCCACGTCCATGTTGAAATAGGCAACCGCGTTCTTCAGTTCCTGCTCGTGCTGCTCGGCGAATTCGGTCGAGCCGATCAGGCCTTCTTCTTCCGCATCCCAGCTGGCAAACACCAGCGTGCGCTTCGGACGCCATCCCGTCTTCAGCAACTCCCCGACACCATGCACGGATTCCAACAGCGCCGCGGTTCCGCTGTTCGGATCGACCGCGCCATACACCCACGCATCGCGATGATTGCCCGAGACCACCCACTCGTCCGGGAACTGCGAACCTTTCACCATGCCGATGACGTCATAGATCGTCGCCCACTGGTAGTTCTGCTTCAGCAGCATGTGGACCTTCACCGGGCCCGGTCCAACGTGATACGTGAACGGCAGCGCGCCCTGCCACTCGCGCGGCGACTCCGGTCCGCCCAGGTTCGCCATGATCGGAGTCGCATCGCCGTAGGACAACGGCGTCGTTGGCACCTTGGTCAGGTCGGTCGCCTTGCTCCGGCGAGAGTGCGCTGGCTGTCCGGCAGGTCCGGAACCGAAGCAATGCCCGGCGTCGTCGGATCGCCCGGATAGCGGAACAGGTACTGAATCGAGCCGCGCTGCACGGCTGTATCCGGACGGTACGGGCCCTTGGGATACTTGTCGCCCCTGAAGTAGCCGTCGTCCCACGGATCGGAGTAGATGATGACGCCCACTGCGCCGAACTGTTCGGCGACGTAGGGCTTCACTCCGCGAAAGTTCTGTCCGTAGCGGACGATGGCGATCTTCCCCTTCACGTCGATGCCCATCTCCTGCAGCTTCTTGAAGTCCTCCAGCCGGCCGTAGTTCGCATACACCACATCGGCGGTGACATCGCCCGAGGGCGAATACTCATTGAACGCTGTGGTCACTCGCGGGTCGTCCTGGTACGGATCGTCGCTCACGTGCTCGCGCGAGGGGCCGTGCATCGTGACCCCATCCGGAGCCACGACATCAACCTTGATCTCGCCCGGCAGGTTCATCCAGATCTTGTATTCCTGGATGTAGGTATCGAGCCCCGCTTCCTTGAACTTCTGCTGAACGTACTCCGCCGTCTTCTTGTCTTCCGGAGAGCCGGCCACGTGCGGCTCCGCGGTCAGAATGCGCAGATGTTCCTTTGCCAGTTGCGCATTGGGCACGGCGAGAAACGTCTTCTCCACCTGCAGTTCTGGTCCCGGATCGCGATACCCGGTGATCGCGGTCGGCGGCGTGAAGGGAGCAGCCGTCTTTTGTTCCGCGCTCGGCGCGGCGGGCTGTTCCTGGCTGTAAGCGATGGGTGAAAGGTTGAGGGCGCAGATCAGTACAGCGGCAAGTAGGCGATGCAATCTGGGGAATCTCCTCAGGAATGTCGAGTTCATCAGATTACAACAGGATGCCAAGCTTCCGGCCATGGCAAGCAGGCTCGGCTGACGCGCTTCCCAGTGGACTATCGCCTGACATCTCCTTTATTTCTTGTCGAGCGGAACCCACTGCTCGGTTATCGCGTGTGCTAAACTTCGCAACCGCGTTTCCCGAGACATCAGTGAGCAACTCTGAAATTTTGAGGAGGACCGGATGAGCGAGACCATCACTTCATATTTGTGTGGCGCGCGCGGTGCAGAAGAGGGCGGGCGCGACCATGAAGTTCGTTCTCTGCATGGCTGGCCTGTGTCTGCTTTGCTCACCCCTCGACGCTGCGGGCCAGACGCCGGGACAGGTTACGTTCGTGAACTCGTGCCAGTACAGCCTGACGATTAATTCGACCGGCCCGCAGATCGGGACACTCGCTGCCGGGGCCCAAAAATCTATCGCTATTACGGCTTTCAACAAAGGCGGGGCCAACCGGATCATTCCGTACCCGAACCTGGCCGACAATCAGTGCCCGAACTGCGATGACTGGACGGCCCTGGGTGGACCTCCGGGGACGAAGCAGCGGGAAGGCTACATGTGGATTGGCGACAACGCGAAGTTCGCCGCCTACTGCAACCCCAGCCTGAGCGGACGCGGCATTTGCGCGCTGCAGCACAATTGTTGCGGAACCCACATGGTGCAGGACGGCACCTATGGCACGCATTGGGAGTTTACTCCGCAGGGAACGGCGACCAACGACTTCGTGAACCTGAGCACGAACTATGGTTCCGGCCCGAATTCGCCGCCGAAGTTATGCGGCCAGGGCGTCGATCCGAACGACTGCGTGGACAAGGCGGCCAACATCTTCTACAACGTGCCGATCACCTGGACTACGAACATCGACTGCTCGTTCTCCAGCAAAGGGACCAAGGTAAAGGCATCGAGCTGTCTCAGCGCCGATTGCCCGGATGCCTACCAGCACCCAACCGACGACAAGCAGGTGGCGTGCTCGGTCGACGCGAAACGATGGTACGTGGTGACGTATTGCCCGGGAGGATCGAAGCTGCCGAACGCGAAGTAGGAAAGTGCAAGCCCGAGCGAAGAGCTTTCAACCCCGAACATCACGTTCAGTTTGACATTGCCGCTGGACGACGGTTCGACGCCGAGTGCGCGACAAGGAGCAGCGGCAAGCGACGGTCTGCGAGCGGGATTTCAACGAACTACAGGGGATGGCTAGCAGGTTACGATGGATATGGTATGCAACGCCGGTACTGAACAGCGGATGCGAACTGATCAAGTGACGATCAGATTACCGCATTCGGAGTCACGGGGTCACAATCCTCCGTGACGAATGTCCTGCTGTCGGCATGACTTTGTGTATACGCTGACAAGTGTCGGGGGTAGGAAGAAGCACCCTCGTGACCTCACCGGGCAGGCGCCGGGCCCAACTCGCGAGAGGAGTCCATTGATTGGGTTGGTACTTACGGAAATCGTTCAGCTTCGGGCCACTTCGGCTGAATCTCTCGAAGTCTGGTCTTGGGTACTCATTCGGTGTAAAGGGAGCGCGCATTGGCAGCGGACCACGTGGAAACTACGTCCACATGGGTCGGTACGGCCTTTATTACAGACAATATTTCAATCAAAACACCCTGAACGGCGAGCCAACTCACAAGGTACCCGTTACTCCAAGCGAGCCCGAAATCATCGGTACGGCTATCCCCACGGCGGATGTAGGCCAACTGCACGACAACTCAGCTGACCAGCTGCTTAGATATATCCGCGAGCAGCACAGCAAACGGGTTGTCGCCCCTTGGGTGTCATCAATTGCTTGCCTAATCCTACTGGGGATGATCGCTAGAGAAGTTGCCCTGTGGGTTGTCGCGTGCTGCATCCTCTTGGCCATCGTCGCGCATTATCTGATCAGCCGATTTGATGCTGGCCGTAAGCGTGTACTGTTGACCTTCAATCTCGAAGATTCCGCAAGCACGAAATACGCCTCCCTTCGGGACGCCATCAAAGCACTCACCTCCTCCCAGAAAATCTGGCGCGTCATTACCAGGGACCGCTCTTTGGACACGAAATACACGGCCGGAGCGACTGAAATCATAAGTCGTAAAAATGCGACGATCGCAATGTGTCCACCTCCGCACGTTGAAGTGAATGTACCAATATGGAACATGGGGTTAAGCGACCAATCCTTGTACTTTTTCCCTGATCGAATGCTCGTGTATCAGGGGGCACAAATAGGCGCGGTCCCCTATGCGGATGTAAACGCCACCTGTTGTACGACGAGATTTGTGGAATCTGATGGTGTTCCGACCGACGCGCGCGTGGTGGGAACGACTTGGCGTTACACCAATAAGGGCGGGGGGGCCGGATCGACGCTTTGCAAACAATCCGCAAATTCCCATCGCTGAATACGCGCAAGTGGTGCTTCGTTCGAAGGCGGGCCTCAATTTCTTGCTACACAGCTCGAATGCCGCGGCAGCACAGAGATTCGTCAGCGGGTTGTCCATGTATGGCTCGACCGTAATGACCACGCAGGTCGCGGAAAGTTCGGGCGGGTCCATGCCGGATAAGACTGAATCCTCCTTAACGAACTCGGCGTTGGAGGGTTGGGGTTGGGCTGCGGCCCCCGTGCTTCTTGCCGTTATGCTACTCGCAATGGCGGTCGGTCCCCGTGGGAGTTACTTGCAAACACCTCGACCACAAACCCCTGCCCAGACAGGAATCATTCAGCAGCCTCTTCCGCAGGTTCGAATTTTGCGCCAGAAGGGGATGCAGGTTGTCGTGGCCATACCAGCCGGAACTTCCGATTCGGATTTACTGCGCCTACTTGACGACTTGCGTGTAAGAGTTAAAACGTCACGACTTTCAGAATTGGGTATTGACACATCACAACGGCCATCTCCTCCGTCTGGCGGAGCGATTTTTGTTTTCAGGACCGACGGAAAGACGGTTCCAACACTGGCGGAGAGCGACGCGACTCTCAAGTGGAATCGCAAAGAGACCACTGCGACTCTGCGCAAAGCTGATGGAAAGCATGTCCCAGCGTTCGGATCGGCTGCGCAGTAGAAAGTGATCACGCGTGGTTCTTGGCGGCGCGGATGGTCGCTCATGAATATGATCGTGTGCTTTTGCTTGGTAGCTGGCGACTGCGAACCGGAAGCTGAATGGTTGGGACGGACAGATTTGAAATGCCTAACACGCTGACTCTGCGAGCAAGCGCCCCTCGCAAGCGTGGATTCGGCGCCTTTGCTGGCGGTGCGGCGAGAGAGTTGGGGGATGCGCCGATCGCTGACAGCTGTAGGCTGAACGGTCGGCCTTATCGGCCTTAAAGGAAGATTTCAGAACGTGGTTCGCCCTAGCCGCGCGAATGTCTGCCCCAGCCCGTCGTCCAATACGGACGAGGAAGGTCGGGCACCCCGCAGTTTGAATAGCAGATAAGGACAGGCCGGACTACCTAACCAATCAGGTTTCAGCCGCTAATCGCCTGCACCAACAGCGCCGCTCCCGTCAGCACCAAGCCAACGTAAACATACTTTAGAAATGAGTCTCCCCGCAGCCGATGATTCAAGACCCGGCCAATGAAAATTGCCGGCAAGGCGAGCGGCAGCGACAGCAGATAGTAGCGCGTCACCGCAGGTACCCACAGGCCTGCGAGCCAATAGCCTGCCATACCGATCAGACTGGCGGGGAAGAAGTACGCCTGCAGCGTTGCCCGAAAGTGCTGCGCAGACCAGCGGCGCATCGCCCCATACAGGGCCAACGGAGGCCCATTCATGCCGTAGGCCCCACCCAGTATGCCGGCGCAAAAACCGCAGCCGAGCAGCCACAGCCGCCGCTCGCTGTGAATCTCCGGCGGCTTGCGGCCTCTCAACGCGTGGGCCGCGAAGGCCATGATGATCGCTCCCAGGATCGCTTTGACCAGGCGATGGTTGCCATGGGTAAGCAGCACGAGCCCCAGCGGTATGCCGAACACAGTCGAGATCACAAGCCAACCCGCACTGCGAAGGTGAATGTTTCGCCAGTCCTGCGCAACGATGATGGCGGCGACCGTTATCGAAACCAGCACGGCCAGCGGGGCAGCAACGTTCACCGGGAGGCGGAGTGCGAGCAGAGGAACGGCGACCAGAGCTTCGCCAAATCCGAAGACAGATCGGATCAACGTGGCAAGGAAGATGACCAATACGACATAAACTGTTGTAGCGTCCATGAAGCTCCGGTGCCCGGCCAGATCGGAACAACTCATTTGATCACACGGGAGCGGCGAGCGAGCGTGGGACGGACAACTGCGGTGCGTTGCTTGCGCTGCCACGCAAGACTTGGGATGCTCGCGGTCGGCGGTAAAAGTGTTTTGGCTGAGAGTTGACGGCTGATAGCTGGAAGCTAAATGGTCGGGACGGGCAGATTTGAACTGCCGAACACGCTGTCTCTGCGAGCCAGGCGCCCTTCGCAAGCTTTGTTCGTGCGCCTTCGCGGCCCTACGGCGCAAGACTTGGGGCGCTCGCGGTTGGCGCTAAAAGTGTTTTGGCTGAGAGCTGACGGCTGAAGGCTAATTGGTCCGGACTGGCAGATTTGAACTGCCGAACACGCTGTCTCTGCGAGCCAGGCGCCCCTCGCAAGCTTTGTTCGTGCGCCTTCGCTGCGCTACCGCGTAAACTTTGGGGTGCTCACGGTCGGCAGCAGATGTGCTTTGGCTGATAGCTGGTAGCTGATGGCTGGAAGGTAATTGGTCGGGACGGGCAGATTTGAACTGCCGACCCCTCGCACCCCAAGCGAGTGCTCTACCAGGCTGAGCCACGTCCCGACGTAAACAGGCATCCGACTCGAGCGAACCGGAAGGGTTTCGAGGTCAGATTTAGTCTACCATTACGCAGACGGAAGGAGCAGGTTTGGAAATCGGGGAATTGTTCTTCTTTCTCCGCATCGCGCGACCTTAGGGTTGCCGCGAGCATCGGGCATGAGACTTCTCCCTCGCAGCATTTCGGTTATGTGGCCGGCACGGTCACGCCTGACGACCGTGTTAGTAAGCTTAAGTATTTAAACGACTTAGCTGGTACTAGCGAAGCTTCGACCGGGCTGCCCAGTTGCGCAGCCGGCTCCGCCGTCCGGGTACTGGTGGTCGTTCTGGGAGGCGTGTAAGTTGGCATTCTGCGGCGGGCCGCGCTGGCCGCGTTTGTGTAAACGCTGTGGGAATGGTGTGGAAGGACGGCATGAGTCACCCAGCGACAGGCGCTGGATGGGCCTCTCACCACAGCATTGTTCTGCAATTCTCTGACGATGCGAAAAACCCTGTATTCATGCGGGTCGGAGCCGCATCGAGGGCGATTATTCTCGGGAATCTTGCGGCCGAGGGGTTGCGCGACCGCCAATCGATTTGGTATAAATAGAAGTGTCAGCGAGAGGTACTGTTGTCGCTAGCGGATGCGGGATGGGTTTTGAATCCTGCAGGTGAAGCTGGCATCTAAGACACAGAGCCTTCATAAGCTGCCCTGGCCACAGGGCTGGAACCCGAGAACAGAGCTTCTCGGCAGGTTAGCGGTAATCGCGGAACCTCCAGTACAAGA
>CAWCTB010000009.1:175000-229828 GCA_963798275.1 uncultured Acidobacteriaceae bacterium
ATTGTTGTGGGTGGTGCGATTGCGATTGTGGTGCTGATCCTCCGGCATCAGGAGCGGATTGCGAAGATCGAACGTGGCATCGATCCGGATCGGCCTCAAAGGTAATTGCCCAGCTTGATGTTGGGCGTCAGTAGCGACAACCGTCTTATCTGTAAACGGTCAAACAGCGCGAGTCGCTTGGCGCCGAACATTGGGTTGGCAGCAACTCAAACCCACCCAGGTGGGACGCCGCAAGGCGGATGATTTTTGACAACTGAATAGCATTGGGTAAATAACTACAAGGCGAGTAAGAAGAGTGATTTTATGAGTGCCTTAGACTCTGCTGGGGTCCCCGCGGCCGCAATACCGCGTCGGGGCGATGAGCAGAGCATAAGCATCATGAGGTTTGCTCGGCGCGGAGTCGCCGCAAGGCGGCTGTGAGCTGAGTAAATTTTGTGGTCAAGCTACTAAGGGCGCATGGTGGATGCCTTGGCAGAAGCAGGCGATGAAGGACGTGGCAAGCTGCGATAAGCTTCGGGGAGCCGCAAGCAGGCATTGATCCGGGGATGTCCGAATGGGGAAACCCTGTACGGTAAAACCGTACAACGGCCCGATGAATCCATAGTCGGGCACGAGCGAACCCAGGGAAGTGAACCATCTCAGTACCTGGAGGAAAAGAAAACAACAGTGATTCCGAGAGTAGTGGCGAGCGAAATCGGAACAGCCCAAACCTGTCTCACCTTCGGGTGGCACAGGGGTTGTAGGGCCCGCAACAGTAGAGTTACCAATCCAGCCGTTAGCCGAAGTTCCCTGGAAAGGGGAGCCATAGAGTGTGATAGCCACGTAGGCGAAAACGATCTGGACTCGAAGCGGGTACCTGAGTACCGCGGGGCACGTGAAACCCTGCGGGAATCTGCGGAGACCATTCCGTAAGGCTAAATACTAGCTTCTGACCGATAGTGAACCAGTACCGTGAGGGAAAGGTGAAAAGAACCCCAGCGAGGGGAGTGAAATAGTACCTGAAACCGTGTGCCTACAAGCAGTGGGAGGGCTATGGTCGCGCAAGCGACAATGCCTGACCGCGTGCCTATTGCATAATGAGCCGGCTAGTTATTCTTGTCAGCAAGGTTAAGCGTAAGCGAGCCGTAGCGAAAGCGAGTCCTAATAGGGCGTTCAGTTGGCAGGAATAGACGTGAAGCGGGATGATCTACCCTTGGCCAGGTTGAAAGTGGGGTAACACCCACTGGAGGACCGAACCGGTGTTTGTTGAAAAAAGCTCGGATGAGCTGAGGGTAGGGGTGAAAGGCTAATCAAATTCCGTGATAGCTCGTTCTCTCCGAAATAGCTTTAGGGCTAGCCTCGTATGATTTGCAGCGGTGGTAGAGATCTGAATGGACTAAGGGGCTTTCCAGCTTACTGAATCCAACCAAACTTCGAATGCCGTGGACAACTAGTACGGGAGTCAGACAGCGGGGGCTAAGCTTCGTTGTCGAGAGGGAAACAGCCCAGATCGCCTGCTAAGGTCCCCAAGTTTCAGCTAAGTGGGAAAGGATGTCGGAACGCCCAGACAGCCAGGAGGTTGGCTTAGAAGCAGCCATCCTTTAAAGAAAGCGTAATAGCTCACTGGTCAAGCGGTCCGGTGCCGATAATTCAACGGGGCTCAAGCTGAACACCGAAGCAGCGAATGTCCGCCGTCGGGCGGACGTGGTAGGAGAGCATTCTCAACGCATTGAAGCGGGACTGTGAAGATCCGTCGAGAGTTGAGAAGAGACCCTGCCGGCATAAGTAGCGATAACGGAGGTGAGAACCCTCCGCGCCGAAAGTCTAAGGTTTCCTGAGGAAGGTTAATCCGCTCAGGGTTAGTCGGTCCCTAAGGTGAGGCCGAAAGGCGTAGCCGATGGACATCCGGTTAATATTCCGGAACTCTCTTGGGTTCGTTATTACGATGGGGTGACGCAGAAGGATAGGTGCAGCCTGTTATGGCTACCAGGTTCGATGCGTGCAAGCCGGTTTCTCCAGGCAAATCCGGAGAGACATTCAACGGTGAGACGCAAAGGAGTAGGCCGTATGGCCGAAACGCACTGAGTTCACGCTGCCAAGAAAAACCTCTAAGGAGAACTGAAGGGAACCGTACCTCAAACCGACACAGGTAGACGAGGAGAATATCCAAAGGCGCTCGAGAGAACACTCGTTCAGGAACTCGGCAAATTAACCCCGTAACTTCGGGAGAAGGGGTGCCCCGGTAGAGTCTCAAAAGCTCGAGGGGGCCGCAGTGAAACGCGCACGGCGACTGTTTAACAAAAACACAGGTCTCTGCTAAGTCGAAAACGACGTATAGGGGCTGACGCCTGCCCGGTGCCGGAAGGTTAAAGGGAGCGGTCAACCGCAAGGTGAAGCTGCGAACTGAAGCCCCGGTGAACGGCGGCCGTAACTATAACGGTCCTAAGGTAGCGAAATTCCTTGTCGGGTAAGTTCCGACCTGCACGAATGGCGTAACGATCGTGCGACTGTCTTAACGAGTGACTCGGCGAACTTGTAGTACCGGTGAAGATGCCGGTTTCCCGCATCTAGACGGAAAGACCCCGTGCACCTTTACTATACCTTCACTATGAACTATGGCACTTGCTGCGCAGGATAGGTGGGAGGCTTTGATTTCAGGCTTTCGGGCTTGGAGGAGCCAACGGTGAGATACCACCCTGCGAGTTCTGTGGTTCTAACCTCTTCCCGTTAACCGGGAAAGGGACATAGTGAGGCGGGTAGTTTGACTGGGGCGGTCGCCTCCTAAATTGTAACGGAGGCGCGCGAAGCTACGCTCAGGCTGTTTGGAAATCAGCCGTCGAGTGCAAAGGCATAAGCGTGGTTGACTGCGAGTCCTACAAGACGAGCAGGTGCGAAAGCAGGCCTTAGTGATCCGGTGGTTCTGTATGGAAGGGCCATCGCTCAACGGATAAAAGGTACGCCGGGGATAACAGGCTGATCGCTGCCAAGAGTTCATATCGACGCAGCGGTTTGGCACCTCGATGTCGGCTCATCGCATCCTGGAGCTGTAGAAGGTTCCAAGGGTTAGGCTGTTCGCCTATTAAAGCGGTACGTGAGCTGGGTTCAGAACGTCGCGAGACAGTTCGGTCCCTATCTGATGTGGGCGTAGGAGATTTGCGAGGGTCTGTCCTTAGTACGAGAGGACCGGGATGGACGAACCTCTTGTGTTCCAGCTGTCATGCCAATGGCACGGCTGGGTAGCGAAGTTCGGTTGTGATAAACGCTGAATGCATATAAGCGTGAAGCACTCCTCAAGATGAGATCTCCCAACCCTAAGGGTAATGAAGGGCACACGCAGACTACGTGTTTGATAGGCTGGATGTGAAAGTGCAGTAATGCATGTAGCTTACCAGTACTAATCGCCCGTTCGGCTTGACCATAAAATTTACTCTGCGCATCTGGCCCTAAAAACGCCAGCGCGCTACTCGTGGTTACTCAATGCTGTTCAGTTGTGAGAGATCGTCGCAGGTGCGGTAGAGCGGTGCTTCAGCACCGCGTCCGCCGCGCCCACGCAAATTCGGGCTTCAGCCCTATGAATGGCGAAGTTCTTTCGATTGTTCTTTAAAAGATTGGCGCGATGTTTGAAAGGGCACGGCTTGTAGCCGTGCCGTCAAAGGCTCCTTTGGGAGTCGGGGCTTTAGCCCCAGCGCCTAACGCCTGCCGGTGATTTTACCGCGGGGGAAACACCCGTTCCCATCCCGAACACGGAAGTTAAGCCCCGCAGGGCCGATTGTACTGCGCGCGAAAGTGCGTGGGAGAGTAGGTCGTCGCCGACATAAATAAAGGCCATCAAGAGAAATCTTGGTGGCCTTTTCCGTTGGTCAGCCGCGCATTTACGTCTCAAGATATCCACTCCAGCGAATTCCAGGCCAAGGAATATTTTCTTCAATGGAGTGTAGTATTCCGTGTAAAGTCGTCCTGTGCTTTGGCCCGAAATCGTCGAAAACGCTCGCTAAACCATGTGTAATGCTCGCCGCGTTTCTGGCTCCTGCTCTTTTTGCAAGTCTTTGAAGTTGGAATTCAATACGTACGCTGCTCGCTGGCCCCGCAAGACTTTGCTCTGCACGGCGCAAATCTTGGAGCCGCTTCCTTAGCTGGTCAATCACGTCGGCTCGCAGCTTGGCCACGTCCTCGGGCTTGGGAAGCGGCAGGGATGTAGGAAAACCTTTCAAGGTCGTCAAATCCGAGGCATTCCACGCCTGTATCCGCGAAACTCTGAGAACGAGGTCGTAACACCGCCTACATAAATTCTTCGCATGTACGCGGAACCGTTCAGTCCCGCAGTTCGAACACCGCGTATTTCTCATCGGGAATGATCCTGCTTTCTCCCATCCGTCACGCTCGCCAGTAGGCGTCATCACCGAGCTTCGGCGTTTGGTTATTGCGTCGCTTCAGCGTGAGAAGTTAAACTTCAGTGTCTACCAATTTGGATGAGCGAAGCAAGCAAACACGGCAGCGGAAACTGTACATGAGGCAGAAAGCAGCAATCCTGATGGCTCTCGCTCTTTCTCTGCCCACTTTCTGCTCCGACGAAGTGAAAATAAGAATCGAAGCCCCTGCGTTGGATAAACCAAAGCTGCTGGCCGACCTCAACGCCCAGGGCAACGATCACGGCTTGCACTTTGTGCTCGAAGATAATGATTACGACTATCGAGTTACTTTCTCCATCGGCCAGAGCACAGGCATGTCCTCCGGGAGCACATCGTCATTCAATAGTGCCTCGGCAGAAGTCTATGACTCGGCTGGTGGCCCATATTTGCCTGTTGTTGGCAAATGTGGGGTGGCGCAAGCGCGGACAGTCACCCCCATCGTCGCACGGCTGAACTTCGTTCCGATTCGATGGCAATGCTGCAGTGCTCACCGCGTGCATAATAGCCGGGTTCCCATCCTTTCGCCGCTGTTGCGAAAGGGTGGGAGGGGCCCCCGAGGGGGTATCCCACCCAGTTACCAAGTAGTTACGCTCTGGCCCTGTGCCCCGCTCAAGCCCTCACAGACGCATGTCTAACGCATTCAGTTTCTGCCTGCCCTCTCTTGTTCGTGGCGCGCGCTATCACCGCTCGATCAAGCAGCGGCCGCTGCGGGCAACGGTGGCACCTTGGCGCCCTTGATCAGAAGCCAGAGCATGATCGCCAACTCTCCGAAGAGAACGGGAAAGATGATGTGATAGACCCTGCCCTGATATTGCGGCATCAGTAAGCCCGTAAAGCTAAGGACTACATAGGCGAGGCCGTTGACGATCAGCCAGGCGCCCAGGATGCGCGGAAGGAAGCGCGATCGCATCACCAGCACGCCGAAGGGCAAAAGCCACAGACCCCAAAAGATCTCATCCATAATGATTCCGTGGTCGTGCAGGCGGAGGAACAGCATGCCCAGGGACTCCAGTTGGGTTTTTTGGAATACCGCGAGGAAATCGGCACCGTGGAACAGGATGAGGGCAGCGATATTGTTGAGCACATTCATAAACCCGACGGCGGCGGAGACCAGGACCAGGGCCACCATGAGCGAAGCCTGTGTCTTGTTCACGCCGCTGAGCAAACGGTAGAGAGCCATGCCCAGACAAATAAAGATCACGGTGGAGATCAGGTCAGCGACGATGCCGAGGCGGAAAAGCGTCTCGTGAGCCAGGATGTTGCTGGCGGTTGCCGTGGCGTTCCCCTTCACGATCAGCTTGCTGGGAATATAGATCAGGCTGAACGGGCCGGTGAGTACCAGGGATAGATATATCGCTCCTGCGACGCGTGCAACTTTGTCGGTTGGGTGCATGGCCTGTCTCCTGATAAATGGGATTGGTTCGTCACCGGAGATACGACCCAGGCGGACATTTTGTTCTGTTCGTTCACTCCGCCGCCTTTACGAAAGGATGGGACGACGGATCCTCACGGCTCCTTGCTCTCGCCCGCTGGCGTGCCGCAATCCCAACGGCCGCGCATGCTTTGCCGGAATTTTTCGCGCTCCTCCGGCGTCATCCGATCCCAGCGTTCGGCCATGCGACGGCCGGAGTAGGAGCGGCGGAACCCGCGGCCACCAAAGCCGCCGAAGAGGATGCGGCACAGCAGAAGAATCCCAAGCGCCTGCCAGATGGTGAGCAGGCGCCAGCCGAAGAGCGGCGGCAGCAGCCAGTTCCACAGGTGCATCACCAGCTCGCCGCCGATGGCGATAAACAGCGCGATCCCAGCAAGCGCGGCCGGAGCAATCCAAATCATTCTCTTCGATCTCGGTCTCATGTTCGGTCCCTCATGCTTTCGTAAACTCGTCGTAGATGCTTTGCAATCGCTCGCGCAGATGCAGCACGGCATAGTGTTTGCGCGAGAGCAGCGTATTGACGCTCACACCGGTTTCGGCGGCCATCTCCTTGAAGCTGCGCCCCTCGATTTCGTGCCCGACAAATACCTCGCGCTGCTCCTCGGGCAGCTCGTCGAGCGCAAACTCAAGTTCGTCGAGCAGCACGCTGCGGGCGTAAAGCGCTTCCGGCCCGGCATCGGGGGAAGGCAGCAAGTCTTCCAACTGCAGCAGCTCTTCGTCGTCGGCCACAGGCGCGTCGCTTAGGCTCTCCGGCTTCTGCTTGCGGAAGAGGTCGGTGATGCGATTGCGCGCGACCCGGAAGAGCCAGCCGGTAATGTGGTCAATCGGCATCAGCAGGCGATTCGCTTCCACCAGCTCGTAGAAGACCTCCTGCAGGATGTCTTCGGCATCGCGTGGGTCGGGCACACGCCGGCGAATGAAGTTGCGCAGCCGGGACTGCTCCCGCTTGACCACTTCGGAGATCCGCCGGTCCTGTTCGAGGCTCATCCGCTCCAGGCTCGCCACGTCCTTCATCTACGGATGTAGACGAATTGGGAGGTGCGAATATTGTAGGGGCTCGCCACAGAACCTACGGAAGCTTCCTCGGCTTGAGTGGACCTTTTGCGCGGATGTCACTGCGGCGCGAGGAAAGGCAGACAGTCATGGCTAACGAGCGTACCGAAGCCACTGTAAACCTGAACGGTGCTGAGCTTTACTACGAGATCGACGAACCGCTTCTATTGCTGCATGGTGGGACGGGCTGCCATGGCGATTGGGTGTATGCCGGCCGCGATCAACTCGTCCGCGAATACCGGCTCATTGCGCCCGACGCGCGCGGTCATGGCCGGTCGTTGATCCGTGAAAAGCGTAATCCGCAGAAGACGCTGACCCACCGACAATGCGCGCTCGACACACTCGCGCTGCTCGACCATCTCGGTATCGCCCGTTGCCGGGCTATCGGCGTCAGCATGGGCGGCAACATCCTGCTGCACATGACGACGCTGCAGCCGGAGCGGATCGAAGCCATGGTGATCGTTAGCGCGACCATGTATTTCCCGGAGCAGGCGCGCCGGATCATGGCTGCGGTCCCGGCGGTGGAAGACCAGCCGGCGGAAGCATGGGAGTCGATGCGCCGCCGTCATAAGGTGGGTGACGAGCAAATCGTCGCCCTGTGGGATTGGACCCGCGCCATGAAAGATAGCTATGACGACATGAACTTCACGCCGGCGTCACTGTCGCGGATCACGGCCCCTACCCTAATCGTCTACGGCGACCGCGATCCGCTCTATCCGGTAGAGATGGCAGTCGAGATGTATCGCGCCATTCCGCGCTCGGCCCTCTGGGTCGTGCCGAATGGCGGTCATGGACCAATCTTCTTCGACGCTGCGCCTCAGTTCGTGGAGACGGCGCTGGCGTTCTTTCGAGCGCAGGCCGGATCGCCGCGATCCTAGTTTTAGAAACATCGACTCTCGTGCTTGTTGGACGTTTTCCCTCTCAAGCCTCGTGAGTTGAGCGAACTGCGCAGGAGACTGCAAACCTTCGATGGGTCGCGTTGGGGCATCCTTAGTCATGGAGCACGTCGCGGTTGCTTATTTTCCCCGGCGGACCCAGCCAGCCGTTCGTCCATAGCCAGTTTCGCAGCAGCACTGGCCACTCGCCCAGCACGGGGTCGCCCAGATCCAGCCCCACGCCGTGCGGTCCGTCTTGAAAGATGTGGAGTTCGGCCGGAACGTGGTTCTTCTGCAGCGCCATGTAGAAGAGGACAGCGTGACTCTGTGGCGGCAAGGCATCGTCGGCGCTGGTGGAGAAGAGAAAGGTCGGCGGAGTCTTGGGCGTCACGGACAGCTCAGGAGATATTTCTTCCCGCAGTTGCTGGCCGGTGTTGCTGCCGAGCAGGCCCTTGACGGCCATATCGCGAAATCCTGGATCGCTCCAGCCCGCGACGTAGGAAATCACGGGATAGGCGAGCACCAGGAAGTCCGGACGGCTGCTGACGCGATCGACGGGATCAGCGGCGGCCCCATTCTCCTCTGTGAAGTGCGTGCCGGCCATCGCCGACAGATGTCCTCCGGCGGAGAAGCCCAAGACGCCGATGCGGTTCGGCACGATGCCATAGTCGCTGGCTTTAGCTCGCACCATTCGGATCGCCCGCTGCATGTCCTCCAGCTCCACCGGATAACGGTAGCGCGGTCCCACCCGGTACGTCAGCACGAACGCCGTCACTCCGAGCGAGTTCAGCCAGTTTGCGACTTGGCGTCCTTCGTGATTGTCGGCCAGGAACAGGTACGCGCCGCCCGGTGCAATGATCACCGCCGTGCGCGTGGCCTTCGATTTATCCGGCTGGAATGGGCGAAACCATGTGATGGTCGGTATGTCCTGCTGCGTGTCGCTCACCGCACCCGGGGCCGCGCCCGTCCACAGCCGCTGCGTAATCGGTTCCGTGTCGAAGTCAGGATGCTGCTGGGTATACGCAACCGCGCCGGAAAGTAGCAGAGCAGCCATGGTGACGAAGCGGCTCAGAGTCGAATCCCCGAGTGATCTCTGCATGACGCAGAGAGCATACCGCCAAGTTCGCCGCTTAGAACAGATCGAAATGAGCAGCGTTTGTCTCAAGCGAGCTGAGTCTGCTTCTCTACATTGACCCCGGTGGTACTCTTACCTGATCTGACCACGGATCTGTGACATCCTATGTAGGGGGGGAGGAGTTATCATGCCCGAAATCGGTGGGCCGAACGTCGAAGTTGCCCATCATCTCAGCGAACACAAGGCGCCTGCCCATACTCTGGCGCACGAGGTCCTGGAGATCTTCGAAGCTATCGTGCTGGCCATGGTGGCCATCGCGACGGCCTGGAGCGGGTATCAGGCAGCGCTGTGGGACGGTCACCAGGACCAGTTCTATGGCCAGGCCACTGCACTGCGGATCCAGGCGCAGGGTCTGGAGAGTGTAAGCAACCAGGAGCGCCTCTACGATGCCTCGATCGTGACCGAGTGGCTGAAAGCGGAAGCCAGCGGAAACCAGAAAGTCGCGGCTCTGTTCGAGCGCCGGTGCCTCCCCGAGCTCCGTCCTGCCTTCGAGGCGTGGAAGAAGACCGATCCCATCAATAACCCCAGCGCGCCTCCCGGCCCCATGATGATGCCGGAGTACCACAACATCAAGGGGGAACAGGCGGCAGAGCTGAACCGGAAATCCCAGGAAGTGTTTGAGGAAGGAACACAGGCCCGCGAGGAATCGGACGGTTACGTGCGTGTGACGGTCCTGCTCGCGACCGTGCTGTTGCTGACCGCCATCAGCCAGCGCTTCAAGACCCACAGCGTGCGCGTCGGCCTGGCCGCGATCGCGGCCCTCTTGCTGTGCATTCCGCTTTATCGGCTGCTGACGCTGCCGCGCGCGTAGAAGCATTTTCAGAGAAAGTGTAGACCGAGTTCCCTCAGGGGCTAAAGCCCGACTCCGTTGATGCCAGATGTGGCACGGCTGAAGCCGTGCCCTTTCAAGGCGAGACGTGGAATACATTAACTGTGAAACCGCTATAGAAGACAGATTTTAAAAGTACCACAGCGTGGGACTTTAGCTCCTACGTTGTGGTACAAAAGTCAATCTCTGGCCGTTGGCTGTCAGTTGTGCTTCATGAACTGGCCGGGCGCGCCGGTCAGGTCGTTGTACAGGGTCTCGATCCAGACGTCGGTGGTGATGAAGTCGCCGGACCATTTTTGCCACGGGGCCAGGACCTTCTCCTGCTTCAACTGCGCGAGCGTCTTGCCCTGCTTGATGCCCTTGTCGACCGCGGCGCGGGTCTCTTTCAACATAACGATGTACTGGCGAACGTCTTCGACGTTAGAGACGGCGCCGTGTCCGGGGATGACCTTCACGTCCGCCGGCAGGCGCGGCAGGACTTCCTCCATGGCCGCGGTCATGCCCTCGACGCTCCCACCTGCATTGAGGTCGACGAAGGGAAAGCCGTAGCGCACGAAGTCGTCGCCCATGTGCACCACATTTGATTTGGAGAAGAAGATGATGCTGTCGCCGTCCGTATGTCCATGAGGGTAGTGCAACGCGTGGATGTCCTCGCCGTTGAGATGGACGGTCATGTCGTGCTCGAAGGTCAGAATGGGAAGCGCTTCCGTGGGCTGGGCTTTGGTCTCCATCTTGATGGAGCCGAGATTGCCGGCGGTGCCAGCCTCGGCCAGGCGCTTGCGAACGTTGTCCTGCGCGATGACGGGCGCTTCCTTCTGGAAGAACGCATTGCTGCCGGTGTGGTCGCCGTGATAGTGGGTATTGATGATGAAGCGGACCGGTTTGTCGGTAATGCCCTTGAGCGCCGCCTGGATCTTCTCGGCCAGGGGAGCGTATTCGTCGTCGACCACGACGATGCCGTCGTCACCCACCGACGCGCCGATGTTTCCGCCCGCTCCCTGCAGCATGTAGACGCTACCGGCAACGTGGGTGACCTTGATCTGGACCTTGCTGAAATCCTGGCCTTGCGCCCACAGCGCGCAGGCCGACCCAACCACTACGGCAACAACGGTCAGTACTTTCCGCATCCTGTTCTCCACATCCAAAGACTGGCGGAGATTGTACATGACCCATTTGCGCAGGCGAGTGGCAAACGCCTGCGGCCAGCGTTCTTGAGTCAGGGGCTTCGACTGCATCTGTCGCGTGACCTCGCTCCGCTCCAGATGACAAACGGAGATGTCGCTTAGCTCATGTCGATGGCGAGAACGATCTGGGTCCTGCCGCGCAGGCGGCTGAAGAAATCGCCTATTTTCTTCAGCCAGCCATACTTGCGGACCAGCAACTCCTGCCCATGCGCCGCTTCGTCGTTCGCGCACAGGCGGGCACGCCCATCGACCCACGCGCCGCGCAGGTCGCCGCGCATGTTGCAGGGAGCCACACGTACCTTGGGATTATTGCGGATGCGTTTGACCTTGCCGGAATCCGGCAGCGTGTACACGTAGAAGAGATTGCCGTCTTGCGCGAACCACACTGGCGTGCGCACGCCGACTCCGGTCTTGCGAAAAGTTTCCAGGCTGATGTACTTGGCGTTGGCGAACTGCGCGAGAGCGTCCGGCATGCTGGCGTCCTTTACCTGAACTGTACACGATGAACGTTGCAAGTTTCTGGATTCCGTACAGTCTATGGTGTAATCGCACGAGCAGAGTCTCTGCTGAAAGGAACGTATGCAACTTCTGCTGAACTGGCTGTTGAGCGCGATCAGCCTGCTGATCGTCTCCTACATCATTCCGGGCTTTCACGTTTCGGGCTTCACGGCAGCGCTGATCGCTGCCATCGTGATCGCCATCGTCAACGTAACGGTCGGCCTGTTCCTCAAGATCATCACGTTTCCCTTGACGCTGCTGACGCTGGGGATCTTCTGGTGGGTGATCAATGCGCTGATGATCCTGCTGGCGTCGCACTTTGTTCCGGGATTCGAAGTCACGGGCTTCCTGCCGGCGTTTCTGGGAGCAGTCGTACTGGCGGTGGTGCAGATGATATTGAAGTCAATCGTCAGGCGCGTTGAAGAGTAGCCGGGAGCGGTCGCATTTCTCGCAGCAGTCGGACCGTGTCTGCGATGTCGCCCCCCTGGAAGAGACGTATGCCGGCAACCCCCGAGGCTCCCGCAGACAGACAGTCGCGAGCGTTCGACCAGGGTCACGCCTCCGAGCGCGAGGACCGGAAAACCGGAGGCTGGCACAGCCTCGGGACTTATCGAGCAGGCCGCGCACCAGCGCAAGCCGCGCGCAGCGCCGCAAGACCAATGCCGGGGACATTCCCCTGTACCTTTTCGAAAATCGGCGCGAGGATCGCGAAGTCTGCCCCTTGCGCTGTCGGACGAGTGAACCTCTTCTGCCGTGTGCGCGGACACGCCGATGATCGACCGGGTCCGTAGTGGCACGCATCCACAGCGCACGCACTTCTGATGCGGGAAGCTCTCCTGCCGGGAGCTGCACGCCATCGGCGCCACAGGCGAGAGCGACGTCGCTGCGAGTATTGACCAGAAGCTTCGTGGTGCCGGAGTGTTCGCGCACCGCGCGCACGGCTTCTCGTGCCAACTCCTCGAGAGCCCGGGGTGTAAGGTCTTTTTCACGAAGTTGGATGAGATCGACCCCGGCCTCCGCGGCTTCGGCTATTTTGCCGAGCAACGCGGCGCGTTGTCGGGCGTCACCGCCGGCGAAGCTACAGCGATCGGTGATGTAGCAGAGCAACATCTCCTTCGATTGTATTGCGAACGTGGGCATGCGCTCTGCGAACCCTGGCGCAGCGGGGCTCCAGCGGCTGCTCTAGAATAATGAGGTTATGGCCACCGCTTCCAAAGCAACCAAGCCAGTTGCGGCGAAATCGCCGAAGACAGCCGCTGGTCTCGAGGTCCTGAGCGCGGAGGGGTTTGCCGATGTGCCATGGCTGATGCACGGATTCAGCACGCGGCAGGGAGGCGTTTCGACCTGTTATGGCGGTAGGTCCCTGAACCTCGGCCTGACGCACGACGACCCTGCAAGCAAGGTCGAGCGCAACCGCGCACTTTTTCTTCCGGGCCGTGGGCGCGATCGATGTAACTGGCAAAACCTGGCCGCTGGCGCAAGTGAGACAGGTGCACTCGGCCATCGTGCACCGCATCGACCTAGCCCCGGCCAAGCCCCCGGCGGGCGATGGTTTGATTACGAATACTCCCGGACTGCTGCTGGCAATCAAGACGGCCGATTGCGTGCCGGTGCTGATCGCAGATGTCAGGCGCCAAGTTGTGGGAGCGTTTCACGCGGGTTGGCGTGGCACAGCCGCGCGAATCGTAGAGAAAGGGGTGGGAGAAATGCGGCGGCAGTTCGGCAGCGAGCCGCGGGATCTGCGTGCCGCGATTGGACCATGCATACGAAAATGTTGCTACTCGGTCGGGTCTGAGGTTCGAGCCGAATTCGAGTCGCAGTTCCCCTACGCCGATGAACTGTTCGAGGAAGTGTTCGACTCAAACGCCATTCACGTTCGCTATCCAATGTTGTTTCTGAACCAGCGCGCGCCAGGACACGGCAACCTCGGACCAGAAATCCATCTTGACCTGGTCGCGGCGAACCAGCGGCAATTGCAGGATGCTGGAGTCAGCAGCGATCACATCAGTGTCGTCGACGACTGTACTGCTTGTGACCCGAAGCGCTTCTTCTCCCATCGGGCGGAGTTCGGTAAGACCGGCAGGATGATGGCGGTAATCGGAATCCGACCTTAGCAGGGGATTCCTCTAAGTCCCTAGAGCAAGACCCAACTGCTGGGCTGGGTCGCATTCGCAAAGCCGCAATAATCTCGGTCACCGCGTCTAACCGTGGCCCTCTTGACCGCCCTCGGGCGTGGCAGGCTGGACCTGGGGCGGCTCGACCGAACTGTTGACCATGTCTTTCAGCTCTTTGCTGGGCTTGAAGTAGGGAATCTTCTTGGCCGGAACCTCGACGCGCTCGCCGGTTTTGGGATTGCGGCCCACCCGGGGTTTGCGCTGGCGGGTGCGAAAGCTGCCAAAGCCCCGTATTTCAATCTTGTCGCCGGCACGCAATGAGCGCACAACGCCCTCAAAGATGGTTTCGACGATGACCTCGCTGTCTTTGCGGGTGAGTTCCGCCAGCCGGGAGACTTCGTCGATCAAATCTGCCTTCGTCATCTGCTTCGCCTCTCCTGCCAAACTCGTGCGGCCAAGCCGAGCGGCTTCGACCGGATACTCTCAAATTCCTGCTGTCTTTGCAAGTGTAAGTTTTCGTTGCACTTCCGCCACCAGCAACCGCAGGTTACTTCCACAGGTAATAAAAGCCGATATTACTTTGCATCATTTTGGCCCGGCTCGGCAGGTATTCGGACACGTCACCGAACAGCAGATCAAGCACGCTCTTGCGCTCTTTCTCCGGGTGCACCAGGGTAGGTTCGCCCTTGATGCCGACCGACTTCGCCGTATCTTCGACCGCCGTCCGGAAGTCGCCAATCTGGTCGATCAACCTCAGCGACACAGCCTGCTGGCCAGTCCAGACTTTGCCATTCGCCAGGGCGCGTACATCGTCTTCCTTCATGTGTCGGCCTTCGGCCACCGATTGAATGAACTGCGAGTGCATATCGTCGATCAGGACCTGCATGTAGGCGCGCTCGGCCGGAGTGAGGTCGCGCATCGGGGAGGGGGCATCCTTGAACTCACCGGCTTTCAGTACCACCGGCTTCAGCTTGGCCCACTGCAGCAGTTCTTCGTAGTTGATCCACTCCGCAATGACGCCGATGGAGCCAACAATACTGGCCTCGTCGGCAAAGATTTTATTAGTGCCGGCCGAAACGTAATATGCGCCGCTGGCGCCCACGGTTTCAATGGAGGAGACGATGCGCTTCTTCTTCTCGTCGCGAATGCGCTTCACTTCCCGGAAGACCTCCTCCGAGGCGGCCGCGCCCCCGCCCGGCGAATTGACGTGCAGGATGATGGCCTTAATCGAGTTGTCGTCAGCAAACTTGCGCAGCTGCTCGACCGTCTCCTTGGGCGAGAGGATCACACCCTCGAGATCGACGACCCCAATTTTGTCGCCGAATCCCTTAGACGAGTCTTTCTGTTGCGCGCGGATGCTGAAGTACACCAGGGCGAAGATAGCGACCAGGAAAAGGAAAAATCCGCCACCACCCAGCAACACCCAAAGCAACGTTCGGGACCGAGATTCCTCTGTCATAAGGGAAGCAAGAAGTTTAGCAGAAGGGGAGAGGCGTAGTTGGTAATTAGCAACCAGCAATTAGCTTCTCGCCTCGCATGCCCCCTTTTCACCGAAGTCTGGCTCTGAGCTCGAGGCGGCCGGCGAAAGGCCCACGGCGAACAGCGAACAGCGGCTTGCTCCTGCTAGTGAAAGATCGACGCAAAAAACGCGCCAATTTTTCCAAAGAAGCTGCGCTTCTCCGGGGCCGGCGCCGTTGTGGCGGCTTGGGCGGTCTGTGCCTTGGGCGGCGACTTCTGCTCGCCCGGAGGGGGTAAGACCTGTAGTTCGAGCGACATGGGCCGGTCGGTCGTCAACTTCAGGCTGGCCACATTCTCAGTCAGATCGGGAATGGAGTCGTCGCCGTGAAAGACGAAAGGCGCGTCCACCTGCAGGTGCTCTTCCGGAGGCGGAGGTGCGGCGGCTTGAGGCTTCGGCGATGCGGGAGCCGGTGCGGGCGGGGGGGTCGCCCTGGCGACCTGCGTCGGGGGAGGCGCAGGGCATCCACAGTTCTGGCGTGTGGGCAAAGCGCCGCTGATGTGGCCCCCAGTAAAGATCACCGCTTCATTCGACTTTACCTGGTAGGTGGCGTCGCCCATGGTTTCGGAAACCACCAGCGCCATCCCATTTGAAGTCAGAGACTGCACGCAAGTGTCGCCGTTGGGGGTAATGCGCACGGCCACATGCAGACGGCCGGGGCCGGGCAGGAGAAGCTGAAGGTCGGGGGTGAGCAGGCTGTCAGCGGCCGCCCCGATCGGGTAGTTCAGTTCAAGGTTGCCGGTGCTCAGACTGAAGAGCAACTGGCGCCCGCTCTGCGAGGCTGTAACCGATAGATTCGTGCCTGGGCACACCAGCACGCTGCCCCGCGCTCCAGCTTAAGGGTCGCGGTTTGCCCACCAGCGGAGATCTGCGAACCGCTTAGCACAGTAGTGCCCGAGCCGGCGAGAATCACCGATCCTTTGACTCTGGCGTCAGTCGCGAAAAGCTCCCCAATGTTCTGCTGCGCCAGGGCCGTGACCGGCAGAGCCAGCAGCACGAAGCAGCGGGCCAGACGCTTAAGGCAAGATGACGCCGATGGCTGGTGAACTGAAATCAACAATATGACGACGATACCACCGCAACGAGGGCTTCAACAATGGCATGTGCAGCGCCGTCGCGTCGGGGCCCTGGTGGCAGCCTGGATTGAAGCGTGGAGCGGAAGCAGATAATCTCATGCTAGCGACTCCCATCCCATGGCCATCCACGACAGCCGCGGCCGCCCGTACCCCAAGCTTGTCCTGGGCGAGACCGTCAGTGTGGCCATCGAGACCTTCCGCGCCAACAAGGTTCGTTTTCTGCTGACTGCTGTGGGCATGGTGATTGGCACCGCCTCGCTGATTCTGGTGGTCACCATCGGACTCACCGGCAAGGGGTACATCCTGCAGCAAATTCAGTCGATCGGCGCCAACATGATGGTGGCCAGTTACGAAGGCGGCTCCGTCTACAGCAATGAGGAATCGAGCGATTATCTGACCTACGACGACCTCACCGCTGTGCGACGGCAGGTACCTGGAATTACCGCGTCGTCGCCCATGATCGAGCTGCACGACCGGATCGCGGTGCCGGGCGGCAAAGAACGTGACGTGCTCGTGCTTGGGGTCTCCTCCCAGTACATGTGGGTCCGCAATCTGGATGTCCTGGCCGGACGCTTTTTCGATGACAACGACACCCAGTCGCGCAACAAGGTAGCCCTCATTACCCAGAACCTGGCGAATCATCTTTTCGCTTCCCAGGACGCAGCCGTGGGAAAGGAGATCAAGCTCAGCGGCTTGCCTTTCGTGGTCATCGGCACATTCAAGGAGCGCGTCGACACCTTCGGGCAGTCGGAGATCTCCGACGACACCATTCTGATCCCTTACACTGTGGGACATTTCTTCACCACGACAGACGAGGTGAAGCAGCTGTTCTTCTCGGTGGCCGATTCAGCCGAAGTGCCGCGAGCCACCGCAGAGATCCACAAGGTGCTGCAATCCAGACACCGCCCGGAGTCCGTGTATAAGGTCGAGAACCTGACCCAGTTGCTGACCGTCGCCGGCAAGGCGGCCAACGCCCTGACCACGGCGCTCCTGCTGATCTCGGTGTTGACCCTGGTAGTGAGTGGTGTCGGCATTATGAACATCATGTTAGCGACGGTCAGCTCGCGCATTCGCGAGATCGGCGTTCGCAAGGCCGTGGGCGCGACCAACTCGGAAATACGCGCGCAGTTCCTCGCCGAAGCCATGTTGATTTCGCTCGGCGGGGGCACGGTCGGTATCTTTATCGGACTGGGCCTTCCCTACTCGGTTCGCTTTCTTACTGACTACCGCATCCCTATTTCGGGATGGTCTGTCATCATCGCGGTGCTAGTGTCCTCCCTCGTGGGAGTGCTCTTCGGCACCGTTCCCGCCGCTCGCGCTGCGCAACTCGACCCTGTCGAGAGCCTCCGGTACGAGTGAGGCAGTGGATAGCGAATAGTTTCGAGTTTCAAGAAGAGTTGGCCCAGTGGAATCCTGTAACTTGAGCTGGTGGCTGGGGACTGACGGCTGGTGGCTTGCTTTGAGCGGACGGCAGGGATCTGGCGGCGATGGCCCGTTTTGAGCTGAAACCTGATACCTGCCCCACCAAAAACCAAAGCCCGGACGATTTGTCCGGGCTTATTTCGGTTTTCGCATCGAGCCGCGCGATCACGTCCAGGTTCTGGCGCTCTGCGCGTCTCGTCAACTTTCATTGCTACAGCGAATTTTTGTCACCGCATTCGCCGAGTTTACGGCGCGCCTCACATCACCATCGCGATGCTCTCCAGTTCACGCTGGAAAGCCTCGAACGTGTTGCCCGCCATACCGACTTTGCTCACGGCGTTACGGGCAGCCTCGGCCGAGACTCCGTAGCCATGGCCCATCAGGAACAGCTGGATCAGTTCGGCGCAGTCTTTGGAGTCGAACCCTAGAAGCAGCTCGCTCCGCAGCGCCGTTAGTTCGGTTACGGAAAACTTTTCTGCCATCACAAGCTCACCTCCGACCCTCTCGGGCATTTATTAATTAGACGGAGGACCCTATCAGAAAGTTGCAGCGATCGTGCTGTGAAACTCGCCACCCCGCCTTTCTCTGCCCATTGGTGAAAATTTGAACCCCTTACTCCCCCAATAGTTGCAGGCCGAAATGCAAACAATTTGTCATCGCACAGGGAAGACAGATTCCAAAGCCCATGCCGAAGGCCAGAAAAGCATCGGCGAAGGAGCGGGGGCCGCCAAGCTCTTGTCATCGCCGAGGCCTTCGACATTTACTTCGGCAAATTCTTGTGCGGACTATTGCCGCCAGGCAGGAGAATTTCTGCAGCGCAATGCCGATGCGCCTGAACCATCCCATGGCCGCAATCGGCAGCAGCGCCGCTGCCGAGCTAGAGCTGCTCGATGGTCGCTTCCGCTTCCAACAGGATGGGAATTCCGTTGCGAATGGGGTATACCCGCTTGCACTCGTTGCACTTCAGGCTCTCTTCCCCGCGCACCACCAGCGGCTTCAGGCACACCGGACAAGCCAGCACTTCCAGCAAATCAGGACTCAGCATGGCGCGATTATAGCGCTGCCGTCACGCTAAGATAGGAAGAGGGAAGACAGACGGCCGGCGAACACGAAAGGGGAACCCTGGTGGCCACCATTCTCGACGGAACCAAGATAGCGGCGCAAATCAAAGCCGAGGTCGGCGCAGAGGTCAGGCAACTGGCGGAAGCCGGCCTGCGCCCCGGACTGGCGGTCGTGCTGGTGGGCCACAATCCCGCATCGGAAATCTACGTCCGCAACAAGGTCAAGACCTGCGAGCAGCTTGGCATTTACAGCGAAAAGCACACGCCGCCCGATACCGTTACTACCGAGGAGTTGCTGGCGTTGGTCGATGACCTGAACCGGCGGGATGAAATCGACGGCATCCTGGTGCAGTTGCCGCTGCCCGCGCAGGTCGATGCCAAGAAGGTGCTGCTGGCGGTGTCGCCGGCTAAGGACGTCGACGGCTTTCATCCCATGAACGTCGGCTTTCTCTCGACCCAGCGTCCCGGACTCGTGCCCTGCACGCCCGCGGGCGTCTTCGAGATTCTCAAGCGCAGCAACATTCCGATTGCCGGCTCCGAAGCCGTCGTGGTGGGCCGCAGCGACATCGTAGGCAAGCCCGTCGCCATGCTGTTGCTGAACGCCAACGCCACCGTGACCGTGTGCCACTCCAAGACCCACGATCTGCCGGGAGTGTGCCGCCGTGCCGACATTCTGGTTGCGGCCATCGGCCGCGCCGGCATGATCACGCCTGACTACGTCAAGCCCGGAGCTACCGTTATCGATGTCGGCATCAATCGCATCACCGATCCCGAACAGTTCCGCGAATTCTTCGCCGGCGATGCCCGGCGCGAACAGGACTTCGCCGCCAAAGGATCGACCTTGGTCGGCGACGTTCATCCCAAGGTGGTCGAAGTGGCTGGAGCCTTTACTCCCGTCCCCGGCGGCGTCGGCCCCTTGACCATCGCCATGCTGATGAGCAACACGGTCAAGGCCGCGAAGCTGCGCCGTGGCGCGAAGGTCGCGTCCCTGGTTGGGAAGTGATGAAGGACGAACCTGCGGTGCCGCTTGCGCAGCGCGACCCTGACATTGCACACTGAGAGGGCCGAATGGGGTCAGGTTGTACCCGGGGGGAGCTTGCCTTGCTCGCCCGGTATGGATTTAGCCTTATGACACCGCGCCTTCGGATCGTTCTCCTTGCCTCTCTGCTGATCGCCTTGGGCGCTGCGCCTTGTGCCGCTCTGAGCGCACCGGGTGCTGTGGTGAACACATCCGCGTCAGCCGGCAAAAACAACGATCCTTCCAGCGATGAAGCCGCCCTCGAATTCTGGAACCGAAAGATCACGGTTCTGCGTTTCAAATTGGCTGGTTCCGACCCGAAAGATCGCGTAAGCCGCGCCATCGAGCGGCTCAATGAACTGCCCATCACTGCGAGGTCGAGCGACATTATCCTGGTGCCGATAAAGGTGGAAGACCAGGATGGCATCGGCCTCACCTACCAGGGGCGAATCCTGTTCTTTATCGCCGCGGCCGACGTCGACAAGGAAGCGGGCGATACTCTCGCGAACACCTCTCAGCGCGCCCTCGCAGCTTTAGACGAGGCGCTGCAGGCTCGCGAGACCGAGCGCCAGTGGCCCGTGATACGTAGAGGAGTTCTCTATAGCCTCATCGGTTTCGTTTTGCTCTTCGCTTTTGTATGGCTGGTGTGGAGGGCGTATCGCATCGTATACGGCTTTCTTCGCGGCAAGGAACACTCCTTTCCGGCGAAGCTGCGACTCTTCGGCATCGATCTCCTGCCGCATATCGCCGGGCTCATTTACGCCTTATTGCGTGCCTTGGCCTGGCTCTTCACGCTCTCTGCGGTATATAGCTGGCTCTCGTTTTCCCTGGGCCGTTTCCCGTACACCCAGCCTTGGGGACAGCAGATGGGCGGATTCGTACTCCACTTCCTTCAGGGCCTCGGCATCTCCGCCATCAATACCTTACCCGGCATCTTCGCTTGTGTTGTGATTTTCATCATCACCCGCTGGGTCGTTCGCCTGGCCAAGGCGTTTTTCCAGCAAGTAGCCAACAGCAGCATCCGGCTCTCCTGGATGGATCCGGACGTGGCCCGTGCCACGGAGCGCATTTTTGCCTTCGTTGCGTGGGTGTTCGCTGTGGTTGTGGCCTATCCCTACATACCGGGATCGAGCACGGACGCCTTCAAGGGCATCAGCGTCTTTTTTGGGTTGGTGATCTCGCTGGGTTCCACCGGCATTATTAACCAGGTAATGAGCGGGCTTTTCGTGGTTTACTCCAAGGCTCTGAAAACCGGGGATTGGGTGCTGGTCAACGAAACCGAGGGAGAAGTGTTGGAGGTGGGACTGCTGGCGGCGAAGGTCCGCACCGTCGAACAGCAGGAGGTGACGATCCCCAACTCGGTTCTCGTTGCAACCTCCACCAAGAATTTCACGCGCCTGGGCTACCCGAATGGCATGGCCATTACCTGCACCGTCACCATTGGCTACGATGCGCCATGGCGGCAGGTGCATGCGCTCCTGCTGTTGGGCGCCGAACGCACAGGCAACGTTCGTCGTCATCCCGAGCCCTACGTGTTGCAGCGCGCTTTGTCCGATTTCTATGTCGAGTACACCCTGATCGCGCGCCTCCAAGACGAGAAGCTGCGCATCGAGACGCTTTCCGAACTGCACGGCAACATTCAAGACGCCTTCAACGAATACGGCGTGCAGATCCTGTCGCCCCACTTTGTCCTGCAGCCTCAAGGTGCCGTGGTGGTGCCGCGTTCCAAGTGGCACGCCGCGCCGGCGGCCCCGGAAAACGGCGATTCCGCTCCGGTGCTCGGCGAGTCACGGCATTTCGAGGCCGGAAAGTAAAGGTGTCGAGCGGCAGGTGCAGAAACGAGCTGTCCTGGGATCTATCTGGGCCGCAAGCCCAAACTGCCCCACCCCATTGTCGGGCTGGAAAAATACAAGTGGATATCTGCAAGATTTGGCAGCATCTCAATCTTTCATCCGGGTGCTATTCTGGACGCGCTCGGAAGTTGCCCCTCATACGGCGTGATTCCACCTCGCGAAGACCATGGAACGTTTCGTGCACGTGTTCGTCAACCTACCCACAGATTCCAAGTTCCACTTCGAATGAACATTAATGAAGGTTAGGCCAATCATGAAAGCCATCTTCGAACGACTCATCGCGTATCTTCTTGTTTTCAGCGTCGGATTGGGTTCGCCCATCCTGGCGGTTGCGCAAACCCCGGCCACTCCCACGGCGCAAACCACGGCCAAGCCCGCACCGCCCCCGCCCTCACCCGACGACCCGTGGCCGCGCGTAATCCCCTTCCAGGGAGCAACCGTCTCCATTTACCAGCCCCAGATCGAAAGCTGGAATGGCCATCAGCTCAGCGCCCGTTCGGCCGTCAAGGTACAGACGTCCGGTAAGCAGGCCCTTGACTACGGCGTTATCTGGTTTACCGCGCAAACCGAAGTCGACAAGGTGAACCGCGTAGTCACGGTACTGAACTTCAACGTTACCAAGCAGAGCTTCCCGACCGTCCCGAACAACGGCTACGCCTATACCAAGGCCTTCGTCAGCGATCTGCCTGCACTGCAGACCGTTCCTCTCGACATGCTGGAAGCCGAGCTGGCAGTGACCAACGCTGCCGACCAGCAAAAGAAATATCCATTGCAGAACAACCCTCCCCAGATCATCTTCAGCACCACGCCGGCGGTGTTGGCACTGGTCGATGGCGCGCCCGTGCTGCGACCCTCGGCCGACAAGTTGCAGAAGGTGATCAACACCCGCGCCATGATCCTGTTCGATCCCTCCAAGAGCAAGTATTACCTGGCGCTGATGGACGGCTGGATGGAAGCAGACCGGGTGGATGGGATGTATTCACCGGCCAAGCGCGAGCCCACGAAAGATCTCGACAGGATTCTGCAGGCGGCGCAGGCCGCCGGCGAGAACCAGACTCTCGGAAGTCCCGAGCAGTCGCTGAAAGATGCCGAAGAAGATGGCCAGCTTCCCACCGTTTACGTCATGACGTCCCCGGCCGAACTGCTGGTGACGCAGGGCCAACCGGAATACGCGCCCATCCCGGGAACCAGCCTGCAGTATGTGAGCAATACAGGCAGCGATATCTTCCTCGACGGCGCCAACCAGACCTACTACATCCTCACCGCAGGACGCTGGTTCGAATCGAGCTCGCTGCAAACCGGAGGAGGCTGGACTTACGTGCCGGGCGCCAGTCTGCCCGCTGACTTCGCCAAGATTCCCTCCTACAGTCCGAAAGCCAGCGTACTGGTGTCCGTTCCGGGAACGCTGCAGGCCAAAGAAGCGATCATTGCCAACTCAATCCCGCAGACGGCTACCATCACGCGCGCAGCTGCCAAGCTGACCGTGACCTACGACGGCGCACCCGATTACCAGCCGATCCAGGGCACAAACCTGACCTATGCCGTCAACACCGCCACGCCGGTCGTCTACGACCCGGGCAGCAACTACTACGCGGTGCAGAACGGCGTGTGGTTCCTTTCGGCAAATCCCACTGGCCCATGGGCGGTGGCGACTTCCGTTCCGCCGGCGATCTACACCATTCCGCCAAGTTCGCCAGTTCACTACGTGACTTATGTGCAGGTGTACGGCTCGACTCCGAGTGTGGTTTACGTTGGCTACACTCCCGGTTACTACGGTACGGTGGTCTCGTCTGACAATGTGGTAGTTTACGGAACCGGGTACTACTACCCGCCCTACGTCGGACCTTATGGATGGGTTCCGGCACCTTATACGTATGGAGTAGGCGCCTCCTTTGCGTGGAGCGCTGCCGCGGGTTGGGCACTCGGCTTCGGCATGGGTATGGCATATGGCTCCTGGTGCAGCCCGTGGTGGGGACCTGTCGGCTATTGGGGCTGGGGCTATGGAGCACCCGCCTGGGGATGGGGCGGCTACGGTGGTGCAGCCGCGGCCAACGTCTATGGCCGTTGGGGCAATACCGCCTACGCTGGAACCCGCGCGGCCTGGGCGAATCCCTACACCGGCAACGTCGGCACGGGAGGCCGCGGCGCTTACTACAATCCCGTGACCGGCAACAGCGGAGTCGCGGCACATGCCGAGAATTACAACGCCTACACCGGCACCTATCGCTCGGGAACGAATGTCAGCGGCTACAATCCCACTACCGGAAACAGGTACGCGGCCAGCGGACGCACGGCGAGCAATGCCTACACCGGCAACTATGCCGCCGGCGCGCATGGTATGGACTACAACCAGAACACCGGAGTGGTGCACGGTGGCGCAGCCGGAACCTACGGCAACGCCTACACCGGTCAGTCGGTCAGCGGAAGCCATGGCTTCGCCTACAACACCAACACCGGCAACCTGTACGCCGATCACGATGGCAATGTTTACAAGGCCACGCCGGGATCGGCCAGCGGCTGGCAGCAACACACCGCCAGTGGCTGGTCCAATCCTTCGTCCAGCTTTGACCGCTCGTCGGCCGACAGTTGGGCGTCAGCACGCAACAGCGGTTCGCAACGCTGGGGCAACTTCCACTCGGGCGGCTGGGGTGGTGGCTTTGGCGGAGGCGGCTGGGCCGATCGCGCCGGTGGCGGAGGATTCGGTGGTGGAGGCTTCCGGGGTGGAGGCTTCCGCCGCTAGGCTGGCCCTTAGCGGCACGGCTCTGCTCTTTTTATCGCGGCTACACTGTTCGCTGATTTGCGCTAGTACTGCCCGTAGCGGCCCCGTACCGACTCGAACAACTTCTGCGAGTCGTAGCCCACGCCATCCTTGAAGACGATCTCGACCTTCTCCACATCGTCAATCTTGCTTGCCGGATTGCCTTTGATCACCACCAGGTCGGCGTTCTTGCCGGGCGCGATCGAGCCAATCTGGTCCTGTTTGCCCATATAGGTTGCGCCGTTCAGCGTGGCAACTTTGATCGCTTCCACCGGCGTGAATCCCGCTTCGACAAGCAACTCGATTTCCCGCTGATCGCCAAATCCCGGCAGAGTGCCGCCGTTGCCGGTTGGGTCCGGACCGGCGAGAAGAAGTCCCCCGGCCTGCGCGAAGGCATGTTCCAGTTGCATATCGCGCTGGAACATCTCGGCGGAATTGCCCGCCGGCCGCGCGGCGCGCAAGTTACGAGCATAGAGGAACGCGGTGCGCGCCTCCGGAGACATCGCGTCGAGCATGTCGGGTCGCAACGGCGGCCGTCCCGGCACCGAGTGCTCGAAGACCGGCAGCGTCGAGGTGATCGCCACGTGCGCTTTGACCAGGGTCGCGATCAGGTCCTTAGCCTCGGCTGAGTCAGGTGCCATCTTCTCCATCGTCGGACCGCCTCCAGTCTTGGGGCACTGGTCGGGCTGCTTGCCGGGATCGAGCTGTGTGTTCACGAAGAACCCATGCTCCAGATCGTCGATGCCCAGCGCCGCCGCCTCCGGATACGTCACCGAGCAAAGATGGCCCGTGATCTTCAGTCCGCGCTTGTGTGCCTCTTCGATGGCGACCTTGAGTTCTTCGCGCGTGATGTCCATGTAGGCCTTGAACGAGGTGACCCCCTGGTCGGCCCAGTAGTTCACCAGCCTGCGTGCGTCGTCGGGACCGGTGAGCTGGTGCATTTGCATGAAGAGGTAGGGATTCGGTCCTTCCAGGTAAGGCCCGGTTACGTCGATGTGCGGACCCGGCACCAGGCCAGAGTCGATCATCTTCTTCAGGTTCAGGTCGGCGTAGGTCTCGACACTTCCGGTCGTACGCATGCTGGTCACCCCAGCCGCCAGGTAAAGCCGCGGCGAGCTGAACGTCATCTGCGGCACCAGCAGGGGCGCTTCCCAGTCGCCATTCGCCTGCAGGTCCGGCCGCGCGATGTGGTACAGGTGGTTGTGCATGCCCACGATGCCGGGCATCACGGTGTATCCGCGCAGGTCGAGCACTGTTGTACCATCGCTGGCTGCGACATCCGCCCCCGGCTGCACCGCCGCGATCTTCCCGGCTTCAATTACTACGTTCTGATCGTCGACCGCCGCCTTGCCGGTGCCATCAATCACCCTCACATGGGTGAGGACGACCCGCGGCGAATTCACCCGCACGTATTTCTGGGTGAGCTTCGACAACGACGGTGGTTCCTCTGCGTTCATCCCGGCGGCGCATAGGCCAAGGAAAATTAGCAGAACAAGCGAGCGGCATCGATTCATAGCGTCTCCCCACATCCGCGCCATTGTACTGGTTCGCTGACCCGAAACTCCGATCTCCGGCTACGGCCGCAGACCCGGCGCATATATACTGCGTTGGGATTATGCACCCGACCGCATCCAAAACGGCCTTGCACGGCGACTCATGCTGCGGATAGGCCTCACCGGCGGCGTGGCCTGCGGCAAGTCGACCATTGGCGCCATGCTGAAAAACCGCGGCGCACACTTCCTGCAAGCCGACACCTTGGCCCATCAGCTCTATGCTCCCGGAGGCGAAACCTACGACGCCGTCGTTCGCACCTTCGGCCGCGAGATCCTCAACCCCGACGCCACCATCAACCGCGCGAAGTTGGCCAATGCCGCCTTCCCCGCGCGCATCGGCGAACTGAACGCCATCGTTCACCCGGCAGTCGTCGCGGCGCAGAATCGCTGGATGGACGACATGGCTCGGCAGGATCCCAACGGCATCGCCGTGGTGGAAGCCGCCCTGCTGATCGAAGCCGGAGCCGCCAAGGACTTCGACAAGGTGATAGTGGTGACTTGCAGTTGGGAACAGAAGATCGCACGCTATGCCCAACGCGCTGGCATTTCCCTCGACACTGCTCGTGCTGAGGTCGAACGTCGCAGCAAGGCTCAGATGTCCGACACAGAAAAAGCCAGCCACGCCGACTACGTGATCGAAAACTCCGGCTCGCTTGCGGAAGCTGAAAAACAGGTAGACCGCATCTGGATCGAACTGACCAAATCTGCTCCCATCCGCCCTCGCTGACGGGGTTGCCGCCAATTCGGTACACTTACACTAGGAAAACGTCTAACTCTTGCGGAATTCTACGGTCGTTCTAATAACATCATGAAACTGGTTCGTCCTCTTCTTATCGGCGCTCTCCTGGCAGCAGGTTTTTACTATTACACCACCCACCACCACGATTCGGGTCCCGACTGGATCGCGCAACCGGCCAAGGTCGAACTGACCGAAGCCGCCGCCCCTCAGACCTTCGACGCCGAAGAGCAGATCAACATCGAGGTCTACAAAAAGGGAATTCCTTCCGTCGTCAATATCACCTCGACTGCGGTCGCCATGGACTTCTTCTGGGGACCGGTGCCGCAGCAGGGCCAGGGCTCCGGCTTCATCATCGACAAGGACGGACACATCCTCACCAACTACCACGTGGTCGAAAACGCGCGCCAGGTCGACGTCACGCTGCACAACAAGAAGAAGTACCGCGCGCAGGTGATCGGCCTCGACCAGTCCCACGATCTCGCGGTTATTCAGATCAAGGCGCCCGGACTCGTTCCCGCCGTGCTCGGCGATTCCAAAGACCTGCAGGTCGGGCAGAAGGTGTTCGCCATCGGCAATCCCTTCGGCCTCACCGGCACCATGACCCGCGGCATCATCAGCTCGATGCGGCCCATCCGCAATCCCGAGGGCGCCTACATCGACGAAGCTATCCAGACCGACGCCGCCATCAACCCCGGCAACTCCGGAGGCCCGCTGCTCAACTCCCGCGCCGAAGTCATCGGCATCAACAGCATGATCGCCACCGGCGGCTCCAACCAGAGCGCCGGCATCGGCTTCGCCATCCCCATCAACACGGCCAAGGCCGTCATCAGCGACCTGGTCACTCTGGGGCGGGTGCGCCGTCCGTCGCTCGGCATCCGCACCCTGCCCATCGGCCCCGAGCTGGCGCAGGAGATGGGCCTGCCTTCCGACTACGGCATCCTCATCGTGCAGGTCATTCCCGGCGGATCGGCGCAGCGCGCGGGGCTTCGCGGCGGCAATGAGCGCGCCTATATCGGCAACATCCCGGTGATGATCGGCGGCGACCTCATCGTTGCCATCGACGGCGAGCCGGTCAGCGATCAGCAGGACCTTTCCCACGAGATGAACAAGCACCGCGCCGGCGACACCGTCACCCTCACCATCTTCCGCGGCAAGCGCAAGATGGACGTGAAGGTCACCCTCGACGAGGCCCGCCAGCAGGCCTGAAAAGGGTTGTTGTGCGCCGTTTCGTTCTGCATTGCCGCCTCCCTACGCCGTCAGATATGATTTTCGGTTATGTATGACGACTTCCAGGCGGTAGATCGCTGGACCGGCAAGTCCGTTCATTGCCAATATCAGGCGCTGATTGTCGCCATTGCCACCCGCCATGCCGATGCCGTCGACATCAAGTTCCTGGTCGACGAGCGGCCGGTCTGGATCGCCCTGCCGCATCCCGCGTGGGTGGAGTACAACCTGCGCACCGGCAAGGTTATCTCGGATCCCCTGGCGGTTCAGATCGCCGGCCATTTTCTGAAGTGGGCCATCGAGTCGGGAGAAGATAATGGAAGGGAAATGTATAGCTTGACGGTACAGGAAACGTTAGATCACCTGAACGCTGTCATGGAGGAAGCGAATCAGCCCGCAGTCACCCGATAACACAAGTCGTCGGGCCTTTTATTTTTCGCACGTCTGAGAGTTCCGCCCAGTTCTCACACGGCCTCCCTGCATCTCTCGTCCTCTTCCGCCCGTCAAGAGTTTGCAGTTCTTATAAGGAGTCCTCATATGTCCTCTACCGTGCAAGCCCCCGAGCTGGGCCATTTGCTGGATCAGCCTAACGTTCACCACAACCTCACCCCCGCACTGCTGGTCGAGGCCGCATTGCGTCGCGGCGAAGGCGTGCTGGCTTCGCGTGGATCGCTGGTGTCCGACACCGGCAAGCGCACTGGCCGCTCGCCCAAAGACAAGTTCACCGTCAAAGACTCTATCACCGCCGGCAGGGTCGCCTGGGGCTCCGCTAACCAGCCGTTCTCCTCCGAGAAATTCGACGCCCTTTACGACCGAGTGGTCGACTACCTGAAAGAGCAAAGAGCTGTTCGTGCAGGACCTGTTCTGCGGGGCCGATCCCAAGTACCAGTTGCCCATCCGCGTGATCAACGAGGTCGCCTGGCACAACCTGTTCGTTCGCCAGCTCTTCATCCGGCCCACGCTCGACGAGTTGAAGCGCCACGAGCCCGAGTTCACCATCGTTAGCGCGCCCACGTTTCTCGCCGATCCCAAGCGTGACGGCACCAATTCGGAAGTCTTCGTCATCGTCAACTTCACCCGCAAGCTGGTTATCATCGGCGGCACCCAGTACGCGGGGGAAATGAAGAAGTCCATCTTCGGGGTGATGAACTTCCTGCTGCCGCAGCGCAACGTCTTCCCCATGCACTGCTCGGCCAACATCGGCGAAGACGACGTCACCGCTCTGTTCTTCGGACTCTCCGGCACCGGCAAGACGACGCTCTCCGCCGATCCGACTCGCCGCCTGATCGGCGACGACGAGCACGGCTGGAGCGCCACCGGCGTCTTCAACTTCGAAGGCGGCTGCTATGCCAAATGCATTCGCCTCTCCGAGCAGAACGAGCCCCAGATTTGGAACGCCCTGGGATTTGGTTCGGTATTGGAGAACGTGGTGCTCGATCCCGTCACCCGCGTGCCCGACTATGACGATGAGAGCAAGACCGAGAACACGCGCGCTGCGTATCCCGTCGAGCACATCGACAATGCCGTCATCCCCGGCTTTGGCGGACATCCCAAGAACGTGGTCTTCCTGACTGCCGATGCGTTCGGCGTTCTGCCGCCGGTCTCGAAGCTCACCCCCGAGCAGGCCATGTTCCACTTCATGTCGGGTTACACCGCGAAAGTTGCGGGAACCGAAGCTGGAGTCACCGAGCCGCAAGCGACCTTTTCTACCTGCTTCGGCGCGCCCTTCATGCCGCTGCCGCCCAAGGTCTATGCCGAGATGCTGGGCGGCCGCCTGCGCGAACACAATGCGCAATGCTGGCTGGTCAACACCGGATGGCAGGGCGGACCCTACGGCGTGGGCAAGCGCATGAGCCTGCCCTACACCCGCGCCATGGTCAACGCGCTGGTCGAAGGCAGGCTGGCCAATGTCGAGTTTGAAATCGAGCCGTCGTTTGGGCTGAGCATTCCGAAGTCAGTGCCCGAAGTTCCGTCCGAGTTGCTCAACCCGCGCAACTCCTGGAAGGATAAAGCCGCCTACGACAAGTCGGCCGCCGAGCTGTCAGCTCGCTTCGAGAAGAACTTCGAACAGTTCGACGCCCCACGCGAGATCAAAGAGGCAGGACCACGGCCGGTGGTGGCGAAGTAGTCCAGGACGAGTCAGTCGCAATACCAGATGGGCGCAGCTTCGGCTGCGCCTTTCCAACCATCCGCCGTCGCAATCTGACTCGGTTCGCTTTGCCGGCTGCATTACCTCCTCACCCAGCCACCCTTTATACTCACCTCATCCCATGCACAACGGATACACCGACCTGCCGCCCGGAAAGCTCGCTGCCGTGGTTACGTATCTCGAAATGCGCACGTCCGGAGCCGCCAACCGATCCCCCAGATTCAAGATTCGACATCCGCCGCGTCCTGCAGCCCGAGCTCGACTGGTATCGCCGGCTCTATCGAGCTATCGGGGAGCCCTGGCTCTGGTTCAGCCGCCTGCGCCTGTCCGACGACGAACTTCGCGCCGTTCTCCACCATCCCGAGGTTGATGTCTTCGTGCTGACACATGCTGGCGTGGACGGCGGGCTTCTGGAACTCGACCGCCGCCAATTCCCTGACATAGAGCTGTCATTCTTCGGGGTGACTCCCGCACTCATCGGCAAGGGTGCGGGACGTGCCTTGCTCGAACACTGCCTCCCGCTGGCGTGGGAGTACAACCCGCAGCGCATCTGGCTGCATACCTGTACGTCCGATCATCCCGGTGCGCTTGCCTTTTACCTCAAGGCTGGCTTTGTGCCCTACAAGCGGGCCATCGAGATTGCCGACGATCCCCGGCTTACCGGCGACGTGCCGCGCGACGCCGCTCCCCACATCCCGCTGCTTTGACAGTACAGGGGACAGAATGTCTCATGCACGCTCTTCAGGGTGTGTGTTAGAACCAGGCTTGGCGAGACACTCAGGCGTCAGGATTGCAACCGCGGTCAACCAGCGTAGAACCGGCCCGAACGGGCGACAGAGTTTAGCCCAGCACGCAGCCGTAGGCGGAGTGCTGGGTAGAGTGGGAAGAGGAACCGAGTCCCGTGGGGACGGCAGGGGTTCACACACACTCCTCGGCTCTGAAGAATCGGACTCTTCCGCGGCCCGCTCTAAACCTTCAGCCACACGATGGGAAAAGCTGTGAGCGAGCCGGCGAAAAGATGACGATCAACTGCTTTCTGACTACTGGCAACTGCCCACTACTCTCACGGTCTCTGCACGTGCTGCTCGCCCAATACCTTGCCCGCGTTGTCGAACCACACCACTTCGTACTGCGAACGGAAGATCGAATAGTAGTAGCGGTAAACATACTCGGTCGCGCAGCGTTGCGGAGCCAGCGTCACCGCACCGCACTCTCCTTCGCTCGAAGGATCGCCCATGATCTCGCGCACCACTTCGTTGGGATCGCCCAGGTTCACCAGCATCGCGTTCTGCCGCAACTTCTCGTCGTGGTGATAGGCCCACATCGCCGCAGCAAAAAGAACCAACGCGATAGTGACAAAAACGATTCGTGGTAGCCATGGAAGAAGTTGTCAGTTCCTAGTTCGACTTTCAAGTCTCCAGTTCAGTCATCGGCCGCCGCTAGAGACCCCGTCATCAAAAGCGCCGCCTTGCGCTCCCTTGGGTGCAGGAGCGAGCGATTGCTCGCCTCTCGCCGACAACCCGTTCTTGCTCGAAACTTGCAACTCGAAACTTGAAACTCGAAACTATCCACTATCCACTATTCACTAACCACTATCTTCGCTCCCGCCGGCAGGTAGCTCTTCCTGCGGAACCAGTCTTCCATCGACGCTTGCAGCCGCTCCAAGGGCACGCGATTGCCAATCTCCATCAGGCCGTCGCCCGCCGGAATCGTATCGTCGAACACCTGGTCGTTGGTGAAGTTGCGCATGCTGAAGCTGTCCAGCCACTTCAGCGGACACGCCTTCCGCTGCCCTCCCTCTTCGTACTCCACTCGGATTTTGCGCACGAACATACCTCGATTGTGCCATGCACCGAGGCTCTTTGCCTGTCCGTCCTTCGCTTTAGCTCTCGCCCGACGATGGATACCCGACACCTGATACCTGAAACCCAACACCTTCCTCCACATTTCTGGCCGGTAGCTGGCAGCTGGTGGCTGGTAGCCCCTGGCTGACGGCTGATGGCTGACAGCTATCAACGCCGAATCCATCGCCGTTTTCTATAATCAAGTTCTATGTCCTCATTCCCGCCCGTCGACGAGCAACTGGCCTACCTGCGCAAGGGCGCCGCCGAAATCATCCGCGAGAGCGATCTGCGCGAGCGCATCGAGCAATCGCTGGCCTCCGGCAAGCCGATGCGGGTGAAGGCCGGCTTCGACCCCACTGCTCCCGACCTCCATCTCGGCCACACCGTGCTCATGCGCAAGCTCAAGCACTTTCAGGACATGGGCCACACCGTCATCTTTCTCATCGGCGACTTCACCGGCCTCATCGGCGATCCCTCGGGCCGCTCCACCACGCGCCCGCCGCTCACCCGCGAGCAGATCGACGCCAACGCCGAAACCTACAAGGCGCAGGTCTTCAAGATCCTCGACCGCGACAAGACCGAAGTCCGCTTCAACAGCGACTGGCTGGGCAAGCTCGGCTTCGAAGGCTTCATCCGCCTGGCCGCCAAGTTCACCGTCTCGCAGATGCTCGAGCGCGAAGACTTCCACAAGCGCTTCGTCGAAGAGAAGCCCATCGCCATGCACGAGCTGCTCTATCCCATCGCGCAGGGTTACGACTCGGTGGCGCTCGAGGCCGACGTCGAGCTCGGCGGCACCGACCAGAAATTCAACCTGCTCATGGGCCGCCAACTGCAGCGCGACTACCACCAGCCGCCGCAGATCGTCCTCACCATGCCGCTGCTGGAAGGCACCGACGGCGTGCAGAAAATGTCGAAGTCCTACGGCAACTACATCGGCATCACCGAGCCGCCGCAGGAAATGTTCGGCAAGGTCATGTCCATCTCCGACGAGTTGATGTGGCGTTACTACGAACTGCTCACCGACGTGAGCTCGCGCGAGATCGACGAGCTCAAGCAGGCAGTGGCCAGGGGCGAGGCTCACCCCATGAAGCTCAAGCAAAACCTTGCCCAGCGCATCATCGCCGACTTCCACTCGCTCGCCGCCGCCCAGCAGGCCGCGCAGGACTGGTCCCGCATGTTCCAAAAGGATGAGGCTCCGGAAGACCTGCCGCTCATCAGTGTGCACTTTGCCGAGGTTGCCGCCCCCAACGCCGCATCAACCGCGAACGGAATCGTCCAGGTGAAGCTCGACAAACTGCTCGCCCGCACCGGACTCGCCACCTCCGTTACCGACGGCCTGCGCAAGCTCAAGCAGAACGCCGTGAAGCTCGACGGCGAACTCAAGACCGACCTCGTCGCTTCGGTAAAACTCGGCTCCGAATTCACCCTGCGCGCAGGGAAGAGGATGGTGCGGGTTTGCGTGGAGGGCTAAACGAAACTCGGTCCGGCGCACGCGGATGCAGGACGGATTCCTAATATCCTAGCTGTGCTAAAATCTTGTATGTGGCCAGGAAGAAGGCTCGGAAGACTTCCAAACCGCAAAAGATCGTTGACGATACCTGCCATCTTGGAGGCAGGCGGCGTGGCGCTGTTCTCAAAGAAGAAGTCTGGTGTGATGGGGATGAGGTCGTGAAGTACAGTCTCGCCTACGTCGATCCCCGGATATGCAGTCAAGATCATGGCCGCGTGCTCGGGTACGACAACAGTCATGGTCACCATCATCGTCACTTTATGGGGACGGTCCGGGCATTCGAGTTCTCCAGCTACCGGGAACTGGTTGACCGATTCCAGAGAGAAGTTGAAGCCTTGTGGAGACAGGAAGATGCGCAGAGCGGTTAAAGGCAGCGTAACCAACGACGGTGTGAAGGGCTTTTTCGAACGCGCTCGCGAGCGCGCCCGCAAGCTCGATCGCGGGGAACCGATCGCACCCGAGATTGTCGTCACCTTCGAGGATGCCGGCGAACTGTTGCGCGTCCTCTCTTCAGAGCGTGTTCGCCTCCTTAGCGTGGCGAAGAAACGTTCTGCCTCGGTTTCGGAACTCGCCTGCGGCCTCAAGCGCGACGCCCGCGCCGTGAGCCGCGATGTCGATCTGCTGGAGTCGTTCGGTCTGTTGCGAACCAGGTACGAGGCAAATCCCGGGCACGGCAAGCGGCGAATTGTCGAACCCAGCGCGTCCCACTACAAACTCGTCGCAAACATCTGACCGCCCGCCGCGTCACAGCGCTTCCCGCGCATAACGAGTACCATTCTCGGGGCAGACTCCTTCCCCAGAGAAGCATTTATGACCGCTGCTACGTTGAGCTCTCATCCGCAAATAAAACAACCATCCTGGTTCGCCACCGGCCCTGCCTTCGTCTGGTACATTGCCGGCGCGGTGACGCTGCTGCATCTGCTGACTGCCAACCGCTACGGTTACTTTGGCGACGAGATGTACCACATGGCCTGCGGCGAGCACCTCGCCTGGGGATACGTCGACCAGCCTCCCCTCATCGCTCTGGCCACTTGGTTTACGCGGCACGTGTTCGGAACCTCGGTCTTCGCCGTCCACCTGGTGCCCGCCATTGCCGGCCTCGTGCTGGTCTGGCTCACCGGTCGCACCACGCGCGAGCTCGGCGGCGGACGTTTCGCGCAAGCGCTCGCGGCCTTGTGTGCGGCCTGCGCCGGCGTCTATCTCATCCTCGATCATCTCTACACCATGGGCGCCTTCGAGCCGCTACTCTGGATGGGCTGCGCCTACGTCGTCATCCGCATCGTCAAGACCGGCAATCAGAAGCTCTGGCTGTGGTTCGGCCTGCTCGCCGGCATTGGCATGGAGAACAAGTATTCGATGGCCGTATTCGGCTTCGCCGTCGTGGTGGGCCTGCTGCTCACCCCCGAGCGCAAGGCCTTCGCCCACAAGTGGATTTGGCTCGCCGGCCTCGTCGCGTTTGCCATCTTCCTGCCCAACCTGCTCTGGAATATCCAGCACCACTGGCCGTTCCTTGAGCTGATGCGCAACATCCGCGCCAGCGGACGCGACCTTCCCTTCACCCCGCTCGGCTACATCAAGGCGCAGATCTTCCTCATGACTCCCGTTACCTTTCCCGTGTGGTTTCTGGGAGCCCTGTATTTCTTCTTCTGGCGCGACGGCAAGCCCTTTCGCGTGCTCGGCTGGGCCTTCGTCACCGTACTAGTCGTCTTCATTGTGGCGCACGGCAAGGACTACTATGCCACTCCGGTCTATCCCATCGTCCTCGCCGGAGGAGCGATCGCCATCGAGCACTTCTGCTCGCGGCGCAGTCGCGCGTGGATCAAGCCCGCAAGCTTTGCCTTGGTTCTTCTCGGCACGCTCATGTTCCTGCCCTTGTTCGCCCCGGTGCTATCGCCGCAGAACTATCTCCGCTACCAGGCCAAGCTGCCCTTCAACATTCAGCCCGACGAAAAGAGCATGCTGGCCGAACCCATGCCTCACTACTATTCCTGGTGCTTCGGATGGGAGGAGATGGTCAAGGCCGTGGCCCAGGCCTATTACAGCGTGCCCCCGGCAGAACGCGCCGATGTGGCCATCTTCGCCAATGATTTCGCGGCCGCCGGCGCAATCGATCTGATCGGTCCGAAATATGGACTCCCCAAAGCCATCGGCGGACACCAGAGCTATTGGCTATGGGGACCGCGCAATTACACTGGGCAAACCGTGATCGTGCTGGGAGAAACCGCCGACGGCGCGAGCCACTGGTTCAATGAGGTGACTGTGATTGCCGAGCTGCACAACCCCTACGCCCCTCCCTGGGAGAACCGGCCCGTGCTGCTGTGCCGAGGCCCCAAGCATTTTACGTCGCTGTCGGAAGCCTGGCCCAAGCTGAAAAACTGGGACTAGCTCTACAGCGCTGGCTTCCCGCAAACACCCCCTGGTTTAATGCAGCGGTGGTGGCGCACAAGATTTTCCAGTGTCCCCGCGTGCAGAGATTTTCGTCGCGTGTTCCTCGTCATTGCCTGCAATCATGAGTTGCACCAGGGCCCGGATGGCCCGCAGGTCGTCGGGACGCCAGCTTGGGGAGTTGAGGTCCAGCTTTTTCGCTTCCGCCAGAAGCGCCTGCCGATTCCGCCTTCTGGCATCGTTCAGTGTCACGGAACCGCCGCTGGCGGAACCTGCGGCATCGATGATGATGGCGCGGTTCCCCCGCTTCGCGACTGCGGCATGACCAACCGGCACTGCGAACGACGCGATCAACCCAGCGATGCTGAGTACCGCCAGCATAAAGTGCGCTGAGATGAGGGTCGCTTTCATCGCTTGGCTCCTGACATTTGCACTTGAGCTCGACAACCCGGCGCTTCCGCACCGTCTGTTTCTTCGCTCTGCCTAGACGACGAACAGCGACATGCGAAATCGACATGCGATAAACAAAATTATTCAGTCAGGCTTAACGTGATTCTTCCCCGGGGGCGTACGCCGGTGATGCAAGAGACTTGCCGTTGCCATTGGCCGGGCTAGAAGTATCGAACCGCTCGCCCCAACCCGCAGGCGGCAGATCCTAGCTCGCCCCTTTACAGCCGGTAACGAAACTCACGGCTGATTCTCTACGGTAGAACTGAACGCGCGCCAGCCGCAGCGCGGGGGGAAGACCTTTTGGCCAGCGCTTCAGAGTTTGCCTGTGTGGAACGCGGCTCGGTGTGCGACAGTGGAACAGTTCGCCACAGAAACCAGCCCCGCAGGGGCGGAATAGTTTTAGCCCAGCATGCAGCCGAAGGCGGAATGCTGGGTCACGTGCGAGATCGACCCGAGTCCCGGAGGGACGGCACTCTTCTCCTGAACACCCGCAGGCGCTGTGCGCTGGAGGCCTGGCACCCCGCGCCCGGCTAGGATGGCACCCAGGTCAACTGTCAGCCAGCAGAGGAATGGGCTTCAATGGCGCCGCGCGGCTGCCCGGTTGCCGCCGCCTCCAAAGAAGCAGGCCAGCCCGAACAGATAGCCGAAGTTGTACCAGGCTCCGTTGTTGTGCACCTCGTAGATGTTCAGATCGCTTTTGAAGAGGGAGACAACGAAGACAAAGGGGGCGATGAACCCCTGCCAGACCCCGCGCCAGAACCCTGCCACCCCGCTGTGCTCGCCGGGTGTGCCCTTGAGGTGGTTGGGACCGGGCGCGCATGCGGCCAAAAATGTCATAAGCAGAAGAACTAACACAAGGGCGGCGGCAGAACGGGTCATGGGGGCCTCCATGGAAGACAGTCTGAAGTTTCGAGTTTCGAGTTTCAAGTTTCAAGTTTCGAGTCTTGAGCTTCGAGCTAATGACGATCCAACGAGGGAAAAAGTCTCATTGGGTCGTCAGCAGCTAACACCATTGCCGCGGGCTCGGGAAGAAACTGTCGGCTACCAGCGAAACCAGAAGGGACCGCGGCCACTGAGTCCTGCACCTGAAACACTACCGCGCAGGTTGCGGGCGCTGAGGCGTGCTGCTGACGACCCCGGTGCTGGTGTTCAAGCTCAGCCCGCAGGCCGCAATCGAGCCGCTGAGAATTGACCACGTATAGGCCGGAGCCCCGCCAGACGCACCTAGAGTCATCGAGCAAAGCACCCCTACCGTACCCGACGGCTTACTGGTGGTACTGACGCTGAGCGTGCCTGCGGGGCCCGCAGCAGGATAGCCGACTCTCCGGTGGGTGGCGCGGTTATCGCTAGTTCCACCCCAGCAGATGCCGTTCGACCACTGGCCAGCGATGCCGACAGTTAGATAGCTGCCAGTTCCCGGACTGGCGGTGTTGTAACCCATACCCGCCTGCATTCCTGCCGGAAGTTTGCTGGTATCGAATGTCTGAATGTGGCCCGCGTTGCTCCCGTCCCCAAAGGCATTGGAATTGAGAGAGGACACAGTGAAACCTCCGGACTGATCATTCTTTCCCGCGTAGCCGCCCTCATCGCGAGGTGTCCTTCCGCCGTCGCCGCTCGCTCTCCTTGATCATTTCGCTCAAGTCCGCAATCGGCCGTATCTCAATCGGCCCAAGTCCATACTTAAACCCTGGTTGCTGTGACACAAGCTGAATGGCATGATTGAGGTCTCGCGCCTCAAGGATCTGAATGCCGCCGAGCTGTTCCTTGGTTTCCGCATAGGGGCCGTCAGTCGTCGTGACTTTGCCGTTTTTCCAGTACAGGGTCACGGCGGTCTCCGGAGGCTGAAGAGGTACTTCGGCAACGAGATGTCCGTTGGCGCGCAGATGGTCGTTGTGCTCAAAGCATTCGTCGAGCACTGCGTGTCGCTCGTCCTCGGTCATCCCTTCGACTTTTCCTGGCTCGATGTATCCCAAGCAGATGTATTTCATTTGTTGTTCTCCTCGTCCTCCTCCCCTCGGTGGGAGCCAGCAGCGCACCTGTAGCAGGCTTTTCTGTCACTGTTTCAAGTAACGAAGCGCAACACATCCTGATTTAAAAATCTTTGAGTCAACAAGTTTTAGTTGCAACCTGTCGTGCAGGCTAACACCTTCCAACAACCGTCTGCCTTCTCCTGCAATGACTGGCGAAACGACAAAACGATACTCATCGACCAAGCCAAGCTCTATCATTTGTGAAGGAACATCTACTCCACCGACTAAAATATTCTTGCCTTGTTCCTCCTTCAATTTAAGTATTTCGTCGCGAAGATTCCCACGGACAATCCTCGTGTTTCCATCTTCGGGGTGGTCGAGTGATCGTGAGAAAACCAGTTTGTTGACGGATTCAAAGGCTCGAGCAAATTCCTTGTCCGCTTTGGACGCGGACTGGTCCTTGGCGACCTCTGGCCAATAAGGAACCATCAAGTGATAGGTCTTGCGACCGAAGACTTGCAGGTCAACCTCTTGCATGAGACCGGTGAAATATTCAAGTATTTCGTCGTCAGGAATGACTTTGGTGTGATCGCAGCAGCCATCCAGGGTAATGTTGATGGCGAAGATTACATTTCTCATTTGATTGTCCTGCCTTTATGTGCCAGTGCGTGTCAGAGTCAACAGCCTCGCGCGCCGCATCGTTCATCCTATAGCCGTCGCGCACAGAAAAATCGGCAGCCGAGGAAAATGTTGTTTCGGGAAAGCTGGGGACTGGGCGGGCGTTCACCAATCCCCATTCGTTCGAAAAAGCGAGCGGGCGCTACGGCGCATGCTCCGAAGTCGCGGCGGCCCGGGCTGTTTACTTGCTTCCGCCGGGTCCTGGTTCCGGAGCCGGGAAGAATAGAAGTTCGCGCACCTCGCCCACCGCATCGCAGGAGATGGCACCCTTGCGCGCCCACGCGAGTGCCTCGTCCATATCGGCGGCTTCCAGTATCCAGAAACCGCCCATGTGCTCCTTGGTCTCGATATACGGCCCGTCGGTGACGAGCACCTTACCGTCGGGCTGCTTCCGCACCGTCTTCGCGTTGCCGGCCGGGGAAATGCCGCAGGCGAACTTCCTCACGCCGGCAGCAATCATTTCGCGGTTGAGCGCGTGGATCTCTTCGATCATCGCTTCGGTTACAGTGGACGGGTCGAAGTCGTCGGGGAGGTAGTTAGCAACCAGATACTGTGGCATGATTTTTTCTCCTTGGGCTTTTACGTTCTTCGGGCGGGCCGCTTGCCCTGCCTTCACGATATAGTCGAACGGCCGGATCCGAATTCGACAAATCGTCGAAGAAATTTTTGCGTCATCCGCGCTTTAGTAGATATTTTCGCTGCGATGGGCGGGTGATGCCGGGGTTGGTAGGGATTTTGGCCGCTAGAAAGTAACCTTCGTTCGCGCCAATAAGCTGGCTCCAAGCGGAGTTCCGCAGGCGTTTCAATGCGCATCCCGTCCCGGCCGGGCGTTAACCGTACGTGACGTCGGTGCTCTGTCCGACTTCGATAATATAACCGTCAGGATCGCGAATATAGCAGCGCGTCTCGCCATACTTGGGGATCGGCTCCGTGATGAACTCCGCCCCTCGACTCTTCCATAATTCATAGCACGCTTGAATATCCGCAACGCGGAAATTCATAAAGCTGTTGATGTGATTCGGGTCGGGGACGCTGAGCGTTACGGTCGGCTTATCCGGGGTCGGCCCGCCTCCAACGTTCAGAATCATCCAGATATTCGCAAGCTGCAGGTACCCGGGCGCGTTGCCGTCACCCAGGCTCAGAATGCGAGCGCCGAAGACTTTTTCGTAGTAGCGAGCCGATCGCTCGATGTCGGCAACGGTGAGAAAATGCGCGATGCTGATCCCCTCTCGCGGGGGCATCTCGTAGCTCTTGTGCCCGATTTGTACGCTGTTCATTGACGACTCCAATCCCGATAAACAGTGCTCATCCGCTGATTCTTGTTCTTTCGTATTCCTACCTGCGGCCGATTAAGCCTGACGAGGAAAGGCAAAACAATTGGACCAGGATATCGCGCGATACTTTGGTGTCGTTTGCAACCAGTTGTTTTAGAACCATGCTTTGCGCCTGGTCATCTTAATATCCGCATTGGTTTCTGACGAGTCTTTTTCTATTTCAGCTGCCGAATCCGCTCCTGCAGGAACTGCCGCTCCGGCTCCTGTTGGGTCAGCGCCAGAGCTTTCTCATACGAGGACCGGGCCTCAGCCGTCCTGCCCAGCCTGCGGTACATATCCGCACGGGCTGAATGCGCCAGGTAATAATTTGCCAAGTCGCCATGTTCCAACACCGCGTCGATATGCCTCAGACCGGCCTCTGGACCGTCGCGCATTGCAATTGCCACGGCACGATTTAGCTGTACAACCGGCGAAGGCTGAATTCGTAGCAATCGGTTGTAAAGCGCAACAATCTGCCGCCAGTCGGTCGCAGCGACCGATTCCGCCTCCGCATGAACGGCCGCAATCGCAGCCTGCAGTGTGTAGGAGCCGAAGCGGCGGGACTTCAGGGCTTTCTCCAGCAATGCCACTCCCTCCGCGATCTGCTCCCGGTTCCAGAGCGAGCGATCCTGGTTCTCCAGCAAAATCAGTTCTCCGGTCGGAGAGGTTCTCGCGGCGTGACGGGATTCCTGTAGCAACATCAGGGAAAGCAGCCCAATGACTTCCGGCTCTGGCCGGAGTTCGGTCAGCAACCGGCCCAGTCGAATCGCCTCGCCGGTTAGCTCGGCCCGCGTTAGCTCCGCTCCCGCCGCAGCCGAATAACCCTCGTTAAAGACGAGATAGATGACCTGAAGCACCGCGCCCAGTCGCTCCGGCAATTCCTGCGGCGTCGGCACCTCGTACGGAATCGGTGTCTCTCGAATCTTTGCCTTGGCGCGCACAATGCGCTGCGCCAGCGTACGCGGAGTGATGAGGAAGGCCTTTGCTATCTCCTCGGTGGTCAGCCCGCACACCTCACGCAAGGTGAGCGCAACCTGCGCTTCCGGCGCCAGGGATGGATGACAGCAGGTAAAAATCAGACGCAGCCGATCATCCTCAAGGCTGTCCTCTTCATTGGACCTTTCCGCCGAACTCCATTGCGCTTCGAGATATCGCACGAGCTCGTCTTGCGACGCATCAAATCTTGCCCGTCGACGCAGAGTATCAATGGCTTTGAATCGGGCCGTCGAAATCAACCATGGTCGCGGGTTGCCGGGTACTCCACTCCTCGGCCACAGGCTCAGCGCAGCCGCAAAGGCTTCGTGCATCGCCTCCTCGGCAAGATCAAAATCACCGAGCAAGCGGATCAGAGTCGCCAGGATTCGTCCCGAATCCACGCGGTAAAGGGAGTCAAGCAATTCGCGTATCTGCTCGGTGGAACGCTCGGACATGACGACGACCTTAGCAAACCAGCTATCCCGAATCAATTTCGCAAAGCCGTATCAATGCAAAGTGCCCAGGTCGGGACTCTGAAATCGGGACAACAGAACGCTTCCTCGGTTGACTCAAAATCGCCAATGCACTCATTTGAGCTTCGTACAAGCTCAACACTACCGCGTTGCTCTCGAGTCACGAGCAAGCCGGAGGTTGAACCACAAGAGCGAGACGGTCAGAATTGGGCTTTGGGGACTCGAGGAATTTATGAGATGGGTTGTAATCTCACGTGGTTTCGGCTGGCCTTGATCGACTTTTCAGAGCCTGATCGCTCTTAACTTCATAAGCGCTTGGGTTGCAGTTGGCCGGGTGGCGGGCTCTACCCGTGTGCTGGATTCGATAAAGTCCTTCATTTCGGAGGAAACTCCCGCAGGGAGTTCGTCTATTTTACTTTTACTGAGCGGCTTGAACTTCTCAAGAAAAAGTTTGGGAACCTCTGCGGGCATTGCAGGCCGTCCGACCAACATCTCCCAAGCGATGAGCCCCAGCGGAAAAATATCGCAGGCCGGGGTTAACAGGCTTGACTCCACTTGCTCAGGCGCCATGTAGAGAAGTGTCCCACCAATTGGCCCGCCTACCGCGGTGACAGCTCCGCGGTGGTCGCGGCTGTCCACAAGTGCAATTCCGAAATCAAGCACGCGGACTCCAAAATCCGGTTTGCCCGGTTCCACCACTTCCACCACAACATTCGATGGCTTAAGATCGCGGTGGATAACCTGTTGGGAGTGCGTGTAGGCTAACGTTTCGAGAAGCAAGGGCGCACGTCGCCAGCTTTGGTTCGGAAGCAACGTCGCTCAGAACACTTAAGCACGGCCCATCAATCGAAATCACTGCCCGCTTTTTCCCCTATGCCGCCTCAACATACTTAATCAGCAATACTTCGTTGCCAATTTCGTTGTAGATCAGCTCATCCACCGTTCCGCTGGCCAGCAGGATGCCGTAGCCGCCTGGGCGCATGCCCTCGGCTTCACGCAACGCAATATGCGCCCCGGGATCGTCGGTTGGGTTGGCAATGGCGGCATGGGTCAGCGACTCGCGCTTGAATCCCGCGCCCGGATCGCGCACGTAGAACACCATGGCGCGCTCGGTTCGCACTCCGGTGACTTCGACCACCTGTTCGGAATTGAAAGCCGCCCCGTGTTCCATGGCGTTCAACAGCACTTCCCGAAATGCCTGCAACATCTCCACCCGGGTGTCTTCGGGCAGTTGCGCGCTCAACTCTTTGGCGAAGGTAATCAGCCGCTCGGCTGTAATCATCCGGCAATTCACCCGCACCGAGACCCAGCCCGGCCGCGCCGACAGCACTTGTATATCGTCACGCCACTGGCTGTCTGACGCAGCCCCTACCGCGAGGTTGGCGATCTCACAGGCCTCGAACGGCGGGGTGAAGCAGGCAAACACCCGCGCCCGCAATGCCGCGATCACGTCGTCGGCATCGCTCTCACGCGACAGCACGATCGTCTTCACCCCCGGGCGGATCGCGCGCATCTCCTGCAGCAGCGCCAGGTCCTCGTCGACCGTTGTATCGGGATGCGTGATCACCACTCCAAACGACCGGGTGCGCAAACGCAGCAGGGCGTCGGCATTCCCGGTCGCACACTCCAACGGCACCCCGGCAGAGGTTAGCTCGTGGGCGATCTCGCGGCTTACCTCCTGGTCTGAACCAATGATTAAGACCCGGCTCATGGTTGCTCTCCAACCTGCAAGATTTCGATATAGCTTACCGCGAGCGTGCACCCGGCGCGATAGTCGCGCGAGGGAGTTCCGTCAATTTCCCGTTGTGCCTGGCCGGAGCGCGGGGGAAAATGGCCTCCACGCCGCAGGAGGAACACCATGTCCCGCATCCCCAGAAATCTTCTCGTATCTACCCTCACCTTCAGCGCTTGTCTGCTCTTTGCCGTCTCCACACTGGCTCAGGACGCCTCTTCCTCGGCCGCCGCGAGTACTCCACCCAAGGACGAATACCGCAATATCACGACTCAGGACATTCAGTTGCTGCGCCAGAACCTGCGATCAGAACGAAAGCAGATCATCGCCGCGAACCTGCCGTTGAGCCCGACAGAGGCCGAAAAGTTCTGGCCGGTGTATGACCAGTACATCGCGGAATTGGTTACCATGAATGGCAAAAAATATGAACTTATCCAGCAGTACCTGCAGAATGGCAACAGCATGTCCGACGCTCAAGCCCAAACTGCCGTCAAGCGGTGGATCGACGTGGACCGTTCCGTCTCCGACCTGAGAACGAAGTACATTCCCCTCTTCAGCAAGGTGTTATCACCCCGCAAAACTGCTCTGTTCTACCAGCTCGACCGGCGCGTGCAACTGATGATCGACCTGCAACTGGCCTCGGCCCTGCCGCTCATCGAGCCATGAACATTCGAGGTTGTTCTGTGATGGGGGTGACGAATCGCGGATGCTTGCCGCGGCCGGCGTCGGCTTCCTGCCCTACTCGTAAATCACTACCTCAAACTTCTTTAGCGCATGAAAGCCACCCTGCGATGCGTCGATGGCAAAGTCCCACGGGCCCGACATGTCCATCTCCTTCAACGTCCCTTCGTAGTTGCCGTTGCCCCTCGGTTCAAGGGTGATTTCGTTCTTGCCCATGTCCATGACCTTCATGGTGAGCGTGCCTTTCACCTGCGCGTTGTCCACCGTCTTGCCCGCGCCATCGACAATGTGCACGGTAAACGTTACTGGCTTTACCATGCGGGGATGGTCGGGCATAACCTGCAGATCGATCTTCCACGGGCTGGCCGGCTCCTTCGACGCGGAGGTGACTGCGGGCTGCGACGGGGCTTCGGAGACCGGCTTCGCCCGACAACCCGCGGACACAAGTACCAGCTGAGCGGAAATGAGTAGAAGGCAGCTCTTACGCATGGAATCATCATACGTCGGCCACGCCGAGCTTCGCTTCCACCAGGACAATTCAAGACTCATCTTCCCACCACCCCCTGCCCTTGCTAGCATCCGGTTATGTTCCGAACGCGATTCAAGCAGCAAATTGTCGCCGAGTTTCTTCCTCCCGCGCGCCCGCGCAAACGGCAAAAGGTGATCGTCCTCTGCGATGGCATGCCTGGACTCCCGCGCAAGCAGCCGCTGGCGGAGTTCCTCTCGCAGAAAGGCTACTGGGTCTTTTACCCTCGCTATCGCGGAGCGTGGGAGAGCGACGGCGTCTTTCTCGACCGGTCTCCGCACGAAGACATCCTTGACCTGATCGACGAGCTGCCCAAGGGCGTGACCAGTGCCGCCTTCGGCCAGCGGTTCGCACTGTCGCCCGACGAAATCTTCGTCATCGGCGGCAGTTTCGGCGGAGCCGCGTCCATTCTTTGCTCGCTCGATCCTCGCGTCCGCCGCGTGATCGCCAACTGCCCGGTGGTCGACTGGTCGATCCTCCGCCGCAGCGAAAAAGCCGAAACTTCAAACCCAAGTTACGCCGCGTACATTCGCGAGGCCTTCGGCAACGGGTACCGGCTCTCGGATAAGAACTGGGAAAAGCTCTATAGCGGCACGTTCTACAACCCGGCGCACCACGTTGCGCGAAATCGATCCCTCAAAAATCATGATGTTCCATGCCAAGGACGACCCTTACGTACCCTGGCGTTCCGTCGACAGGTTCGCCCGGCGCACCGGCGCAAGACTAAAGCTGTTCGCGCGTGGCGGACACCTCAGCACCGAGCGCATCGTTCAACGCTACTGGCCGCAGATCCAGAGGTTCTTCGACGAGGTATGACCGCAATTTGTTTTGAAGGGGCACGCCTTCAGGCGTGTCGTAAGCGGGCCCCGAACACAATCGCGGGCTTCAGCCCGCCGCCTCTAATGCGAATGGCTGTGCCCATGCTCGGGGCTGACGGGAATCACGCAACCGTGCGCCACCTCGCAGATCGCGTGCTCGAACTGGATGGTGGTGTGATGAATATGAAAGCGGCTGCCGAGCTGGTCGCGAATCAGCTTCAGAATTGCCTCGCTCTCCGAGGCGCGCATGTCATTGATGCTCACGTGGCACGAGAGCGAATGGGTGTCGCTGCCAATGCTCCACACGTGCAGGTCGTGCACGTCGTTCACCCCCGGAATTTCGCGGATGGTCTGCTCGATTCGCTCCACCTCCATGCCGCGCGGCGTGCCTTCCAGCAGAATGTTCAGGCTCTCGCGAATGATGCCAATGGACGACCACAGGATCATCACCCCAATGCCGATCGACAGCGCCGGATCGATCCAGCGCTGGCCGGTGAACACAATGGCAACGCCGCCCGCGATCACCGCCGCGGTCGACAGCGTATCCCCAATCTCGTGCAGGATGGCACTGCGCATGTTGATGTCGCGATGCCCGCGCATCAGCAGCAGCGCAATCGCGCCGTTCATGACCACGCCGGCCGCCGCCACCCAGATCATCACCCCGGCATGCACGTCCACCGGGTTCTGCAAACGGCGAAACGCTTCGTACCAGATGTAGAACGAGATCAGCACCAGCGACAGTCCGTTGATGAACGCCGCCAGTACGCCCGCGCGGTTGTAGCCAAACGTTTTGGTGGGATTCGGGCCGCGTGACTGCAGGTACACCGCGCCCCACGACAGCACCAGCGCGAAGAAATCGGACAAGTTGTGCCCCGCTTCGGAGAGCAGCGCCAGACTATGCGCCTTGAAACCGGCGACCACCAGCAGCACGATGTATACCGCGGTGACGATCAGCGACAGGCGCAGGACGCGCGAGGTCGTCCCGCTGACCGGCTGGCTGGCATGGACATGCATTGTGTAAGTTTAAACCCGCGCTGACAGCGATAGCAGTCTCAGCTCTGTTGCTACTGCTTTTCGCGGGTCTGTGAATTGAGTCCACTCACACGATGGATAAGAGAATGGGCGCTTCTTCAATGGGGGTCATTACGCGCTCGGCATGAACCAGGACCAAACAGACTTGAACCAGGACCAAACAGATTGGCGGCTCAACGCTTTCTCCTTCGCTCCGTCCGGCTCTGCAACCTGCATTAGCCGGTCGGCGTGCTTAAAGGCATTCTTCGTCAAGGTGATGCTTTTCTCAAGTACAGATCCATATTCCGTCATAACTTGGCCGTAGGCTTGCAGAGCTTCATCGGCCTTTTCCGGCGCAAGAGTATGATCGCCGTACTTTGCGAGAAAGATTGTCAACCGAGTGAGCACTCCTGTGTACCCCGCCGCACTCGCCTGATGGGCTGCGGCGTCGCCTGCATCATGTCGAAACGTGTACAGGGTCGCTATAACCGGTGCCACAATGGATACAATCAGGACCCCTCCATAAAGCCACTTCATGCCAGGACCCTGGAATCCTTGAAACGCGAGTGGGTGTGCTGGGTTGCCGTCTGATGGATCTAAACCGAATCGGCTCACCAGTGCGGTAAAGACAGCAGTGCCCACCAATGTCGTTAAACTTGCTGCTACTCCCCCTAGACGCATGTTCCATCGACGATGGCCCTCAGCCGAGAGCCTGTGGGCCATGATTTCTCGAGGAAGCTGCTTCTTATATTTCTCTGCGCTCGCAATGACATCGTTCAACATGATGTCCTCCAGGCAGAAAGATTCTTTGTCGGAGCGTATTGCCCAAATAAGCCTCTTCCGGGACGTGAGACTCTGCAACGGTGCAACCAGGATGGACTGACTCAGCTCACGTTGCGGCAGGGGGCTTCTTTCGCTAAAAATAACACGCCTAACTAGCAGCTAGAATCCTTGGAAGCTGGCATTTCTCCGACTGTTCCCAATTCGGTTCTCTGATACGCCGCGTGCCTTCGCTTCACCTTGACCGGGGGCATCCGAGGAACAACTTCCCGCCCGCAGGCGGCCCGGAGCCCCACCGCGTTTGCTTGCAGGAGCGATCCCGGGGAACTCCTATCCGCCAACCCCGGCGCATGGACCCGACCAGTGCTACAATCGCGCCGCGAGCTTAGACAAGGCTTGCCGGGCCGCCGTTGTCTCGGGTATCCGCCCCACCAGGAGAAGGATCATGAGTTCCGCCGCTGCCGCTCCGCTCGAAACCAAACCGCTGTCGCAAGCCGAACGCGTCATCGACACCTTCGTCGCGCCCAGCAAGACCTTCACCGACATCCGCCGCGACGCCAGTTGGTGGCTGCCGTGGCTGCTGGGCGCCATCGTCGGCCTCGCCATGGTCGCGCTGGTCGACCAGAAAGTGGGCATGACCCGGGTCGCCGAGAACGATGTGCAACAGTCGCCCAAGCAGGCCGAAAAGCTCGACCAGCTTCCCGCCGATCAGCGCACGGCGCAGCTTGCGCTGGCCGCCAAAATTACCCGCTGGGCCGCCTACGGCTCACCCCTGCTGAGCATCATCATTGTCGCCATTCTGGCCGCGGTGCTGATGGGGACCTTCAACTTCGGCTTCGGCCAGGAAGTGAAGTTCCAGCAGGCCATGGCGGTCAGCATGTACGCCTTCCTTCCCGGGATTATCAAGACGCTGCTGGTCATGCTGGTGATCGTGATTGGCGGAGGCGAGGGCTTCACCTTCCGCAATCAGCTTGCCAGCAATCTGGGCGGACTGGTCGATCCCAGCTCAGGCTTCCTCCATTCCATCGCCACTTCGCTCGACGTCTTCAACATTTGGATTCTCGTCCTCACCGGCATCGGCTATGCCTGCATCACCCGGCTGAAGCTGGGTACCACCATGGCAGTGGTTTTCGGCTGGTGGGCCTTTGTCAGTCTGGTGGGAGCAGCCATCCAGGGCCTGTTCGGGTAGCAGCTACCCGCCTGCCCAGCGCGTCTTCCGCGGTTAGCGCGGCTGCGTACTTTTTCGCAGCAGTCGAGATTCCTTTCCCGATCTACCCATTGGGAGTCCCACGAATGCGAAACCGGGAACGGCGCCCGGCGCAGCGGCGGAAAAGTGAGCTATACTTCCGCTGCTGTCTTTTTTTGATATTCCCGCAACAGTATGCGCGGGCGCGGGTACTTTCATTCTTATTACCATACCCGCGAATCGTTATGTGGCCATTGCGTCTTTGGAACGGGAGTGAGCGCCGGCGATCCCTTCATACCCTCCGGCGACTCTTCAGCAGCAGCCCGGCCCGTAGATGCCAGGAGCAGGCCCCGGGAGGTGTCGCTTGGACCTGGTTGTTATACGCGTCATATTCGTTTTTGTTACCGCAGTTTCCAGCTACGAACTTCAGCCTTTCGGACTCACCCGCTGGCCTGCCGCGGCCGTAGGCGCGCTTTTCGGTATCGCGGTGGTGTTGTTCGAATTCCGGCTGCGCCAGGTCAGCCTCAAGCGCCTGATCGGGGCCGTCATCGGCAGCATCCTCGGCATCCTCGGCGCCTACCTCTTCAGCCTGGTTCTCCACAACACCCTGCAACCGGGCGCTACCCAGAGCTTCCTGCAAATCTCCCTGATGCTGCTCATGGCCTACATCGGCCTGGTGGTCGGCGCCGGCAAGGGCGACCTGCTCAACCTCTCCGCGCTGGGCGGCATCTTCGGCGGCGAGAAGCAAGGCAAGAAGAGCTACAAAATCCTCGACACCAGCGTCATCATCGACGGCCGCATTGCCGACATTGCGGAAACCGGCTTTCTCGATGGCATTTTGGTGATACCGCAGTTCGTCCTGCGTGAGCTGCAACTGGTGGCCGACTCTGCCGATTCCATGAAGCGCAATCGCGGACGCCGCGGCCTCGACATCCTGCAACGCATCCAGAAGATCGCCACCCTGCAGATCCAGATCGTCGAAGACGACTTCCCGGCGGTGCGCGAAGTCGACCTGAAGCTGATCGAGCTGGCCAAGCTTTACGAGGGCAAAATCGTTACCAACGATTTCAACCTCAATAAGGTTGCGCAATTGCAGGGCGTCGAGGTGCTCAATATCAACGAGCTGGCTAACTCGCTCAAGCCGATTGTGTTGCCCGGCGAGATCATGCGTGTATTCATCCTCAAGGAAGGCAAGGAATACAACCAGGGCGTCGCCTATCTCGACGACGGAACCATGGTGGTGGTGGACAACGCCCGTAAGATGATCGGCAAAAACGTCGATATCTCGGTCACGTCGGTGCTGCAGACTACTGCGGGCAAGATGATCTTCGGCAAGTTCGACGAGCGTGCCATGAACCTGACGCCTCGTCCGCGTTGAACCACGCCCGGTTGCCGCGCCCGACCTGCGCAAGTCCGGCCCGCAGCCCGCCGTCGTCCCGGAAGCGCCGAAGGCGGAGTAGTCGCCGGGGAAGCTGGCGTCTCGCTTCCTCGAGTCGAAAGAAGGTGCTAGTAACGACGATTCCGGAAACTCCCCTCGCACTACCGGCGCCGTAAATTTTCGGCTCTCGATTTGTATTCCGCCCTCTGCGGCGGTTATACTCCACTGCCCAACCTATGAAAGTCATTGTCATCATTCCGGCCGCAGGACTGGGCACCCGCATGTCGGCCGTGCCCGCCGGACTCAAACGCAAGAGCAAACAATTTTTCGAGCTGCAGGGGACCCCCATTCTGGTGCACACCTTGCGCAAGTTCGCGCATTGCAGCCAGGTCAGCGAAATCGTGGTGGCCCTGCGCAAAAACGAGAGCGCCGGGTTCCTGGACCTCATCGCCGGGGAGCGCTTCAAGAAGCCTATCCGCGTGGTCGAAGGCGGCGAGCACCGCCAGAACTCCGTGGCCAACGCGCTGAACTCGATCACGGCGGAAGCGGACGACATCGTGCTGGTCCACGACGCGGTACGGCCGTTCGTCGATAACGAAACGATTGTGGGCGTGATCGAGGCAGTGAAGAAGTACGGTGCCGCCATCGCCGGAGTGCCCGCGGTCGATACCGTTAAACAGGTGGATCGCACCTCCGACGGAGCGGTGGTCATTGCGACCGTGCCGCGCGAGCGCATGGTGCTGGCCCAGACGCCGCAGGGCTTTCGCTTTGGTTTGTTGAAGCGCGCCTTCGACGAAGCTACTGCCGACGGGTTCCTCGGGACGGACGAGGCATCGCTGATTGAGCGCAGCGGCGGGACCGTGCATGTCGTCATGGGATCGCCGCGTAATCTAAAGATCACGACCCCCGCCGACCTGGAGCTGGCCGAGTTTTTCCTCTCGCTGGAAGACCGCCGCAAGGTCAGCCTGACGGGATAAGGCGTGTCCACCAATCCAGTTCGCTACACCCCGCGCATCGGCTTCGGCTGGGACTCTCACGAGTTCCAGGCTGGCATTCCCCTGAAGATCGGCGGCGTCCTGTTGCCACATCACAGCGGCCTCGCCGGACACTCCGATGGAGACGTCCTGCTGCACGCGCTCACCGATGCGCTGCTCGGCGCCGTTGCCGCCGGCGATATCGGAACCTACTTCCCGCCCAGCGATCCCAAATGGAAGGGCGCTGACTCCGCGGTGTTCCTGCGCGAAGCCATGAAGCACGTGGCCAACGCCGGATACGAAGTCGGCAACGTCGACAGCACGCTCATCCTCGCCGCGCCCAAGATCGTTCCCCACGCGCAGGCCATTCGTGAAAATGTCGCGCAATTGCTGGGCGTCACCCCCGCGCAGGTCAGCGTCAAGGCCAAAACTCCCGAGGGCACGGGCACCGACAACGCCGCCATCGCCCACGTGACCGTGCTGCTCGCCGAGATCAACTGGCCGTAGCGCAAACGGTGGAACACAGCTTCACGGCTTGCAGAAAATGTTTTGCAGGGTCGCACCTTTAGATTGCGACCTCACACCTGCACCCTTGACCTTTGCACCAAGGACGAAACCGCCTACCGCTCGTACCAATCCGAGTGCGGCGACCATTTCAGGCAGGCGAGGCAGGCGGTCACTTTCCACTGGTACAGGCACGCTGGGCAGATGCCTCCGGTGTCGAAGGTGTTCCAGATGTGGCCGCACATGCAGCGCCAGCGGTCTTCCTGGCGCGGAGTCCATGCGCAAAGCGGGCAACGAATGCGCGGGCCTTTGGGCCCCCGGCCTTGCTCATCGCCGATGGCAACGTCCACGTCGGGATCGAGCACCGGGGAGCCTTGGGCCTTTGCCTTCGCTTGGGCCATGAAGCAGTTTCCTTTCCGTTTTAGCTCACGCGCAAGTACGTGGTGTACGGCCCTTCGTCGATTGCGGTGAAGGGCAGTAGCTGCACCGGCCCCTTCGCAGTCTGAATCTGCCACTGCTGCGCGGCGGTCTTCTGCGCGGCCAGCAACTGCGCGCGCGTGACCGCCCCCGCCTGCTCGCCCATGGCAAACAGCACCAGCGGGCCGTTCATCAATGCCACCGTGTCGAGATGCTTCGCGTCGATCGGCTCGAGTTGCCGGGCGAGCGGCAAGTCCAGTTCCAGGCGGTCGCCTGATTTCCAGATTCGTTCGACTCTTGCGAACCTTCCAGGCCACGCGACATCGGGAATACGCTTTCCGTTCACGTTGATGGATGCGCCCTTCGCCCACGCCGGAATACGCAGGTTGATGGCGAACGACGAGGGCTGCAATAGCCTCAACGCAAACTGCACCCGGCTATCGAATGGATATTCCCCGCGCTGGGTCAGTTCGACTTCCCCTCCTGAGCCGCGCGCCGATCGTGCCTCCCAGCGAACCGTCGAGGGAATGTAGAGATTAATGTAGATTCCTCCCGCGTCGCGGAAGTAGGTGTTGATGCGATAGTCGGCGGCCACCTGCGGCAGCGTGCCCGAGCAGCACGGCCAGCGGTGCGGCGAATACCCCTTACTCCCGTGGAAGTTGTAATCCGAGTAGTAGAACGCGCGGCCATCCGGCTGCAGCGGTTTGGCGCCCAGCACGGTGTTGTACATCACGCGCTCCATGCTGTCGCCGTAGCGCGCATCGCCGGTCACCCGCAGCAGGTAGCGCGTCAGCTTGAAGTGGGCATAGGAGCCGCAGGGAGTCTCGAAACTCTTGTGATTTGTCTCCAGGCTGGCGGCAACTTCGCCGCTTCCCGGCGCGCGCAGCAGCTCATCCGGGCCCCAGCCTCCGGTGGCGAAGCTCTGCTCGGTCAGCATCGCGAAGCCGTTTTGCGCCGCCCGCAGATGCTTCTCGCTGCCCAGCGTGAGATACGCCTGCATGGCCGAACTCAGCGCGTTTACGTAGCTGTAGGCGTGTTTGCCGCCCAGCACGTTCTGTCCCTCGGCCAGAGGATCGAAGTAGCTCTTGTCATCCAGAAAGCGGATGGCGAGCTCGCGGTACTGCGCGCCCGCACCGCGCTGATAGGCGAGGAAAAGGTTCTCCGGCAGGGTGTACGACTCGTCCCAGGTATAGGAAACGTCCTTACCGGGACGCCAGCTCTGCTCGCGATCGATAGCGGTCTTGGGCAGGTGGGGCAGAGCGGCATCCGTCGTCAGTTGCAGAATTTCGAAAGCCTTAGGATCGTTGGCAAAACGCTGTGCGTCGATCAGCCCGCATACCAGCTTGTCGTAGCAGTAGGCGGGAAAGCGGTTCTTCTCGAAGAAGTCGCCTGTGATCGCCTTGGCATAAAGCTGGTTCAGGCGCCGGACTTTTTCGCGCGTCGCCTCGTCGCCGTCGATGGCGTACATGCGCGACAAGGCCGAGACCCACTGCCCAAAGGTCGCTCCCGGAGCCAGCCCCGCGCTGTCGCGGCGATAGTCGTAATCAGGCTCATAGTTGTACCAGCCGCCCAGGTCCGCGCCCGGCGCCGGCATCCCGCCCATCTGGCGGAAGGGTTTCAGCAGGCTGTCTTCGTTCAGCCCCATCAGCACCGACGTGGGTATTGAACAGTTGCTGTTCGTGCCGATCGCTGGCCAGGCTGACGTCGCCGTAGCCGAACTCCGCAAGCTTGACATTGCCTGCGCTGCCAGAAGCCGCGGCCGCCGGCAAACTTCCGCGGGTCAGGAATCCGGCCGCCGCCAGCGATGCGGATTGCAGGAAACTTCGACGCGAAATGGAAGAAGGCAGAGTCACGCTGCAAGTTTACCGCGGCAGATTCACTCAACTCAGGCAATTGTCTGGATTTTATCCCTCGGAATGTCCGTTGACCCGTGGCCGTTCCTCCGTTATGCTGGCGCGCGCTTTCCATTTTCAACTTCGAGGTGCGACTGTGAGCGGAAAACTCGCTTGCCTCTTGTCTCTCCTGGTTTGCGCATCTTGTCTGTATGCGCAAGACGCCAGCACCATGACCTACGCAGCGGCGGCATCGAGCAAGTTTGCCACCATGCCGGGACTGCCGGCGTGCATGACCATCGCAGTGCAGCGTGGCGATCCCAGCCAAGGCCCATCCGTACTCCTGCTGAAGTTCTCGGCGGGATGCACCGTGCCCTGGCACTGGCACACCGCGGCCGAGAACCTGATACTCGTCAGCGGCACCGGCAAAGCCCAGATGAAGGACGGCCAGCCGCAGACGATGAAAACAGGCGATTACATGTTCCTGCCGGCGAAGAACATTCACCAATTCACCGCAATCAGCAATGTGCTGATGTTCGACCTGCCGGATGGCGCGTTTGACATTCACTACGTGGACAGCTCGGGCAATGAGATTCCGCCCGACAAAGCGCTCAAGGGCATCATCAAGGTGAAGCCGATGGCCGCACCAACCACCACCATGCCGCAATGAAAACATGGGAGGCCGCCGGTTGAGAATCTTGAGCGCTGCGGGGTACCCGAACGCAGTGCGAATTGGCTTCGCTTCCCGTCCAACCTGGGATATACTCGCCGGCACTTGACCCTCGGCCCTGTGTTCAAATCCCAAGTTCTGGACGGACGATCCATGTCGACTGCGCCCGCCGCACTGCAGGGTGTCTCCTGGCTGCGGCCCAAATACCTGCTCTTCGCCTTCATCGCCTTGATGATGGCGTATGTTCTCCGCCACAACGAAAGTTTTCTCATTCACCCCAAAGACCCGGTGTGGGCGCACTACCAGCCCTTCCGGTGGTGGCTGCTGCCGCACGGGCTGGCGGGGGCCTGCGCCCTTCTGCTGGGCCCCATGCAGTTCTCCGACCGGCTGCGGCAGCGCTACGCCAAGCTGCATCGCGTGGTGGGACGCGTCTATGTTTTCGGCGCTTTGATTGCCGCGCCGCTCGGCGCCTACATCCAGTACTTCCAGGAGCGGATGAACCAACCGCGATCGTTCACCATCCTGGCGGTGGTCGATGCCGCGCTGTTGATGTCCACCACGGCCATTGCCTTTGGCTTCATTCTGCAGGGCAAGGTGCAGCAGCATCGCGCCTGGATGACGCGCAGCTTCGCCGTGGCCCTGGTCTTTCTGGAAGGGCGGGTGATCCTGGGCATCACCAATTGGGAGAACACGCGCCCTGCCCTGGCCGAGCCGGTGATCTGGGGGTGCATCGCCTTCGCCGTTTTCTCGGCCGACATCGTGCTGCAGGTGCAGGAGTCGCGGCGTTCGCGGCCAGCAAAGGTGAAGGCGAGGGAGACGGCCCGCCAGTTTGCCGCCGCGGGGT
>CAWCTB010000010.1:0-23175 GCA_963798275.1 uncultured Acidobacteriaceae bacterium
GACCGCGCGCATAGGCAATCTCCTCGTCGCCGCACAGCTTGCTGGCTGCGCTATCAGGCGAGACAACGAACACCATTGCGTCCGCCGATGCGATCATGGCTTGCAGGCGCTGCCACCATTCGTCCTCTGCCGATATGCCCGAAATCGACGTTGTCGGGACCATAGTTCGCCTGATCGAAATCTGGCACATAACCACGGGCCGCCAAAGCGTCGGCGAGGCAGCGGGTGAAGGCGCCATCCTTGCGCGAGTAGGAAAGGAAGACCCTCAGCTTCTTGGTCGCAGTCGGCCCACTGGTAGTAGCATTAGGCATGCAATGCCCCCACTCACTGCTCAACGATGTAAGCACTCTAGCGTGAGGTGCTGTACACCCAAAGTGCAAGGGGCAAGATTGCTGCACTGCGGCGAAGGGCGGTATGGGTCACGGCGAGCATATGTTTTGCGCATTGCCTCCGATAGCTGCCGGAAGCGAGCCGTACCAGCACTTACGTTCAGCGCCAACAGCGGTCGTTCGCAGCATTCAGAGACCGCAACCCGGTCCACGGGAGGCCAGCCGCGGAACCGGCGAAGGCGTGACTGTAGCGTCACACGCCTGTGTCAGGAGCTTTGGGCCAGCCCTGAGACGGCGGCGATCAGGATCGCGCCGAGTACCAAGCCGACGATGCCGATCGGGGAAAAAATAAAACTTTGCCAGGCGGTCAAGCGTTTACGTTCGGGATCGTTGAAGTACTCGGTGAATTCCTTGTTGATCTCGATCACCGGCAAGAGCCGGGAGAGGCTGGCACCGAAGCACCAAATTGGCCCATGTTGCGTCCCTGCTGGCACGCTCGTCCAGAGGGCGCCGAACTGGCGAGGGAGATGCCGACCACCCAATAGAGAACCCGGAAGGTGTACGGCCGATGCCGAAAGCCGCGCAGTATTGAAGGACGCCAGACCAAACGTAGTCCCATCCCTTTTCTGTCTCGCGTTCGCGCACGCGACCGAGGTAACGGATCTCGTTGGCGGCGTCGCGGTCGCCCACGTTCGTCAATGCGGCGGCGAGTTGCGCGTAGGGAGCAGGGCTGTAGTCGGGATCGCGCCTTGCCCATTTGGTCCCACCAGTCCATTCCTCGCGCGCGCATTTCCGGTCCGGTTTCGCCGACATATCCGCCGAGATGGTTGAAACCGAACCCATCGAGATGGAGATGCCCGTGTGCAGGCCAGGCATCCATCGCATCCACCAGATTGCCGGTATGCGTGTTGCGCAGGTTCAGGGCGCCGGGCTCGTATTTCCGCCGAGTCGCAAGTCCCCGGCGATCGACGTGCCCGACAGATTAAGATCGAGCAGGGTGGTACCGCGCAGATCGAGATTGCCGCCGATATGCGCGAAAACCATGTAGACCCTAGAGCGCAGTGGGCATCGCGCATGAACAGAGAGCCACCGACCTGCCGAATTCGGCGGTCAGCTCGCCGTCGAAACTGGCGCCGGTCATGGCGATCTGCCCTGCGACCTTTGCGCCACGCAGATCAACATCCTTGAAGCTGGCCTTGTTCTGGCCTTCGGAATCCATGAGCACATCGCCACCCACCTGCAGGGCATAGGCATCCAGCTCGCCGTCGAAACTGGCGCCTGTCATGGCGATCTGCCCTGCGACCTTTGCTCCGCGCAGAATGACATCCTTGAAGCTGGCCTTGTTCTGTCGTCGGAATACATGAGCAGATCGCCCCCCACCTCCAGGGCCTCGGCGTCCAGCGTATCGTCGACACAGGCGCCTCTCATGACGATCTGTCCGGTGACGTTTGCGCCGCGCAGAATGACATCCTTAAAGCTGGCCTTGTTCCGGTCGTCGGAATACATGAGCAGATGGACCTCGACCTGCAGCGATTCGACGTTGAGCGTGCCATCGAAGCTGACACCGGTCATGTCGATTTGCTCCATGCCAGCGTGCCATCGAAATTGGCGGCCACCATGGCTACCTGTCCGGTGATCTTCGCAAGGCGCAAATCCACTTCCTTAAAGCTGGTCTTGTTCTGGTCGTCGGAACTCATGAGCAAGATCGCCACCGACGTCGAGGGCGGGGGCATTAAGGTCGCCATCGAAACTGGCGCCGATCATGTTGACGCCGCCATCGATTTTTGCGCCAGTCATTTTCATCTCGCTCTTGAAGGCCGCGCCTTCGGCTGAGAGACAGATTGCTCTCGTCATGCAGTTCCTCGGCGTCAAAGTGGCCGACCATCAGCGAGCTATCGAGCGAGATGAAGCTGTCTGTTCGCGCGTGGCTTAGGTTGATCGCGCCTTCGATCCGGCTCTCGATGATCTCGATCGGCCGAATGAGCTTCGCGTTTGCAAGATCGACATCCCCGACGATCCGGGCACCCTTGATCCGCACACCGGCGAACGGCACTCACCTCCCGCCACGGCGACTCCGTCAACATGTTCGGCAGAACGCGGGAGGGGACCTTGCGGCAGTTGTTCCGCCAGCGCGAGTTTTCATCTTTCTTGGGATTGAGCGGGGGCGTGCGGCAACGTTGGTTGAAGTCGGCCACGTCGCCGTGCATGATTTGAGACCAGGCCCAGCCTTCGATGCTGCCACTTCCACTGCAGTCTGTCTCTGGTGTAACTCCCAGTACTTAAAAGGCTCGAGCCGGGCTCGAGATAGCAGGACATTCTGCTCCAAGAAATGTGAACTGGAAGCCCGCTTCTGGTTGCACGATAACTTGAAAGAACTCACTGAATAAATAAAGGCGCGGCCTTCTGCAGCCGCGCCTGTATCAAGCTGCAGTACAGAGGACCTGCTTTGCAGACTTTTTCAGCAGCCTCTTTCGGCCCTTACCGCAATGGCTTGTGTCCCGGCAATCAAGATTTGTGAAGTAGATCGAGGAGTTTTCAGTATGCCGCAATCCCACCGGCGAAATGCCTCCCAGCAGGTCCTCATACAACTCCTGGAAGCCGACGTAGAAATGGGCTTCGCGCTGGTCGATGTCGCCCTCAAAGAGTTTCTGCGCGGGAACGAATCCCACAGTCTACGCGCACTGCAGGAGGCGGAAGGCGTGATTCAGGACATTGAGCAGCGGCTGTCGCACCTGCGCAGTGAGGAAAGCGATCCGTTTCGTCCCCTCGTGCAGGAGCTGCGCCGGGAGATCGACGCGGCGCGCGCCGCGTGACCTGCCGCTTAATCTGTCGCAGGCGTCTCGCTTGCTGAGTAAAAAAGGCCCCGGCGAAGTCGGCCGCGGCCTTCGTGCACGTTCTCCGAAATCCCGACCCGCCGGTTGGCTCGCCCTACATCGCCACCTTCATCGGCGTGTTCTGGTCGGCGCGGAAGCGGAGCAGCGCCGCAATGCGCCCAATCTGGTCGAACTTGTCGTCGTCCGCCACATAGACAATATCAATGCCTTTGCGCAGTGCGTGTCCCACGATGCCGTCGCCCAGATCTTCCAGCCGCGTATTGGGTTTCCCACACGCGACACAGAGTGGAGCATCGTGCATGTCCATGTGCCCGCAGTGGTAACACTTCACGCCTGGAGCTTCGAACGTCGCGCCCAGCAGCAGCTTCTGCACTTCACCCGCCTCCAGCGAACGCAGCACGCGTCGCAGTCCGATGGCGCCATTGCCGTTGCGGTGGGCTTCGCCGATCACGTCCTCGATCAACCGTTGTTTCTCCGCCGCATCGTGCTCGGCGATCCGTTGCAGCGCCATCTCCTTCACCTCCACGGGTGTGGCTGCCTTCGGATCGACGCGGAAGCGTCCCACGAGTCGTTGTTTGGCGTAGGTGTGAAGCTGCGGCTCGATTTCAGACCAAACGTCATCATGGCAGCCGATGACCAGCTGGTCGAAGCCGTTACGCTCATAGCGCTCCTTTAAATAGTCTGAGACTACCTTGAAGTGCTGCACGGCCTCATTCTGTTGTTTCCGGTCAGCGTGTCCCGCATCGAAGCCTCCCCAACCGTCACTTCGGCCGCGGCGAGTCAGTTGATTGACGAAGTCTTGCTGCTCGGTGATCTTATCGTTGACCAGTTCGAACACGCGCGCCTTGCTGCGGTCGGCCAAAACAATCAGCGTTTTGCGCATCCCCTCAAACAGCGAAGCCAGCGGCTTCAGATGAAAACGCTGGTTGAAGATGATCCTGGTCTTCGGCAGTTGTGCGGGGACGTCGAACTCACGCCAGAAATTGCTGTCGGCACAGGCAAAGATCGCTTTCCCTTTCCCGCTATTTCCGCGGAGCGTCTCCAGCAAGCTGCCAATGCGTTCCAGGTCAGCACGAGCGCAATTATTGCGGCCGCTCTTCTCCGCGTCGCGAAGCGCGTTGCGGACTACGTCCTTTGCCAGGATCAGTTCGTCGCGATGGGAACGGTTCTGGGGCGTGATTGGCTGGTAATAGAAGGTCAAAGCGCAGCTTTCGGGAGAGTGAAAATTAGCTAGTTCGCGTATGTCGTCGCGTGTAATCATTCCCGTTCTCCTGAACCTTAGAATTTTGGCGAGCAACCCGGACCTGACGGAAGCGCCGTCAGGTCGATTTGGAATATTCGACCAGCTTGTCCTTCAGGGGGTCCTGGATAAGCAAGGCGCGTTCCAGGTGCTCGCGAGCACTGCGAATGAACGTGCGCACCTCCTCCTCTGGCCGATGGATAATATCGGCAATCTCCGGCACGGTGAAGCCCTCGATGGTGAACAGCAGGAAGGCTTCGCGCTCGTCCCGGCCGGCAACCTGTAACGCTCGTTCGATCAGCCCCATCAGCTCCCACCGGGCGGCCAGCTCTTCAGGGCTATCGCCAGTCGAATCAGGAAGTACTTCATCGGCATATGGCCTCTCTTCAGATTCCTGGGTAGGGACCAGAACCTGGTCCCCATCTTGCGCCGCTTGCCGTTCATAAGAACTTCCCAGCGGAATCCGGCCCCCCTCCCCACTCGGCGAGGCGAGGCGGCGGATGGCATCGGTCGCCAGGCGGTACAACCAGGGTTCCAGCTTGATGCGCTCAGGTTTCTCATGACTCTCGCCCAGGGCATCGGCGATCGCTTCGCCTACGACATCGTCGACCGTCACCTGGTCCGGCCGGAGCAATCCCTCACCCTGCCAATACTCGATCTCCCGCCGAATGTACCGTTCCAGACGCGGCAGATTCACATTGACGTAATTCGCAATGTCGCCCGGCAAAACGGTTTCAGGTTTCACCGCCGCGATGGTCTCCTCAAAGGGAACCGTGCCGGCCGCGCGCCGCTGGCCTCCCCGCCGGCGCTGCCATCTGTGATGGTGGCGCAGCACCTCCTTGTGCTTCTTCAGTTGTTCGACAATGTCATCAAACGCAGCCTTGAATGCCAGGTCGAGCACCGGGCTGCTCTCCTGCGCCGCCAGTTGCCCCGAAGGCAAACGCAAGTTCAGGGAACAGGAGTAGCCTTCCCTCGCGGCACCTTCTCCCAGGACGCCCTTGAAATGCACCAGTTCGGGGCGAAACACCTGCAAGTGGCGCTGCAGTTTTTCCAGGTTCTTTTGTATGAGTTGTTCGAGGTGGGCGGTTTTTTCGATCTTGTAGCTGATATGGACGTTCATCAGAAGCCTCGACGGACAGGCACGCCTGCCCGCAGCTACATTTCCTAGCTAAATCTTACTCTCGTTCTGTAAGAGGCAAACCGGAAATGATGCGTTGCTTTGCAAGTCCGGGAATCGCCGAACCTCGCGGGCAGCCATAGATCCGCCTCTCGGAAGGCCTGCTCAAAAATAGCGCCGCCATTTGCCTACGGGATGCGAACCTTGGCGTTCGGGCCCTTGGTCACGTGAATGCTCTCGATGAACCGTACCTTGCCGCTGTTCAACTTCATCACCAGCGACGAGGTGCGGATGCCATCGCCGAAGAAACGTACACCCTTGAGCAGAGGGCCGTCTGTCACGCCGGTCGCGGCGAACACAATGTTCTTTCCGGGAGCCAGTTCTTCAGCGGTGTAAATCCGCTTGGGATCGCTGATCCCCATGTCTTTCATGCGCTCAGCCTGTTCCGGGGTGTAGCCGGTCAGGCGGCCTACCATGTAGCCATTCAGGCAGCGAATCGCCGCCGCCGTAATCACGCCTTCCGGAGCTCCACCCGCTCCCATGACGGCGTGAACCCCGGATCCCAGCATCGCCGCCGCGACTCCCGGCGACAGATCGCCGTCCGAGATCAGCAGGATGCGAGCCCCCGCTTTGCGAACGTCCATAATGAGCTTCTGATGCCGCGGCCGGTCGAGAATGACGATCACCAGATCTTCGACCCGCCGTCCCAGGACTTTCGCGATGACCGCCAGGTTGTGCCCCACCGGGGCCTCCAGGTCGACCATGCCCTTGCACGATGGGCCGACCACCATTTTCTCCATGTAACAGTCGGGTGCATGTAGCAGGCCGCCGCGCTCCGAGGCCGCCAGGACCGTGATCGCGCCGGGCAATCCGTTGGCGCACAGGTTGGTGCCTTCCAGCGGATCGACCGCGATATCGACTTCGGGATACTCTCCCCCGTCGCGCTTGCCGACCTTCTCGCCGATGTACAGCATCGGGGCTTCGTCCCGCTCGCCTTCGCCAATGACGATGGTTCCATCCATGGGCACGGAGTCCATCACTCCCCGCATGGCTTCGGTCGCCATCTGGTCGGCGCGCTTGCGGTCGCCCTGGCCCATGGTCTTCGCGGAGGCAATCGCCGCCTCCTCGACTACCCGCAGAAACTCCAGCGCCAGGTCCGACTCAAAATCTGCTTTGGGTGTATAAGTGCGGATTGTTTCTTCGATTTGTGTTTTGGTTGCCATCGGTTCTCCGTTGAGGTGTTCGCTTTGGTGCTGCCAGCAACGAGGCGCGGTGTTGGGGCGAATCACGGCAGTATCAACAGTCATTGCCATGTTCCGGCCCCAGCGCAAACACACAGAATACAACGCGGAGCAAGTTTCGTAGCCAAAGAACTTGCTCTCGCGGCGCGACTCAATCCGCCGTCGCTCTCCGCCTGGTGCCCCAGGTTCGCGTCCCGCTGTTGGACGCTAACCTGGGCAAAGGAAGCAGCGCGAACCTTGCGCACCCGCTAATCCGCACCGGCAAGCTGAATCGTTTTGCCAGTTTGGGCCGACCTCCGGGCCGCGTCAAGGATTTCCGTCACAATCATGTTCATCTGCAACGAGCCCAAGCCCTGCGGCTTCAGCCCGCCCAGCACAACTGCGCGCAAATACGCGACCGGATCGTCCTCCGGAGCCGGGATTGACTTGGCGGTTTCAAGCGACTCCTGCGCCCCGGCTCGCCGCACCCGAACCTGGTCGCGACCCACGGTAATCGCGTATCCCGACTGTCCGTACACTTCCATGTCTTTGCGATCGAATGGCCAATTCCACGAGGCCTGAATAATCGCTTGCGCGTGAGGATAGGTAAGTATCACGGTCGCTTCGTCGTCCACCTTGGGATAAATCTCCGGCTTGATCTGCTGCACCACCGCTGTCACTGACGTCGGCCGCTTTCCGTTCATCAGCCAGGTCATCAGGTCGGCGCCATAGCAGCCAAAGTCGAACAAGGCGCCCGCGCCATTCTGCTTCGGATCGGTCAGCCAGTTCAGGAACTCGGGTTGTACATTGATCTCTTTTGGCCCGCGATGTCCATCATGCACGACCACTTTCCTTATGTCGCCGAGCTCGCCCTTTCTCACCATCTCATAGACAGCACGATTGCTCGGGTACCAGGTCGTCTCGTAATTCACCATCACCGGTATGTTGGCCGAATTCGCGGCTTGTTCGATGGCCCTCGCATCTTCCATGCGCACCGCCAGCGGCTTCTCCATCATGACGGCGACGTGGTGACGCGCGCAGATCTCCACCGCTTCGCGATGGTCGAGCGTACTGGTGTAGACCAGGGCGGCCTGCGGCTTTGTCTTCGCCAGCATGCTGTCGAGGTCGGTGAAGAGCAGATCGCGCGGAAAGCTAAATCGGTTCGCATACTGCGTGGCTAGCTTGGTGTCGGGCTCGTAGATGCCAACGATCTGCAAGTCCGGACTTTGGCGGTAGTGTTCCAGAAACCCGGAGATGTGTCCGTGCACGAGGCCGACGATAACCACCCGCAGAGGAGCATTGGCAGGCGTGGGGGACGACCGCGCGAAGGCGTTGACGGCGAGAGTGAGCACGAGGACGAGCAAAATGACGAGCGCAGTTACGGTGTATCGCATGGTTGCACCAGCGAGGCTAACGGTAGCGGAAAATCGCCGCGTGAGCAAAGCAGATCGCTCGGTGCATGCCTCAGGCAAGATTGTCGCCGGGTACCAGGGTGCCCCGTTCAAGCACAGCTTGAGCGGGTCTTTGCCATTCCGTCCTCGGCGAAGCGTGCGCGTGAACTTGGCGTTGGCCGAGGGGGTGATATAAGCAACGAAAAACCAGCCCCGCGGCCGGGGTTCCGATCAGCGCCGATCTTGCGCTGATTGGGGTGGAGGGGCGGCTTAGGGTAGCCCCGCGTGGAGCTGGGTCCCCGACGAAAGCCGCTTTTGCGTTTGTTGCTTGGTGGCCCGCAATTGCCTGACGTTGGCAATTGTGGGGTGTTGAGCGCGGGGATTTTGTCCTCTGCTGACACCTGATACCTGATGCCGACCTCCGACGCCTCCCCATTACCAAAGTACATGTCCTTTCGTTATCTTGTGCCTTCGTCTTCTGTCTGTTAGGTTCCGCTTGTGGGCACAGCGTGTTAGTGTGCCCGCTCCCGCCCCGGTCTGCGGGTGCGGCAGAACGGTTCTTTGACAACCCATCGGAGGCTCGCAGTAAGGGTTGACACTCAGTTACTCCGCGCTCACAAAATGCACCAAGATTAGTGCAGTCTATGCCGCTAACCCCTTTTTCCGGAATATTTTGCCTGTAACTCTCACGGGCTCAAGATTTTGCCGACCAATTTCAAAATGAAACCATTGTTTTCAATATTTTAGGGGTACATAGGGGGGAGGGGGTACCCACTACGGCGCACCATAGTAGCAAGATCGATAACATTCACTTATCGTGTAACAGGTCGAATCCACTGCCCATCTTATTTGGTGGTCAACACTGGTGGTCCAAACTCTGCACTCGGCGACGCCCGCCTGTTACATTCTTCTCCATGCTGAGCGGCCTGAAATTTGCCTTCCTACTCGCCTGGAGCCTGACTGTGATGTTCGCCGTTACCGATGCAACCGCTCAGAAATTGCTTGCGCCCACGCCGCCCATGGGCTGGAACAGTTGGGACTCGTATGGGCGGACGCTGGACGAGGCGCAACTGAAAGCCAATGCTGACGTCCTCCAGAAAAAGCTGAAGAGCTATGGCTGGCAATACGTCGTCATCGACGAGGGCTGGTACATCCAGAACCTCGACGTGCAGAAGCCCGAGGAATTCAAGCTCACGCTCGACCCGAATGGAAGGTTCCTCCCGACATTGAATCGCTTTCCGTCCGCCAAGGACGACGCCGGATTCAAGCCAGTGGCCGACTACATCCACTCGCTCGGACTGAAGATTGGCATTCACATCATGCGCGGCATTCCGCGCGAGGCGGTGGAGAAGAACGTGCCGATCGCGGGTTCGCCCTATCACGCGGCCGAAGCGGCGGACCAATCAGATGTGTGCCCGTGGAACATCTACAACTACGGGGTGAAGGATTCGCCGGCGGGGCAGGCTTACTACGATTCGATCGCGAAGCTGTACGCAAGCTGGGGCGTGGACTTCGTGAAGGCGGATTGCATCGCGGACCATCCCTACAAGCCAGACGAAATCCGCATGCTCAGCACGGCGCTGAGAAAAACGGGACGGCCCATCGTGCTCAGCCTTTCGCCGGGGCCGACAGCAGCGGAGCACGCCGATTACGTTGCCAAGTTTGCCGAGATGTGGCGCATCTCCGACGATTTCTGGGACCATTGGGGTCCGTGGACGGGACATGAGTGGTCGCAGGGATTGTTGGGGCAGTTCACGACCGCAGCCAAGTGGGCGTCGTTCAAAGATGCGGGCCACTGGCCGGATGCGGATATGTTGCCGTTGGGAAGGCTGGGTCCGCACGCCGGCGAAGGCGAGACCCGTGACAGCAAGTTCACGCGTGACGAGCAGGTCACGCTGATGACACTGTGGTCGATCTTCCGCTCACCCCTGATCATGGGCGGCGATTTGCTCTCGCTGGACGATTGGACGCTGGGCCTGCTGACCAATCCCGAGGTGATCTCCGTCGATCAGCACTCAAAACACAGCCATCCCGTCATCACGACCGGCACAACGATTATCTGGACAGCAAAACCCGAGCAGGGAGCGGGAAATTACGTGGCAGTGTTCAACGTCTCCGACACCGAGCAGACAATTCAATATGACTGGAAAGCGTTGGGAATGACCCCGTCGAGCTGCCAGGTGCGCGATCTGTGGGCAGGGAAGGAACTGGGAACTGTTCCTTCGCTCAACGTCACACTGCGGCCGCACGCCTCGGCGTTGTATCGGGTCACGATGAGGCCATAGCCACCTTCACGAATTCTTCCTCTTTCAGCTTGGGCTTCCAGCGCAGGACGGGCTTGCGGGCGGCGGCGGTTTCGTCCATGCGGGAGACGCGGGTGTTGTGCGGGGCCTCGCTGACGATCTCGGGTGAGTTCTCGGCTTCTTCGGCGATGGCCTTCATGGCGTCGATGAACTGGTCGAGCTCTTCCTTGGATTCGCTCTCGGTAGGCTCGATCATCAACGCGCCCGGCACCACCAGCGGGAAGCTGACGGTGTAGGGATGGAAGCCGTAGTCGATGAGGCGCTTGGCGATGTCTCCGGTCTTGATGCCCTTGCGCGCCTGGGTGCGGTCGCTGAAGACCACCTCGTGCATGGTGGGCGTCTGGTAGGGCAGGTCGAATACGCCTTCCAGCTTCTTGCGAATGTAGTTGGCGTTGAGTACGGCGTCTTCCGTGGTTTGGCGCAAGCCATCGGGACCGTTGGCCATGATGTAGGCCAGGGCGCGAACGTGCATGCCGAAGTTGCCGTAGAACATGCGCACGCGTCCGATGGATTGCGGACGGTTGTACTCGAAGCCGAGCGTACCGTCAGGCTTGGTGATGACGACGGGCGCGGGCAGGAAGGGCTCGAGCATTTCCTTGCAAGCGACAGGGCCTGATCCCGGGCCGCCTCCGCCGTGTGGCGTGGAGAAAGTCTTGTGCAGATTGAGGTGCATGACATCAGCTCCGAAATCGCCGGGGCGAACTTTGCCGACCAGCGCGTTCATGTTGGCGCCGTCCATGTAGAGCAGTGCGCCCTTGGCGTGGAGCACGTCTGCGATTTTGTGGATCTCCTGCTCGAAGACACCGAGGGTGTTGGGGTTGGTGAGCATGAGCGCGGCGACGTCGTCGTTGACCTGAGCTACGAGGGAGGCAATGTCAACCATGCCGGCGGCATTGGATTTGAGGTTCTCGACCGCGTAGCCGCACATCGCGGCCGTCGCGGGGTTGGTGCCGTGAGCGGAGTCGGGGACCAGAATCTTCTTGCGGGGATTGCCCTGCGACTCGAGATAGGCACGGACGAGCAGGATTCCGGTGAGCTCGCCATGGGCTCCGGCAGCGGGCTGCAAGGTGATGGCGTCCATGCCGGTGATTTCGATGAGCTGCTGGCTGAGCATCTGCAGGATGCGCAACGCACCCTGCGAAATACGCTCGGGCTGATAAGGATGAGCCTGCGCCAAGCCCTCAAGGCGCGCCACGTGCTCGTTGACACGCGCGTTGTACTTCATGGTGCAGGAACCCAGCGGATACATGCCGTAATCGACGGCGTAGTTCCAGGTGGACATGCGGGTGAAGTGGCGGATGATTTCGATTTCGCTGACCTCGGGCATGTTGCCGAGGTCTCCGCGGGTGTGCTCACCGAGAAGCGCGTCCGCGTCGACTTCAGGCACGTCGAGCGGCGGGAGCCTGTAGGCTTTCTTGCCGGGCGACGACTTCTCGAAGATCAGGTCTTCGTTCTGGCTGACGTGAGTGGCGACCTTGGTGATCTTGTCGTTGTAGTCCATCACGCCACCTCCTTCGCGGCAGCGTCGATCGAGGCCTTGGTGGTGGTCTCGGTACAGCACCACAGCGCCGCGTTACCCAGGTCGGGATAGAACTTTTTCAGCGGGAAGCCCCCGATGATCTTCTGCTGCAGGAGCTTGTCGTTGATGGCGTAGGGGTCAGCCTTGGTCTGGACGACGAACTCGTTGAAACGCGGCGCTCCCGGGAACAGGAGCTTCGCGCCATGCTGCTTGAACTGCTCGGCAGCATAGTGGGCCTTGGCGAGGTTCTGTTTCGCGAGGTCCTTCAATCCTTCGCGGCCATAGATGGTCATGAAGATGTTGCACATGAGCGCGACCAGGGCCTGGTTGGTGCAGATGTTGGAGGTGGCCTTCTCGCGGCGGATGTGCTGCTCGCGGGTGGACAGCGTGAGCACGAAGCCGCGCTTGCCGTTGCGGTCATGGGTCTCGCCGACGAGACGTCCGGGAATCTGGCGAACGAACTTTTCGCGCGTCGCCATGACGCCGCAGTAGGGACCGCCGTAGCCGAGGGGCACGCCGAAGGACTGCGCTTCCATGCTGACGATGTCGGCCTCGGAGGGCGGCTTCACGATGCCGAGCGAAACAGCCTCGGCGATGGACACAACCAGCAGCGCGCCCTTTCTGTGCACGATGTCGGCAATGGCGGCAACGTCTTCGATGGTGCCGAAGAAGTTGGGCGACTGAATGAGCACGCCGGCGGTTTCGTTGTCGACGGCCCGGTCGAGCGCTTCGAGATCGATGCGTCCATTGGACAGGTAGCCGACGGTGGACAGCGGCATGCCCTGATGGCGCGCGTATGTGGTGATCACCTCGCGGTACTCGGGGTGGACAGTGGTGGCAATGACGGACTTGTGCCGGCCGGTGACGCGAACGGCCATCATCAGACCCTCGGCGGCGCCGGTGGAACCGTCGTACATGGAGGCGTTGGCGACGTCCATGCCGGTCAACTCGCAGATCATCGACTGGAACTCGAAGATGGCCTGCAAGGTTCCCTGGGAAATTTCCGGCTGATAGGGAGTGTAGGCGGTGAACCATTCGCCGCGGGAGATGAGCGAGTCGATGACGACGGGCCGATAGTGCGAGTAAGCTCCTGCGCCAAGGAAGGTGACGAAGCCCTGGGCGTTTTCGGCGGCGCGCTCGCGGAAGAACTCGACGATTTCGCTTTCAGCATACTGGCGCGGGATGTTCAGGTCGCGCGTCAGGCGATATTCAGCAGGAATGGCGGAAAAGAGATCGTCGATGGAGTGGACACCGATCTCGCTCAGCATGGTTTCACGATCAGATTGTGATTTGGGAAGATAGCGCATGGGTACCTGCAGCTTTCAACATGAGGTTCAATATTCGGTAGCGCGATTCGCTTTTGTATCCAAACCAGTGTAGAGGCAATGTCTCAACGTGGTGCCGGACAAGCGAAGTACTTCAGGGGCTAAAGCCCACTTTGGGCGGAGCCTCAACGGCACGGCTGAAGCCCTGCCCTTCCAAAACATCGAATGGCCGCATCTGCAGGCCGGCCCAAAAGCGTGCCGTCCCTGCTGGGACTCGGGTCATCTTTCCCACCTACCCAGCATTCCGCCTTCGGCTCCATGCTGGGCTAGATTGACGTCGCCCCTGCGGGGACTGGTTTGTTCGCGATCCGTCCCCGAGTTGCGAACCAGGCGACATTGTCACGCCTAGCCCAAAACCCAATTCGCTGAGGAGCCTCTGGCGGCAGCGAAGAGGGCGCGGGAAGGAGCATCCCAATGCGAAGAAACAGCAGATTCCTCGGGGCTGAAGCCCCTCGGAATGACAAGAGAAAGGGCTTAGACGCTGGCCCTTCGACTCCGCTCAGGGCAGGCTCTGAAGGCCAGCTCTACCCAAGAATCAATTTTTCCGCAAACTGTGAAGCCGTGTCCTTTCAAATCGATTCGTGCGGCGGCTCAGTGGCCGCCTTCCTCCGCTATAAACTTTTCGTAGTCGCCGGCGGAAAGCAACTGATTGGTTTCGTCAGGCTGTTTCAACGCGACCTTGATCATCCAGGTCGCATTGGCGTCTTTGTTCACCTTCTCGGGCGTGGTGTTCAGAGCGTCGTTGATTTCGGTGACCGTACCGCTGACCGGCGCGAACAGGTCGGAGACTGCCTTTACGGACTCGACCGATCCGAAAGTCTGGCCGGCCGTGATCTCCTGGCCCACCTTGGGCAGCTCGACGAAGACGATATCGCCGAGGGAGTTCTGCGCGTAATCGGTAATGCCGATGGTGCCGGTGCTGCCGTCGACCTTCAACCACTCGTGCTCTTTGGTGTACTTGTAATCCGTAGGATAGGCCATTCTGCTTTCCTCCTCCTCGCCGGAAGGCGGGGGATGTTCGCCAAGCGCAAATCTAGGACTGCTTCTTAGGGCGCCTGTAAAACGGGATGGGAACCACCCTGCACTGCACGGGCTGGCTCCGGATTTCCACTGCTACTTCGGTATCCAAAGCTGAGTATTCGACAGGCACGTAGGCCAACGCAATGTTCTTTTTGAGGAAGGGAGCGTAGGAGCCGCTGGTGACGTAGCCGATCTGCAGGCCGTTGCCGTTGAGCACCTTGTAGCCATCGCGCGGGATGCCGCGGTCGATGGACTCCATCCCTACCAGCAAGCGCTTTTGGCCAGCCGATTTTGCCGCTGCGAGCGCGCTCCGGCCGATGAAGTCTCCCTTCTCCATCTTGATGAAGCGGTCGAGCCGCGCTTCCCAGACGTTGATCTTCTCAGAAATCTCGTGACCGTACAGCGATAGAGCGCCTTCCAGACGCAGAGTGTTGCGCGCACCCAGCCCGCAGGGAACGATGCCGAACTGCTCGCCCGCCCGCAAAACCTCGTCCCAGACGCGCGCGCTGGTGGCCTCGTCGGCCGGGACGTAAATCTCAAAACCGTCTTCGGCCGTATATCCAGTACGGGCGATCAACGTATTCGGCAGTCCACAGACGGTGCCGTGGGTAAACCAGTAGAACTTCACCTGCGACAGATCGGCATCGGTCAGCTTCTGTAGGGTGTCGACGCCTTTTGGACCCTGGATCGCGATCTGGGTGTAGTTGTCGCTCAGGTTTTCGACCTGGCAATCGAAGGCGCGGGTGTTTTCGGTAACCCAGTCAACGTCCTTTTCGCGGGTTCCGGCATTTATCACCAGAAGATAGTCGCCGTCACCGAGGCGATGAACGATCACGTCGTCGACAAAGGTGCCCTCGGGATAGAGCATGGCGGAATACTGCGCCTGTCCGATGGACAGTTTGGCCGCATCGTTCATGGTGATGTGCTGAACGGCTGCAAGCGCCTGGGGCCCGGAGATGCGGATATCGCCCATGTGGCTGACGTCAAAGACCCCGACACCGGAGCGAACCGCCAGGTGCTCCTTCATCAAACCGCCGAACTGGGGGTACTCAACGGGCATGTCCCAGCCGCCGAATTCGACCATTTTGGCGCCCAGACGGCGGTGGATGGGGTTCAGCGCGGTCTTGCGGAGAGAGGTGTCCATCGGGCTTTGGGGAGGCAAGAAAGTCCTTCGGCGCACTACAAGTGCGGCTGAAGATGGTGTAACAAAGTACGGTAACACGTTGGTTTTCAGCGGGTCAACGCAGGTCTAACTCGGTCTACCACGTTTTCGGTATAGGCAAAATGCCGTAATCACGGTACTACTCAGACAGCCACTTCATCAACTGGCCTTGTTCAACGGGTGCAGCAAGCGCCCGTGGGGTAGGCGGCCCGATGCCACGGGATTGTCCGTTGCAGTAGGAAATCATGTCCGTTGCTGAATCGATAATCTGCATGCAGGCGCTACGTCCAAAAACGGTGCTGTGCGTCGATGACGAGAAGATTGGCCTTCGCGTGCGCAAAATCATGCTTGAAAGCCATGGGTTCAAGGTGCTGACGGCCATGGATGGGCAGCAAGGACTTTCGGTCTTCGAGCAAAACCCGGTGGACCTGGTCATCCTCGACTACTACATGCCGGGCATGAACGGCGGAGACGTGGCGGCAGAAATGCGCAAGCGCCGCCCGGACATACCCATCATCTTCCTGTCGGCGTATTTCTCGTTGCCACCCGAGGCGCTGGAGTTGGCGAACGCCTTCATTACCAAGGGCGACCCTCCGGACGTGCTTCTGGATAAGATCGATCAACTGGTTTGACTCGACCTTCGCGTGCGGGTTCGCAGCGCAGGAATGAGGGTTGCGGAGTGAATGGGCACGGAGTTGGTGCGAGAGAACTGAGTCGATTGCGCCGGCGGGCCAGCGCTCCTCTTGCGGCAAGCAAGAGAAAAAGGCACAGCCGGGAGTGTGCCTTTGATTTTCTGGTGAGCTTAGCGGCCGAAGTATTTGGCGTTTCTTTCGGTGTATTCCTTCCACTTTTCCGGCAAATCATCCAGAGCAAAAATCGCCGAAACCGGACACACCGGCACGCAGGCGCCGCAGTCGATGCATTCGACGGGATCGATGTACAACATTTCCTCGGTCTCGTACTTGTCGCTGTCCTTCTTGGGGTGGATACAATCCACCGGACAGGCATCAACGCAAGCCGTGTCTTTGGTCCCGATGCAGGGTTCTGCAATCACGTAAGCCATAAAAACATCTCTCCTCAGCCCCCTCTATCCTGGTGCGATTCGAATCGGAGTGGAATACCTCGATAGTATCAAAATCTGAGGCAAAATGGGGCGCAGAGTCTCTTCCAACACGAGATGAGCCTGAAGGCGGAGTCAGTTTCCAGTACAAGATGAGCCTGGGGCGCATGGCATGCTGAGGATTGACCACCAGCGTGCACGATGCAGAGAAACTGAGCCTGGAGCAGATCGAGGCTTTTCTAAGAGCTAGCCAAGAGATCCGGTTCGAAGGCGAACATCGCGAACAGGTTTACGGCTGGGTGGAACAGGTTCTGCGCCAATAGCACTATCAGAAACATAGCCGCAAAGCCCGCGGCTTGGTGCGGCGCTACCTGGAGAAGATGACTGGGCTGAGCCGGGCCCAGGTGACGCGGCTGGTCGCTCGCTATCGGGTCAACGGAGAGATCCAGCCCGCCCACTATCGACGGCACCGCTTTCCACAACGCTATACCCGCGCCGATATCGATATGCCGGCCACGTCGATGCGGCGCACGAGAGCTTGAGCGGACCGGCCACGCGGCGCATTCTGCAGCGCGAGTACCAGGACTATGGCAAGCCGGAGTTTTCGAGCGGCTGGCCACCATCTCGGTGGCCCACCTGTACAACCTGCGCCACCACCAACGCTATCGCGAACGGCCGCCTGCACTACAGCAAAACCAGACCTACGGCGGTAACCATCGGCAAGCGCCGGCGGCCTGATCCGCAAGGCCAACCTGGCTATGTGCGCGTCGATACCGTACATCAGGGTGATCGACCGGGAGCCAAGGGTGACTTTACTGCAAGTTATTGGTACAGAAGACCGAGTCCGATTGCCAGCAAGAAAAATATCCAGATGAGTATGAGTAGAGGAGGCGCATCAGGCGTCAGTGACTGCCTAGGATCAATCGCCAGTATCTGTCGTGCAAATACAACTGGCAGGACCAGTGCGGCCACGGCGAGTTGAGTAAATATCTTGGCGGTATCCGAGTAACTCTTCATTAATTCAAGGTTGAACTTCTTATCTTCATCACTCAATTCTTGGAATTTCGGCGTCGCGTCATCTTCCCTCATTTCGTCCTCCGATAAGAAAACACCTCGGGGGCGGCGGAGCCCACCCAACGCACTGCATCCGAACCATATCCTTATGCCCCCACCCCTTGGGCCAGGTCAAAGGCAAACTTTCGCCGACTTACGAACGCCTCACGAGCCGTCAATCTCGGCCCGAAGAGCGGATCAATCTTCGCCAGAGCGTGAGTCCGGGGTAAGGCTGTCACCACCGAAGAAGATCCCCGCTATGTCCAGAGCCATAGCGGGGAGTTGTTGTGTGGGTCAGCGAGGCCTTTCTTCTTGGTGCCCCCTGGGAGGCGGCTGATGGGCCGCCATCTGGCGCGGCGGCTCCGCCTGATGGGGAGCCGGCCGTTGCGTCATGTGCTGGGGCGGACGGGCGGCAGCGTGGTACTCAGGCGCTGCCTGACGAGGCGGACGGCTGGCTTGCCGCGCCTGCTGCGGCGGCTCAGGGTGACGCGCGGGAGCCGAATGTTCCGCCGGACTGGCATGCGGAACACTATGCGCCTGCTCATGATTGGTTGGTGGACGATGCACGTTCTCCTGTGCCTGTGTCTGCGGATGATTGTTGTGCGGCGGATGCGGCATGTTCTCCTGTACCCGCGCCTGCTCATGGTTTTGTTGTGGAGGATGGGTCTCGGACCTGGCATTCCTCGCCAAACTGGGGGCTGGCTCGCGCCGGTTTACCGCTGACTGAGTTGCATGGTTTGCGGTGAACCCGCCCGGGCGGGATGTCGCCACCACGGCTGGTTTGCCGTGGTTCACCGAGGCAAACTGAGCGCGGTCATTGCGAGCGGCTTGCTCGTGCTGGACCTGCGCCGAAGTTGCGGCCCTGTGATGTTCTCGCTCGGCGGCCAATTGCGCAGACGTGGCTCGCGCCTGGATTCCGCCCGGGCCTCCGTTATAGCTGACTCGGCGGACGTTCACGTTGTTAACCACGGTCCGGTTGTAAGCATAATGGACATTGTTAATGTTGACGTTGTTGACCGTGCGGTTATAGTAGAAATCGTGGCCACGCCAATATCCCCCGTAATAGCCGGCGCCTGGATAACCAAAGCCATAGTTAATCCCGCCATAGAAGCCTACTACCGGTCCCCAATAGCCTGGGTACCAGGTATATAGCCCGGCCGAAAAGCCCCAATAGCCTGGCGTCCACAGCAACCCGGGGTCAGGAGGCAGCGCCCAGGTTCCGGGTACCCAGTAGTATCCCTGGGGACTCCAGGCCCAATATCCGGGAACCCAGAGGTAGCCCGGTGCAGGACAGATTGGTTGAGCATAGACAGGCAAGACAGGAGGAGCGATGGCAACGGAAATAAAAACCTCGCCTGACGAGCATAGAGCTGTGGCCACAATCACCACGCTCAACAACAGCAAGCATCGAAATCGAGTCATGAATCCTACTCCAGTGGGTTCACCTTGATTTGGACTGCGCGCTGTCTGGAAAATGCTAGATACGGCCCGCAGCCGATGAACCCCCGAAGTAGCGCAATTTCAGTTCACAATTTCTTGGATGCGCGGCGGGATGGAAATGCTGGCCGCAATAGGGAAGCCGTGGAACGACAATCATTTGCAGGCAGACGTTCCACAGCGTTAACCGTTGGCCTAAGCCACGGGCACGGTCGAACCCGTCGCGATCAAGTGAAGTGGACGGCGAGAAGGTGCGAATATTGGTCTACGTCATGGAACCACTACACGATAGATCACCAGACTCTGCTTGTGCTGCCCAATCCTATGAAACCGCGGTAGAATCACTTTCCCTGGAGGTCCCATGAGGAACTGCCACAAAAAGCTGCTGCTGCGTGGCTTGGCCTTCCTGCTGCTCGTCGCTCAATTCTCGCTCGCCCAGGAACCGCCCCTCGTCAACGTCACGGGCACGTGGCTCATCCACTCGACTGGCTGGGACGGCAAGAAAGCGGAGAAAACCATCCGAGTCACGCAAAACGGCAACCGCATCACCGGCCACTTCAAAGGCCCGGACCAGTCAGGAGGGCTTTCCGGATTCGTGAGCGGGAAACACATATCCTTTACCACCAAGACACGCACTCCGCTCAACTTCCACGGCATGGTGGATGGCGACACCATCGAGGGCACTTGGGGATACCACGGTCACACCGGGGTATGGAATGCCACACGCACTTCTCCCCAACCCTGACAACTGCAACAAGAATCCGCAGCTATCTCAAACTGGCGACCGGCCACTGGCAAATGCGTTGGCGTGCGCCATTCCAGCGACGGGGCACGCGGCCTCGTAATCGGCCAACCAGGCTTGCAATTCATGCAGTGCCCGCTCACAGACCATGGCGTGCCGCTGCTTCTTATCGCGCACGCGGCGCCGGGTCGCTTCGTCGAGCGGCAGCAGCAGATCAAACGTAATATTCGCCGGCTGGAAGCTCTTCGGGTCGGCGTGGCAGATGTAGTTCACCAGCGCGCCGAAGGCGGTTGCCCGTGGCGGAGGCGCAGGCTCGACGTCGCGCGCGAGCGCCGCCGCATGCATTCCGGCCATCAAGCCTGTGGCGATCGACTCCACGTAGCCTTCCACACCGGAGATCTGCCCCGCAAACAGCACGTTCGCGTGCTGCTTCATCTGCAGCGTCTCGCGCAGCAGTGCCGGGCCGTTGATATAGGTGTTGCGGTGAATCTGCCCGTAGCGCAGGAACTTCGCATTCTCCAGCCCGGGAATCAGCCGCAGGATGCGCGCCTGCTCACCGTACTTGAGATGGTTCTGGAATCCGACCAGGTTGTAGGAATCGGCGCGCAGGTTCTCCTGCCGCAGTTGCACGACGGCGTACGGCATGAACCCGGTACGCGGATCGCGCAGCCCAACCGGCTTCATCGGCCCGAAGCGCAGGGTGTCGCGCCCGCGCCGCGCGATCTCCTCGATGGGCAGGCAGCCCTCGAAGTAGTTCAGCTTCTCCCATACCTTCGCGTCAACCAATTGCGCTTCGAGCAGCGCGTCGAGAAAGCGCTCGTACTCCTCTTTCGTCATGGGGCAGTTGATGTAGTCGGCGCTGCCCTTGTCGTAACGCGCGGCCAGGTAAACACGCGACATGTCGATCGAGTCGGCCTCGACGATGGGGCTGATCGAGTCGTAGAAGTACAGTTGCTCGTCGCCGCTGAGCCGCACGATCTCCTGCGAGAGCGCGTCGGAAGTGAGCGGCCCGCTGGCGATGATGGTGATGGCGTCGTTCTCGGCTTCGTCGATGCGCGTCACTTCTTCGCGAATCACCTCGATCAGCGGCTCGCGCTCGATCGCCTGGGTCACAGCCGCTGAGAAGGTGTCGCGATCGACCGCCAGAGCATGCCCTGCCGGAACCGCGGTCTGCTTGGCGATCTCCATCAGCAGCGAGCCAGCGCGCCGCATCTCTTCTTTCAGTAGCCACGGCGCGGTGTTCTCGGTATCGGACTTCAGCGAGTTCGAGCACACCAGCTCGGCGAAGGTGGCGGTCTGGTGGGCGGGTGTCGAGCGCACGGGCCGCATCTCATATAGCTCGACGGCCAGCCCGCGGCGCGCGCACTGCCATGCGGCTTCCGATCCGGCGAGGCCGGCACCGATAATGCGAATCTTTCTGGACATGAAGCGGAACGTGAGGAAATAGCTGTATTATACGTGGGCATTTCGAGGTGCATGGATGGCAAGAATTTCTTACGTTGAACCTGAGCAGGCCTCGCCCGAGGTCCGCGAGATTTACCAACAGTCGTTGAAGGGCAAGCCCGGCAGCATTCATAAGCTGGTCGCGCATCGCCCGCAGGTGCTGAAACATCTTGTTACGTTCTATGCGAGCGTGGGGCGCTCGCTGGAGCGGCGTCTGTACGAGATGGTTTACATCCGCGTCTCGATGATCAACGCCTGCCACTATTGACTGCAGCATCACCTCGCTTCGTCGAAGCGAGTCGGACTGACGCCTGCCGACTGGCAGCGCCTGCAGGCCGGAGACTACAGCACCTTCGCCGACAAGGAGCAGGCAGCCCTGCGTTTTGCCGAGAAGTTGACCCGGGAGTCGCGCAACATTGGCGACGCCGATATCGCGGCGCTGAAGCAGCACTTCTCCGAAGAACAAATCGTCGACCTCGACCTGCTCGTGGGCCTGGCCAACCTGACCAACCGCTTTACCGATCCTCTGGGAGCGGACCTGGAAACGCCGGAAGAGAAGATTCCGGCCGCGTCCGCGGCTGCTGGCTAGGCAGGCTGGGCCGGGAACGGCGTCGGCAAGTTGTCTGCCTTGCGCAGCCGCCCGCCCCTGATCGATCGAGTCGTGTATAGTGTGGGCTGTTTGAGAGTAGGAATCAGACCTTCCCAACAGGAGAACGAATGAAAGCAAAGACCCTCATCTTGACTCTGGCGCTGTGTTTCGTCGGAGTCGCAGTCTGTTTTGCCGAGAACCCGAACATGGGGACCTGGAAGCTGAACGAAACCAAGTCGACTTTCAGTCCCGGGTATGCGAAGAACACCACGGTTGTCTACTCACCGGCGGGTGACGAAGTGAAAGTGACCACCGACGGAGTCGACGGCGCTGGCAACCCAACCCATTCCGAGTGGACCGGCAAGTTCGACGGCAAGGACTACCCGGTCACCGGCGATCCCAATACCGACGCACGGTCGTACAAGAAGATCAACGACCGCACTATGGAGCTGACCAACAAGAAGGGCGGCAAGGTCACCACCAGCGGTCGCATTGTGGTGTCAGCCGACGGCAAGAGCCGCACCCTTACAGCCAGTGGAACCACTGCAGCCGGCAATAAGGTCAGCATCAAGGCGGTGTACGACAAGCAGTGACGGGACATACCGGAATTGTTCTGTAGCGCTCGCCTGACTGGCGGGCGCTTTTTGATTGGGGCTGCGTCCAGTGTTTGATTAAGGGCCTTCTGGCGAGGGTACCCCCCCGGGGGGGGGTCTTCGTGACCAGTGAACGGTCTGAGATGTGGACGAAAGTCAACCCACCCACGCAAACAAAGGAAGTTTGCATGGGGCACCCGAAGATTCGTGGACTGAGGAAGTCCGTTTCCCAGTCATTCGAAAGTCGCGAATGACCGGGGGCACTCGGCGGGGGTGTAGATCGTCGCTCCCACCCTTTCGCAAAAGAGGCGAAAGAGCCGGCCCCGAGCGCAGCCGAGGGGATGGCGCACCCACTTCAGTGTTTGTAGGAGGCGGAAGAGGGAGGGTGGGGCACCAAGCCAAGGAGCCAGTCCTTGATAGGGTAGTGTAGAGACGGCATGGCGCAAGGATTATCCAACCCGTTGGCCGCAACCGCTCAGCCCATGCTGGTCTACGACGGCTCATGCGGATTCTGCAGCCGCGCGGTACGGTTCATCCTGCGGCACGAGCGCCGTCACGACCTGCTGTTCGTGCCTCGCGACTCGGAGCTGGGACAGGAATTGCGCCGCCACTTCCATCTCGAAGCGGTGGAGTCGATGCTATGGGTCGCCGACGGGAAGGCGGCAATGGAGTCCGATGCCGTGCTACGTGCGGCTCGCTATCTCGGCGGAGGCTGGTCGTGGCTGTCCGCGTTCGGAGCGCTCTGCCCAGCCCCACTGCGCAACTGGGGATATCGCGTGATCGCCCGCAATCGCCGCC
>CAWCTB010000011.1:0-30968 GCA_963798275.1 uncultured Acidobacteriaceae bacterium
CTGCTCGCCGGCAAGAGCGGCGTTGACCGCATTACTGCATTCGAGGCTTCGCAGTTCGCCTGCCAGATTGCGGCGGAGGTAAAGAACTTCGACCCGCTGCAATTCATCGAGAAGAAAGAGGCGCGCAAGATGGCGCGCTTTATTCACCTGGCCATCGCGGCTGCCGATGAGGCCCTGCAATCGGCCAATTACAAAATCGAAAATGAAGAGATGGCCGAGCGGACGGGGGTGGATATCGGCTCGGGTATCGGTGGGTTCGACGTCATCGAGCGCGAACACTCGAACCTGCTCAACGGCGGCCCGCGCAAGATTTCTCCATTCTTCATTCCTTCCGCCATTGTGAACCTGGCGGCGGGACAGGTGAGCATGCGGCACAACGCCAAGGGTCCGAACGAGGCCACGTGCACGGCCTGCACCACCAGTGCACATTCGATTGGCGACGCGGCGCGGATCATCAAATATGGCGACGCCGACGTAATGATTGCGGGTGGCTCGGAAGCGGCGATCACGCCGATGGGCGTAGGCGGCTTCGCCGCCATGCGCGCGCTGTCAACGCGCAATGACGATCCGCACCATGCCAGCCGGCCCTGGGACAAAGACCGCGACGGTTTCGTGATCGGCGAGGGTGCGGGAATTCTTCTACTCGAGGAGCTGGAGTACGCCAAGAAACGCGGCGCGAAGATCCTTGCCGAGGTGGTCGGCTACGGGATGAGCGCGGACGCGTACCACATCACGCAGCCGGCAGAGAATGGCGAAGGCGGCTTTCGGGTCATGCGGAATGCGATGCGCGATGCCGGCATCAGGCCGGAACAGGTGGGCTACGTCAACGCCCACGGGACTTCAACGCCGCTGGGCGATGAACTGGAAGCGACGGCGATCAAGCGCGCTTTTGGCGAACACGCCTACAAGATGCCGGTCAGCTCGACCAAGTCGATGACGGGGCACTTGTTGGGTGGAGCCGGAGGGTTGGAAGCGGGAATCACGGTGCTTGCCTTGCGCGACCAGATCGTGCCGCCGACGATGAATCTGGACAACCCGGGCGAAGGCTGCGATCTCGATTTTGTGCCAAATGTGGCGCGCAAGGTGGAGATGGAGTACGCGATCTCGAACTCGTTCGGCTTCGGCGGAACCAATGGCTGCCTGGTGTTCCAGCGCTGGACGGAATAGCTTCGCCGACGGTTATTGCTTTGGCGGCTCCCAGAGTTCGATGCGGTTGCCTTCGGGGTCGGTGATCCAGGCGAACTTCCCGTAGTCGTATTCTTCGACTTTGTCCACCTGAACACCCTCCTCACGCAACGCCTGCAGGAGTTCCTGCAGATTCTCCACGCGAAAGTTCATCATGAACGGAGCCTGGCTGGGCTCGAAGTATTTGGTGTCGTGGGGGAAGATTGACCAGACGGTGAGCCCGGTCTTAGTCGGATCTTCGGCCTCGCGCCAGTGGAACATGGCTCCTGAGCCGTCGGGCTCACGGTTGATGCCAAGATGCTGCTGATACCACTTGTAGAGGCGATTGGGGTCCTGCGATTTGAAGAAGAAGCCGCCCAGTCCGGTCACTCGTTTCATGGAGCCTCGCTTGCGTTTCTTATTTATTGCAGCAGCAACGATGATACCGCCATAGTGCGCAAGATTGTATAGCAGGGCCGGAGCAGGCTGGCAGCTCGCGCCGAAGTTTGACGTTCCGGCTTGCGCTCGCGGTGGAACAGGACTAACGTGGAGGCCATCAGCGGGGTAGAGGCGTGTTCAGTCTAAGCTTCATTCTTATCGTGGCCGGCTTGACGTTTGGGGGAGGCATGGCCGTGATCGGTTTCGGCGGTTTCCTGACCGCCTGGTTTCACCACTCCATGGGTTCGCCCTTGCCGCTGCCAACCTTGCATAACCCATCCGAAAAACGCTTGTACCTGGGAGTTGCGCTGGCAGGAGCGATCATGTGGGGCAGCGTGCTGCTGATCAGCTTCCGGGTAGCGCCCTAAGGGGCTGCGGGCATAATGTGTGGGCGATCGAAATTGTGCCGTCCCTCCGGGACTCAGAATTCCTATGAGACGCCAACCCAGCACTCCGCTTCGCTGCGTGCTGGGCTATCTTTCTGCCGCCCTCGCCACACGCCGCTCGCAAAACCAGCGAGCAGCGTAAGCATGGCTTCGGGCTTGGGCGTGGGCAGGTGGAATGAAGCAGGACACACCCAGTGTTCTTGCCTGCACCGTTAATCTTCCTGGAACAACTCAGCCTGTTCGCGGGGGACGGTTTTGCCTGCCAGGGCTGCCATCTGGGCGATGTATTTATCGGCGTCGAACTTCTTGCGGGCCGCATCGCCCGACATATAACGAATGGTGCCGAAGATGGCGCGCTCGAACCAGGGGCGGTCGAACTTGCCGCCCATGGACCAGGCAATGCCGGCATAGCCGTTGGGATCGCGGCCATCGAGGAAGTACTTGTCGTTCAGGTAGACGGCGGTCTGGTAGGCGACGGCGGGGGAAGGGCTCCATTCCAGGATTTTCTTGGCCCAGTACATGCGCATGTAGTTGTGCATCCATCCGGCATAGAGCATCTGCTGCTGGGCGGCGTTCCACAACGCGTCGTGAGTCCCGGCAAATTCGAGTTGCCGACGCGTGTAGGTGACGGGGCGCTCGTCGTGGGCGTGCTGGCCGAGGGTGCGATGGGCCCAATCGGGTGCGCTCTGCAGCGAATCGTACAGCTGGTTGAAGTGAGCGAAGTTGATGGCCAGTTCGCGCCAGGTGATCAGTTGGTTCAGGTAGTCATCTTTGCAGGCACGCGGCGCCTTGGCGTTCTCCACCGCCAGCGCGACGGTGATGGGGCTGATGTGGCCGAAGTGAAGATAAGGAGAAAGGCGGCTGGTGCCGTCGAGTTCGGGGTTGCCGTGACGCTCGGGGTAGTGGGCGAGCTTGTACGTGACGAACTCGTGCAGGAGGCGGAGTGCCTCGCTGGTACCACCGCGGAAGGAATCCACCGGCCCGACGGAACGGTCCAGGTCCTTCCAATGTTCGGTGATGTCGAGAGAGCCGTCATCGGGGAGAGCTTGCCAGCCGCGCGGCTTCACCCATTCGACCCTGGCCTCGGGATTGTGCTGCGGAACCAGGAATTCCTGTAAGCGCCGCTGCAGGCGCGGTCGAATGATGCGGGCAGCGTACTGCTCTTTTTCAAGTAACTTTGAGGGAACGATTACGTCGGCATCGACGGTCCAAAAGGGTACCTTGAGTTTCTTTGCCGCCAGCTCGCGCCAGCGCCCCGGCTCACGCAGCGGGTTTTCGTCACCGATCACGATGGATGCTTTCACCTGTTCGCAAAAGGTGGTGAGGCGATGATCGGGATAGGCGCGAAGCACAAATCCAATGCCGCGTTTGCGGGCACGCTCGGCAATGTCGGGAATGCCCTGCGCGAGGAACGTGTAGTGGCGGAAGTTGGCGTGCGGGTAAAACGGGACTGGGGCGAATAAGATTACCACCGGCTGCTGTAGAGCGTTGGCGACGTTCACCGCAAGGTCAAGAGCCGGGTTGTCGAGGGCGCGTTGCGCACGCTGCATCCAGTAGACAACACACCGGCCGCCAGGGCCGGGTGCACCAGAGCGGCGCACGGTTACGCGAGGATCTGAAGAGAGTTGGCCGAGTTTGTCCATGAGAATTAAGCTGGCCTGGAGCACGCGGGCGCGGCGACAACGGCTGACGATGGGGGATCGTCTTACCATTAGATGTGCGCTTGGCGGGCGAGGTTCAGAGGTTACGCGGGAGCCTGGACGCGCTGGGCAGCCAACACCTCGTCCGCTACCGCAGCCGCCTGTACCGCTGGACCGACATCGTGTACCCGAACAATGTGAGCGCCTTGCAGGATGCTGGCCACCATCGCGGCGATCGACCCATACAGACGCTCCTGGGGTGGCTCTTCCTTACCAATCCTGCGAGCCACAGTCCTGCCAACGAAAGATTTGCGCGACGTGCCGACGAGCACGGGAAAACCCAGGCGATGCAATTGGGCGAGGTGAGCGAGCAGCGGGTAGTTCTGTTCAAAGTTCTTGCCGAAGCCGAAGCCGGGGTCGATGGCAATATGCCGGCGGTCGATTCCGGCTTCCAGGGCGACCTGCAGGCGATTGGCGAGTTCGTGTTCGACCAGCGCGACGATGTTGTCAAGAGACTGCAGGTTGCGCCACTCCCTGGGCTGTCCACGGGTGTGCATCAGCACCACGCCGCAGTGCAACGCGGCGCACGTCTGAGGCATGGAGGCGTCCCACTGCAAGGAGCTGACATCGTTGACGATCTCTACTCCGGCAGCCACCGCAGCCTTTGCGACCTGGGATTTGTAGGTGTCGATGGAGAGCACGGCATCGGGCCGGGCCTGGCGCACCCCTTCAATGACCGGCATGACCCGCCGGAGTTCCTCATCGGCGTCGACAGCCTTTTTGGGACCGGCATCATCGGGGAGGACGGGCGCGCCCGGCCGGGTTGACTCTCCGCCGATGTCGAGGATGTCGGCCCCCTCATCGAGCAAGGCCAGGGCGTGCTGCACGGCCCTCCCCGGATCGAGGTAGAGTCCGCCGTCGGAAAAGGAGTCGGGCGTGACGTTGATAACGCCCATCACCAGCGTGCGATTCCCCAGTTCGAGAGTGCGAGACCGCAGCCGCCAGCCAAAGCATGGACGCATGGGGTGATTGTAATGCAGCAGGGCAAGCCGAAAATCAGGCGGCAGGCGAGAAGAGCGGTGCTAGAATCCGGAAGAGAAGTTTTATGCCGCGGGTCCGGTATTTCGCTGTGATTGTGCTTCTGGCAGTACTGACGCAGGCATCTGCGGCGGCGGCGGCCAAGAAACCAGGAAGCAGCAAGGCACAAAATCCCAGGGTGGAGCACGACATCGCTCAGATCTTGAGCGATCCTGATGTGGCGCGCGGATTTTGGGGCATCGAGGCAGTTTCACTCGACAGCGGGAAGACCGTCTTTGAGTTCAACCAGGACAAGTTCTTCACACCGGCGTCGAATACCAAGCTCTTCACCACGGCGGCTGTTCTTGGATTAATCGGTCCCGACTACCGCTTCAAGACGACGGTCGAGACGGTTGGCGCGCTGGACAAATACGGCAGGCTCAATTCCGACCTGGTCATCGTAGGGCGTGGCGATCCCAATCTGTCGGGCAGAACGCTTCCCTACAACCTGCACACCGAGCGGAAGGTGCCGCCGATCCAGGTGCTGCAGGACCTGGCTGACCAACTGGTACAGAAGGGACTGAAGTACATCGACGGCGACGTGGTGGCGGACGATTCCTACTACGTCTTCGAGCGCTACGGGGAAGGATGGTCGCAGGACGACCTGGTCTGGGAGTGGGGGGCGCCAGTCTCCGCGCTAACCATCAATGACAACGTCATCTTTGTGAACATCATGCCGGCGGACCGGCCGGGTGAGCGCGCCTTCCTGAGCATCACTCCGTTTGCCGAGTACTACCGCGTGGATAACCGGGTCACCACCACGCCGCAGGGCACCGGTCCGCGCAAGATCTACATCAACCGGGAACCGGGATCGAACCAGCTCACGTTCTGGGGCACCATCCCGCAGGACGATGCGGGAGCCGGGGAAGCGCTGGCCATCGACGATCCGGCGGATTTCACAGCCAAGCTCTTCCGCGAATTACTGGAGGCGCGCGGGGTGGTCATCTACGGGCGGGCGCGCACCCGGCACACCGAGCTGGCCTCGATGCAGACCTTTAGCGTTACCAGCCTTGCCTCGGGAGGCGGTGGCGATTCCGCAACCCGAACGCCGGCGCCATTGGTGCTGGCCAGCTACCAGTCACAGCCGGTGGCGCAGGACCTGCGTGTGATCAACAAGGTCAGCCAGAATCTTCATGCCGAGCTGATGCTGCGGCTGCTGGGAAAAGAGAAGGGTACGTCGGGATCGATCCAGGGCGGCCTGGAAGTTCTGCGCAGTTTTCTGACCAACGCGGGTCTTAAGCCTGATGAGTTCGTTTTCTACGACGGCTCTGGCCTGTCACGCGAAAACCTGGTTACTCCTGAGGCCGTGGTGTCCTTGCTGCGATACGCTCGCCAGCAACCCTGGGCCAAGATGTACGAAGATACCCTGCCGCTGGGTGGCGTCGACGGATCGCTCTCCGACCGCTTCAAGAACCTGCCGGCTGGAACCGTGGTGCACGGCAAGACCGGTTCGCTCAACCACGTGAACTCGTTGTCCGGGTACGCGACCACGCAGAAGGGCGACCATATCGCGTTCTGCATCATGGGCAACAATCACAACCTGCCTGCCAAGAAAGCTCTCGACACCATCGACCATATTCTGGATACATTGGTCGAGGACGGGAAATAGCCTCGCTGGTTTGACGGCCTCAATCTCTTTCCGCCGCCAGTTTGATTCGGCCGACTCCCTCACGGTGGCAACGTTCTGAATGTCCCGTTCTCTTGCGAATCAACGAAGACGCCAACGAAGCTGGTCAGCCGGCGCGCCGGCGCGGGGCGGGAACGGCTGCGATCGAGCTGTGAAATCAGCCTCCGCCTTGAACACCGCGGGAGAGAGCACGTATGCGCCATTCTCGGGCTGTACGCTAATCGGGCGATCGGCACCGAAGACCGGCTGCGGAAACTGCACCCAATCCCGGCTGCCGCAGCAGAGATAGAGCGAGAGTAAGTCGCAGAACTGGAGCACGTCGGTCCAGTGCTCTACTTCCTGTACGGTACGCTTTTGAATGCGCAGCAGGCGCTGCTGGCGGGCTTCTTCGCCGATCTGGAATGCTCTTATCAGCTCAAGGTCACCCTCGCCGTAGTAGCCGACACTCAGCCCGAAGCGCGCGATGCGCGAGAAGTGATGGCTTACCAGCAATCCCGCGATGGGGGACCTGTTTTCGGCAACCTCGATGGAACTGCACCAGGCGCGCAGCGCGTCACCGGCTTTGATTTCGAGGAACGAAAGGGGCTTCCCGCCAGCGTTGACGGCGTATCCGTTGGCGAGGTGAAAGGGAGTGGCCTGTAGCGGCTCGCGGCCGTCATCGAATGGAGCCCAACCCTCGTCATGCAGCGAGATTGCTTCGACGATGGCTTCGTCGATAGGGACGTCCGGCCGAAGCCGGATGTGCCTGGCCAGTTCGCCGGCGAGGCGAGCGTGATCGGGCTGGCGAATGAGAAGGTAGCTGGCTGCTGCAGCTTTCTGCGTTCGTGCCACGGCATCCCAGGCCGAAATGGGGGAATGGGCCTGGAACTTCTGGTCTGGAATATGGGGGCGAATAACCAAGCAGGGAGGCTCCAGCTAGCGGCGGCGCGCGGTGCGGGCGCGCCCGAGTGCGGCGGCGCGAACCGGGCCCGTTCCAGTGGGAGGTTTTTTTCCGCCTTCAACCACTTGCTTCAGGACGACAGCGTTATTTTGCTCGACGTTTTTCGAGGCAAACAGCAGGGTCAGACGGCGATGGCTCCGCTGTAGCTGATGCAACTGCTGCAAAGCGGCATGCGCGGGCTGGCTGCGCAGTTCGGCCAGATATTTTTGGCGAAATTTGGTCCACTGCAGGGGGTGAGCGTGGAACCACTTGCGCAGCTCGTTAGAGGGAGCGAGGTCTCGCAACCAGGCATCGAGCGAGGCTTGCTCTTTGGTCAGGCCGCGAGGCCAGAGGCGGTCGACCAGTACGCGCGCGCCGTCTTCGGGCGCTGGGGCTTCGTAGACGCGTTTGAGAACAATGCTCATGCGAGGTGTATTCTAACTCTGAACAAGTTCGGAATGCCGGCCCCGCGACTGCGGATTTTTGGCCGAATCTGGAAGGTCGGGTTGCACGGGAAGCACGGGAAGTTTGCCTTCATTCTGGCCGCAGTTCTGATCGCTCTCACCACATTTTTCGCCTGCGACTCCGAGCCCCGCAAAAGCGATGCGGAGCTGGGCTTGAATGCGCAGCAGGCTCGTGGACGCCGGGTCTACGACGCGCGCTGCGCCGAGTGCCATTACGCCTACAGCAAGCGCGACCTGCGTGGCCCGAGCCTGCATGGGCTGTTCCAGAAGCAGTTCATGTCGAGCGGGATACCGGCGAACGACGATCGGGTGACCGACATCATCCTGATGGGACGCGCCAAGATGCCGGGCTTCCAGCGAAAGCTGACACAGCAGCAACTCGACGATTTGTTGGCGTACCTGCACACCCTGTAAGAGTGGCGCGCATGGTGTATGAGTGGCCTCCTGCGACCACGGGGTACGCCCGGGCATCGTACAATGGTTTGTTCCCATGGCAACGGCAGCCGAACTCATACAAATCGAGATTGGCCCACGCAAAGCTGCTCCCAAACCGGAGTGGCTGAAGGCGCGTGCGCCGATGGGCGAGAATTATCACGACCTCAAGGCGCTGGCTCGGAAACTCGATCTGCACACGGTATGCGAGTCGGCGCACTGCCCCAACATCGGCGAGTGCTGGAACCATCGCACCGCAACCTTCATGCTGCTGGGCAATCTCTGTACGCGGCGGTGCGGCTTCTGTGCGGTGCCCAAAGGGCAGACCGATGCCGATCGATTTCGACGAGCCGCAGCGGGTGGCAGAGGCGGTGGAGCAGCTTGGCCTGAAGTTCGCGGTTGTAACCAGCGTGAATCGCGATGACGACAACGTCGGCGCGGCCCGCGTCTTTGCCGACACCATCACAGAGATCCGCAAGCGAGTTCCGGACTGCCGCGTAGAGGTGCTGATCCCGGACTTCCAGGGGCTGGAGCAGCCGCTGAAGATCGTCATGGAGGCCCAGGCCCGACATCCTGAACCACAATACCGAAACTGTCCCACGGCTGTACCGGGTGGCGCGATCAGGGGCCCGCTACGAACGCACCCTGCGTCTGCTGGAGCGCGCCAAAGAGATGAACCCCGGCATTCCGACCAAGACCGGTGTGATGGTTGGGCTGGGCGAGAGCACTGACGAATTGCTAGGCGGTTTTCCGCGATCTCGCCGGGAAGAACGTGGACATTCTGACAATCGGCCAGTACCTGCGGCCATCGAAGGACCATCTACCGGTGGCGCGCTTGTACACTCCGGATGAGTTCCGCTTCCTGAAAGAAGAGTCGTTGCGGATGGGATTCCGCCATGTCGAGTCAGGCCCACTGGTGCGTTCCAGCTATCACGCGCACGAACAGGCGGACGGCGCGGCAGTGCCTGTCTAGTCGACCACAAAGGGCTGCAAGCGGCGCAACACCGACTCGGGCGCTTCTAATTCCATTTCAACGTAACCGTCGCGGTACTCACGGCCGATGACAACCGACTTCGCGTCCAGCGTCGCCAACGCTTTGCCTTCGGACTGCGGCACCCGCATGTGTACCCGGCGCACCGGGTCCTGCTCGATGAGCTGGTCGATGCGGCGCAGCAACTTGTCCAGTCCAATCCCCTGGGCCGCCGACACGTGAATGACCTGCTCGGTATCAATGAGGCTCTCGCGCTTCAATTCGGGTAGCAGGTCAAGCTTGTTCATCACGTAAAGCCGCGGCTTGTCATGAGACTCCAGCTCTCGCAGCACCACCTCGACTTGTTCTTGCTGCTCCGCAGCCGTCGGGCTGGTGACGTCGGCAACCTGCAGCAGCAACGACGCGCGTTGCACTTCTTCCAGCGTCGCGCGGAACGCCGATACCAGAGTGTGCGGCAGGTTGCGGATAAAGCCCACGGTGTCGGACAGCAGGACCTCGCGCTTGGAAGGCAGCTTGATATGCCGCAGCGTGGGATCGAGCGTGGCGAACATGCGCGCGCTTTCGAGCACGCCTGCGCGGGTGAGCGCGTTGAACAGGGTCGACTTCCCAGCGTTGGTGTAACCGACCAGCGCAACCGTCGCGATCGGCACCGACTCGCGGCGCTGGCGCTGCTGGCCGCGGATGCGGCGCACATTTTCGAGCTGTTCCTTAACGTGACGGACACGGCGGAAGATTTTGCGGCGATCCGTTTCCAACTGAGTTTCACCGGGACCACGCGTGCCGATGCCGCCGCCGAGCTGCGACATTTGCGCGCCGCGACCAGCCAGGCGGGGAAGCATGTATTCCAACTGCGCCAGCTCAACCTGTATCTGGCCTTCGCGCGTGCGGGCGTGGCGGGCGAAGATGTCGAGGATCAGTTGGGTCCGATCGATGACGCGAATATCGAGCGCACGCTCCAGATTGCGCTGCTGCGAGGGCGAGAGGTCGTGATCGAAGATGACCAGGTCGGGAGCGACCGAGGCCACGGCGCCCTTGAGCTCGTCGACTTTGCCGCTGCCGATGAGGGTAGCCGAGTCGGGACGCTGGCGGCGTTGCAGCATCTCGCCTGCAATGGCCGCGCCGGCGCTGCTGGCCAGCTCGCGCAGCTCCGCCATGGTCTCGTCGGCGGAGAATTCCCTGAATTCATGATCTTCGGCATGCAGATGCGACTCGACCGCGCTGCGGGCGATGCGTGCGCTGGGCGGAACCCTGCCCTTGGGCTTTCCGCGTCTCGAGTCTCGCGACTGATCCGACTTTGCGTTCTTCCGCGGCGCGGACTGGGAAGCAGCGATTCGGGCGTGCTGATGCGACAAGAACTCCACGCCCACCAGGAAGACCCGTTCCTGACCGCCGCCGGTGGAGCGCTCGGCCGGATCGCCGCTTCGAGAATGCGTTCCGCGTCGGGGACCTATGGCTTAACTCTCCGAATTGCTCGCGCCCTGCGGGGCGGGCGTTACCGGTTCCGGCACAGCACGCGGCTCGGCGTGCCGCTCCACGTGACGCTACCCGCGCAAGTACGACGGTCGAGATGGCGTGTTTGAAGATCAACTGCTCCTGATTGTTGGTCTCGAGTACAACCGAGTACTTGTCGAAGGAGCGAATCCTGCCCGTCAGCTTAACTCCGCTCAGCAGGTAGATGGTGATAACGGCCTTATCCTTACGGGCTGTATTGAGAAAAGAATCCTGTATGTTTTGTGCTGGCTTGTTTTCCATGTGGTCCCTCCAGTCGAACGACAGCCCAGGCCCGGGTCAATCGCGGCCATAAACGATGCCAGGTCTGTAGACGGCAACTAACCGTGGCCGCCATGTAGAAAAGTTGCGGCCACACCCAAAAAGTGAAGCAAAACCACGATAAGGCGGCGTGAGGGTATTTTCAACCAAAAGAAGTAGATTCCTTGCTGTTGTAGACTGACCGCACCCACTCTGGAACCATTCTTCAGACTGGGCAAAACAGGAGAAGAAATGCCCGTCCTGCCATTTGCGTTGTTTCCACCGCCCGAGCTCAGCTTTCCGGGTTTCGGGCAGACTGCACCTGATCCTGTTACGTTGGGTACATCTAATTGCGGGGATCACCTGGATCGGGCTGCTGTATTTCTTCAACCTGGTGAACCTGCCTCTGCAACCGGAGCTGGACGCCAATTCCAGGAACGTCGTTGTGCTGAAGGTGATGCCCAGGGCGCTGTGGTGGTTTCGCTGGAGTTCGGTAGTCACGGTACTGGCGGGAATCGCTTATTGGAACCACATTGTTGCCGGCGATGCGCGCAATGCAATTGCACTCGGGCAGACGGCGTCGGCTGGAATGCTGATCGGGAGTTTCTTTCTGATCTGGACTCTGGCATTTGCGGTGGAAATGGGAGTGGTGATGTCGCCGGCGCAGGGGCTGAAGAGCGGGCCGGTGCTGGGAGCCATCGTTGCGGTGGCGGTGCTGGCCGCTAGTTACATCTTCCTGGGAATGAATCAGCATGGCTGGGAGAGCAACCGGGCACTGGCGATCGGCATCGGCGGAGGGCTGGGGTGGTTCATGATGCTGAACGTGTGGGGGATCGTCTGGCGCTTCCAGAAGAAGCTGATCCGGTGGACGGCGGCCAATGCGGCCGACGGGACGGCTATGCCTTCCGAGGCTCAGACGATTGCCAAGACTGCCAGGGTCGTCACGCGGGTGAATTTCTGGCTGTCATTCCCCATGCTTTTTTTCATGGGCGCGGCCAGCCACTACATCCTGTTCGCAGCTTGAGCGCCGGATTCGGGACGCGATTACCGGTGCGGACCGCTTGTTAGAATCAAGGCTTGCCTATGTCTGCCGATCCAGCGATGTCTGCCGTGGTTCAACCTGCCCATGTCGAAGCCGAACCCGTTCCCATGCTCGACTTGAAGCGTCAGTACCTGACCATCAAGGACGAGGTGGAGGAGGCGGTAGAGCGGGTTTTCTCCACTCAGTACTTTATCGGTGGGCCGGAGGTGGACAGCTTCGAGCGCGAATCGGCTGCCTATCTTGGGGTTCGCGACTGCATTGGTTGCGCCTCGGGTACAGACGCGCTGTGGCTGGCGCTCGAGGCCTGCGGGGTCGAGGCGGGAGACCGGGTCATAACCTCGGCGTTTACGTTTTTTGCGTCAGCCAGCTCCATCGCACGCTGCGGAGCGATCCCCGTCTTCGCGGATGTCGATCCGGCGACGCTGAACCTCGATCCGGTGGCCGTAAGGCGAATCCTGGAGAGTGCTTCACGGAAAAAGATCACCGCTGTGATGCCGGTGCACTTGTTTGGGCAATGTGCGGACATGGATATGTTCGCGACGTTGGCCGAGGAACATGGTTTCGCGATCGTGGAAGATGCGGCGCAGGCTTTCGGGGCGAAGTGGGGAGATCGAAAAGCCGGTGCTCTAGGGAGGGCAGCGGGATTCAGTTTCTATCCGACGAAGAACCTGAGTGCGGCGGGCGATGGCGGCTGTGTCTCGACCGACGATCTGGAACTGGCCGCGCATGTGCGGAGCCTGCGGAATCACGGCAGCCGGCACGCGCTATCACCACGAGGAGATCGGCTGGAACAGCCGGCTCGACGCGATTCAGGCAGCGGTACTTCGCGTCAAGCTAAAGCGAATTGACGGGTGGAACCAGCGGCGGCGTGAGATCGCGTGCCGGTACCATGGCCTGTTTGGCCAGGCCGGGCTGATTGCCAACGATGCAACTGCGGTGACCGATCAAGCTCCGGTCGCACTACTGCAGACTCGGCCGCAGGCCTATCACATTTACCACCAGTACGTAGTGCGCGCATCGCGGCGGGATGAACTCAGGACTTTCCTGGCCAAACGCGGCATCGGCAGCGAGATCTATTATCCCGTGCCGCTGCACTTGCAGGAGAGCTTCGCGTATCTCGGGTGCAAGGCGGGCGATCTGCCCGAGTCGGAACGCGCCGCACGGGAATCGTTGGCCCTGCCGATCTTTCCCGAGTTGCGAGACGACGAGCAGCAGCGGGTGGTGGCGGCCATGGCGGAGTTCTACAGCCGTTCTTAGCGATGCTTTTGGTGATGCTGCGAAGACGTACCCTTCTTACCCTGCTTCGCATGGGATGAAGAGCGCTTAGCGCGGGCCTGCGCGTTCGCCTGCTGGCGTGCGGCCAGATCCGCGTCGTGCTTGGCCTTGGCCGCGGCTTCTTCCTCTGGGGTCAGAACGCGGCGCACAATCGGGCCGTTCAGCTTGTAGGTGCTCTCGACGACCTGGCCGTCGGCGTTCTTCTTGCGGATGGTGAACGTGGGAAGATCGCCTTCTTTATCGAAAACCTGGTGACTAACACTCGCCGGCAGATAGCCTTCGATCTCGCGTTCGCGATAAGCGGTTTCGTAGCGATGCTTGGCCCGGTTGCGGGTGAAAACTCGAATCTGGTTGAAGTCCCAGGGCAGACCGTCCTTGGGCTGATTCAGCAAGACCAGATACTGCGGAACCTGCTGGTCGTCTTCTTGAACCGTGTTCAGGACAAAATAAGCGACAATGCGCTGACCTTCAGCGTATTGTGCCACGTCGAGCGGCACGTCGAGGTCGACCATGCGCAGCAATACCCATCCCACGTGTCCTGATGGTGAACGGACGAGATACCAGTCTTCCATGATCGGCTTCGGCGGTTCGGGCGGCTTCGCTTCGGCGGCGTTGGCGGCGGGCGCGGAAGGCTGGGCTGGGGCATTCGAGGCGGCGGGAGCCGGTTGGGTGGCGGCAGCCGAGCTTTGGTTCGCGGGCGGCGTCGCCTGAAGCGCCTTCGGAGCAGGCGTGGCAGGCGGAGTCTTAGGCGCATTCTTGTCGGTGGTGGCCCGCTTCAGGATCTCCAGCTTTTCGCCGTCTTTGAGCTGGTAGAGGTGCTCACCTTCGCGCGACGGCGTGAGGTGCATGTTCAACTCAGCCCGGGTTGTTCCGTGGGCCTGTATCGGAATATTGCCGCTTGTCTTTCGCCAGTTGCTGAAACCCGTCGTAAACCTCCTGCGATACCAGGCTGCGCTGTTCCATCCAGCCTTCCAGTCCGGCATCGGTGCGCACGCGGCTGAAGCGGCGCTGCTTCTCTAACACCTCCACGCGATCTCCGTTATGCACCGTGCCGACCTTGGCGTACATGGTTGCAACCTTATCGCGAAGGCTTGTCTCCTGCGCCGAGACGTACATGTACTCATGCCTGGTGATTACGTCTTTCTTGCAGGCGGGAATCAGCAGAAGAAGGATCAATCCGAACAGGACGGGCGGAATGCGGAGCAGACGATTACGGAAGGACTTCACCGAGGGCACATTTCACTATAGCGCAGCTCGACGGCGGATGGCGCTCGCACACCCGTTAGCAAGGGGGATGCCCTGTGAGGTCTTCCCCGAAGTGGACGGGCACTGAGAGCGCAATTCCCAGTGCCCGGTGGAGTTGTGGATTATCGGTCCGTCGCCTACCAGACGCGACAGGCAGGTTTGCGAATCATGGGGGCGTCGGCTTTGCAACCAAACGCCTCGGAAAACTCCGGCATATTCGAGACCACGCCGTTGACCCGGTACTTGCCGGGCGAGTGAGGATCCACCGTCGCCAGCATGCGCGCCAGTTCCGGCCTCTCGTTTTCACAGTAGATCTGTCCCCAGCCGAGGAAGAAGCGCTGCTCGGGCGTAAAGCCGTCGGTAGGCTTCTCTGGCGTGGTAGCGAGCACATCCAGCAGGGCCATGTGGGCGATGCGCAAGCCGCCGTTGTCGGCGGTGTTTTCGCCCAAAGTTAACTTGCCCTTGAGGTGAACATCGTCGACCGCAATGAAGCCGTCGTATTCATTGACGAAGCACTGCTCCAGCGCGTCGAAGCGCTCGCGGTCCTGCGGCGTCCACCAGTTCTTCAGGTTGCCCTGGGCATCGAACTGACTGCCTTCGTCGTCAAACCCGTGGGTCAACTCGTGTCCAATGACCGCGCCGATGGCGCCGAAATTCACCGAATCATCGACCTGCGAGCTGTAGAAGGGAGGCTGCAGAATGCCTGCGGGGAAATTGATGTTGTTCTCCTGCGGGTTGTAGTAGGCATTGACCGTGGGTGGCGACATTCCCCACTCGCTACGGTCGACCGGCTTGTTGATTTTGTTAAGCTCTCGCTTGAATTCGAATTCATTGGCCCGCAGCGAGTTGCCCAGGGCATCGTCACGCACAATCTCCAGCGAGCTGTAGTCGCGCCATTTGTCCGGGTAGCCGATCTTGTTCTCAATGTGCGCCAGCTTGTCGAGCGCCTGCTTCTTGGTTTCCGGGGTCATCCAGGACAATTGGCCGATATCGGTTTTGAGTGCCGCTTCCAGTTCATGAACCATTTTCAGGGTCCGGGCCTTGCTCTCGGGCGGGAAGTTTTCTGCCACGTAGGCCTGGCCAAGGGCTTCGCCAAGGTCAGCGTCGGTGTAGCTCACGCAACGCTTCCAGCGAGGCCGTTGCTCTTCCGCTCCGGTCAGCACCTTGCCATAAAAAGCAAAGTTCTCGTCCACAAACGGCTTGGACAACAATCGCGCTGAATCATGGACGGCATGCCAACGGAGGTAGGTCTTGATCGCTTCGAGATCGTTGGAAGTGACAACCTGGTTCATTCCCTTGACGAAATCCGGCACGGAGACGTCGAGCGTGTCGAAGCTGGGTCCCTTGAGGGCAGCGAAGTACTGGTTCCAGTTGAAGGCCGGGCTGAGCTGCTGTAACTCGGCGTTGGTCATCTTGTGATAGACCTTGTTGGGATCGCGGCGTTCGGTGCGATCCATCGATGCCTGGGCCAACGCGGTCTCGATCTCCATCACGGTCTTGGCATCCGCGGCAGCTTTGTCGGGCGATTCTCCCAGCAACTCAAACATCCTGGCCATATGTTCCACGTACTGCTTGCGGAGCGTCACCGACTTCTCGTCGGTCTTCAGGTAATAGTCGCGATCGGGCAGTCCAAGTCCGCCCTGATCGGTATTGGCGATCTCCAGGGTGGAGTTCTTTGGATCCGGCTCCGAACCAAAGAAGAATAACGCCCGGAAGCCATCGACCTGCAGGCCGGCCACCAGCGATGCCAGTTGGGCCTTATCGTTCAGAGCATTGATGCGATCCAGAGTCGGCTTCAGCGCAGCCGTGCCTTTGGCATCGATGCCCTTCTCGTCCATACAGGAGAAGTAGTAATCGCCGATCTTCTGATTGATCGCACCGCGAGTGGAGAGATCGGCAGACTGCTTTTCCAGAATGCCTTTCAACAGCAACTGGTTGTTCTCGTGCAGTTCGTTAAACCGTCCCCACTCTGACTGGTCGGGGGGAATGGGATTGTTCTTCAACCAGTTGCCGCAAGCGAAGTGGTAGAAGTCGGTGCACGGATCGACGCTTTTGTCGATGGCGTCGAGGTCAAAACTGCGGAGTTGCTTGGGAGTCTCGGGTGTCGAAGCAGTGGTCTGCGCATGGCCCGGCAGAATCGCCAGGGCGAACACACACGCGACAAGAATAGGACGTAGCATTCAATCTCTCCTTGGGGTGGTACGAATCCGTCGCCTCTCAGGTTCAGCGGCCAAATCACCACACGCGGCAAGCGTTCTCGCGAACCATCGGCTGCCCAACCTTGCATCCGAAGGCCTGCTGAAACGCGGCCGAGTTCTGCACCGCGCCATCCACCCGCCAGCGTCCCGGCGAATGGGGATCGGTGAGTACGCGTTTGCGTGCCTCCTGCTCGGTGGTGTTCTCGCACCAGATCTGGGCGAACGCGAGGAAGAAGCGCTGCTGCGGCGTGTAACCGTCGATCGACTTCACCGGCGCATTGCCAAGAATGTTGCTCAGCGCCATGTAGGCGAGTTTCAGGCCGCCATTGTCCGCCGTGTTTTCGCCGAGGGTGAGCCGGCCGTTCAGCTTGACTTCGCCCTGGTTGTCTTTCACGGCCACGAAGCTGGAGTACTCGTCGGCAGTGCAGGTGGCGCGTTTCTCGAACTCCTTACCGTCGTCCGCGGTCCACCAATCCTTGAAGTTGCCCTCGGCATCGTACTTCCTGCCTTGGTCGTCGAAACCGTGCGTCAGTTCGTGCCCGATCACCACGCCGATTCCGCCATAATTGACCGCATCGTCCATGGTCATGCCGTAGAACGGGGGCTGCAGGATGCCGGCGGGAAAGTTGATATCGTTCATTGGGGGCCGGTAATAAGCGTTGACGGTCGGGGGCGTCATGCTCCAGTCCTTGCGGTCGGTGGGCTTGTCGATCTTGTTGTACTGGCGATGCACCTCGAAGGCCGCGGCGCGCTCTACATTGCCAGCGTAATCGTTGCGAACCACGACCACGGAGCTGTAGTCCCGCCATTTGTCGGGATACCCGATATTATTCACGATGGTGTTGAGCTTCTTATAGGCCTGCTGCTTGGTGGCATCCGACATCCAGTCCAGTTGCTGGATATCCTGGTGCATGGCATCTTCGATGGCATTCACCATCTTCAGGGTGCGCTGTTTGCCCTCCGGGCCGAACGCGCGATCGATGTACAACTGTCCCAGTGCCATGCCCAGGCTCTGATTGGTAGCTTTCACGCAGCGCTTCCAGCGGGCCTCGTTCTCCTGCTGGCCCGACATGTACTTGCCGTTGAACTGGAATTCCTCGTCGACAAAAGCCTTGGTGAGCACGGGTGCGGACTCGTTGATCGCCTTCCAGCGCAGATAAACCTTCCAGTCTTCGACCGGAACAGTATTGAGCTGATCATTTACTTGCTTGAAGAATTCTGGATTGCCAACGTTGAGGGAGGCGAACTTGGGTGAACCGTTCTGGGCGAAATACTGCGTTAGCTGGAAGTTCGGGGCCAGTGCGGCGACTTCCCCAGTCTGCATCTTGTGATCTCGCGTCTTGGGGTCGCGACGCTGCGTGCGGTCCATGGATGACTCGGCCAGGCCGGTCTCGATCGCCAGCACGGTCTTGGCTTCCGCGGCGGCGGTCTCCGGCTTGTCGCCCGCCAGCTCAAACATCTTCTGCACGTGTTCGACGTACTTCTGGCGGGTCTCCGTCGATTTCGGATCGCCCTTGACGTAGTAGTCGCGGTCAGGCAAGGTCAAGCCGCCCTGGTCGATGAACGCGATGGTGTCGCTCGAGTTGTGCATGTCCGGCTGCGAGTAGAAGGCAAACAAGGCGGGAGTGCCGTTGCGGTGCATGTCGGCCACCTGGCGGATCACATCCTGCTTGCTCTTCACCTGGGAAATGCGCGCCATCTGCGGTTGCAGGGGCGCAGTTCCCTTCTGTTCGATGGCCGTTTCGTCCATGCAGGAAGCGTAGAAGTCGCCAACTTTCTTCTCGATGGCGCTGTGCGGGCCGGGCTTCTCCGCGTTCTCCAGGATGTCGCGCAGAACGTAAAGATTGTGCTCGGCGAGCTGGTCGAAGCGCCCCCAACGCGATTTATCGGCCGGAATCGGATTGCTCTTCCGCCAGTTAGCACAGGCGTATTGGTAAAAGTCCTGGCACGGCTCGATGGACTTATCGATGGCGTTGACGTCGAAGCTGGGAATTTCCTTGATGGCCGTGGAAGGAGACGACGCTGTTTGGGCCCCACATAAGATGGCCGCAAGCAGCAGCGGGAGTGCGATGAGAGTGCGAATCCGCATGCTTGCCTCGATGAATGTCGGCTGACATCAGGCCAACCCTGCCTGTGTGAGCCGTATAGATAGGACTTTGTGCGTCCCGGCCAGGGAGGTGCGTGCCCTCTCGGCCAAACCCACTACTATAAACCTTCGACGCAGCATTGGCCGGGCAGTGAGCAGTCTAACGCCGCCCGGATAGAGGCCGCCGCCCGAATGTCGGAAGAACGAGAACAGGCTGGACCCTCAGAACAGCTTCAGGTGGATCGTCAGGTATTTCTTGGGATCCTTGCGGACGGCCGCGATGAGATTCCGGGTTTCGACCAGCATCTGGTCGGCATTGTTGTACAGCGAGGGATCGACCAGAATCTTGCCCGCGGTTCCCTCGCCCTTGTCGAGCCGCTCAACGATATTGTTAAGGCGGGTTACCGTGCTGTCCAGTTTGCGGGCGAGTTCCTCATCCTTGGCCAGTTTCCCGAGGGTGCCCTTCCCGGAGTTGACCCCGGCCACCAGTTCGTTGGCCTGCTCCATGGTCTTGTTGGCGTTGTCATAGAGCGCCGGGTCCTTCAGGAACTTGCCCACGCTGCCCTTGCCACTATTGATGTCATCAATGATTTTGTTCAGGTTGTCGATCGCCGCGTATGCCTTGTTGTAGAGCTGGTCATCGTTGATGAGCTTCCCGATGCTGCCCTTGGGCGAGTTGATCTGGCCGACGATATTCTGCATCTGGTTCAGCATCTGGTTGGCGCGATCGAAGAGCGAAGGATCATAGATGACTTTGCCGATCGAGCCTTGTCCGCTCTGGACATAGGACACGATATTGTCGAGCCGGTTGATGAGCACATTCAGGTTTTCGATGGTGCCCTGGCTGGCTCGCACCACGTCCTGCAGTTGCGGCACGTCGCGGGTGGGCAGCTCATCTCCGGTCTGCATGGGGCGGCCTTTCGCCTGCCTGCAATCCAAGTCCACGAAGGTTTCGCCCAGCACCCCTGCCGTAGTCAGAGATACCTCGCAGTCGCTCTTCATGGTCGGCTCATACTTTGCGGTGACCTTCATCGTCACTTCCACGGGGGCCAGTTTCCGGAGCGGGTCCGAAACCACGCGAATGTGGGTCACGTTGCCGATGTCCACTCCCTCAAGGCGAACCGGGGCGCCTACGCGCAGACCGCCCGCGTTATCTACGTATGCGCGAACCACCAGTTTTTTTGTGAAAAGCCCGGTGGTACCCGTCATGACGAAGATCAGCACTGCCAGCGTGACGCTGGCAAGGATGACCGTGAGCCCAACTCGGAGTTGCGACCACCTCACCTGTTTTTCGCTTGGCACGGTCTAGCGAATGCCCCTTTTGGCGCGTGGGAACAACCCCTGCAACCGACGCGCAGACTTGCACTCCTGCGAGAGTTGGAATGATAACACCCCTTTATGCGGGCGTCATCGGGCAATGAGTCTCACGCTGGTCTGTGTCGCTGTCAACCAGCCGCATTGAACGACGAAGGCAGTAAAAAAGGCGTTGTGATTGGCTGCACGCCGCCTGGGAACATTGCCAAAAGAGCTTATATGTCCAGCTCTGCCCGGATCATGTTGTCCTCGAGGTTGGAGAACATCTTGAAGCCGAGCTTCACGCACACGGCGCGCATTTCCCTGTTTTCCGGGAGCATGTTGGAAATCAGCCTGCTAAGTTTGTCATCTTGCGCAACTTTGATCAGGCGGCGGTACAGCTCCGTGCCCAGCCCTTTGTGCTGCGCGGCGTCGATGGCCACGGCGGCTAACTCGGCTTCTTCGAGGCCATGCAGCTGGCTGAGGCGGCCCACGGCCAGGATCTCCGGATTGCCCTGGGCATCGGGCCTCTCCGCCACCAGCACCATCTCCCGGTCGTAGTCGATGAAGCAGATGCGGGAAAGGCGCTCGTGCGCCACACGTTGCGTCAATTTCAAAGGCTGGAAATAGCGCAGATAGACACTGCGCTCCGAGAGCTTCTCGTGGAACTTGATCATGAGCGGCTCATCTTCGGGACGAATCGGCCGAATGACAACCTCTTCTCCATCCTTCATTTTCCAAGTGCTGACCAGGCGCTGCGGGTAGGGACGGATCGCCGGCTTCGGCAGGTCCTTCTCGTCCATTTCCGGCCCATGCACCACCACCCGGGCATCAAGCGCCAGCAGACGCTCCGGAGAGGCGAGCAACGGGTTGATATCGATCTCTTTGATCCAGCGCTGCTCAACCAGGATCTGGCTGAAACGTACCAGCAGATCCTCCATGGCAGCGATGTCGATCGGCTTGCGCCCACGAACTCCCTTGAGCGCAGTGAAGATTTTGGTTTGCTCCATCAGGCGCCGCGCCAAGGTAGTGTTGAGAGGCGGCAAAGCCAGCGCACGATCTTTGAAAACCTCGACCAACTGTCCACCGGTTCCGAACAGCATCACCGGACCAAACTGCGCGTCGAGGCTGCTGCCAATGATCAACTCATAGCCATCGAGCTTGACCATGGGTTGCACGGTGACACCTTGGAAGTGTTCGGCGCCCGCTTTCTCGGTGACGGAAGCCTGGATAAGGCGAAACGCTTTGCTGACTGCGTCTGCGTCGCGCAGGTTGAGCTGCACACCGCCAACGTCGGTCTTGTGCGAAATGGTCAGAGAGTAGAGCTTCAGGACAACGGGATAGCCGATCGCACCGGCAGCTTTCAGCGCTTCTTCCTCTGTCGCCGCGATGCGCGTTTCGACGGTGGGAATACCGTAGGCGGCGAGCAGTTGCTTGGACTCGAATTCGGTCAGGATGGTGCGGCCTTCGCCACGGGCGGTCTGGATGAGACGCTTGGCTTCGTCGCGTTGCAGTTCCGAATCCGGATGCTGCGGCACCGACGGCGTTTCGTACAGCCCCTTCAGGTTGTAGGAGTAGCGCCACATGTAGTTGAAAGCGCGTACCGCGCTATCGGGGAACTGGAAGGTCGGAATGCCGGCCTGATTGAGAATCTGTTCGCCGGCCGCTACTTCGGCTCCGCCCATCCAGCTCGCCAGGATCGGCTTGCCCAGACCCTTGGCATAGGGCTTTAACTTTTCCGCAATCTGCGTGGGATTGGTCATGTCCTGGGGAGTCAGAATCACCAGCATGCCGTCGATGCCAGGGTCTTTGGCGGCAATCTCTAGCGACTTTGCGTAGCGCTCCGGTTGGGCGTCGCCGAGTATGTCCACGGGGTTATTGTGGCTCCATTGCTCGGGCAGGATCTCGTCGAAGGCTTTCATGGTCTCCGGAGAAAGCTCCGCCAATTCGCCGCCACCGGCGACCAGCGCATCTGTGGCCAGCACTCCAGGACCGCCCGCGTTGGTAACGATTGCCAGCCGCTTGCCCCGGGGGCGTGGCTGTTTGGCCAGCACATCGGACATGAAGAAAATGTCGGCAATACTGTTCACCCGCAAAACTCCGCTGCGACGGAAAGCGGCATCGAGGACCTCGTCACTTCCGGTCAGGGCCCCGGTATGGGAAGCGGCGGCCTTGGCCGCGGCAGTCGTGCGCCCCGCCTTGATCACGATGACGGGCTTGGTGAGCGAGACCTCGCGTGCCGCCGAAAGGAACGAGCGGGCGTCGCCGATCGACTCCATATAGATCACGATGCTGTTGGTGCGGCGATCATTGCCGAAGTAGTCGATGAGATCGCCCCAGTTCACGTCCAGCATCGAACCGATCGAAACGAAGGCGCTGAAGCCTACGTTCTCCCGCAAGCTCCAGTCGAGCACGGCGGTGCAAAGCGCACCACTCTGGCTGATGAAGGCCACGTTGCCGGGACGCGCAATGGAGTGCGCGAAGGTCGCATTCAGCCCCTTTATCGGATTCATAACCCCCAGGCAGTTGGGCCCGATCAGTCGCATCTTGCCCCGGATAATGCCCGAGATTTGACGCTCCAGGTCTTTGCCGTGCTCGCCGTGCTCCTTGAAGCCGGCGGAGATCACGATCGCTGCCGGGATACCCAGTTCTACCGACTCAGCCACTAGGTCAGGTACGGTATCGGCGGGGGTCGTTACCACAATCAGGTCCACTTTGTCGGGCAAGTCGGAGACGCTGGGATACGCCTTGATTCCCAGAACGTTGGGCCGCTTGGCATTTACCGGGAAGACGGTTCCGCCAAACGGGCTGCTGAGCAGGTTCCAGAGCACCGAGCGGCCGACGCTACCGGGGCGTTCGGAGGCGCCGATAACGGCGACACTGCGCGGGGCAAACAAGGGATCGAGGGGATTGCTTTCCGAGCGATAAACGTCAGACGAAGGATCGGGCAGAATCGAACCAGGCTTGGGCTTGGATAAGGTAGTCATGAGTCCTCACAAATCGACTATGCAGTTCCAGTCTATTCTTCCTTGTACCCGCCGCCCGCACAATAGGCTCACAGCAAAACGTGACTGGAATCACACGCGATCTATTATCGACGGATTGCCTCCATTGCCCAAGGGTTGCGCTATCCCGTTCTGTAGCGACGACTTGGCATGGTGAACCGCGAGGGAGCCCTGCTTAAGCAGTGATACAATTAGCCTTTCCCGCCCAACTTTCTGAGGCGATTTGACCCCTGGATGGACTCCGACCCTTGGCACAGACGATAACCGAAACCCGCCCTATAACGTACGCCGATGCCGGAGTCGACATCGCGCGTGCCAACCGCACCAAGCAGCGCATCAAGTACCTCGCTCATAAAACCTTCAACCGTGGGGTTCTGAGCGAGATTGGCGGGTTCGGCGGGCTCTTTGCCATCGACAAGAAGCGCTATCCAGATCCGGTGCTGGTTTCCAGCGTCGACGGCGTTGGCACCAAGCTGAAAATCGCCTTCGAGATGAACCTGCACCACACCATCGGCGCGGACCTGGTCAACCACTGCGTCAACGACATAGCCGTTCAGGGCGCTGCCCCCATGTTTTTCATGGACTACTTCGCCGCGGGCAAGCTCGAACCGGAGGTGGCCGAGAAAGTCATTAGTGGCATCGCCGACGCCTGCAAGCAGAACGGTTGCGCGCTCATCGGTGGCGAGACCGCTGAAATGCCAGGCTTCTACGATAACGGTGAGTATGACCTGGCAGGCTTCATCGTGGGCGTCGTCAATCGCGACAGGATCATCACCGGCAAGGACGTGCAGGTGGGGGATGTACTGATCGGCCTCCCCTCGACCGGATTGCACACCAACGGATATTCCCTGGCCCGAAAGCTTTTCTTCTCCCACGCCCGTTATTCGCCGGAAACGTACGTGAATGAACTCAAGGGCAAGGTCGGCACCGAACTCATGAAAACGCATAAGAGCTACTGGCCGATTGTGCGTCGCATGATTGATGCCGAAGCGGTTGCTGCGATGGCCCATATCACCGGCGGTGGCATCACGGACAATCTGCCACGGGTGCTGCCCAAGGGAACGGGAGCGATTGTGGAGGTCGGCTCCTGGCCGGTATTGCCCATCTTCGAGCACCTGCAGGCGGTGGGGAACGTACCGCAAGACGAGATGCTGCGTACCTTCAACATGGGCATTGGCATGGTACTGGTGGTGCCCGCCAAGAAATTCAAGAAGGCACAGACCATCCTGGAGCGCTGCGGCGAAAAGGGCTACACCATAGGACGCATCGTGAAGGGCGAACGCAGAGTCACGTACCAATAAGCTGGCTCGCACATCCGGAAAATGAAAAAGCCCGGCGCCCAACCGGGCTTGTTGTTTCGCGGTTTCGCGTGTAGGACTACTCTTCTTCCTCCACCTCCGCGCCGCCCGCCGCCTTGGCGGCCGCGATGATCTTCTCCTGCGCCGCCTGCGGTACGACGTCGTAATGGTCCATTTCCATGGAGAAGCTGCCCCGGCCCTGGGTCATCGACGTCAGGTCCGTTCCGTAGGCGAGCATTTCGGCCATCGGGACCTCCGCCTTCACGATGGTCTTGCCACCCTTGTTATCCATGCCCTGGATACGTCCACGACGGCTGTTCAGGTCGCCCATGATGGCGCCGGCAAATTCGTCTGGGATCGTGATTTCGACGTTCATGACCGGCTCCAGCAGCGTCGGCTTGGCCTGCTCCATGGCCTTCTTGAAAGCGATGCGGCCCGCCGTCTTGAACGACAATTCGTTCGAATCGACGTCATGATACGAGCCGTCATAGAGCACCACCCGGAAGTCCACAACCGGAAAACCCGCCAGATATCCACGCTGTGCCGCTTCCACGATGCCCTTCTCCACCGCCGGAATGTAGTTCTTGGGAATCGCACCGCCGAAGATTTCGTTGACGAACTCGAAGTTTCCGCCGCGCGGCAACGGCTCCATCCTGATCTTGCAATCGCCGTATTGGCCGTGACCGCCGCTCTGTTTCTTGTGGCGGCCCTGCACATCGGCTCTTCCCCGAATGGTCTCGCGGTACGGCACCTTGGGCGCTTTCAGGTTCACTTCCGTGTGATAGCGGTTCTTCAATTTGGAGACGATGACTTCGATGTGTTGCTGACCCGTGCCCGCGATCAGGAACTCCTTGGTCTGGGGATCGCGGAAGAAGCGCAACATGGCATCTTCTTCCATCAACTTGTGGATTCCGTTGCTCAGCTTGTCTTCGTCGGCGCGCGTCTTCGGTTCGATGGCAAACGTAATGGCGGGCTCCGCGAACGTCACCTGCGGATACTGGATTGGTGCAGCCTTGTCGCCCAGCGTGTCACCGGTGAGCGTATCTTTCAGCTTGGCGACAGCCCCGATGTCTCCCGCGTGCAACTCGTTCACCGGGACCGCGGTCTTGCCTTGCATGGCCGAGAGGTGAGCAAACTTCTCGCTGCTGCTGCGGGCGAAGTTCTGCAGGGTCGCGTCGTTCTTCAGTACACCCGAGTACACCTTGAAAAACGAAATGCGCCCCGAGAAGGGGTCGCTGATGGTCTTGAACACGAACAGCGAAAGAGGCTCCGAGTCGCTGACTTTGCGAACTGCGGGCTCGCCGTTGTTGGCGGTCGCGGCTGCCGCCACGGTGCCGCGCTCCACGGCGGTGGGCATGTAATCCACCACAAAGTCGAGCACTTCATCGGTGCCCATGTTGCCCAAGCCCGGAAGCAAACAATACCGGGAAGATCTTGTCCTCGCGAATGGCGTTATGCAATCCGGTGATGATGTGCTCCGAGTCGATCGTGCCCTTCTCGAAGAACTCTTCCATCAGGGCGTCATCGCCCTCGGCCACGGCCTCGATCAGGCGCTCGTGGGCGGTCTGGGCTTCGGCCGCCAGGTCCGCGCGGAATCGGCCCAATTTTGGCTTTGCCGTTGCCGCCCATCTCATAGGTGTAGGCCTGCATTTTGATCAAGTCCACGACGCCGGTGAAGCTCTTCTCCGAGCCAATCGGCAACTGCACGGGAATGACCGTTCGTCCGAAGGCGCTGGTCAGGGACTCCATCACGCGGGTAAAGTCGGCGCGGTCGCGGTCCATGCGGGTGCAGACGATGGCGCGCGGAAGGGCGAACTTGTCGGCATAGTGCCAGATGCGTTCGGTGACGACTTCGACTCCGCTGACCGCGTCTACCACGACCAGCGCTGACTCGACCGCGGGCAGCACCATTTCGGCTTCGTGGATAAACATGTTGAAGCCGGGGGTATCAAGCAGGTTGATTTTCGTCTTACCCCACTCCACCACGGCCGTGGCAGCGGCGATCGACATGCCCCGGGAAACTTCTTCCTCGTCGTAGTCGGTTATGGTGTTGCCTTCATCGACGCGGCCGAGCCGTTGCGTGCCTCCCGCCGTGAACAGCATGGCGGAAGCGAGGGAGGTCTTGCCGGAATGGGAGTGCCCGATCAGGGCGACGTTGCGGATGTTTCCGCCTTCGTAAGTCTTCACGTAGGACTCCTTGAGTTGTATGAACCTTTCCGTCAACATGCTTCGCCCAAACGCGTCTAACGTCGTGCCGTGTTGGCAATCTTCGCAGGTCGGCCACTCCGCAAAGTCTCAGAGGCGCTGTTTCCCGGGAGCACGCACGATGCCCGTGCTGGAACAACCCCGGGTTGCCGGTGAGGCAAAATGGCGGGGGCACCATGCCTGGCCTGCGCATGGCGAAGCAGAACAAACTCAAAATGCTAGCACACGGCCTTTCCCGGCCTCAATGCTCCATGACCTCGGCGAGATCGAGTTGCGTGTTCAGGCGGTTCTGGCGCCAGGGCAAGCGGCCCCGGATGCGGGCCTGATTCTCACAGGCTCTCTACCATCACTGTCGCCGGAATCGATGGCTGCTTCCACGCCGGCGGCTCGATGCGACCCAGTGTGATTGTGCGGTAGAGCAGGTAGACTGCGACTACCAGGCAGACGATCACCGCAACGATGGAAGCCTCAGGCCCAAAGGCTCCGCCGGTGAGGATTCGCGGGCCGCTGAGCGAGCCGCGCAGCAGGCCTGTGTCGGTGGCGTTTCCCGAGACTGACATGCCGAACAGGGAGCCTTCGGTGAAGTTCCATCCAATATGCAGGCCGATGGGCAGCCACAAACGCTGCGTCACGGCGTAGGCCGCGCCCAGCAGAATGCCGGCTTCCAGCATGATGGCCAGCGAGCTGCTTACGGTGGCTCCGCGATTGGCGAGGTGCGCCGCACCGAAGAGCGCGGACGTCAACAGCAACGCGCCCCAGGTACCAACGATCTTCGCGCTCAGGCGGAAGAGAAGGCCGCGGAAGAGAATCTCCTCCATAAAGCCAGCCATCACGGCCAGCGCCAAACCGGCGGCAAGGGCTTGGACACCGCCCCAGCCCGTGGGATGGTAGACGCCCATCGCCCACAGGATCGCCATCACCCCGGCGAAAAGGGCAAACCCGGTGGCGAGTCCGGCGACGAGTTCCGGCAGGGCTCGCCTGGGATCGAGTTCGCTGATGCGACGCCGCTCAATCCAGCGGCCCCCGGCGAGGTAGACCAGGAGCACGATTGCGGCGAGGGCCAGCGGGCCGACGCTGGCGGGAAGTACCTTGTGGAAGAACGACTGACAGGCAGCAATCGCCAGCACGATGGCCAACAACGTCAGCAGCCCCAGGCCCACTTCTTTCCATCGAGTTCGCACCGATCGAACCTCCGCTGTGAGCCATGGTACGCCCGGGGCCGGGCGGAAGTTCCGGAGGGAAGAGCTATCAGCTGCCAGCCGCTGGATATCAGCTGGGACCAAGGCCTCAGGTGGCAGTCCCGCGGAGTAGAGGCCTCACTCCAACTTAAGGGACTACGGAACCGCCGGTGTTAGTTCGAGGGACGACGGCAACGCGTCGGGCGGCGCGATTGGCACCTGCGCCAGCTTTCCGGCCAGCAATCTCTCGAAGAAGCGATCGACGGCGTCGAGAATCTCGCTCGCGGTCTTCGACTCGTAGACCGACTTGCGAAGCTGCGCGCCGTGCGCCACGCCGTGGGTGAACCACGAGGCGAACTGCTTCATCTTGCCTGCCGCGCCGGGCATGCGCTCCTCGACCAGCATGCCGAAGTAGGTGCGGATCATCTCGTAGCGATCGGCGTCGGTCGGCAGGTCGTAGCGGCCGGTGAGCGTGTACTGCTCGATCTGGCGGAAGATCCAGGGATTCGACGCGGCGGTGCGGCCGATCATGACGGCATCGCAGCCGGTCTGCGCCACCATGGCGGCGGCGTCTTCGGGCGAGCGGATGTCGCCGTTGCCGATGACCGGAATCGAGACGGCGTCTTTCAGCGCGGCAATCCACTCCCAGCGCGCCTGCCCGCTGTAGCCCTGCTCGCGGGTGCGGGCGTGCAGAGCGACGGCGGCGAGCCCACACTCCTGGGCCATCTTGGCCAGCTGCACGTGGACGACTTCCTTGTCGTTCCAGCCGGCGCGGAACTTCACGGTGAACGGAATCTTCACCGCAGCGCGGACCGACTCGAAGATGGTCTTGATGAGCGGCAGGTCGCGCAGCAGGCCCGAGCCTCCGTTGCACTTCACGACTTTCTTCGCCGGGCAGCCGAGGTTCAGGTCGACCAGGTCGAAGCCAAGATCTTCGACCACGCGCGCGGCGTCGGCCAGGGTGGCCGGGTCGCTGCCGAAGAGTTGCGCGGAGATGGGGTGCTCGTTGCCGTAGAAGGTCAGGTACTGCTTGGCCTTCTTGTCCTTGTGGCGCACGATGCCGTCGGCCGAGGTGAACTCGGTCATCATCAGGCCGCAGCCGCCCAGGTTGCGGATGAAGCGGCGGAAGACCGTGTCGGTGACGCCGGCCATGGGAGCCAGCACGGTAGCAGGACGAATTTCGACTCCGCCGAGCGAGACGCAGGCGGGAACGCGGGCGTCCGCGGGCGCCGTGCGCTCGGCCGGGTTGTCGAAAAACTTGTGCACTCTGATTCTAACTGGTTTCGCGCGGATTACGCTGCAGCCAAAACGGCGTTGACCATGGCAGCCGAGCGCTTCTTTGGCCAGAATGGTGCCGCGGCGGATCTCGCCTGTGCGATCGGGCTCGAGCAATCTCTTACCGCCGCCAGCGTACATCTCGGCGAAGAGTCCCGCCATTTGCGGAGTGGACCCTGCCTGCATCAAGGTTGGCACGGCAGCGAAGAGCGGCAGTTCCAGAACCTTCACTGGCTTGCCCAGAATCGAGGTCAGCGCGTAGGCGATGTCGGCGGCGCTGTAGTCTTCGGGACCGGCCATCTTTTAGCAGATGGCGAGGCGCGGCGCCGGTTGCGGGAGAAAAGCAAATGTCATTTTGCAGACTTGTCCAAATCAATGCGAGAATCAAGCATATGCAAAAACTATTCGTAACGGCGGCAGCAATGCTGACCGTCGGCATCCTTTTGCTGGGCAGTACCGTGGCCCAGCAGACTCCGGCATCGACCCCTAAACCGGCCGAATCGGCCTCAACTGCCAAAACCAGCACCACCGCCAAGCCGCACACCGCGACGGCGGCCAAGAGCACCACAGCCCCTGACGTTGACGACGCAGAAAGACAAGGTGAGCTACGCCATCGGCATGAACATCGGGCAGAGCATGAAGAAGGATTCGCTCGACATCGACCCGAACATCCTGGCGCGCGGCCTGAAGGACGCCATGGCCGGCGGCAAGCCGCTGATGACCGACGAAGAAGCCAAGGCTGTCATGACGGACTTCCGCACCGAGATGACCAAGAAGAAGGAAGCGGAGACGCAGCACATCAGCGAAGCCAACAAGCAGGCGGGCCAGCAATTCCTCGCCGCCAACAAAACCAAAGAGGGCGTGGTCACGCTGCCCAGCGGTCTGCAATACAAGATTCTGAAGGAAGGGACCGGACCGAAGCCGACGGCCACCGACACCGTGGTTTGCAACTACCGGGGCACGCTGCTGGACGGCACCGAGTTCGACAGCTCCTACAAGGGCGGTCAGCCCGCCACCTTCCCGCGTCGACAAGGTCATCAAGGGATGGACTGAGGCCCTGCAGCTCATGCCGGTGGGTTCGAAGTGGCAGCTCTTCATCCCCGCCGATCTGGCCTACGGCGAGCGCAGTCCGGGCGCAGAGATCGGCCCGAATTCCACGCTGATTTTCGAGATCGATCTGCTGTCGATCCAGGACAAGAACCCGTAGGAGGGTTTCGCAGCAGACCGGCAAGGTAGAGCGCGACTGTTATTTCTTGGTTTCCGGAGGCGCCGGCAGCGGCAGGTCGGAGTTGAAAATGTCGGCGACCACCTTCCATTTGCCGTCCGCCTGCTTTTTCCAGACCTCGACGAACTTGCCATGGTCCGGCACCGGGTTGCCTTGCGCGTCTTTGGCGCTCAACTGATAGGTGCCCACAATATAGGCCAGATCGCCGGAACGGGCGACCTCGACCTTGCTGGCCTGCCAGGACAAGGAAGTGTCCGGAGTTACCATAGGTGCCCACACGGCGCGAATCGCCTGCGTGCCGGTGGCCAGTGGCGCGTTGGGAGGCAGCACGGTGGCGTCGTCGCTGTAATACGAAATGGTGCCGTCCAAGTCTTTGGCGGCGGCTGTCTTGGACCATTGGGCGTCCAAGTCGCGAATCGTGCTTTCATCGGCCGCGCGGGTATCCGGCGGAGTCTGGGTACAAGCTGCTGCCAGCAGGAGCAGAGTCAGACAGGCGCAGACCGCCAGGATGGAGCCTGGTTCCTTTAGGCGACGACTGGTCATGGGTAAATCCTCCGAGGTTGAGCAGGAATACGATATCACCTTGGCAGCAGCCACCACCTCACGCTGGCATAGGAAACCAGGTCGCGGAAGGCTCGGATAAAGCCTTCTTCGGCCGGATGGAAGTTAAGCCGGTGAGGTCATCTTTGTTCTTCAAGCCGCCTCAGGCATAGGTTCCGCGTCGGAAAATCAGCCCAAGTCAGGAATACTCCCGGT
>CAWCTB010000012.1:0-23350 GCA_963798275.1 uncultured Acidobacteriaceae bacterium
CGGGGAAGAGGAAGCGAATTGCCGCAGTGCAGAGCCCATGATCCCTCGGTACCGAGTTTCGCCCATCAGTCAGAGCATGTCTACTATCGTTCCTCGATGCAATCGGCGTTCCAGGCACTACCCAACGTAAGTTATTGAATACATGATAGGTAAATTGTCGCCTGAGCAGCTTAGAACCGCGGTTCAGTGCGATATGGCGCGCCGCAATGCGAGAAAAGACCCGATGCGCGCGGCCAATACCGGCGGTTTCATACCCTTACAGGCCAGAGCTGGAAATGGGGTAATCATCGACCGTCCGTCGGACAACGGAAAAGGCTGACAGCCCGGCCCAACTGTCATAATCCTTAGGTGCGAATCCTCATCTCCGCGGGCGAAGCTTCGGGCGAGGTCTATGGCGCGAAGCTGATCGAAGCGCTGCGCGCAGGAAGTGCGCGAGCGCGGCGCCGCCCGGAGCCGGAGTTCTTCGGCGTGGGTGGCGAGCAGATGCGCGCAGGCCGGATGCGATCTGGTGGTCGACGCTCACGAGATCGCGGTGGTGGGACTGGCCGAGGTCGTCGAACACCTGCCGCGCATCTACCGGCGGTTTCGCGAAGTGGTGGCCGAGGCGGAACGCCGCCGGCCCGATCGTCGCCGTGCTGATCGACTTCCCCGACTTCAATTTTCGCCTGGCGCGCGAGCTGCACAAGCGCGGCATTCCGGTGATCTATTACGTCAGCCCGCAGCTGTGGGCGTGGCGACAGTCGCGCATCGAACTGGTCCGCAAGTACGTCCGCAAGATGCTGGTGATTTTCCCGTTCGAGGAGAAGTTCTATCGCGAGCACGGCATCGACGCGGAGTTTGTCGGGCATCCGCTGGCCGATGTGCCGGCGCCGGCGCTGACGCGCGAGGAGTTTGCCGCCGAGTACGGCCTCGATCCGCAGCGCCAGTGGATTGCGCTGCTGCCGGGAAGCCGTCGGGGCGAGGTGTCGCGCATCTTCCCGACGCTGCTAAAAGCAGCGCAACTTCTAGGCCCGGATTACGTTTATATAGTGCCGGTAGCTTCAACGCTCGAGTCCGCTGGATGACGTCTTTCTTGCGCGGCTACACCGGTCCGCCGATCGATGTTTACCCACGATGCGCGGGCCACGTTGCCTCACGCGCGCGTGGCGGCGGTGGCCAGCGGAACGTCAACGCTGGAGGCGGCGCTGATCGGCACGCCGTTCGCGATGGTGTACCAGGTGGCTCCGCTTACCTGGACCTTCGGCCGCCGTCTAGTAAAGGTGGACCGGTTCGCCATGGTGAACCTGATTGCCGAGCGCGATGTGGTTCGCCGAGCTGGTGCAGGACGAGCTTCACGGCCGAGCGGGTGGGCGCCGAGTTGCAGGCAGCTTTTGCCGGACGGCAGCGCCGCGACAGCGATGATCGCAGGGCTTTCGACGAGGTGCGGCACCGCTTGCGGCCAGCGGATCTGACAGACGAGCGCCAGCGAGCGCGCGGCGCAAGCCGTTCTGGCCGTATTGGAACAGACGCGCGTGAGTCCCGGGAACGCATCTTTCCATGTAGATTTTTCATCATTTATAGTGACCAGAAGGGCAGGAGTTCTCTCCATAATGCACATCGCAGCGCGATCCGTCAGGCGCGTGATTCTCGTCATCCTATCTGGCAGCCCTGGTTCCGGCCTCGTACGCGGCTGACCGCGCAACGCATTCAGGTCGACAATTACGTCATTCAGGCGGTCGTCACTCCGCAGACCCATCAGACTCAAGGCGATCGCGCGGGTGAAGTTCACCGCGCTCGACGACATCAGCATCGCGACCTTCACGCTGCACAACGGACTGAAGCCCACGCGCGTGCTCGATGCCGACCGGCCAGACGCTTTCGGCGGAGCGCGTCAGCCAGGATTCGACCGTCCGCATCTCGCTGCCCGGCACCCTCAGCAAAGGCAGCAGCTCCACCCTGACGTTCGAATACGAGGGCACGGTGCAGTCGGCCGACGACAGCCCGGTGCCGGGATTGAAGCTGGCCTACATCGGCGATCCGATCACCTATCTGCTGTATGCCGGCGGATGGTTTCCCATGGTCGGCTACGGCACCAACCGCTTCACGTCGACCATCAGCATCAGCGTTCCGGCGGGATATACCGTGATTGGCAGCGGCAAGGAAACCACGGGCGAGTTCCCGCGCTTCGCCATGGAAGCCGCGCCGGCTCGCATGCCGGCAAGAAGGGCGCCGCGGCGCGCGCGACGGCCGGCAAGCTGGCCATCCCGCCGGCAACACGACCTATACCTTCACCTACGACAAGCCGAGCTTTCCGGGAACCATTCTGATCGGCAAGTACGAGCAGACCAAGAGCAGCGAAGGCGGACTCGACATCACGGTTTACACCTCGCGCAGAACAAGCCGTAGCGCAGGCGTATGCCGACACCGCCTCCAAAGCATTCTTCTTCTTCACCTCGCATCTTCGGCCCGGCCTACAGCAGCAAGCTGAACGTGGTTGAGTTGCCCAACGACACGGTGCCTTCGGCCTGGGCGCCGGAAATCGCGGCGATCGCCGTCGCGGGCCTTCAGCCAGAAGGTGAACTACCGCCTGCTGGCCAACACCATCGCGCATCAGTGGTGGGGAACGATGGTCAGCCCGGCGACCCGGAACGACTGGTGGATCAACGACGGCTTCGCGCGCTACTCGGAGGCGCTGTACGTGGAGCACGTCGCCGGGCAGGCGGGCTTCGAGGAAGTCACCAAGGACATGGCGGTCGGAGCGCTGGCCTACAATCGCGTTCCGCTGTCGCAGGTGGGCAAGCTGGACATGTTCTCGCCGGAGTTTCAGTCGCTGGTGACCGACAAGGGCGCCAGCGTGCTGAACATGCTGCGCTGGGTCATCGGCGACCAGGCGTTCGACAAGACCATGCGCGACTTTCTGGCGCAATACTCGGGCAAGCCGGCAACGGTGGACGATTTGCGCAAAGTCGCCGAGACAGGACTCGGGCCAGCAGCTCACGTGGTTCTTTACCCAGTGGCTCGATTCCACCGGCGCGCCGGAGTTCAAGACCAAGTACACCATCTACCGCACGCAGAAGGGCTTCCGCGTGGTCGGCGAAATCCAGCAGGACCTCGACCTGTTCCGCATGCCGGTGGAGTTGAAGATCGATACCGACGGCAAGACCGAAACCAAGCGCATCGAGGTTTCGGGCACGGACTCGGCCTTTGCGGTGGAGACCTTCGGCAAGCCGCGCAAGATTACGGTCGATCCCAACAACCGCGTGCTGAAGAACTCGCCCGAGTATGCAGGTGCGGACCTCGATCGTGCGCGGCCAGCAGGACGTCGAGCAGGGCGACCTGACCGAGGCGCTCAAGGAATTCCAGAAGGCGCTGGACATCAACAAGAACAGCTCGCTGGCGCACTATCGCATCGCCGAGGTGTTCTTCCTGCAGCACAACTACCAGTCGGCGGCGAACGCCTATCGCGAAGCGCTGAACGGCGATGGCGAACCGCGCTGGACCGAGGTCTGGAGCCACATCCAGTTGGGCAAGATCTTCGACCTCACCGGACAGCGCGAGCGCGCCAGCAACGAGTATCGCCAGGCGCTGCAGACCAACGACAACACGCGGGCGCGCTGGACGAAGCGCGCAAGTACCTGCAGGCTCCGTATCAGCCGCAAAGCAGAATGGCATGTAGGGGCCGCTGAAAAAACAACCTTCGCGGTGTTTTGAAGGGGCGCACCTTCAGGGGCGCCGTAAACGTCCTTTATTTTTGTCCCTTCCGAGTGGGCATCAGCCCACGAGACTTGCTCTTTCGAGATTCTCAGCAGTCCGACGTAGGCGGTCACCAGCGCTTAGCGGGTCAGTTTCAGGCCGCTCAACTGGGCGGCCTTTTCCTTTGCCACTCGCGGGACAGCAGCAGCACCTGGAAGGTTTCACCCATGGCTTCGGGGCTGATGAGGTGCTTGAGTTGCAGCGCGACCTTGGCGCGCTCCTGCGGGAGCTTGCAATCCTGAAACGCGTCGGCAAATTGGGTTTCTTCGCCGATGCCGAGCAGGAATTGCGATTGCGTGAGCAGCGCAAGTCGGCTCAAGCCCATGATCGCGCGCGCGAAGCGCAGGGCGGTGAAGTTCACGTGCGCGGTGATGTCCTGCTCGCCGGGAGCTTCGTACGGCGATGGACTCGCCTGATGTCGCCGGTAGGTCATCAGGGTGTCGCGGTGGCGTCCGGCAAGCTGCTCCTCGCGGGTGTAGCCGTAGTCGATCAAGACGGCGAAGCCTCGCCGCGCTCGAACACTGCTGCGATGCGATCCATCCATGCAAGCCACGCGAGCGAGACCTCGACGCGCTCGCCCGCTTCGGGATGGACGCTGTAGCGATCGAGGAAGTCGAGTTCCTGCGGGCTCGGCGGCACAAACTGCTCCACGAAGCTGCCCATCGTGCTCAGCTACCCGCACCGCGCCGCGATGATCGACGATCTCGACCGGCAACGCGTCGAAGAACTCGTTGGCGAAGAGGATGAGGTTGTCGCGTTCGCACCTGCGACGGCGGCTTCCAGCGATTCGAAGATTTCCGTGCGGCCTTGCCGCCAGATGTGTCTGACAGCCGCTCCTGTAAACGGCGCGCAAAGCTCGACGATTGCTCGACCAGTCGGTAGCGCAGGGCGCGCGCGAAATCGGGGAACTGCTTCGCCGACCAGTCGAGCACGTCGGCGGCGAACAATCCGCGGCCGGGACCGAGTTCGATCACATCGATGCGCTCGGGAGAATCGAGCACGCGCCACATCTCTTCGAACTGGCGCGCCAGAAGCCGCCCAAACACGGCGTGCACATCGCTCGAGGTGTAGAAGTCTCCGGCCTTGCCGAACTGCTCGGGGCGCGCGAGTAGTAGCCGAGTTCAGGGTGATAGAGGCACAGCTCCATGTAGCGGGAAAACGGCATCGGCCCGTCGCGGCGAATTTCGTCCACAATTAGCTGGCGCAGGCCAGCACCGCTTTTGTGCTCGGCGGGAGGAAGGCTCACAGCTTGCCCTCACGCTCCATCTGCTGATGTTCCTTGCGGTGCTGCGGGGTGCGGATGAACATTTCGACCAGGTAGTCGTGCAGGCAGTCGAAGAGTTGGCGCTGGAAGGCCCACTCGAATTGTGGGTCGTCGAGATCGCGAGGATGCAGCTCGAAGTAGTAGGTATGGACCGGCGGATCGGTGAAACGCGGGCTGATGATGACTTCGACGGACTCGTCCTTGGCACGCGCATCGAACTCCACCAGTGGGTGCTCGTAGAGGCGAAGTTGTTGTTGCACGCGCGCCAGGCGGTCAGTCGTCACCGCCCGATTGTAGCCGAGGAAGAGGGTCTACTCGTAGCGCAGCGCCTCGATCGGATCGAGCCGCGAGGCCTTGATGGCCGGCAGCATTCCGCTGATCAGCCCAACCAGGCCAAGGATGATCGTGGCCACAACCACGATGGTCGGATCGATGATCAGCCGGATGTCGGCGGCCTCCGCGTTCTTGGCGACCGCGCTGTAGAACGTGATCCGGCCGACCGAGAAGGAGATGAGGTAGGCCATCGCGATTCCGGCAATGCCGCCAATCACGGTAATGGTCAGCGCTTCGGCCAGGAACTGGAACAGGATGTCGCGGCGCCGTGCCGCCCAGCGCCTTTTCCACGCCGATCTCGCGGGTGCGCTGGGTCACCGACACCAGCATGATGTTCATCAGGCCGACTCCGCCGATGCCCAGCGTGAGCGTGCCGATGAAGCCCAGCAGGATCTTCAGTCCCATGGTGATGATCTGGAACTGGTGCAACTGCTTCATCATGTTGAAGACGTATACCGCCCGATTGTCATCGGGCTTGAACTGGTACTGGTCGGCCAACACCTGCCGCACCTGCCGCTCCACCTGCTCGAACTGGTCGCCTTCGTAGTCCAGCCAGATGCCATCGAGATAATGGGTATTCTTCAGGTCGCCCATGGTGGTGAACGGCACATAGATCATCTTGTTGATGCTGTCGTCGCTTTCCTGCATGCGCGGCTGCATGACGCCAATCACCTTGAAGCTGATGCCGTCGACCCGGACGTACTGGCCCAGCGCCGTAGTCCCGGAGAAGAGTTTGGTCTTCGCCTCCGACCCGATGACCGCGACCCGCCCGCGCGCTGCCTCGTCCTGTACGTCGAAGAAGCGGCCTTCGTCGATCTTCATGGCCTGGATCTTGAACATGTTGGGATAGCAGCCTTCGATGGGCAGCGTGTAGGTGCGCACGTCCTGCTGCACCGTGGCCTGCTTGTCGGCCACCGGGGTGATGCGCCGCACCAGCGGAGCCGCGTTCACGATGCGATCGACGTCTTCCATGGTGAACTTGATCTGTGTGCCGGCCTTCTGCCCGCCCGCCTGCTGCGAGGTGCGTCCGGGAAAGACGCCGATGATCCGCGTGCCCCAATTGGCAAAGATGGCCTCGATGGCACGGCCGAAGCCCGCTCCGTAGGCCAGCAGCAGCACCACAGTGGCAATGCCCCACGCCATGCCCAGCATGGTCAGCGCGGTGCGGCGGCGGTTGTGCCGCATGGCCTCGTAGGCTTGCGAGAGCAGATCCTTGACCATGGCTACTCCTGCCTCAGCGCTTCGACGGGCTGCAGCATGGCAGCCTTGCTTGCCGGATACAGACCGGCGACAATCCCGGCCAGCGCCAGGGTGCCGATCGCCACTACTGCCGACATTACCGACATGGTTGGGGGATCAAAGCCTTCCGGCGCCGGCAGGCCGCTCAACAGGTGCATGAACAGCGCCGCCCCGGCCATACCAATGCCACCACTCATCAGCGTCAGAAATGCGCCTTCCAGGAAGAACTGCAGCATGATGCTGCGATTGGTGGCGCCCAGCGCCTTGCGCAGGCCGATCTCGCGGGTGCGCTCGCTCACTGCCACCAGCATGATGTTGATGATGCCGATGGCGCCCAGGGCCAGCGTCACCAGGCCGACACCACCCAGGAACATGTCCATCACGTCGAAGATCTTGCCCACCATCTCCGCGTTCTTCACCGTGTCCCAGTCTTCGAACGCGTCCTTGTTGCTGGGATCGAAGCCGTGGTTGCGGGCCACAATCCGCCGCACCTCATCGCGCGCTATCGTGTGCTCTTCGCGCACCCGCGGACGGTAGTTCAGGAAGGAAACTGCTTCTTCCTCCTCTTGCCCTTTCAGCGGAAAGTACTGGTGCATCGCGGAATAGGGCATGAAGACACGGTTGTTGGTCGTGTTGTTGTCCCCGTGCCCGATGCGCTGGGTCACGCCAATCACCTCGAAGCGCACCCCGTTCAGCAGGATGGTGGCACCCACTGCCGGCCGTCCCGGGAAGAGGTTCTTCAGCATCTCGTCGCCGATGACGGCAACGTTGCGCTTCTGGGCTTCGTCGGCTTCGTTCAGCCAGCGCCCCGCCGCCAGAGGCAGGTAGCGAATGGTATTGAAGTTCGGTGGTACCCCGACCACCTGCCCGTTGGAGTTGCCAAATTCGCTGACTTCGCGGATGTCGTCCCGCATGAGCACCGGGTGCAACCGCCCTGACGTGGGGCGCTTCGTTTTGGATGTCGAGAAAGTCCTTATAAGTCAACCGGTAGGCATGACTGGAACTCATGTTTCCCGCCACCGCCGGAGCACGGCCGGGGAAGATAAACATGATGTCCTCACCCAGCGAGTTCAGCTCGCGGCGGTTGCCCGAACGAAAGCCCTCGCCCAAGCCCACCAGCAGCAGCAACGATCCCACCCCCCAGGCGATGCCAAACATGGTCAGGAAGGAACGCAGCTTATGCGCCCACAGGGTGCGGAGCATCTGCCGCAGTGTCTCAAAGAAGAACATAGAAATGGGTACTATTCACCCATTGTGAAATACGTTGCACAACTACGGTTGGTTCCGCGAAATCGTGCGGCGTCCGACACCTCGTTGGACACCGCAAGTGCGCAAAAGATAGCGACTTAGTGGAATTTGCGGGATAGGTTGCACAATCATGTACCTGAGTTGCGGAAAATCGTGGACAGCGGCACGTTCAGCCCCCAAAACGCTCCCATTTTTGGTATATTTGACACAACACAGGCGGCGACCGCGAACCCTTCTGAGCGCCAACCGACTGTGAAATAGACTTAGGGTTAGGAGTGAACGAAGCGATGCCGAAAGCAACACGGGCCAGCGATAGCGCAACTCCGAAAAAACGGAGCCGTAAGACCAAAGCCGATGACGGAGTTGGCACTGAAGTGGTGGAGCCGGTGAAGATGTCGCCCGCCAGCAAGGTTGAGGCTCTTCCCGAGCCGATTCTGGAAGAGAAGATCCGTCGCCGTGCCTACGAGCTCTATTTGCAACGTGGTGGACAAGGTGGTTCTCCGGAACAGGACTGGTTGCAGGCGGTCCAAGAGATTCGCAGCCAGCACGTCGCATAAACTCTTGAACCAACTTCCGCCGGGATGTACTATGGCGATCGTTGGTCGTCTGGGAGCGCACGCGTCAATCGGCGCTGCGCATCTCTGGGTTCAAACAGGTCTAATTTTTTGTGCGACGCAGGAGGGCAACCTCAGGGTTGTCTTCCTGAATCGAAATTCTGTCGGGTGTAACCACCTCCCGGCGTTTGTTTTTGTGCGGCTAGTGAATCGATTCTCTTTGGGTCCCGATTCATCACTCTACCGATCTAGGAGCGTATTATCCTGTGCTCCAAATCTTGCTGATCGATGACAACCCTTTACAACTGGGGGTTCGCGAGACTGTTCTGCGCCACGCCGGCTTTCAGGTGTCCGTTGCCACGACGGCTGAGAGCGCACTGGCGACGCTGCGCACCCTTGGCAATCGCATCGGCCTGGTGATCACCGATCACGTGATGCCGCAGGTTAGCGGATCAGAGTTCGTGCGCCTGCTGCGCGCCGAAAATGACTGGGTGCCCGTCATTGTCCTGAGTGGTATGCCGGAAGCAGCGCCCGAATATGAGGGATTGAACGTGGTCTTCCGCCAGAAGCCTTTGCCCCCTCTGGAGCTGATCGAGCTGGCCCGCAGCAGCCTCGACGGGTGACGCAGCCAACGGGGCGCGGCCTAGTGCTGTAAGGTTTGGGCTGAACACCCGACCGCGAGCTCAAGAAAAAGGCCAGCTCCATCGCGGGGGCTGGCCTTGATTACGCCCGACGTGAGCTGGTTACGAACGCCGGAAGCGAGCGAGCGCCAGCGAGCCCAGTCCGCCCACCATCATCAGAATGGACGACGGCTCCGGTGTGGCCGATCCGCCATAGAATTGCAGATCGTCGATCGCAATGAACGACGACTCGATCTGCAGAGACTTAATGTCCGAACTGCCTTCGGTGAAATACCAATAGTCGTTGGTCGCGAAGACGAAAGTCGAGCTCTCGATAACCATCCCGCTGGCGTCGAGCGCGGTCAAGGTCACAGTCCCCGGACCCGCCAGGCCGATACCGATCTGGCTGGTCGGGTTGACCAGCGTGATGGTCGTATCCATGGCCCAGCCGACCCCCGACGCCCGTACCAACGTAGTTCGGCGGGCTTTGGGTGCCGGTAAAATAAAACAGCGGGTTGTTCGCGTCGGATATCGAGGCCACCCCAACTCCCAGGTAGTGGTTCGCGATCACGGGATTACCCGTGGCAACATCGTCGAAGTTGACCAATGTCCCGAACACCGGATTCAGATTCGGGTACGGTGTCCCCTCGTTAAGACTGGCGCTCGCTAGCGCGCACAACGCCAATGCAAAGTACAACAACGAAAATAAGTCGTTTCATGCTCCTCCTCAAAGTTGTTCAGTGTCGTCCGCCGGGAACTCACGGTCAGAGGGCGAGAAGGTTACCTTAGTTTCGATTCCAAAACAAGACTTTCTTGGTTCTGCGCATGAGAATTCGGATAAGGAATACCCGGCGCCTCCTGCCGGTCGCGCCTGAGTTCGCGGGCAGGCTCAAACTGAGCTGCCGGAAATTCTTCTCCCCGCTGTGACCCAGATCACATAGCCTTGGGTCGCAAAAGGCGCTATCCTAACTGTTGTATCGCGCGCGAATGGCAGCAAGACAAGCAGTGCCTGCCGCGCCTGAGGTTGGTTTCGCAATGTCGGATCAGGGACGCAGATATGTGCGCTTCGGCGCGGTAATCGCTGTTATCGTTCTTTCTCTTGGCTACCTGGCTTACACCGGGGTACAGGACAGCAAGTCGTATTACGTCACCATCAAAGAACTGAACGGCATGGGCAACGACGCCTACAGCAAGCGTCTGCGCGTGGCGGGCAATGTCGCTCCCGGATCGATTAAGCGCCAGGGCACCCACGCCGAATTCCTGCTGGCCGAAGAGGGCCGCACCCTGCCCGTGGTCTACACCGGATCCGAAGCCCTGCCCGACACCTTCAAGGACGATGCCCAGGCCCTGGCAGAGGGCAAGTTCGGCAAGGATGGCGTCTTCCACGCCACCAACATTCAAGCCAAGTGCGCCTCCAAGTACGCTCCCAAGCAGCCGGGACAACCGGCCGCCACTCCGGCTGGCGGCGCCGATCCACAAAAAGCAGCGTTGACCGGAGCGCAGCCAGGGGCGCAAGGCCAATAACGTTGCCGCAGGATATTTCCACGGAAACGAACGCCGCGATAGCGATCAACCCCAGCGCTTCCCAACCCGTCATTCAGCTTGAAAACGTGGTCAAGTTCTTTGGCCGCTTTGCCGCCCTGCGCGGCGCTTCCTTCGACTTCGCCCCCTGCCATCTCTACGTCATCCTCGGCGATAACGGCGCGGGCAAGAGCACCCTGCTGCGGGTGATCGCCGGATTGATGCAGCCCAGCCAGGGGAGCTTCACCGTGCTCGGCTCGCGCAATGTGCGCCAAGTCGCCCACCAGGTTGGGTACATGGGCCATGCTCCCCTGCTTTACGACGAACTGAGCGGCATGGAGAACCTGCGCTACTTCGCGGGACTCTACGGTCTGCACGACGACGCAGTCTGCCGCAACGCCATGCAGAAGGTCGGCCTGGATCCCGATCTGTCGCGCCGGGTCGGGCAATATTCGCAGGGAATGCGCCAGCGGCTTTCGCTGGCCCGCGCCGTGTTGCACGATCCGCAGGTGATGCTGCTCGATGAGCCCTTCTCCAATGTCGATGTGAACTCCGCTCGCGAGATGGCGGCCATCCTCGGCCGGGTGCGCGACAGCGGCAAGACCATTCTCGTCGTGACCCACCAGGCCGCCTTGATGGAAAGCGTGGCAGACGTTTTCATCAAGATGTCAGCCGGGCAGATTGTGTCGCACATTACGCGCGACGAGATGCTGCGCCAGAAGCTCAGCGCTGAATCCCTCGCCGGAAGGACGCAATGAGCACGCTGGCTTTGACTCGTGCGACGCTGGTGAAGGACCTGCGCATGGAATGGCGCTCCAAGGATGCCATCAATTCCATGCTGTTCTTCGCGCTGCTGGTGGTGGTGATCTTCAGCTTCGCCTTCAATCCCGAGGCGGAAGAGTCGCGGCACATCGCCGGCGGGCTCATCTGGGTGGCCTTCCTGTTCGCCGCGGTGGTGGCGCTGAACCAGACCTGGGCCCGCGAACTGCGCAACCAGGTGCTCGATGCCTACCGTGTCTCGCCGGCTCCGGCCAACGCACTCTTTTTGGCGAAGGCCTTCGGCAACTTCCTATTCGTGATCGTTCTGGAAGTGCTGATGGCGCCCCTGTTCGTCGTCTTCTACAACCTGCGCTCGGTTGGGCCGGAATGGCAACTTGTGGTGGTCGCGTTGCTCGGAACCTGGGCGCTGGTGGTGAATGGCACGTTCTTCGCCGCGCTATCCATCCGCACCCGCAGCCGCGAGATCATGTTGCCGCTGCTTCTGTTCCCGGTCTCGATTCCGGCGCTGCTTGCCATGGTCGATTCCACCACCTCCATCCTTACCGGCGACGCCTCGCCTGATTTCTGGATGAAAATGCTGCTGGTCTACGATGTTGTGTTCACCGCAGTGTGTCTGCTTCTTTTTGAGAGTGTGTTAAACGCCGAATGAAACTTTTCCGCATATTGTTTGTCGCATTGACCGTCGCTGCCCTGGCGTTCGGACTCTACCAGGCGCTCGTGGTAGCTCCCACCGAGCAGACCATGGGCACCGTGCAGCGCATTTTTTACTATCACGTGCCTTCCGCGTGGACGGCTTTCCTGCTGTTCTTCGTGAACTTCCTCGCCTCCGCCTGGTACCTGATCAAGCGCAGCCCCGGCAGTGACGCCATTGCCGCGGCTACCGCCGAGGTCGGAGTTGTATTTTGCACCATCGTCCTGGTGACTGGCCCCATCTGGGCCCGCCCGGTCTGGGGTATCTGGTGGACCTGGGACGCGCGTCTCACCACCACGCTGGTGCTGTGGCTCATCTATGTCAGCTACCTGGTGCTGCGCCGCTACGCTACCGGAGGGCAGACTCCGGTGCTCGCGGCTGTGCTCGCCATTTTTGGATTTGTCGACGTGCCGATCGTGTACATGACAATTCGCTGGTTCCGGACCCAGCATCCTTCTCCGGTGATCGCCGGCGGCGAAGGCTCAGGCCTCGATCCCACAATGTGGCATGCGCTGCTGTGGAACTGGCTGGCGTTCTCTATGCTGGCCATCATCCTCGTGGTGCTGCGCTACCACCTGCAGACGCTGGAAGAGCAGGTGGAAGCCCGTCATGCCCAGCTTGCACTACAAGGAGGCGGCCAATGACAGGCGCTGTCGCTCTCAAAGCCGCGTACGTGGCGTTCTGGGTCATCCAACTCGGCTACCTGGGATACCTCTTCGGCCGATTCAAGCGGGTTCGCGAAGAGCTGAAGGACCTCCATCGATAAGGTGCGCGCGTGAGCCAGCAGACAGCGTGGAACGCTGCAGGTGATCGGCATCGCTTGCCTGATCTTCTGCGTGCTGCTAATTGTGTTCACCCTGCCGTCTTTCTCGCGGCAGATTCATGTGCTGCGGACATGGCCTTCCGCAGATGCGCAGATCATCCGCAGCGACGTGGTCATCGAGCGCCTGTCGCAGCACGAGCAGTGGTATTCGGCCAAACTCGGCGTACTCTACACCGTCAATGGCAAGCCAATCACAACCGAGCTGACCAGCTTCCAGGACCACAATTACGCCAAAACCCTGGCGCGCGCCCAGGAGTTCCCGGTCGGCAGCCATCACGAAATCCGCTATGACCCCAACGATCCGGCGCAGGCGCGCATCGGCGCCGGCTGGAACCGCCGCTTCTTCGCTCTGCCACTGGTTCTGGGGAGCGTCGCCGCCTGCTTCGGCCTGATCGCTGCGGCGCTCTTTGCCGTAGCGCGATCCGTGACCTAGTTGCGCGACTTGAGTTCTAGCAGGCTGCGAAAAATGAGCTTTCGCTCAGCGCTTTGAAGGGGTGCGGCCTCAGAGGCTGCTGAAAAAAGAGGTTCCCGGGTAGAGCTGGCCTTCAGGCCAGCGTCTAAGCCGTTCCAAATGCATAGGGGCTTTAGCCCCGGTAGCACGTTGAACGGACTTTTTCAGCAACTTCTTCCGCCGCACCGTTAAGCCCTCTAGTTTTGTCATCGCACGCGGACTTTAGTCCGCGCGGGATTCGCTTTTCCGGCTCCTCCGCAGCCTACTAGCGAATCTTCCTCCCAGCTACCACCCACTTTTGCTAAACTCTTCGCCATGCCTTTCGGCGCCCACGCTCCCAATTTGCGTCTCGTCGGCTTCACCTGAACCGCCTCCCTCTAATCGCGGGCCGATTTCCCAATCCAGGTAACGACTAGTTCCGAAATTCAGGAGTTTCGTCATGAGACTGCGAGTTCTCTCTTCCTTGCTGGTGCTCTGCGCCGCCATGGTGTGCGCTCAAGCTGCGCCCCAAGCCACGCCCGAAGCGAAAGACAAGTTCAGCCCTCCCGATCGCAAGTTCCAATTCAGCTACGGCTTTACCTTGAAGAACCTTCCCGCGGGCGCGAAGATGGTTCGCATCTGGATTCCAGTCCCGCCGAATGACCGGCACCAGACCGTCGCCCTGGTGCGCATCGATGATTCTGCCGGATCGCGGCTGACCCAGGAGCCGGAATATGGCAACCGCATTCGCTATTTCGAGATCCGCGATCCCGGCTCACGCGAATTCAAGTTCCTGCTCGAGTATGAGGTCACCCGTCGCGAATATTCACGCGGCGACTACGCCCAACTCGAGCCCAAGGACTCCGCACCCGGCCTCGTGCCTGCGTCGATGCGGCGCTTCGTCGAGCCCGACCAGTTGATCCCCACCAACGGAAAGATCAAGGCGCTCGCCGACCAGGTCACCGGCAACCAGACTGGAACCGTCGCCAAGGCCAAGGCCGCCTACGACTACCTGTTCACCACTATGAGCTACGACAAGACGGGCACCGGCTGGGGACGAGGCGATGCCGTCTGGGCCTGCGATGCCAAACACGGCAACTGCACCGATTTCCATTCGCCCTTCATCGGCATGTTGCGGGCCGACGACATCCCCGCGCGCTTCGACATTGGCTTCCCGCTGCCCGAGAACAAGGACGAAGGCACCATCCCCGGCTACCACTGCTGGGCCGAGTTCTACTCCAGGAACATCGGGTGGATACCCGTGGACATCTCTGAGGCATGGAAGGCTAAACAGAAGCATGACTATTTCTTCGGCAGCATCGACGCTAACCGGGTGCAATTCTCCGTCGGGCCGCGACATCACGCTGTCGCCCAAACAGGACGGGCCGCCGTTGAATTATTTCGTCTATCCCTACGTCGAGATCGATGGCAAGCCTTACGAAGCCATCGAGAAAAGCTTCAGCTTCGCCGAGCAGAAGCCGGCTCACAACGGTAAGGTTGCTGCGGCAGTTTCAGGGAAGTAGAAGCGCTACGAAAAGGGCAATGATTCATGCCGTGCCCAGTCGCTGCTAACCGTCCGACTAAGGATTCAACCAGTCGCTTCCGCGGGGGTCTCAGCGCAGGAACGCCGTCGCGCACCACAGGATGGGCGCTTGCCCGTGCAAATCGCCGGTGAGACGAGCGCGATTCAGGTAGTACTCAAGATCGTTCTTCTTGCCGGTCCCTTCACAAACATTTCTGACATCGCCATTGGCGCTGATGTAGCTGACCAGCCCAAGCCACCCCTTGCGCGCCGCCGGGGCGTACGTTTTCCTGGCGAGCCAGCCATTCTTCACGCCCGTGATCATCGCAAAGGTGAACATGCCCGTCGACGACGTCTCCGGCCAGGCTTCGGGATGATCCAGCAGTTGGTGCCACATGCCGTCCTTGTCCTGCAGCTTCAGCAACGCGGCCATCATCTTCTGGTATCCCGCCATGATTCTTGCGCGCTCCGGGATAATCCGGCGGCATCGACCATAGCAACTCGGTAAGACCGGCCGCAACCCAACCGTTGCCGCGTCCCCAGAAATAAGGTGTATCCGGCGCATGATAGAAGAGCCCGTTCGGTTGTTGCAGCCGGTCGAGATAGGCCTCCATCTCCAGGGCGGCGCGATCGAGATACTTCGCGTCACCCGTGGCCCGGTATGCCTGCACCTGCAGGATGGTGATCATGAACATGTCGTCGATCCAGAACCGGGTCTCTCCGCTCAGTCCGTCGGCAGTCGGGTGCTCCCACTGGCGGTCGGCAATCGCGGTGCCGGTGGCCAGGTAAGGCTTGTCTTTCGTCTCGATATAGATTTGCAGCGGAACCGCGCCCAGCACAGAGAAGTCAACATGCCTGCGCTGGTTGACCAGATCGAGCACGGCCGGAGTCAGTTGTGTGTCGAAGAGCTGGATCAGTCGGGTGGTGAGTTCGGAATCGCGACTCAACTCGGCAAAGTTCAGCGCGCCGTACCAGGTGCAAACCGTCGGATAGATAGGGGCAGTGAGACTCAGTTGCGCGTTGGCCACGAACCGCTCGGCCACCCGCTTGCCAACTTCTTGCGGTGACGTTCCCGCCGGCCATTTGCTGAACTCCTTAATCTGGGCATGGCACGGCGCGATGACAATTCCCGCCAGTAGCGTAAGGACCAGCACTGCACCCCGATACTCCCGGTTCATAACCGCCCCCGTCTGAACTGGCAGTATAGCCCGCAAGCTTGGCGCAACTTCAGTCCCCGCCGCGGCTTCCGGCTTTTGCTGGTCTAGCACTGCATCTCCTTGCTGCGGATGGGGTTATAAACGTTGGCCGCTTCATTCCTGGGCTCCCCGCATTTTCCGGAACTTGCCCCCTATGAGAAGTGAAATACTTACGGAAACGAGATCAGGTTCATCACCGGGTGCGATGCTGACCGAGTTGACCGACGAACAATTGCTGGCGCACGCTCTGGCCGGCGATGAAGACGCCTTTACCGCCCTATACCGGCGGCGGCAGGGCCCTGTCTTTCGCTTCGCCCTGCACATGAGCGGCTCCACCGAAATCGCGGAAGAGGTGACGCAGGACGTCTTCATCTTCCTGGTGCAGCGCGGACGCGATTTCGATCCGTCGCGGGGAGCGGTGGGCGCTTTCCTGTTCGGGGTGGCGCGCAACTTCGTCCGCCGGGCCCTGGAGCGCAGTTACTCCGAGACCATGCTGACCAGTCGCGCCGAGGATCACGAAGAGTCGCTGGTCAGCTCCGAGGACACGGTTGGAGACATGGTTCGCGGCCAGACCTCCGCCGCCGTCCGCAAGGCGGTGCTCTCGTTGCCGGAACACTATCGCGAGGTGGTGGTCCTCTGCGATCTGCAGGAGGCGAGCTATGCGGAAGCGGCTGCGGCCATTGGCTGCGCCCTGGGTACGGTGCGCTCCCGGCTGCACCGGGCACACGACATGCTCGCCAGGAAATTAGAAGGTTCGGCTGCAGCGTCTGCGGGAATTTCGGGCGTGGCAGCGAGGTGTATGTCATGACTTGTCGTGAATTTCATCGCTTGGTCGCGCCTCTGACATTGTGGGAGGTAGTGCGTTCGCAGGATGAGCGCATCCGGGCCCACGGTCGCGAGTGCTCCAACTGCGGAAGCTGGTTGCGGCAACAACAGACGCTGGCCGCCGGGATGCATTCGCTGCGGGCACATTCCGCCAATCGTGAAGCTGGACCCGCGGTGGAACAGGCGGTGCTGCGCGCTTTCCGGCAGCATGTTCCGTTGCCTGCGCCGGCGGAGCGCGAAAGCTGGTTCGCTCCGTTTGCCCTTCGTCTGAGCCGCTGGCTGGAAGTAGGAGCTTACGCCGCGGCGGTTGCCGCAGCCGTGGTCGGCGTCGCCGCAGGCATCTGGTATTGGCAACATTCCGGGCAGAAGCCGTCGCTGCCGGAGCCTGCCGAATCCGCCCAGGTGCAACCATCGCCGGCGGCGGCGACAGTGCCGACGCCGAATGTGGCCGCCTCTCAGCCAGTAACATCTGCAGCCGGCCACTCGCAAGCGCGAACCCAGCGTGCTGCGCCGTCGCGGAAGGCAATCGTAAAGCACCTGCCGGCAGTCTCTGAACAGGTGGTGGCGCAAGCTGAGCAGAACCAGGGTTACATCGACCTGATGCTGTGCGATCCGCTCATCTGTGCGGGAGACGCGCAGGTGGTCCGTATGGAATTGCCGGCCAACAGCATCAACCCGGCGACAGGGTCGTCGCAGCCGCTGATGGCCGACGTGGTAGTGGGCGATGACGGATTGGTTCGCGCCATCCGCATCGTGCAGTAGCGGGATTGTGAACTGCATGACTGGAGAATCAAGAGGGCGGAAAGATGCGCACAAGTAAAGGTTGGAAGTTTCGCTTGAAATGGATTTTGCTGGGAGTAAGTGTTTCTGCCATGGCGGTGGCTGCAGTCGCGCAAGCGCCCCCTCCCCCGCCGCCCGATGGTGCCCCATTTATGCATGGGCCTGGGCCGCTCGCCGAAGCCCTGCATGGCGACATCGGTGAAGGCAAGACCGTCACCGGAGTGCCGTTGACCGCCGACATCGTGGTCAGCCACGACAATGTACTGGCCGACGGCAATCGGATTCACAAGGAGACGCAGACTCGCTTGTATCGCGATAGCCAGGGTCGCATACGGCGCGAGATGACCATCGAAATCAATACCCCCACGACGGGAACGGTCAAGCGCACTATGGTCATGATCAAGGACCCGGTGTCGGGAAAGCGTTACATGCTCGATCCCGGCAACAAAACCGCGCGCGAGTTGCGCATGGGTCGCGGACACGGTCGCGGTGCGCCCGGCGGACCCGGTGGCCCGCCGCCCGATATGGCAGGCGCTCCCACCCCGCCGCTTGGCAAGTCAGTGCAGGAGCAGCCACTCGGGACGAAGTCCATCAATGGCATTCAGGCCGAAGGCGTGCGCGTCACCCGCACTATCGCGGCCGGCGAGATCGGCAACGCCAAGCCTATCGAAGTGGTTACCGAACGCTGGTACTCCTCCGACCTGCAACTGCCGGTATTGATCTCCCACACCGATCCCATGATGGGTACGGTTACCACCACGCTCACCAACGTGGTGCGTGGCGATCCCGACGCCTCGTTGTTCCAGCTTCCATCCGACTACAAAGTCGTAGGTGGCGGGCCGGGCGAACCGTTCTACGTCCCCTTGCAGCCTAAATAACCCGCCCCCTCATCCTGACCGGCGGAGGCTCCAGCCTCCGCCGCTTTTTTGTCTCCAGGGGAAAATTACTTTCCCGCCGTCTTTGCCATTGTCCGTTGACAATCTTTTGACAACTACGCGGCTCGCCAACAGGCGTACAATCTCAGCAAATGGCGGCAGGGCAGTCGCCAGGGGGTTGTATGTTCCGCCTTCCGAAGCCGGTTTTCCTCAGCGGAGCCATATTGCTGGTTCTGGCGTCGTATGCTGCCGCCCAGCTCAACCCGCCCGCCCGGCAGACCAACGTCGACATCGATGTGCGCATAACTTATGAGAACGATCGCTCCGTCTCGGGCCAGATACGCATCGACCTGCTCAACGAGACCGGCATCACTATCGCGGAAACCTTTACCGATCCTGATGGTCGCGGACACTTTCATGTCACGTCCGCAGGCGGCTACCGGGTTCGGGCCTCCGGGATGTACGTTGAGGACACCATCTCCGACGAGCTGCTGGTCGGCGACATGGACCGCAACCGCATGCTCTACGTGCGGGTCAAACCCAAAGGCACCCCGAACGTGCAGAGTGTCAAGAACGACGGCGGGCGCGCGGTGACGTCCGCCGCGCAACTGAAGGTCCCCCCTGACGCCCAGAAGGCATTTAACAAGGGCCTGGAAGCATGGGAGAAGAAGGACTACGCCAAGGCAGCGGAGTGCTTCGAGAAGGCGGTCGCTCAGTATCCCGAGTACGACGCGGCGTTCAACAATCTCGGCGTCATGTACGCCCACCTCAGTCAACCGGACAAATCCCGTGCGGCCTTCGAACGCTCCGTGCAATTGAACGACAAGAACGCCGACGCCGACCGCAACCTGGCGCGCATCCTGCTTCGCGAGCAGCAATTCCCGCGCGCTGAAGACGTATTGCGTAAGTCCTTGGCGGTCGAACCGCTCAACCCCATTAGCCTCACCCTGCTGTCCATTGCCGAGGTTGAAAGCGGCGACATCGATGGCGGTCTGCGCGACGCCCGCCGGGCACACAGCGTCCCCCACGAGGGCTATGCGCTCTGCCATTACATCGCCGGACAGGCCCTCGAGCACAAAGGCCAGTACCAGGATGCCAGCGTCGAGTACCAGACCTATCTGCGGGAAAGTCCCAACGGTCCCGAGGCGACAGAGGTCAAAACCGCCCTCAATCGGCTGAACGCCGCCGGCGTGCCCCTGCAGGGCAGCGCACGCTAGCCAGGTCGGGCCTTCTTTCATCTGTCACAGCCGCGCACCGGAGCTTCGCGACGTTGCGCCCTTCAGCATGCTTCTCCAGGGTTCGCGTTGAGGCCTCAGCCAGCCTGGTTCTGCGCGCTTCCCATCGCCTGCTGTATGCTAGCAACACTGCCGATGAAAACTGCATTCGCTGTTTCCTTTTCTGCGCCCTCAACATGACCTTTGCCATCGACAAGCCATCTACCATTCAGGGTGGGAACGGCATCACCTTGCCGCCTCCGCCGCCCACCGAAGTGAAGCCCGTGACCGAGACCATCGACGGCGTGACCCTCACCGATCCCTACCGCTGGCTCGAGGACTCCCAGAGTCCGGCCACCCGCGAGTGGATCGCCACCCAGATGAAGTACACCGAGGAATACCTCGCCCAAGTGAAGGTTCGTCCGGAGATCGTAAAGCGCCTTACCGAACTGGTACGCGTCGAGAGTTACAGCATCCCCCACGAGGCAGAAGACCGCTACTTCTTCACCAAACGGCTGCCGGAAGAAAACCAGGCCTCAATCTACCTGCGCAAGGGTATTGCTGGCTCCGACGAGCGCCTGATTGACGCCACCAAGCTAAGCGCAGATCAAAATACCTCCGTCGGCATCGCCGACGTTTCCAAAGATGGGAGCCTGCTCCTCTACGTTGTTCGCGAAGGTGGCGCCGACGAAGAGAGTGTTCACCTGCTCGACGTCAACACCCGCCAGCCATCGCCGGACGTCCTCCCCAAGGCGCGTTACTTTGGCATCAGTCTCACGCCCGACAAGCTAGGCGTCTACTACTCGAAGTTCGATCCGTCCGGAACCCTCGTCTTTTACCACCGCATCGGCACGCCGGTAACGGAAGACAAGCAGATTTTCGGCAAGTCCTTCAACGGCGAAAGTCTTGGCGCGATGCAACTCATCACGTCGCGCGTCAGCGAGAACGGCCGATACCTCGTCATCGACGTGAACCACGGTGTGCCCGCCAAGCGGGTCGACGTTTACGTGAAAGACCTGCGCACAACCGACGCGCCCATCCACCCCATCATTCATGGTATCGACAGCCGCTTCGTGCCTGAAATCTACGGCGACGACCTCTATGTCCTCACCGACTACCAGGCGGAGAACTACCGCATTGTCAAGGTCACCCTGCACGATCCCGCGCCCGAGCACTGGCAAACCATCGTTCCTGAGGGCAAAGACGTCATCTCCGACATGACGATCGTCGGCGGCAAGCTGTTTGCTACCGGATTGCATGACGTGGTAACCCAAACCCAGATCTATTCGCTGGATGGGAAGCTGCTGGGCAAGCTCTCGTTTCCCACGCTGGGCGCGGCCTCGCCGGTATATGGCCGTCAGGATTCCACCCAGGGCTTTTACAGCTTCGAATCGTTCAATATCCCGCCCACCATTTATCGCTACAACACGGCCACCGGCAAGACCGCGGTTTTTGCCCAGCCCAAAGTTCCCTTCAACTCAAGCCAGTACGAAGTGCAGCAGGTTTTCTACAACTCAAAAGACGGCACCCGCGTGCCCATGTTCCTCTCCTCGAAGAAGGGCGTGAAGCGGGATGGCGACACCCCAACCCTGATGTTCGCCTACGGCGGTTTCAACATCAGCCTGGTGCCGCGCTGGGACCCGGAATTTGCCTGGTGGATGGAACAGGGCGGCCTCTACGCGCAGCCTAACCTGCGCGGCGGGGGCGAATACGGCGAGGCCTGGCACAAGGCCGGCATGTTCGAGAAAAAGCAGAACGTGTATGACGACTTCTTCGCCGCCGCGCAATATCTCATCGACAACAAGTACACGTCACCGCCGCACTTCGCCATTCGCGGACGCTCCAATGGCGGCCTGCTGATGGGCGTCGCCATGACCCAGCACCCGGAGCTTTTCGGCGCCATCTGGTGCGGCTATCCGCTGCTCGACATGATCCGCTTCCAGAACTTCCTGGTCGGGCGCTGGTGGACGGCCGAGTACGGCTCCTCGGAAAATCCCCAGCAGTTCCCTTACCTGCTGAAGTATTCTCCATATCAAAACGTGAAGCCGGCACGAAATATCCCGCCATCATGTTCAACTCGGGCGACTCGGATACCCGGGTCGCTCCCCTGCATGCGCGCAAGATGACGGCGCTGATGCAGGCCGACACCGGAAGCGACCGTCCGATTCTGCTGCATTACGAACTCAAGGCTGGACACAGCGCCGGCGTTTCCATCACACAATTGGTTAACGACACGGCCGACGAGCTTGCCTTCCTGTGGAACGAAACCGGCGGCAAGTGATCGTCCTGAATTCATAAAGGAGTTTGTCATGGCCACAGCAACAGAAACCGTAATCGTAGGTCTGGAACCGAAAGAGTTGTGGAAGCACTTTGACGCGTTGGCGGCGATCCCGCGGGGATCGGGGAATGAGGCGAAGGCGCGCGAATATGTGCTGGGAGTCGCGAAGCGGCTGGGTTGACGCCGTGCAGGACAAGGTGGGCAACACGGTGATTCGCAAACCCGCACAGGCGGGCCGCGAGTCCGCCGCCATGGCGTTGTTGCAGGGCCACCTCGACATGGTGTGCGAGAAGAACGAAGGCACGGCCCACAACTTCGAGACCGAATCCGATCAAGATGGTGCGCGACGGCGACTGGTTGAAGGCAGAGGGCACGACGCTCGGCTCCGATAATGGCGTCGGCGTTGCAGCGTCATTGGCAGTGATGGAAAGCACCGACATCGCGCATGGTCCGTTGGAATTCGTCTACACCGTCGACGAAGAAACCGGGCTGACCGGTGCGGCGGAATTTCCTGCTGGCCTGCTCAAGTCGAAGTACTTTCTGAACCTCGACAATGAAGAGACGGGCACTCTTTGCATAGGTTGCGCGGGTGGAGTCAAGACGACGGCGCGTCGCAAGGTGACTCTGCTGCCCACGACTGCGGGTGACGCCTATCGCATCAAGGTGTTCGGCTAAGGGTGGCCACTCGGGCGTGGACATTCATCAGGGTCGCGGAAATGCGGTGCGCATTCTGGGCAGAGTGTTGCAAGGGTTCTCGATCTGCCGGCATCGCTGGGAAATATTAACGGAGGGAGCGCACAGAACGCGATTCCGCGAGAAGCCTCGGCGGTGGTTGTCGTGGATCCCAAACTCGCCGGAGAACTGAAAGCGATGGTCGCCAAGGCCGAGGAGCGAATTTAAGGCGGACTTGGGCGGCTTCGATCCTGGACTTCAGATCAGCGTGGAGAAAACGGAGCGTCCGGAAAAGGTAGTTGCCACCATCGACGCCAAGCGTACGATGGACCTGCCGGCCACCTTGCATCATGGTGTACTTGCGATGAGCCCGGATGTTCCCGGACTGGTGCAGAACTCAACCAACCTGGCGATTGTTGCTCTGAAGGGCGACACCCTGGAGATCGTCACCAGCCAGCGCAGCGCGATTGAGAGCAGCAAGAATGCGGCGGCGCGCATGGTGGCGACTGCCTGCCAACTCGCCGGATTCGAGACCGAGCACAGCGGCGGCTATCCGGGTTGGAAGCCCGATCCACATAGCGAGATCGTGGAGAAACTGCAGAAAGTTCACAAGAAAGTCTTTGGGCAAGAGGGAAAGCTGATCGCAATGCATGCGGGGCTGGAGCGCGGCGTCATCGGCGAAAAGTATCCGGGGATGCAGATGATGTCGTTCGGGCCGACGATTGTCGATCCGCATAGCCCCCATGAGCGGGT
>CAWCTB010000013.1:0-33575 GCA_963798275.1 uncultured Acidobacteriaceae bacterium
TGAAGCCCGGAACCCTCTGCCTGTGTCGAGTCCGGACTGGCCCCCTGGGGCTCGCAGCAAATTCTTTCTAAAGGCAATCCTTTGACGACTGAGCCCAACACTACTGACACCAGCACCGCCGAAACCACCGCTCCGAACCAACCAATCCCTGCCAGCGTGAGCTCACCATCGAGATTCCGGCCGACGTGGTCAAGTCGGAAACGGACCAACTGGTGAAGCGCTATACGAAGGTGGCGCGCATTCCCGGCTTCCGCAACGGCAAGGTGCCGCCCAGCATCATTCGCCAGCGCTTCGCCGAGCGACATCAAGAACGAGATTGTCGAGCAGCTGGTGCCGCGCTACTTCCGGGAAGAGGCACAGAAGCAGGGACTGTCGCCGGTGTCGCAGCCGCGGGTCACCGACCTGCATCTGCATGACGGCGAACCGCTGAAGTTCACGGCCGAGTTCGAGATTTTCCCGGAGTTCAAGGTGGCGCCGTACGACGACATCAAGGTCGGAGACCATCGACACCACCGTCAGCGAAGAAGACGTGGAGAACGCGCTGAACAATCTGCAGCAGCAGCACGCGACCTACACTCCGGTGGAAGAAGACGCGTCTGTTGGTGGACGGCGACTTCGCGGTGGTGGGCTTCAAGGGCACGCCGAAGGACGGCGAGGCCGACGCCAAGCCGGTGGAGGTGGACGAAGTGATGGTGGAGATCGGCGGCACGAACACGATTCCGGAGTTCAGCGAGAACCTGCGCGGGGCCAAGGCCGGCGAGCAGCGCAACTTCGACGTGAAGTATGCCGATGACTTTTCGCGACAAGCGGCTGGCGGGCAAGACCATGACCTACGAGGTCGACGTGAAGGGCATCAAGACCAAGAGCGTGCCCGAGCTGAACGACGACTTCGCCAAGGAGTTGGGCGCCGACTTCAACTCGATTGAGGAGCTGCGCAAGCGGCTGCGCGACAACATGAAGGCCGAGAAGCAACACGAAGCTGAGCACCAGGGCAAGGACAAGATGGTCGAGGAACTGGTGAACCGCAACGACTTCCCGATTCCGGAGTCGATGCTCGATCAGCAGATCGATCTGCGGCTGGAGCGCGGACTTCGCGCGCTGGCGGCGCAGGGCATGAAGACGGAAGACATGAAGCGCATGGACTTCGCAAGGCTGCGCGCCGGCCAGCGCGACGCTGCGTTGCGCGAGGTGAAGGCGTCGCTGATCCTGGAGCAGATCGCCGACCAGGAGAAGATCGAAGTCAGCGACGAGGAACTGGACCACGAGGTTGAGAGCATGGCGCTGCAGGCCAAACAGCCGCTGGAACAGGTCCGGGCGCGTTTGACGGAGGATGGCGGGCTGGATAGAATTCGGCATCGCATCCGCAACGAGAAGACCTTAGATTTTCTGTATCGCAAGTCCGCATAGGGCGGACTGCGTTCCACCTCCCCTGCTTCTTGAGCCGTTTGGGGAAGAAGTGTGGGTGGGCAACGGAAGGAGCCGCAAACGATGCTTGTGCCCATGGTGATTGAGCAGACGAGCAGGGGCGAGCGGGCGTACGACATTTATTCCCGTCTGCTGCGGGACAACATCATCTTTCTGGGCACTCCGATCGACGACAATGTCGCGAACCTGATCATCGCGCAGATGCTGTTTCTGGAAGCGGAAGATCCGGAGAAGGACATCTCGCTGTACATCAACTCGCCGGGCGGCTCGATCACGGCGGGCATGGCGATTTATGACACGATGCAGTTCATCCGCCCGGATGTGATGACGATCTGCATCGGGCAGGCGGCCAGCATGGCGGCGTTGCTGCTGGCGGCGGGCGCGCCGAAGAAGCGGTTCTCGCTGCCCACCTCGCGCATCCTGATTCACCAGCCGTTGATGTCGGGCTATCGGGACAGGCGACCGACATCGATATTCACGCGCGCGAGATTCTGCGCATGCGCGAGATCACGAACCAGTTGATGGCCAAGCATACCGGCCAGCGGCTGGAGAAGGTGGAGCGCGACGTGGAGCGCGACTTCATCATGAACGCGCAGCAGGGCAAGGAGTACGGGATCATCGACGACATCATCTTCAAGCACAAGTGAGGGACGGGCCGTGTGCTCGGTGCTCACACGGCCGCGCACTCCAGTGCGAAAAATTGCCTGCCGCTGGTTCCAAAGTTGTACCGGATATTGCACCATCGGTCCGTTTTACGGACTGAAACTGTGCTTCAATAGCACATAGGAAGTACAAGAGCATTGACCGGATTCGCGGGGCATCCGTGAATTAGGGGTAGCGGGGTTCTCACAGGGGAGGCACGACCCCTGCCCGGGGACGAGCGCCGGGAAGATGCGGAACAGGGTCACAGAGTCCTGCCGGGCGCGTGCTAAAGGAGCAAATTGTCCGTGAGAACCAGGACTGGAACCGACGAAGTACTTCGCTGCTCGTTCTGCCACAAGTCGCAGGACGCCGTGGCGAAACTGATCTCGTCGCCGACCGACTATCCTCGCGCGTACATCTGCGATGAGTGCGTTGCGGTGTGCAACTCCATTCTGGAAGACGACCGGACGCGAGGCACATGCCGCGTCGACTCCGACCCAGCTGCCCAAGCCGCACGAGGTGAAAAGCTTCCTCGACGAGTACGTGATCGGGCAGCAGCAGACCAAGAAGAAGCTGGCGGTGGCGGTCTACAACCACTACAAGCGCGTCTACATGAACCGCCAGCGCGGCGGCGAGGTCGAGCTGGCCAAGTCGAACATCCTGCTGATTGGGCCGACCGGCACCGGCAAGACGCTGCTGGCGCAGACGCTGGCCAAGATGCTGGACGTGCCGTTCGCCATCGTGGACGCGACGACGCTGACCGAAGCCGGCTATGTCGGCGAGGATGTGGAGAACATCATCCTGAAGCTGCTGCAGGCCGCCGACGGCGACGTGGCGCGGGCGCAGACCGGCATCATCTACATCGACGAGATCGACAAGATCGGCCGCAAGGACGAGAACCCGTCGATCACCCGCGATGTCTCCGGCGAAGGCGTGCAGCAGGCGCTGCTGAAGATTCTGGAAGGCACGGTGGCCAACGTGCCTCCGCAGGGCGGACGCAAGCATCCGCACCAGGAGTTCACGCCGGTGGATACCACCAACATCCTGTTCATCTGCGGCGGGGCGTTTGTGGGCCTGGAGCGGATGATCGGGCGGCGCATGGGCAAGCGGTCCATGGGCTTCCGCACCGATGAGAGCAAGGAAGCGGCGTTCAACGAAGCGCACAAGCGCGATACCGAGCTGCTGGCGCAAGTCGAGCCGCAGGACCTGATCAAGTTCGGTCTGATCCCGGAGTTTGTCGGCCGGCTGCCGGTGGTGGGCGTGCTGAACGACCTGGACGAAGACGCGCTGATCGAGATTCTGACCAAGCCGAAGAACGCCATCGTGAAGCAGTATCAGCGGCTGTTCGAGTTCGAGAACGTGAAGCTGCGTTTCACCGATGACGCGCTGCGGTGCATCTCGCGCGAGGCCATGCAGCGCAAGGTGGGCGCCCGCGGACTGCGCATGATCCTGGAAGAGCTGATGCTGGACCTGATGTACACCCTGCCCAGCCAGAAGCGGGTGAAGGAGTTCGAGGTCACCGCCGAGATGGTGCAGAAGCGCAACGTGAACCTGCCGTTGATGGAGAAGGCGGGCTAGGGACCGCGGTTTAGGGGGATCTTGGGATGGCGCGGCGCGGCTTCGGTCGCGCCGTTGCTTTCACCGGCGTCGCAGCCTGCGAGTGAAAGCGAGGAAGCCGATTTTTGCGCTCCGAGGTGGCGTTCCGCATCCAAGCGGTCGCAAGGGCATGCATATGAGGGTAATCATACGTTCAGTGCCTGTAACCCCGGGGAAGCCAGGACGCAGATTCGATAGCTCGCCAAAGTCGCTGATGGCAAAGGGAGTTCGTTGCTTCTAGAGCTCTCTTCCGCGTGTTATCCTTAAACCCAAATCAAGGGGTGGTCGCAACGGCACCCGGCAAGCGCCACACTGAAGGGCGAGTTGTACTTCCATCTTTTTCCCAGGGCGCAGAGGCGCTCTGAATGACAAGGCGGTTTTCGTGACCCAGCGCGAGAAGTTTGAAACCAAAAAGCTCCCCATGATGCCCATCCGCGACGTTGTCATCTTTCCGTACATGATGACGCCGTTTGTGGTGGGCCGTGAGTCGAGCGTGCGGGCATTGGAAGAGGCGCTGGCTGGCGACAAGAAGATTTTCCTGGCGACGCAGCACGACGCGAGCATCGACGAACCCAAGGCCAACGAGATCTACCAGGTCGGCACGATCGTCAACATCGTGCAGAGCCTCAAGCTGCCGGACGGCAACATCAAGGTGCTGGTCGAGGGCCTGGAGCGCGGCAAGATCCTGCAGGTCGTCGATACCGACGGCTACTTCGAAGCGACGGTGCGCACCGCCAAGTACGGCGCCGAGCTGACGCCGCAGGTGGAAGCGGCGATGCAGCGGGTGACCGGCCTGTTCGAGCAGTACGTGAAGCTCTGCCAGTCGCTGAACTACGAGACGATGATCGCGGCAGTGCGCAATGACGACCCCGCGAAGCTGACCGACACCATCGCGGCCAATCTGCAGCTCTCCATCGAAGAGAAGCAGGAGTTGCTGGAGATCTTCGATCCGGCGGAGCGGCTGAACCGCATCGCCGACGTGCTGGATGTGGAGATCGAAAAGCTGAACATGGACCGCACCATCCAGTCGCGGGTGAAGCGGCAGATGGAGCGGGCGCAGAAAGAGTACTACCTCAACGAGAAGATCAAGGCCATCCAGAAGGAACTGGGGCGCGGCGAGAAGAGCGAGTTCGACGATCTGAAGAAGAAGATCGACACCGCCGGGCATGCCGCGCGAGGTGCACGAGAAGGCGCTGCAGGAGCTGAAGAAGCTGGAAGCGATGCCGCCGATGTCGGCGGAATCGACGGTGTCGCGCAACTACCTCGACTGGCTGCTGGCGGTGCCGTGGAAGAAGCGGTCGAAGGAAATCCGCAACATCGAAGTCGCCGAGAAGGTGCTGAACGAAGATCACTACGGGCTGGAGAAGATCAAGGAGCGCATCCTGGAGTTTCTCGCGGTCCGGCAGTTGGTGAAGAATCCGAAGGGTTCGATCCTGTGCTTCGTCGGGCCTCCGGGCGTGGGCAAGACTTCGCTGGGCATGAGCATTGCCAAGGCGACGGGACGCAAGTTCGTGCGCATGTCGCTGGGCGGCGTGCGTGACGAGGCCGAGGTCCGCGGACATCGGCGCACCTACATCGGCGCGCTGCCGGGGCAGATCATCCAGATGATGAAGAAGGCCGGCACCAAGAACCCGGTGTTCATGCTGGACGAAGTCGACAAGATGTCGATGGACTTCCGCGGCGATCCGTCGGCGGCGTTGCTGGAGGTGCTCGATCCGGAACAGAACTTCATGTTCGTCGACCACTACCTGGACGTGGAATACGACTTGTCGCAGGTGTTCTTCATCGCCACCGCCAACGTGATGCACACCATTCCACCGGCGCTGCAGGACCGCATGGAAGTTCTGCGGCTGCACGGTTACACCGAACCGGAGAAGGTGGAAATCGCGAAACAATACCTGGTCCGGAAACAGCGGCTGCAGACCGGGCTGACGGAAGAGAACATCGTGTTCACGGATGAGGCGCTGCAAACGGTCATTCGCAACTACACGCGCGAGGCCGGGGTGCGCAACCTGGAACGGGAGATCGGCAATATCTGCCGCAAGGTCGCGCGCAAGGTGGTGAAGGAGGGCGATAAGTACACAGTTACGCTCACTGCTGACAACGTCGGCGAGTACCTGGGAGTCGCCAAGTTCCGCGACAGCGCCATGCACGAGCGCAGCGAGGTGGGACTGGTCACCGGACTGGCGTGGACCGAGGTGGGCGGTTCGATCCTGACGACCGAAGTGGCGACGGTCGATGGCAAGGGCAAGCTGACGCTGACCGGCAAGCTGGGCGACGTGATGCAGGAGTCGGCGCAAGCGGCGATGTCCTATGTTCGCTCGCGGGCGCACCGGCTGGGACTGGCGCGCGACTTCTACCGCAACCTCGACATTCACGTGCACGTGCCGGAGGGCGCGATTCCGAAGGACGGCCCTTCGGCCGGCATCACCATGGCAACGGCGATCGCCAGCGCGCTGAGCCGGATTCCGGTGCGGCGCGATATTGCGATGACCGGCGAAATCACGCTGCGCGGCAAGGTGCTGCCGATCGGCGGGCTGAAAGAGAAGTTGTTGGCGGCGCATCGCGCGGGCATCATGGAAGTGATCCTGCCCGCCGAAAACGAGAAGGACGTAGCCGAAGTGCCGGAGAATCTCCGCACCGTCATGAAGCTGCACTTCGTCAACACCATGGACGAGGTGCTGGCCCATGCCCTGGAGCATCCTCTGCCGGAAGTCACGGACGAGGCTCCGGGACTCGCCGCGCTGCCGCCGCCGCCGGGAGAAGCGCCGGCTGCCCATCAGTAAGGGTTGTGGGCTCGACCAAGGTTGCGAAGGCCCGCCGGGAGCGGGCTTTTCGCTTTTGGGGCTCTAATCTTTTGCGTGACTTGCACTTTCGCCACCTTGCCGCCATAGTGAAGCCATGAAGGTCTTGACGCGCTTTGTGACATCCGCCGTGGACCCGCGGCACTTCCCCCCGCCAGGCGCACCCGAGATCGCTTTCCTTGGCCGCTCGAATGTGGGTAAGTCGAGCCTGATCAATTCGCTGGTCGGCACCAAGATTGCCAAGACGAGCAATACGCCTGGACGGACGCAAACCATCAACTTTTTTGAAGTGCGCCGCCCTGGAAAACCGAAGGCGGAGTTCTTCTTCGCCGACCTGCCGGGCTACGGGTATGCGCGGGTTCCCCAGGGAAATTACCGCGACGTGGAGCGAGTTCGTCAATCCGTATCTGGAGAAACGGCCGACGCTCGTGCTCTGCCTGTCGCTGGTGGACGTGACGATTCCTCCACAGCAGATCGACATGCAACTTCTGGAGTGGTTGCGCCACGCCAACCGGCAATTCGTTGTGGTGGCTACCAAGGCTGACCGAATCTCGAAGAACCAACTGCGCACGTCGCTGGCCAAGCTCGCGGAACAACTGCAGGTATCGCCGGACCAGATCGTTCCGTTCTCGGCGAAAGCGCGAATCGGCTATGACGAGTTGTGGCAGGTGATTCGCGGCACGGCGCACCTGGGCGAGCCGGAGAGCGAAGGCAGCCATAGGACAGGCACAGGGGGGTAGGCGCCGTTTCGTTGAAGGTGCAGACGGCGATCCCTCAGGGGCTGAAGCCCGAGTTCGCTGGTGACGCTAACGGCGCGGCTGAAGCCGCGCCCCTTCAAAACCTAATCGGCACGAGTTCTTCCGCAGCCTGTGAGGCTGCGCCCCTTCACGACAATGCGAGATCTGCAGGAACTATGAGACCGCGGTAGCCATAAAGCTTTGGGCGGCTCCGGCTCGCTAATCGGGCCAGAGATCCAGGGCAGTCCGGCTCAGGATCTGTTGCTTCACCGTCTCGGGCAGGGGAAGTTCGCGGAAAGCGGTCAGGTTCTTTTCGACGTCCGGAACGCCCGGGCCGGGCCAGTCGGTGCCGAACAGGGTCTTGGCGGCGATCTCCTCGAGCCGCGGGAAATATTGCAATAACACTTTCGGCGGGATGCCACTGATGTCGAGGTAGACGTTGGAATGGCGGCGCACGAGGAAAAAGGCTGTGTCCATCCATAGCGGGCGGCCACCGTGCGCCAGCAGGATCTTCAGCTTGGGAAAATCTACGGCCACATCGTCCACGTACATCGGGTCGCCGAACTTGTTGCGGGCACCGGGGAAGATGGACGTTCCAGTGTGGACCATGATCGGAATGCCATTGGCTTCGGCAGCGCGGTAGATGATCTCCAGCTCCTTGACGCCGTAGACGTAGTCGTTGGGATAGAGCAGTTGGTGCGGAGGATGAATCTTGATGAGCCGAATGCCCAGGCGCACAATCTGCTCCATATCGGCCAGTACGTCGCGGGTGTGCCGCGGGTGCACGCTGCCACAAGGGATGAGGCGGCGCGGATTCTCCTTCACGTAACCGGCAATGAATTCATTGACGGCGGCCGTGAACCCGATTACCTCGGGCGCCACATAATTGATGAGCACGGCCCGATCGATGCCGACGCGATCGAGATAGTTCAGAAATGCCTTGGGAGAGCGGCAGTATTCCTCGATCTGCGCGAAGTCGGGGCGTGACTTCACCAGTGCAAGCGCCTCTGGCTTGAACAGCTCCAGCGGCTGGATGTGAATGTGACAGTCGGTAATCATAAGAAGCCGTCAGCTTTCAGCCAAATCAGCACCATGAAGAAGCTATCAGCGTCAGCTACCGCTATACTAGCACTCATCCCTTCTTGTCATTATGCGAGCGATTCGCGCAAAGCGGCGGACACCTTTTCCCAGAACCAACCTGCACGTGCATCCTAATTGGCCGCGCTCGCGGCAGCCAAGACCGCCCGTTTCGTGAAAACCCTTACCATTTCTCTGCGATACTCCGGAGTGAGCGCCGACGTGGTTAGCGGCTTGGCGGTGCGGGCGGCGAGGTCACCAATTCGCCCGGCGAGGTCGTCGCCCGGCTCCGCTCCGACTAGTTGCAGGTCCGCGTCCTTCAGCAAGACCGGCATGGGATTCACGGCGGTAATCGCCACGCGAGCGTCGTCCACGCGACCGGAGTGCATCTTCAAAGCGACGGCGACACCCGCAAGCGGGTAGTCGATGCTGCCGCGAACCCGCAGCTTCTGATAGCTGCCGCGCCATCCGGCAGACGACTCGGGCAGAAACACGCGGGTAACGATCTCGCCGGCTGCAAGATGAAGGCGGACGATGCCGTCGTTCACGTAGAAGTCGCTGAGCGGAATACGGCGAGTTCCAGACGGCGAGGCGATTTCAATTTCGGCATTCAGGCACAGCAGAGCCGGAGGGGTGTCGCCGGAGAATGCTGCCCAGCAGAACTTGCCTCCGGGCGCAACGTGGCAGAGATCGCCATCTTTCTTCAGGCAAAAGCCACAGCTCTTGCGCCACAGCAGCGACTGGTTGTACCAAAGGCAGCGCGTGTCGAGACAGATGTTGCCGCCCAGCGTGCCCATGTTGCGAATCACGGGCGAGGCGACGGTCTTCACCGCCTCGTAGAGGACGCGGTAGTCGCGGCGAATCAGCGGCGAGTGCTCGATCGCACTGAGCGGCGTCAGTGCGCCAATCTCGACTCCCTGGCCGCGAAGTTCGCGAATGCCGTTCAATTCGCCGACGGCGCGCAGATCGAGGACGTACGGGGGCGTGAATAGCTTTTGCTTCATGGAGGGCAGCAGGTCAGTGCCGCCGGCGACGACTTTGACTTCGCCGGCGTGCTTTGCCAGCAGAGCCAAGGTTTCGTCGAGGGTAGTGGGCCGGAGCAGTTGAAAGCTGGGCAGGCTCATCGTCCACCTCCAGCATGCGAGCCTTCTCGTGCAGGATCGAGCGCGTGCCGCACTGGGCCCTTGCCGTGGAAGCAGAGCGAACCGCCGTGCTCGCGGAAGGTGGTGGGGGCCGTCGGGTCGACGGACTCAGTCATCGCGATGCGCTTGGCTCCGTTCTTCGCGCGAATCGCCGCCAGCACACGCTCGGGGGTGAAGGGCGCTTCCCGCAGGCGGACTCCCACAGCGTGGTAGATGGCGTTGGAGATGGCGGGAATGGTGGCGGCCAGCGAGCCTTCGCCGGCTTCTTTTGCGCCGAAGGGCCCTTCGGGATCGATGCTTTCCACGATGATGGTCTCGACTTCAGGCGATTCCACGGACGACGGGCTGCGATACTCCAGCAGACCGGGGTTCATGACCAGGCCGTGCTTCCATACCATTTCTTCCTGCATGGCCTGACCTAAGCCCATCCAGACGGAGCCGATGACCTGGCCTTCGACCGCCACCGGATTCAAGGCGCGCCCGCAATCGTGCGCCGCCCAGACTTTATGCACCGTTACTTCGCCGGTCTCTTCATCGACGCCCACCTCGGCAACCTGGGCGGAGTAGGAATAGGCGGGCGATGGCCCGACGCCGGCCCCCTTGAACTTGCCCCCGCGCGCCTCCGTGGGAGGAGCATAGGATCCGGTACCCGTGAGGGCCCCGTGTACGTCGATGGCGGCGACTACCGCCTCTTCAAAGCTCATGTGCTGCTTCACAGGCTCGGCTTTGCGGGTTTGCAGGACGGAACCGCGCAGGATTTGGCCGTCAACATGGCCGCGCGCGGCTTCCTCTCCCATGGTCTCTGACGCTGTGGGAGCACTGTCTGACGTTGTGGTATCCAGTCTCCATACGTGATCGTTGCGCAGAATGACGTCATCCGCGGAGCACTGCATGGCCTTCGCGGCGGCGGAAACAATGGCCTTCTTCACGTCCTCGGCGGCGCGCAAAGCAGCGTTGCCTGACATAAAGGTGACGCGGCTGGAATACGAGCCAAGGTCGATGGGCGTCAGGTCGGTGTCGGCAGCGATCACCTTGACCCGGGAGAGGCTGCAGCCCAGCACTTCGGCTACGATCTGGGCTGTCATGGTGTCGGAACCCTGACCAATTTCCGAAGCCCCGGTGTACACAACTACGCCGCCATCGCGGTCGATCTTGATGTTCACGGTGGAGTGCGGCATGTCGGACCGAATGATGCTGTTGGCGGCTCCGCTGACGTAGTGGCTGCAAGCCATACCCAGGCCCCGGCCCTGCGGCATTTTGCCGCGGCGGTCTTTCCAGCCGGAACGCGCGATGACCTGGTCGATACATTCGGGCAGGCCGTAGCTCAGCACGCGCAGGCCGTTGACCGTGATGGTGGGCGGTTTCAGCAAGTTGACGCGCCTCACCTCGGCGGGATCAAGGTTCAACTTCGCGGCAATTTCGTCCATCTGCGATTCGAAGGCAAAACGCACATTGACCGTGCCGTGCCCGCGCATGGCGCCACAGGCGGGCTTGTTGGTGAGCACGCGGTAGCCGTCATAGCGAATGTTGGGGATGTCGTAAAGCGCCCCGAGCAAGGCGCCGGAGTAGAGGATGGTTACCACACCGTAGGAGCAATAGGCGCCGCCGTCCTGGATCACCTGGCATGCGACCGAGGTTACGCGGCCGTCTTTCTTGACGCCGGTCTTCAGGTCGATGATAGTGCGCGGACGCCCGCGATGGGCCCAGAAGACCTCTTCGCGGGTGTAGGTGATCTTTACCGGCGCTTTCGCGGCCCGCGCCGCCACGGCGGCGATGATCTCCAGCGGGATGATCTCGCTTTTGCCGCCAAAGCCGCCGCCCACGAGAGGCTTGATGACTCGGATCTGCGACATGGGCATTTCCAGCACCAGCGAGAGCTTGTGTTGCAGGTAGTACGGAACCTGAGTGGACGACCATACGGTCAGACGTCCGGGCTGGCCGGTTTGAGAATCGATTTCGAAGCTGGCGAGGGTGGAGTGGGGCTCCATTGCCGCGTGGGTCACTTCGTTGGCGATGTAACGCGCCTCGGCAACGTAGTCGGCCTCGGCAAAGCCGGCGTCGGGATCGCCGAACGAGTGGTGGTAGTCCTTTTCGATGTTGTTGGGGCGATGCTCGTGGATAAGGTCGCTCTCGGCTTTCATCGACTGTTCGGGGTCGAAGTAGGCCGGCAGCGGCTCGTATTCCACATCGATGAGTTCCAGGGCCTCTTCAGCGATGCATTCGCTCACCGCCGCGACGCAGGCGACGTTGTCACCCACGTAGCGGACTTTGTCGACGGCGAGCGCGGTTTCGTCATGCCCGACGGGGAGAATGCCGTATTGATTGGGCGCGTCGGCCCCAGTGACGACGGCGACGACGCCTTCCAGAGCGCGGGCGCGCGCGGTGTCGATGCAGGCGATGCGGGCGTGGGGATAGGGCGAATGCAGGATCTTGCCGACCAACATTCCAGAGAGACGCAGATCGTCAGTGTACTTGCCAGCGCCGGTGGTCTTGCCCGCGGCGTCGACCATGGCGATCGGTTTGCCGATGACGGAGAAGTCGCTCATTGGCCCACCCCTGCCAGCTCGGGTTCAGAACTCCTCTGCTCGGCCGCGATGGCGGCGCGAATGGCCTGGTACATCTGGGTGTAGCCGGTGCAGCGGCATAGATTACTGCTGAGGGCCTGACGAATTTCTTCGTCGCTGGGGTCGGGATTGTTGGCCAGCAGCCACTTGATGGTCATCATGAAGCCGGGGGTGCAGTAGCCGCACTGCGCGCCGCCGAAGTCGCCGTAAGCCTTCTGCAGAGCGGCGAGGCCGCCACCTTTAGCAAAGCCCTCTACGGTAGCTATTTCGTGTCCCTGGAAGCTGGCGGCCAGCATGGTGCACGACAGCATGGGGATGCCATCGACCTGCACCATACATGCGCCGCAGGAGGAATCGTCGCAAGCACGCTTCGATCCGGTGAGGTCCAGGTCCTCCCGTAGAACGTCGAGCAGGAGCTTGTTGGGTTCAGCCGCGACCTCGTGGGTGCGGCCATTGATGCGCAGTTCAATCAATTGTTTCTTCATTGCCAGTGTCCCGTAATCTCATTCCGTAACCATAGAAAGCAGCTGTGGAGTGAACGTCTTCACCTCACCGGCTAAAGCCGCGCCCTGCCCGCGCTTTGGCGGCACGGCTGAAGCCGTGCCCTTTCAAAACATGGCAAAATCCGACTTCTTCCGCAGCCTGTGAAGGCGTGCCCCTTGAGAACCATGTCGAGTCAGCCCGCGAACTTCCGCGACGCTGCCCTAGTACAGCGGCACCGAGGGATCGATGTCGCGTGCCCAGCGATCGATTCCGCCGCGTAACGATTGGGTTTTGTCGAATCCCTGTTGCCGCAGCCATGCGGTCACGTTCATGGAGCGCACGCCGTGATGACAGACCACCACGATGCGATCGTCGGGATCGAGTTCCTGGTTGAAGCGCGACGGGATGTCGCCCATGGGGATGTGCTTGCTGCCGGGAATATGCGCGACCGCATACTCCCAGGGCTCGCGCACATCGAGGAGCGTAACGCCGGCTCCGCCATCACGCAGCGACTTCAATTCTTCGGTGGTGATCTCGTAATCCATTCCGTTTTATCTGCCCGTCCATTTTGGCCGGCGGCGTTCGGCGTAAGCCGCGATTCCCTCGTGGGCGTCGGCGGTCTTCATCAACTCGTCGAAGTAAATCTGCTCGGCGCGGGCAAGCCCTTTGTCGAAGTGGATCGAGTCCCACGCGTAGAACGCCTTCTTGGCTACCGCCAGCGCTGCCGGGCTCAATTGGGAAACGCGCAGGACGCACTCTTCCACCAGCGATTCGGGGTCATCGGCGGTCCCGTTCACCAAGCGGGCAGCACGGGCCTCGTCCCCGGTAAGGGTCCGCCCGGTGAGGATCATTTCCGCCGCGAGTTTCTGTCCCACAATGGCGGACAAGGCAACGCTGGCCACCGGCGGAAAGCAGGCCAGCTTGATTTCGGGAAAACCCCAGACGGAATCAGGCGCGGCATAGACGATGTCGCACATCAGCGCCAGTTCGGCGCCGCCACCCAGGCAATGCCGGCGAACGCAGGCCAGGGTCAGCTTCCTGGTGGCGACGATGGCTCGAATGACGCTATGAAACGCGGCCAGCGTCTCGCGGATCTTTTCGGGGGTGTGGGCAGCGATATCGACGCCGCTGGAAAAAGCGCGCTCAGAACCGGCGAAGACGATGACGATGATCTCGGGACGAGTTTCGACCTGCTCCATGGCCGCGAGCAGTTCCTGCATCATGGTTACGTCGATCACGTTGAGTGGCGGGTTGTTTAACGTAATGCGCGCCAGCGGCGGCCGAAGTTCAGCCGTAATGCGGGTGAAAGCGGGTTGGGTTGAATTCGAGGCCATCATGACTTCCGACTTTGCTGCGGGACCTTTCCAAACGCTCAGGAACGTTTTCGCGAGCTATTTTGCGATGCGACCGACGCGCTCCCGCGGGAGCGAGCGGCAGCTGGCACCGCTGGCCTGGGCGCCCGCACTCCCTGCAGGAACAAATCGGCGATCTGGCGTGCCAGGACTTCGGCGCCAGGATCGATGCGCGGGTTGTACCAGGTGTAGAGCCAGTTCATCATGCCAAACAATCCCAGGACCGCGGTCCGAGTGTTGAGACCCTCGGCGCGATCCGCGCCGGATGCGGCAGTCTTCAGACCTTCGGACTTGGCCAGCGACTCAACCAGCCGGAGGCAGACGCGATAGTACTCGCGCTTGATCGCGGCCAGTTCGGCACCGTATCCGTTCTTTAATACGTCATCCTCGTGGGAAAGCACCTTCATCGCCTTGGGGCGGGCGACCGCGTACTCCACGTGATTGAGGACGAAGATGCGAATGCGCTGCTCGGGATCGCCGCCAGCCGCGAGCCGTTGGTGCAGGCGCGCCAGGATGGTGTTGAAGGTGTGCTTCTGAATGAAGTAGAGCAGCTTTTCCTTGGAGTCGAAGTAGTAGTAAAGACCGGCCAGCGAAATTCCGCTCAGGCGGGAGAGGTCGCGAATGGATGCACCCTCGTATCCCTTGTCGGCAAAGATCTCGGTGGCGTAATCCAGGATTTCCGCCAGGCGGCGGTCGAAGCGGGTATCCTGAGCGGGGGCGGTTTGCAAGGTCGCGGCCATGGGGCTGGGCTCCGGAAATCGCACCGGGCGCGATTCATTCGAACGTTCGTTCTAATTGTAGTGGGGGCGGGCGGGAAGCGCAAGCGCCTGCGGGCTTGCGGCTGCGGTTATCCAGTCGGATCGTCTCCTCTCCGGACGGGAAAGCGTAGCCGGGTTGCCGGAACATCGGGGAGAGGAATTGCAAGGCTTCTGGCCAGACTACTCCATGCGTTGACAATTGTGCACCCGGCAAGGCAAACTGCAGAATCTCGATATATCTGTTCCGCGAGCATTCTGTAAAGCCCCGGGGCGGGACGAGCCAGTGAATGACGGCGCAACCACGCGTTTCGTACACAATGGAATCCACGCTGGAAAGCGTGAACAAAGCCGAAGAAATGGCCGACCAGGCCGCGCGGCAGGCGGGGTTTGACGAGGACACGCGGAGCGGCATATCCATGTCGGTGCGCGAGGCCATGATCAATGCCGTCATGCACGGCAATGGCTATAGCCCGGAAAAGCGAGTCAGCCTGAGCTTTGAGCAGGCCGGAGGGCAACTGGTAATTACAATTGCCGACGAGGGCAAGGGCCTGGACCCGGGGGAGATCCCAGACCCTCTGGCTCCGGAAAACCTAATGAAACAGTCGGGCCGTGGCATTTTTCTCATCCGGGCGTTCATGGATGATATAAAGTTCCGCAAGCTGGAGCCCGGCACAGAAATCACATTGATCAAGCGGCTACCGGGGCATTAACCCCGACCGACAGGAGGCATCCACGTGAGCATGAAAGCAAGCACCCGGCAAGTAGATGGGGTCACCATTGTTGACTTGAGCGGGCGTATCACCCTGGGCGAAGGCAGCGTGGTATTGCGCGACACCGTCAAGGACCTTCTCAGCAAGGGCAATAAGAAGATCCTGCTGAACCTGGGCGACGTCAGCTACATTGACAGCTCGGGCATCGGCGAGCTGGTGAGCGCGTTCACGTCAGTGCAGCGGCAGAGCGGCGAATTGAAGCTGCTGCACCTGACCAAGAAAGTGCACGACCTGCTGCAGATCACCAAGCTGTATACGGTCTTCGACGTACGCGACGACGAAGCCACGGCCGTAGCCAGCTTCAACCAGTAATTCCGCGACCCAGCCCGCAGGCAATCGTACATACTTGAGGCCCTTTCGCTGGTGGCGGAGAGGGCCCTCTCCTGGCTGGCGGGTCCCCGGTTTACAATCGGGGACATGCCCCGCATTACGCGTCTGGAAAAAGAGCAGGTCGATCAGGACACGGGAAAGACTTACGACGTGTACCTGGCCGAGCGCGGCAACGTGCCCAACATGTTCCGCACCGTGGCCCACCGCCCGGAGATCTTCCGCACCATGATCGCCCACTTCCGGGCGGTGATGAACACGGGCACGGTGCCGGCGAAGCTGAAAGAGCTGGTCATCGTTCGCACGTCGCAGATCAACCGCTGCGAATATTGACTGTCGTCCCACACCGCCTTGGCAAGGCGGCACGGCTGGAGCGACGAGCAAATCGAACAACTGGCCGATTTCCGGACGCGCGGCGGATTTCACGGACGCGGAAAAGGCGGCGCTGGAACTGGCGGAACGTGCGACCCGCGATCCACACACGGTGGATGACACCTTCTGGGCGGAATTGCGCCAGCACTACGAGGAAGGCGAGATCATCGAGTTGCTGGCGGCGATTGGGTTATTTAATTACTTCAACCGGTTCAACGATGCACTGCGAATGGAGCCGACGAAGTAATCCGCGAGCTTGTCCAAGGAGAACAGAATGAGCCACATTAGCCGCGTAGCAACCGCCGCGGCTTTTTTCAGCGCGCTTCTGGCCGGGGCATGGTGGTTGCCGGCCGTGGCGGGGGAAGGCAGCTCGGACGTGCCAGCGCACGGGAAGGCGATCGTCCTGTTCGACGGTGGCGGTCTGGACAATTTCGACAGCTTTCTCAAGACCAAGGGGTTGAACAACGATCCCGAGCATGTATTCCAGGTCGAGAATGGGGTGATTCATGTCTCGGGGACGGAGTTCGGTTACCTGATCACCAAGCGCGAGTTTGCCAACTACTACTTGCGCGCAGAGTTCAAGTGGGGTGAGGCCACCCATCCGCCGCGCGAAGGCCAAGCCCGCGACAGCGGCATTCTGTATCACATCCAGGGCGAACAGAAGGTCTGGCCGACGTCGATCGAATACCAGATCTGTGAGGGCCAGACCGGCGATTTCTATATGACGGACGGTGCGGCCCTGACTGGAACGGATGGGAAGCGGGAGACCGGACCTCCGAATTCAGCCGCGCGGATCAAGCGCTTCGGGGAAGGGCCATGGCAAAACGTGACCGGGTACCGCGATCCGGCCGGCGAAATAGAAAAGCCGCACGGCGAGTGGAACGTGGTGGAGGTGGTGGCGCAGGGCGACCAGGTGAAGCATTACCTGAATGGCAAGTTGGTGAACGAAGGCTCGAAAGCGTATCCCTCCAGCGGAAAGATCCTGATCCAATCGGAAGGAGCTGAGATTTATTTCCGCGATATCAAACTGTACCCGTTGAAGCCTTGAAACCCTTCCTGGCATCCCCCACGCTGGATTGCGGGTTACAGCTGACAACTCGTCAAAGCCAATTCCAGCGCGGCGCTTCGGCGCTGAACTGCTTCAACTCCCGTAACGAATAAAAGGTCCCTCTCCACTCGATGCCGCCGCGCGCCAGCGTCACGGCCATGGATCGCGCCACGGTGTAGGCGAAGAGCAGTGTGCCCAGCGGGTGCAGGAAGAAGTAGAGGGGGGAAATGTCGCTCTTGGTGGCCATGCCAACGTACATCGCGGCGATAGTGAGCAGCGCCGCCAGGTAGCCGGCGCGAGCCCAGCCATGGGCAAAGCACACTCCGAGGAACGGCCCGAGATTCACCAGAACGATGCCGCAGATGGCGGCAAGGGTGAACGGAACACTGAAGCGGAGGATGGCGAAGAAGTTCTTGGTCAGGTTACGCACCATGCCCATGGCTCCCACGACCCAGCGCAACCGGAGCAGGTCGCGTCCGAAGGCGCAGCGCTGGGCGTAGCCGTTCTGCTTGATCAGCTCGCCCAGCATCATGTCGTCGAGCACGGCCATGCGCAAGCGCTGGTAGGTGCCGATCTTTTCGTAGACGTCGCGCCGGACCAGGTTGAATGCGCCTACGCCGATGGAGTCGCGCGACCTGGGGTCGGAGACCTTCCAGGGCCGGTGGGCGAAGAGAAACTGTGACTGGAAGAACGCCATCATCATGCGTTCGCCGGCGCTTTTCATGATCATGGTGGGAAACAGCACGACATGATCGGCACGTTCGCGCTCGCCGTAGACCACGGCCCGGCGAAGGGCGTCGGCGCGAAAAACGACGTCGGCATCGGTGAAGAGCAGCCAGTCACCGGTGGCTTGCTGGGCCGCCGTCCACATGGCGTGAACTTTCCCCAGCCAGCCGCGCGGAAGGTCACGAACGTGCAGAACCTGGAGGCGATGATGGGAGGCCTCGCCGCGTTCGCGCCACTCGGAAGCCAGGCGGTCGAGAATGCCGCCGGTGGCGTCGTCGGAGCGGTCGTCCACAGCGATGACTTCGTAGCCAGGGTAATCCAGTTGCAGCAGCGAGAGCAGGGCGGCTTCAATATGCTGCGCCTCATTGCGCGCGGGAACGATGATGCTCACCTGCGGCGCCAGTCCGCTCGCATTGCACGGCTTCGCGTCGTAGCCGGGCGAAGTTATGTCGGGTACGTTCTTGCGGTTGAGCAGCACCGCGATGAGGCGCGACAACCAGACGGCGCCCAGGAACATGCCGAAGAACCAGAGGAACGGATGGTGCGGAAAGGCCGGCCCCATCAGGCCGAGGCTCCGTCGGGCACGGCACTATTACTCTTGGTGTTCTCCGGAATTGGGGGAGCGAAACGCATTCCGTAGAACAACACGACGGCGGAGAGGGCAGCGGCCACGATGGCGGAAAGGAATCCGGTCTGCAAGTTGGATTTGTCGGAGATAGCGCCGATCACGGTCGGGGAAAACGCATCGCCCAGGATATGGATGGTGAAGAGGTTCACCGCTACAGCCGTAGCGCGGATGCGAGCGCTGACGGAATTCACCAGGGCTGCATTCAGGGGAGCGGTGTTGAGCAGGATGAGAAACTCGCCGACAAAAATCGCAGGGTACATGACCGGGCCGGCAACATAGATGGCGACGATCATGGCAGGCACCGAGAGCGCCATGCCGATGGCCGAGATCAACTGGTAGGCGGCAGCGGTGCGTCGCAGCAGGCGATCGCCGAGCCAACCTCCCAGCAAGGTGGCGCAGGTTCCGCTCACCACGGTGACGCTGCCGAAGACAAAGTTCGCGTGCTCAAGCGAAACCCCGCGGATGCGGGTGAGGAAGGTGGGCATCCACACCTGCAGGCCGCCCACGGCGAAGGTCATCATGGCCATGCCGAGACTGACCGTCCAGTACGCCTTGTTGTGGAAGAGGCCGAGTATGGTGCCGCGCTCGGCGCTGTCGGCGAGATGGTCGCTGGCGCCGCGTTGGGGCTCGCGCAGGGCAAGCACTCCCGTGGCCAACAACACTCCGGGCAGGGCGCAGATCAGGAATGGCATGCGCCAGCCGTGCGCGTGGCCGAGCGAACCGCCGATGATGTAACCGAAGGCGGTGCCCACGGGAATAGCGAGATAGAAAATGGACAACACGCGGCCGCGCTGGTGCTCGGGAAACAGATCGGACAGGAACGCGGGCGAGAAGACGACGAACGTCGCCTCGCCGATGCCGACGATCACATGGCGGAGCAGCAACTCGTCATAGTTATGCGTAACGGCCGTCAGCAGGGTGGCGACGCTCCAGACCAGCGCTCCCAGGCCCATGATCCATTTGCGGGGAAAGCGGTCGGCCAGGGGAGCGATGAGCGGGGCCGCAATCATGTAACAGACGAAGAACGCAGAGGTGAGAAAGCCGATCTGCTTGTCGCTGAGGACGAACTCCGCTTTGACCAGCTCCTGCACCGCGAAGAGGATGGAACGGTCGATGTAATTGACGAAATTGAGCGCTGTCAGCAGCGCAAGTGCGACCCAGGCGTTCGTCTTCGCGGTCATGGGTGGTTGGAGGGTAACACAGGCGGGAGGGGCGGTTCGCGGATCGCGATTCGCCCTTCGCTCTTCGCTTTTTCGCTATTCGCTATTACACCCCATCACTTGATCGAAACCAGAGTGTTCATGGACTGGATAAGCAGTCGCACGTGAAAAGATTGGAACGATAGGGCGAACAGCGAATGGCGAATAGCGAAAAGCGCACGAGCGTGTTTGCTACTTCTTTGGTCTCGGATACTGCGCGATCACGACGGTGCCGATGCCGCCGCGGGGACGGAACTCGCCTTTCACTTCGGCCCACCTCGGTTTGGCGGCGCGCACCACGTCTTCGAGAACGCGGTTCACGACATTCTCCTGGAAGATGCCCAGGTTGCGATAGCAGGTGAGGTATTCCTTCAGCGATTTCAATTCGAGACATTCCTTATTGGGCATGTACCGGATCCAAAGAGTACCGAAATCAGGCAGTCCGGTTTTAGGGCAGACCGAGGTAAACTCCGGGATGTCGATGACGATCTCGTAATTGGGAAACTGGTTGGGCCAGGTTTCGATGTCGGGGAACTTGTTGTCGAGCCCGGCTGCGGCGTGCTCGGGGGTGTAGCGCTGACTCTTTGCCATGGCGCAATTCTAATTGCAGGGCGCATGAGACAGGCTACGGCGATAAGGCGAACGCTGTAAGCCGCGAGTGCGAACCCCGTCACGGCCGATGCGTCCACGGGGCGGAGTCAACATCTATATCGGTATCCCCGGAGGAGAGGACTGCGCAGGTTCAGGAATTAAGCTCGGCAATTCTGTGTATCCCTGCGGTTCGCCACAACTTAGTGGCTGCTTCGGTGCGTTATACTTGTGGGTTTGGATATCCATGGTGGAAACATCTGAGAACGGCCGGAGAAGACGGGGCAACGGCAGACTAACGTGGATCATTCTGGCCGGCCTCATCTTAGCGGTGGTGGTGCTGGCCGCCTTCATATCCTTGCGGCGGGCCCGGGTTCCGGTGCGAGTAGCGCACACCGACCACGAGACCATCACGGCCAGCATCTCGACCAACGGCAAGATTGAGCCCATCAACAACGTCGAGGCGCACGCCCCGACCGCAACCACGGTCAGGCGAGTGCTGGTGGAACAGGGTGCGTGGGTGAAGGCGGGCCAACTGCTGCTGCAACTCGAAGACGCCGACGCACGGGCGCAGGCAGCGCGGGCCCAAGCCCAACTGAGCGGCGCTGAGGCGGAGAGCCATGCCATAAGCCGAGGGGGCACGCAGGAAGAGGTCCTGACCAACCGCAACGCGCTGGTGAAGGCACAAGGCGACCGCGACGCTGCCCAGCGGAATCTGCAGGCCATGGAGAAGCTGCTGCAGAGCGGCGCGGCCTCGCAGGCGGAAGTGGATGCGGCAAAGAATCAGCTCAACATCGCCCAGTCGAACGTGAAACTTCTGCAAGAGAAATTGAACGATCGCTACTCCAAATCGGAGGTGGGTCACGTGCAGGCGCAGGAGGAGGAGGCGCGTGCTTCGCTGGCCGCGGCACAGGCATTGTTGCGCAACTCGAATATCGCCTCGCCGATTCCGGGGATGGTGTATTCGCTCCCGGTGAAGCAGGGAGTATTCGTGAACGAAGGCGACCTGCTGGTGCAGGTTGCGGACCTGCATAGAGTGAGGGTGAGGGCGTTCGTCGACGAGCCGGAAATCGGACGTCTGCAAAAGGGTCTGCCCGGTGGAAGTGACCTGGGACGCTCTGCCCGGCCGGGTGTGGAAGGGCGAACTGGAAACGCTGCCTACGACGGTGGTGCAGCGCGGCACGCGCACGGTCGGCGAGGTGACGTGCATCATCGACAACGCCGATCTGAAGCTGCTGCCCAATACCAATGTCAGCGTGGCGGTGGTGATCGCGCGCCATGAAAACGTGCTCACGGTGCCGCGGGAGGCAATTCACCGCGACTCGACCGGAACCTACGTGTTCCAAGTCGTGGGTGGCGAGCTCAAGCGCCGGGACGTGCAGACCTCTGTTTCCGATCTCACGCGGGTGGAAGTTACGGGCGGGCTGCCCGACAATGCCGTTCTCGCGCTGGGGGCCACGAACATGCAGTCCCTGGGTGACGGAATGCCGGTGAAGGTCGTCAACTGATGAGACATCCTTTGGTCAAGATGGCGGCGTTGTTGCTGGTATTGTTGCTGGCGGCAGTCGGCAGTGCGGCCGATCCCGCCACGCTGCAAATGCTGACCGGCGGGAGCCTGAATGACTTCCTCGCCGTGCTTCTGAAGAACAACGATCCCGAGGCCTATAACCTGCTCTCCCGCGCCTATTACGCGATGGAAGACTGGGACAGCGCCATTCGTTATGGAGAACGGGCGGTCAGCGCCCGTCCCGACAATGCCACGTATCACTGGTGGCTGGGCCGGCAGTACGGAGAGAAGGCGGCCGTGTCGAATCCGCTGCTGGCGGCCAACCTGGCGCGCAAGACGAAAAATGAGTTCGAGCGGTCGGTCAAGCTCGATCCCACGAATGTCGCGGTGCGGGCCGATCTTTCGGAGTACTACATTGAAGCGCCCTTCATCATGGGTGGAGGGATCGACAAGGCCCGCGACCAGGCGGCACAGGTGCAGAAGTACGACGCCGCCACGGGGCACTGGATCCTGGCGCGCGCAGCAGAACAGGAAAAGCATTACGACGAGGCCGAACGGGAGTACCGGGCGGCGATCGCAAGCGCCACGAGTCCGGCGCCGCATTGGATGAACCTGGCAGCGTTTTACCGCGGGCGCGGCCGCCTCGACGATATGGAAAGGGCGATTGCATCGGCACTGGCGGTACCGGGCAATCCGGCTGCGACCTACTATGACGCCGCCGGCGAACTCTCCAGCGCGGGACGAAACTATCCCGCCGCGGCGCAATACCTCAAGAAATATCTGGCCTCCGGCAGCTTCGTGGAGGACGCACCGGCCTTCCGCGCCCACTATCGGCTGGGACAGATTTACGAGAAAATGAACAACAAGCCAGGGGCGATAGCGGAGTATCAGTCTTGCCTGGCGCTGGCATCGGGATTCGATCGCGCCCGACAAGGCCCTGGACCAGTTGCAGTAGGTTAGATTGGCAGCATTTCGCTTCAAGAGACATAACCCGGGATGTCCTCAGACCCCCGTTCTTCCAAGACGAAGCTGAACCCGGCAGCGCGGTGGGCGCGCGCGATTGCGATCGCAACTCTTCTTCTCCTGTCGCCGAGCGTACTTCCCGCGCAGACTCCAGCCGATCCAGGTCCGCTGAGCTTCCATCGTGCGGTCGATCTGGCGCTGCAACACAGCGGCGTCATGGGAATAGCGACCCTGAATCAGTGGCGCGCGGAGAAGGCGTACCAGGAGGTACGGAACCACTGGATTCCGCAGCTTACCATCGGTTCCGGGCTGGGATATTCCTACGGATTTCCCTTGACCCTGGAAGGCTCCGCGCCTTCGGTGGTGAACTTCACCTCGTCGCAGGCGCTCTTCAATCCTTCGCTTAAGCAGTTTCTAAAAGCCGCAAAGATCGACTGGAAGGCGCAATCGTTCGACATCCAGGACAAGAAGAATGAAGTCATCCTCGATGCTGCCCTGACCTACGCGCAACTGGATTACGTTGCGTCGAAGATGGCGACGTTGAAGAAGGCGCTGGAAGCCGCGCAAAAAGCCCAGTTCGTGAGCGAGCAGCGCTTGCAGGAGGGGGTGGACAGCAAGCTGGAACTCACCCGCAGTCAACTCGCCGCGGCGCGTATCCGGCTGCGCATGGCAGAAGCGGAGAATGAGTCGGACATCCTGCGGGATCACCTATCGCACTTGACGGGCTTGCCGGCGAGCGAAATTGTCACCGCCCAGGAGACGATGCCCGGACTGCCCCTGATTTCGCAGGACGACGACCTGGCGGCGCGCGCGGCAGAAAACAGTCCGGTTGTCCACCTGGCGGAGCAAAAGGTAGCGGCGGCCCAGGTGCGGGCCAAAGGGGAACATCGCGCCAACTGGCCCTTCGCCGATCTCGCCAGCCAGTACGCTTATCTGGCGAAATACAATAACTACGACCAGTACTACCTGAACTACAACGCGAACAACCTTAGCGTCGGGTTGAATATGAAGTTTCCCTTTTTCGATTCGGTACTGAAAGCCCGCGCTGCGGAAGCCGACGCCGACGCCATGATTGCGCGCAAGCAGGCGGACCTGACGCGCAACCAGGTGGCGGAGAACGCTCTGAAGGTCCAGCGATCGCTGAAGCAGCTCCAGGCAGCGCGGGACGTCGCCAAGCTGGAATGGCAGGTCTCCCAGGGCGACCTGGAGGCCGTGCAGGCCCGCCTGCAAACGGGAAACGCCAACAGCCGAGACGTGCAGAACGCCCAACTGGAGAGCGAAGACAAGTATGCGGCCTACCTGGACAGCGATATTGAGCTGACCAAGGCGACTTTACAGCTGCTGCGGCTTACCGGTGAACTGGAAAATTGGGCCATTCCGGCCCCATAATTCACCATTCGCTGCACCCCTGGGGTTACACGTAACTAAAAGATTTCCAAGGCTTTTAGGTCGCATCCAAGGCATGGTACGATAAGAGACTACGATGAAGCCTTTGAAGACGCTGTTCCTTAATCCTCCCTCGTTCGAGAACTACGACGGTGGCGCCAGTTCGCGCTGGCCGGCTACGCGCGAGATCGAGTCCTATTGGTACCCGGTTTGGCTGGCCTACCCGGCAGGAATGCTGGAGGGCTCGCGCCTGCTGGACGCTCCGCCGCACCATGTGAGCGCGGAAGAGACCATCCAGATCGGCAAGGACTACGAATTTCTGGTGCTGTTTACCAGCACGCCGGGGTTCCAGGGCGACATCGCGCTGGCTGCCGCCATGAAGGCGGCCAATCCCAAGCTGAAGATTGCCTTTGTCGGCCCGCACGTCACCACCCTACCGGAGCGGTCGCTGAAAGAGGGACAGGCGATCGACTTCATCGTGCGCCGCGAGTTCGACTACGCGACGGTGGAGTTTGCCAACGGCAAGCCGCTGAATGAAATTCTGGGCGTCTCCTATCGTGGGGCGAATGGCCAGGTGGTGCACAATCCCGACCGGCCAGCCGTGGCTGACTTGGACGCCTTGCCTGATGTAGTCGACGTCTACAAACGCGACATCGATCCCCGGCGTTACAACGTGCCGTTCCTGCTGTATCCCTTCGTATCGCTGTACACCACGCGAGGCTGCCCAGCGCAGTGCACCTTCTGCCTGTGGCCGCAGACGCTCAGCGGGCATCCCTGGCGGAAGCGTTCCAGCGATGCGGTGGCGGCGGAAATGAAGAAGGCCAAGGAATACTGGCCCTGGGTGAAGGAATTTTTCTTCGACGACGACACCTTCAACATTCAGGGACCGCGAACGGTCGAGCTCTGCGAAAAGTTGAAGCCGCTGAACCTGACCTGGTCCTGCACTTCGCGCGTCACTACCAGTTACGAAACTCTGAAAGCCATGAAGGAAGCCGGCTGCCGGCTGTTGATCGTGGGCTATGAGTCAGGCGATCCGCAGATCCTGAAAAATATCAAGAAGGGCGCCACGGTGGAGCGCGCCCTCCAGTTCACCAAGGACTGCCACAAGCTGGGGCTGAAGGTGCATGGCGATTTCATCCTGGGTCTGCCGGGTGAAAGCAAGGAAAGCATTCGCCGCACCATCGACTTCGCGAAGGAACTGGACGTCGATACCATCCAGGTGTCGATCGCGCATGCCTATCCCGGAACCGAGCTGTATGACTACGCCAAGGCCAACGGCTTCATCGTGAACGAAGGCGCGCAGATGGTCGACGAGGGCGGTCACCAACTGGCCATGATCGAGTACCCGGGCCTGCCGCGCGACTACGTGATGGAAATGGTGCACCGTTTCTACGACGAGTACTATTTCCGGCCCAAGGCTATTTTGCGGATCGTGGGCAAAGCGGTTTTCAATAACAGTGAGCGCAAGCGTCTCTACAAGGAAGCCAGGCAATTCCTGAAGTTGCGGGCAGCGCGTAACCGCGCGGTCAAGGAGACACGCGCGCATCAGCCCTCGCCTCCGGTTCCGCCAGCTTCGGGTACAGCAGTTACCGAAGCTAAACCGGAAACGGTGGAAACGGTCAACGTCTAGAGGCTGGGGAAAAATCTACGGCGATAGCCTCGGACTGACGCGCCATTGGCCATAGGGGCGATGGCAGTTGAGGGTCGCGTGATCGGCGATTGCAGGGACGCGTCACCCGCAGGCGGAACGCGAGGGCGACGCCGGACCAAACAGGCTGAAATCGTCCCAGTGGCGCTGCTGATGGCTGGTGGCGTAGCCATCCTCGCTTTTTAGTAGAGCGGGGAGTTCACGTTCTTCGCACTTCCCTTCCCCTGCTTCGGGCTTCCATATACTCTGGACACCATCATTCGAAGGGTTCGTCTCATGAGAAAGTTTGCCGTTGGGTGTTTCGCTGTGCTGCTGCTTGCAGGTTGTTCTTCCCAGAAGCCGGCCGAAACCCAGCAAGGACCGCCCGCCTCTCAGCCTGCGCCCAAGCAGGCGCAGTACGAAACCGGCCGCAACGCTTTTCAGAAGATGTACCTGTCGGCTCGGCTGTGGGCGCCTGACGTCAAGCCCTTTCGTCTGCAGTCGCAGTACACCCCGGATGCCCCAGTCAGCGAGGGCAAGGCTGGACTATGGCGCGGATCGTTCGCTTCACCGGGCAAGCGCGCCATGAAGTTGTTCGTGTGGTCAGGATTGGCCGGGCCGGATGCCCCCGAGCAGGGCGTCTCCTTCTCCGCTGAAGATTCCTGGAATCCCAGCAACAGCTCAACCCAGATCTTCGACCTGGCCTTCCTGAAAATCGACAGCGATCGGGCTTACGAAGTGGCGCAGAAACAAGGCGGGGAGAAACTGACGAAGAAGGCCCCGCAACAGCCGGTCTTCTTTGTGCTCGATTGGGACGCGCGCCAGAGCCAGCTTATCTGGCACGTGATCTACGGCAGTAGCCAGGACGATGCCAAGCTGCGCATCGCCGTCAACGCCACCACCGGCGAGTTCCTGCGAGTGGAGAAATAAGCGGTTCCGACAAGGCGTTGCCGGCGCTTGTCAGGAGGTCTTGGCTGGTTTCCAGTTGGACCAGATGGGAATGCCTTTGGGATCGCGCAGGGTCATGGTGTTGTTTCCGAAAGTCACCTCACGCGCCAGGATCTGCTCCTGATCGGCGTCGGGGGTTTTCGAGCCCACGACTTCTACCTGGTCTCCGGCTTTGATCCAGCAGTCGATATCTTTGAGGAACTCGGCCGGGGCAAGATACACCAGCACAGTCTTGTCGCCGCTTTTTACCACCAACTGGGTCACGTTCTGGTCCGCCGACAACTGGCGTACTTCCTGGACCTCGCCTTTGATAGTTACTTCTTTACTGGTGTCATACCTGGGGCCGTTTTTGCTACCTGCCTGTCCCCAAGTCACGGCCGCCGTGAATAATACAAAGGCGATGACGAAAAGGGCTGTCGCCCGCGATCTGGAACTCATGTCGCTACCTCCTTCTGGTTGAAGTGGACTCACGACTGGCCGGATTGGACGGGAATAAGGGCAGGGCGATATTAGCCATTGGAAATGGATGGGATACCCGATCTCGCCGCTGCCGTCCGCTTGACGCGGTCATGCTCCGAACTCCAAGCACTGTAACTATTTACGCTAGCACCGGCTGGTCCGGCTCGGCAGTGAGCCTGATCACGTGATGTGGTGACGAACGTCATCCCTGGAGGTTCGGCCACTGCATATTCAGGCAGCCCATTGCAACCCGATCTGACACTTTTCGGCCCTAGACTTTCTCGTTACCCTACAAGAGTGCTTTTCCTTTAGCCCTTTCGTGTGCATAATCAAGCAGTTCCCGTGTGGCCGTGATCGAGGATTCTGTTGCTGCCAAGCCTAAATGAACGCCGGTTTTTGACCAGGCTGAGTTCCCGGGGCTCAGAAAACGCCAACCCTCGGGTAGAGCGGGTCCTGGCCTACTCGCGGCTCTTTCTCGCGATCACGTCTCTGGTGGCGGCCCTTCTGCAACCGCTCGCTCCTCCGTACTACGATTGGCTGGCAGTAATCCTGTTGATCTTCTACACCCTGCACAGTCTGGCATTGCTGATTTGGCTGCATTTCAATCCCGCCCCGGGAATGCGGTTCGTACGCTGGGCCCAGGCCGGCGATATGGTGTGGCCGATGCTGCTGTGTTTGTTTACCGACGCGCCCAGCAGCGTATTCTTTATCTTCTTTCTGTTCGCTCTCATGGCGGCAGCCTTCCGCTGGGGTTTCCAGGAAACCGTCGCCATGGCGTTGTTGAGTGTGTTTGTTTTGCTGCTGCAGGCGGGAATAGTGGCGTGGGGGCCAGATTTCCTGCAGCGGCTGTTGTTCACCGATCTTGAAATCCATCGGCTGATTGTGCGGGTCGGTTACCTGCTGTTGACGGGTCTGTTGCTGGGATATTTGTCGGAAGGCGAGAAGGAACTGCGCGCCGAGATCGCGTTCACCAACCGGCTGCTTTCCATGGCACGGGTGGGGAACCGCTTCGGCGACGTATTGGGCGAGGTCTCCCGCGAATTCGGGAGGGTTTTCCGCAGCCGGCAGATCTTTGGAGTGGCGGCGCAACTCAGCTCAGGGCGCGTCTTCCGCTGGGAAGTACCGGCCTCCAATCCTCCGGTTGCGCGCATCGAGGAATGCCCTCCCAAGCAACGTTCTTCGCTCATGATGCTGGACTATCCCCACACTTTTTATGCCAGCGACAAAGGGAAAGAAGTCTGCATCGATGCGATCGACGACGAGGGGCTCCGGACCGGCACCGACGGGCTGCGGCCGATGGGGATGCCGCTGGACGCTCACTCCGTCCTCGCGGTACGGCTGGAAATTGGCAACGAGTGGCAGGGCCGGTTTTTCCTGTTAAACGGCACGATCGGCACGAACCACGAACGGGAGCTGCGATTTGCGCAGAACACCATGCGCCAGGTCGCTCCGGCTCTGTATTCGCTGTACCTGTTCCGCCGCTTGCGCTCCCGCACGGGCGCCATGGAAAGAGCCCGGGTGGCCCGGGAACTGCACGACACAGCCATCCAGTCCCTGATCGGCATCGAGATGGAGGTTGATGTTCTGCGCCGCCAACCCCCTGCCGATGAGCGCATCGCCGAGGAACTGGGCCGCATCCAGGGGCTGCTCCGGCAGGAGGTGCTGAATCTGCGAGAACTGATGCAGAGCATGCGTCCCCTGGATGTAGGTCCGCACCAATTCCTTGACTTTATTGCCCAACTCGTAGAACGTTTCCGCAGAGACACTGGTTTAGACGCCCGGTTCCTTTCGGAACTGCAGGAAGTCACTCTACCGGCCCCCGTGTGCCGTGAACTGAGCCGGGTAGTGCAGGAAGGACTGGTCAACATCCGCAAGCACAGCGGCGCCGCTTCGGCCTACGTGCGATTCGGGACACAGAATGGGCACTGGCAGCTGATCATTGACGATGACGGACGCGGTTTTCCGTTTACCGGACGGATGACTCTGAGCGAACTCGACGAACTGCATCGCGGACCAACCGTCATCAAGGAGCGGGTCCGCTCGATCGGAGGAGACATGGTTTTGGAATCGAACCCAGGCCACGGTTCGCGGCTGGAGATCAAGGTTCCTCAGAAAGGATACGAGTCATATGGATAATAACCCAGTCGTGCGCATCGTCATTGCCGACGACCACACGATATTCCGGGATGGATTACGCAGACTACTGGAGGCCGAAGCTGAATTGCAGGTGGTGGGCGAGGCGGCGGATGGCGCGGAGGCAGTCTCGCTAGTGCGGGAACTGCGTCCTGATGTTCTCCTGCTGGATCTCGCCATGCCGCGCATGCCCGGCATGGACGCGATGCGGGAGCTGTCGGCCGACGGAGAAGGCAGGCAGACCAAGATCATCGTGCTCACCGCCGCGGTGGAGCGCATACAGATCGTTCACGCATTGCAACTGGGCGCCCGCGGTGTGGTGATGAAAGAAGCCGCGACCCAGTTGCTGATGAAAGCCATCCGCACCGTGATGGAGGGCGAATACTGGGTGGGGCGGGAGGCGGTGGGCGACATCGTGGACTTCATGCGGAGCAGCGCGTCGGGGGAGAAACCGCAGAAGAATTTCGGGCTGACTAAACGGGAAATGGATATCCTGACCGCCATCGTCGCAGGGTTAAGCAACAAGGATATCGCCAAGAAATTTGCCCTCAGCGAAGACACCGTGAAACACCACCTCACCAACATCTTCGACAAGGTGGGCGTGGGCAGCCGGCTGGAACTGGCGCTGTTTGCCATCAACAACCGCTTGACCGAATCGCAGAGCTAGGCCGGGCTGTGGCTTTCGATCGTGCCGAAAGCTCCTTCCCGTTGAGCGCCGGTTGCCGCGATTCGCTTTGAGTTGCCGCCCATGGAAAATGGGCCTTCCCCTTTTCATCGCCCCGTCTTCTGTAGCAAGATATATCCAAGGTCAGGTAGTTGGACCGCTTCTCCCGGGCCGCTGAACGTCGCGGAAGAGGGATTTCCGCCCCGCCCGAGCGACAACGCAGCCTAAAACGGGTTTACTGACTTAAAACCACAGGAGTCATCATGAAACCACGAGCATCTTGGTATGCCGTTTTTGCAATCGCTGTCGCACTCGGCGTGCTCGCGGGGTGCAACAAAACGGCCCGTACGGACGCCCAAGTCGCCAGCGATGTGCAAAGCAGGATTTACAGCGATGGAGCGGTGCAAAGCCGGCAGATCGCCGTGCACGCGAGTAACGGTGTAGTCACCCTGAGCGGCTCGGTCAGCAGCGACATCGAGCGCGGCGCCGCAGCCAACGACGCCGCAGCGATCGAGGGTGTGAAGACGGTAGTAAACAACCTGCAGGTTGAGCAGGCACAAGCGACGCCACCGCCTCCGGTACAAGAACCTCCAGCGGCCACGGAACCGTCTCCATCCAAACCTGAAACCAGGCGGGAGAAGCGACCACAGTCGGCGAATACGACGCGTGGCAAGAATCCGGGCAGCGGCTCAAACGGGGACGATCTGCAGGCCAGCAATACTCCACCGGCCGCGATGCCAGCGACGTCGCCAGCGGTGGCCCCTCCGCCTCCGCCACCTCCCCCGCCGCCCAAAAAGGTTACTGTCCCGGCGGGAACGCAACTCACGGTCCGCCTGAACGATCCGCTGGATTCGGAGCGCAACCAGGTGGGCGATTCCTTCCACGGCTCCCTCGGCGCTCCCATCGTGATGGACGCCGAAACGGTGATTCCGACGGGTACTGACGTAACGGGGAGGGTTGCCGACGTGAAGAGCGCCGGCCGCTTCGCCGGAAACTCCGTACTGACGCTGGAGCTGACCTCCCTTTCGATCAACGGCCGGACGTACAACATCCAGAGCAATCAGTGGTCGAAGGCCGGCAAAGGGGAAGGCAAGAACACGGCGGTCAAGGCGGGTGGCGGTGCGGCTTTGGGGGCTGTCATCGGAGGTCTTGCCGGGGGCGGCAAAGGGGCGGCGATTGGCGCTGCCGCAGGCGGAGCAGCCGGAACCGGGGTAGCCGCAACGAAAAAGGGCGAGCAGATCAAGTTGGCCCCCGAGTCGACGCTCAACTTCCAGTTGATTAGTCCGCTGACCGTGACCGCCCAGAATTCGGACAACCGCAATGCCGGGAGAACGGCACTGCAATAGGCAGTGCTACAGTGGTAATCCGCAGGCGCAGTCCAACCCGGCTGCGCCTTTGGCGCGTCCCATTGCTACAGCATGGTTAGCAGAAGTTCATTCCGGTGAGATCGCCATGCCCAAGATCACTGCCCTGATTCATACCCGTAATGACGCCCTGCGATTGGGCCGGGCGCTGGAATCGCTCCGCCCTTGCGATGAAGTGCTGGTGGTTGACGATGCCTCCGACGACGATACCGTCAAGGTGGCGCACCAATACGGCGCGTATGTGAAAACGGCGATCCCCGGCGTTACCCCGGGTGCTTATGCCATGGACGCGGCCTACGATTGGGTGCTCTGCATCGAACCCAATGAAGCGCTGTCGGAGGGACTTGAGGCATCGCTGATTGAATGGAAAGACCAGGAGCATCCGGAGACGCTTGCCTGTTGCAGGATCACGGTGCGGGAGGAGAACCAGGATGGCTGGCAAAACCGCAATCCCGAAGTGCGCCTGATCAACCGCAGACTCGTCAACTGGCGGGACAAACTGCCCGATGAGCAGCCTTGCGACATTACCTTGACGGGCGAACTGCTTCGCTTCCATCATCCCTGAGAGACGTTCCCGAAGCCCCGCTTGGACATCACCCTTGAATCCGCGCTGTTCGTTGCCGGTCTGATCGTCGGCAGCTTCCTGAACGTGTGCATCAGCCGCATTCCGCGAGATGAATCGATTGTTTCTCCGGGCTCCCGCTGCCCGAAGTGCCAAAGGCCCATCCGCTGGCGCCATAACGTACCTGTCATCAGCTACCTGGCATTGCGCGGGCGCTGCGGTGCTTGCGGCGAGCGAATTTCGCCGCGCTATCCTGCGGTTGAATTGCTCACGGGAATTTTGTTTGTCGCGGTTTATGTGCACTTCGGCCCGACGTGGCTGACGGTGAAGTTGTGCCTCTTCTGCTGGCTCGTCGTCGGTCTCATCTTCATGGACATTGAAACCGGATTGCTGCCGCGGGAGTTCACCTATAGCGGGATCGTGCTTGGCCTGGCCCTGGCGTGGGCCGCCCCGGTCGATAGCGCCGGCACGCGCTTTCTGTTGTCGCTGTGGAACGCTGGTGGCTCGCTCTCTGTGCAACAGATGTCGCTACTGGATGCCGGTGCCGCAGCCTTATCGGGAGCTTGCGTCTTTTATCTGATCTGGGGGCTGTATTACCTGGTGCGCCGCCGTCACGGCATCGGCTTCGGCGACCTCGCGTTGATCGCCATGTGCGGCGCGTTCCTCGGGATGAAGCTGATGCTCTTCGTCATCTTCACTGCGACCTTGTCAGCGACGATCTGCGCAGTCCTACTATTGGGGCGCCGGCGTTCGGGTACAGATGACGACGCCGACCAGGAGTCGTTGCTCATGACGGAGATACCCTTCGGCGCGTTCCTGGGCGCTTGTTCCCTGCTGGCGATCTTCGCTGGAGAAAGTGCGTGGCAGGCTTACCTGAACTGGATTGCTTCGCAGTGACCTTTTGGTTGCTATGCGCGGGCGAGCTTCTCCACCTGCCGGAGATGATGGGTAGCGTGTACCCGATGAAAGCGCCGCCACTCTCGGGCTGTGAGCGGTCCCAACACCGGATGGTCCAGCAGCTTCGTTTTTGAGCCAAAGCGGCGCTCCGCATCGTTGAGGGTTGCGTCCATCGCGACCAGCGCGTCGTTGAAGCGGCGCAGCACTTCGGGCCCCAGTCCGGCCCTGGGCGCAGTGTGTTTGGGCGCCTTCTGCCCCGTGGGGAAAACTCCCAGTCGGATCACATAGAAGTTTCCTGCCCGATCCCGCCACGTGACCTTGCGACAGAACGGTTGTCCTGCCTCCATAGTTTTCAAGGTCCCCTTGGTGGTCGCCGTGAAGGCGAGTAGAAGGTGTTCGAAGATTTCTGAGGCACACCACCGTCCATCCGGCGCACGACGCCAGTCTTCGGGCGATAGATCTCGGGTTATCCCCTCCGCCTGATGGCGGATCGATTCCAACTCTGGCGACAAGCATCCTCCTGGGAGAGTGATCTGCTTGCGAAAGTATTAAGCACTATGTACTACCAAGGCCGGAGTTGGGCAAGTGCCTTTTTGAGCCAGAACAGCGCTTTGCCACGATTCACAGATTTGTTGTGAAATGCTGCATTCCACCGTGACGAACGTCATCCCTGGTGCGCACTACGGCAGTTTCAGTGAAGATGTAGACCGCGATCCCGCAGGGGCTAAAGCCCGAGTTCGCTACTCTGGCTAACGGCGCGGCTGAAGCCATGCCCTTTCAAGACGATGCGTGGTCTACAGCAACCTTGAAACCGTACTGGAAAAAAT
>CAWCTB010000014.1:0-29367 GCA_963798275.1 uncultured Acidobacteriaceae bacterium
AAGTAATCCAGTTTGACGGGTTGTCGGCGACTCACCGATCTGCCCGGTCGTGGGCCAACTCCCGATACCGGCTTCGAGGAGATGAGAGCAGCATCGATGGCCGGACAGTTGGGTCCGAAACCCAACGGTCGGGCAGCCGGCGCCCACGTGAGATGGAAGGATTCTACGGGAGGTGAAGGCACAAAACCTACAGCGCCGGGTCGAAAATCTGCGCTCTAACCTGCGCTCTGTTTGTTGGATTACCACTGCTTTTCATGGTCTTAGGTGTCATCCCCCGACCTGCATCGTGTTAAAAACCGTCTTAAGCGTGGTGGTGCGACAAATGCTATTTCGCCCACGTGGCGCTTACGAGCGCGTCTAGCTAGCCGGTCCTGGCGCCCCTTGACCCCGTGTGGCTATGCCTTCCACGCCCGCGCTAGATCGCCGTCAAGGATGTCCTGCTGCGCTTTATTCCACTTGGCGTAGTACCGCTCCGTGATGACCACCGAGCTGTGCCCGAGCGCACGGCTGACCTTGCGGATGTCCACTCCCGCCTTGAGCAATTCTACCGAGAACGTGTGCCGAAACATGTGGGATGTGCCGTCAATCCCGGCTTTCTGGAAAACTTGGCGATACAGCTTGTCAATCGTGCTGACTGCGCCTTTAGTTGTGGCCTCGCCCGAGATGAAAAAGTAAGTCGGGTTTCCGTTCTTGACCCGCAACAGCTCTGTGCCGAGCCATGAGGGAAGGACGTTGTTGATGGGAGCGCCGGTCTTCCGCCGCTTGGTGCGAACCCGGAACACCTTGCCCTCTTGCAGTAGTTCATCCTTAGACAAGCAGACGGCATCCACAAGCGACAGCCCGGACCATCGCTGCAATTGCATACACGCTTTCACCCGATCTTGGTTGCGGGGCTGGAGGCCACTCTTTGGGATGGCCGCAAGGATGGCGTTGTATTCCTTCGGCTCGAAAGGCCGGACGTTGTTGGCTTCGTCTGCCTTCACTTGGATGCTGGAGAGCTGTGAGGCGGGATTCGCCGGGATAACGCCCGCGTCATAGCAGAATTTGAAGAATGACTTCACCCGCTCTTGGTTGTTGCGTTTGGCAAGCGGGGACTCGAAGGGCCACGCGGCCCGCCATGACGTGAGGTGCGAGAGGGTGATGTCCTTGGCAAAGAAGATGCCCTCCCTGTCGCAAAAATTCTGGAGCCGGTTGAGCGTGAGTGTGTGCTTGTAAAGGGTGTTCGATGCCAGGTCCTCACCGCGTTTGCTGTCCATGAATAGCGCAATGGCTTGCTCTACTGTCTTGGCTTGAGCCGGAGCGGGTCCCCGGCCTAGCTCCGCGTCCAGATATGTTTGCTCAATGGCGCGGGCCTTGTCTTGCGCCGTGTCCCAATTGAGGGTGCCTGTGCTCTTGCGGGTCTGTACGCCCTTGACGTTGTATTCCATCCAAACCGAGCAGCGGCAGCGGCGGTAGTGTTTATCGTCCTGATGAGGGCAAGAGGCTTTGTGGCGCTTGTAGAGAATGACCTGCATGACTGCCTCCCTGACTTGGGCTGACAGTACATTCACAGTACGTGAATGTCAAGCTTGCTTGTAAGTGATTGATTTTGATGGAGCTTAAGGTTGGTTGCGGGGGGTGGATTTGAACCACCGACCTTTGGGTTATGAGCCCAACGAGCTACCGGACTGCTCCACCCCGCACTTCGATCATAATGGCTGCGTAACATTCGGTCAAACCACCGGCCGCGCGTTGGCTGCCTCGCGTACGGCGCCAGGTGGAGTGGGGTCCTCTTTCCGGCGGCTCTCCGTGGTAGCCTTGGCACATGCCAGACGCTCCAAAAGACGACAAGCCGTCGAACAATCCCGCCGTTGTGTGGGCAAAGTACTCGGAGATAGCGTTCATCATCCCGGCAGGAGTTGTGGCTGGCTTGCTGATGGGCAAGCTCGCTGACTACTGGTTCCACACCCACTGGCTCACGGTGGTGGGGATCGTCATCGGCGCTATTGCCGGATTTGTGCAGCTTATCCGCATGGTTGCGCGCGAAAAAGGGTAAGCCGAGACACAACCGCCGCGGCGCCGTTCCGCAAGCTTTCTTTCGCTGCATTGCGCATTCGGCGAGACGGGTGCGGCGAGTTCAACCCCCGTTTCTAACGCCCCGTCGGGCCAGTCGCCATTGGAACCGGCAGCTGGTTCCGCAACCCCCAAAGCGGCGATCCCCTCAAGATGGTTGCGCTGCCATACAATCGATTCCTCTACAATATGAATTCCTGAATCGGGAAAACGCACATCGCACTGGGCTTCCTGACCTTGCCGTGCACCGAGGTGTACGCACAGCATAGGTAAAGATATCTAGTGCCGCAGAGGAGCGACGCGATGAATCGTGCTGGGCTTCGATATTTTTTACTTTTTATCCTATTGGCTGCCGCATCGTTGGGCTGCTCGCAGACGATTCGCAGCAGCTATGTTGATCTCGCCGTGCCCGGACAGTGGAAGGCAGCTAACTTCGGTGACTCGCCCTACGGGTTAGAAGCGTTTTACGACGCCGCGACGGGGAGTATCGTGGAGATCAGCGCTCTTCCGAACATGCAGCGGGTCGCCGACATCAGCAAGTTGTTCAGCCAGGTCGGGACTTCGGGCAACACTGCCGCGTCTGAGATTCTCTCCGCCGCAGCGTTCCCTCTACCCAGGGCTTATACCCAGCGCGTTTCGCTGGACTTAGGCAAAGGCTCCAAGCCTCCCCGGATGTGGGAATTGAAGGACGGTGACGGGAATCCAATGTGGTTTTACGCTTCCCAGTTGTTTGCAGACTATCGCGAACACGATGTCGGGCTGACTTCTTCGGAGGTTGTCGAACAGTACTATCCAGCTAAAGTTGTGCTTGCCGGGGATCGCGCCACCAGTGGCGGCGACGCGCTGGTGCTGGAAGCGGAAACCGAGCATACGCCCGTCGAGGCCGCCTTGAAGCGCTTCAAAATGCCGCCCGCACTCAAGGACCAGAAGTTGCGCTACGGATGGGTGCAGTTTGCTCCCGGCGGAATCGCGGCCGCCCAAGGCGTGCTGTCCGTCAGTTTCGCGGTGCCGGCGAATTCTCCATTGACAGCTGATATGTTGCTACAGCAGCTGGCCACGGCGAAATTCAAACCCATGGAGTGACGCGCCGCCATCCCGCTGCCGTATATTGATGGCACATGTTCCCGAACGACCCTGGCGGCGATGCGGCTGAGCAGTTTTACGGCGGCGCGCTGGCTCGCATCCGGCGTTTCATGCTGGCGATCGCTGCCGCCGGCGTGGTGATTTGCCTGCTGCGATTTCCCTGGCAGGCGACGGCCGGGTTCCTCATCGGCAGCGCCATTTCGTATATCAACCACCGCTGGTTGGAGCGCATGGTCAATGCGCTGGGCGAGCGCATTACCACCGGACACAGCAGCGAACGCGGCGGCCTGCTGGTGCTCCGGGCGCTGCTGCGCTATGTCACGATCGCGGTGGCCGCCTATGTTATATTTAGAGTTTCACGAGCAGGTCTGTTTGGCTTTCTGGGCGGGATTTGTCTTCCCATTGCTGCCTTGGCCTGCGAGGCTGCAGTCGAGATTTTCGTCGGCCTGCGGCGCGGAGTCTGAGTTCCTGTGAAAATTCCACACCCGTTACCGTCGTGACGGAGGTGTGTGTCGAGTTCGCAGTGCGGCTCCCGAATCGGGTTACGAGCGAACGCAATCATGCATGAGCAACTCTGGATTACTGCCCTTCTGAATAAGTACTTTGCCGGCTTGGCCAATGCCGTGCTGGGCGCCGTGCATGTGACCTCTTCGCACCCCCAGGCTCCCATCACCAATTACGTCGCCATGCAGATCCTGGTCTTTGTCCTGCTGGTAATCGTGTTTCTGCTGGTCCGCAGCCGTTTGTCGGTCGACAACCCCGGGCCGCTGCAACACGTGATGGAGGGTGTCGACGGATTTGTGAGCACCCAGGCGCACGAGGTGATTGGCCATGGGTATGAAGCCTACACCGGATATCTGGCGACACTGGGGATCTTCATCATTGTCTGCAATTTGATTGGCTTGATCCCTGGTTTCGAGGCGCCTACGGCCGTGCCTTCTGTGCCGCTGGGATGCGCCCTGGTTACCTGGTTTTACTATCATCTGCATGGAATCCGGCACAATGGGTTCGGCTACATAAAGCACTTTCTGGGCCCGGTGTGGTGGCTGGCTCCGCTGATGTTCATCATTGAAGTCGCAAGCCACCTGGCGCGTATTCTGTCACTCACGGTTCGTCTTTTTGCGAACATGTTCGCCGGCGACATGGTCACGCTGGTTTTCTTTTCGCTGATACCGATCGGCGATTCCCGTCATCTTTATGCTGTTGCACGTCGGCGTCTCGTTCATCCAGACGTACATTTTCGTGCTGCTGGCTACGGTATATATCGGCGAAGCGGTGGCACACGAGCATTAGGAAGAAGTTTCGAATTTTGCGTCTCAGGTTTCGAGTCAGAAGTTTAGTCAGGTATTGGCCTTTCGCGCTTCATCTCGCTTGGCGTGAGCAAAGAGCGAAAAGCCGATGGCAAATCGCGAAGAGCGAATTGAATTTCAAGCTGGCGGCTGATGGCTGACAGCTGAAAGCTGTTCCGCTGCAAGCGTGAGGGCGTCAGCACGGTGAACGTCAACCACCCACTGGCAGCGATTTATAAGGAGAAGAACAATGCGGAAAGGGATGATGGTATTTCTTTCGTTGCTGGCCGTCGCGATGATGACGATGCCGGCTTATGCGCAGGGCGGCGCTGCTGCCGCTCCTGCCACTAACTGGGTTGCGATCGCTTCGGGCTTTGGTATCGCCATCGCCTCGGGAATGGCGGCTCTCGGCCAGGGCCGCGTGGGCGCCGCCGCCTGCGAGGGCATGGCCCGCAATCCTGCCGCCCGGCCTGGAATTCAGCTTGCGCTGATTCTGGGGCTGGCCTTCATCGAGTCGCTGGTGCTGTTCGCCCTGGTGATCATCTTCGCGAAGGTCGTCTAGTCAACCCTTCGCCATGGGATGTGAGGGACGCCTCGTCTGCGGACGGGGCGTTTCTGCGTGCGCTCAAAGCGCGGCGAAGAGCTTTTCCTGCGCGCGCCGTTTCTCGGCTGCCGCCGAGATGGTCCAGCCAAATTGCAGCAGCGGACTGGCGTTCACTCCGAACTTCGCGATCGTTTTGGGCAGCGATCGACTGCCCAGGTCTTTTGCCGTCAGCTTCCGGCTCACAGTAAACGACGTCAGCTTCAGTAGCGGCGCGAGCGGCGACTTCGCATAGTGCGCGTACCCCCGCGGCATGGAGCGCAGGCTGTGCGCCGCTGTTAGCTCCAGCTTATTCTTTTTCAACTGGGCGACAACCCCGGAGAATCCACCCGGCTTCTCGGTAATCTGCGTGCGCCATGCCTGCAACAATTCGGGCTCTGGCTGCCAGAAGCCGGCCGCGACGAAAGCCTCGGTATCGGAGAAGTGCAGGTAGAGGACGCCCGGGCTCTTGCTACTGCCGTCGCGCGACAGCAGCGCACCAATGTGAGTGTGGTACGGGCTCTTGTCCGGCGAGAAGCGGATGTCGCGGTAAATTCGGTTGACCGGGCTGCGACGGTTGGCAATGAGGGGCAAACCCGCGTTGTGACATTCCTCTTCCACCGCAGCTACCAGCGCCTTCATGGGCGCAAGCAGGCCTTCGCCGTACTCGGCGCGATGTTTGGCAAACCATTCGCGGCGGTTGTTCTTGCGCAGACGGCGAAAGAAGTCAAGCGATTCGGGGCTGAATCCGGGAAACGACGTTAACGGCTGATTCATTGCTTTTGTCATGGACGCATGTAAGTACGCTAATCTGGAACGGGTTTTCCAGCCATGTCCGGCGTACTCGATTTCGAGAGTGTATCAAAGGTCTACGGCGCACCCTGGTCGCGGCGGCGGGTGCATGCTCTGGACGGTTTTTCGCTTTCCTTGGAGCGCGGCGAAATCCTCGGATTTCTCGGGCCGAACGGAGCAGGGAAGACTACCGCCATTCATCTGGCCATGGGTTTCATGCGCGCAAGCGAAGGCCTGGGACGGATGCTGGGCGAGCCTTTTGGACACGCCGGCTCGCGAGCCCGCGTCGGCTTCCTGCCGGAGCATGTGGCGCTTTATCACCGGCCCGCCCGGGCGCTTCTGCGCTTCTACGCGGCGTTGAACGGAATGTCCGAGCCCCAATTGCGCAATCGGTGCCGCGAGCTGTTGCTCCAGGTTGACCTCGAAGCCGAGTCCGATCGCAATGTGGGAAAGCTTTCGCGCGGCATGCAGCAACGCATCGCGCTGGCGCAGGCGCTGCTCAACGACCCGGAACTGCTTATCCTCGATGAACCCACGTCGGCGCTCGATCCGTTGTCCCGCGTGGCGGTGCGCGAACTTCTGCGGGAAGCCAACCGGAAGGGGAAGACGATCTTCCTCAGCTCGCACTTGCTGTCTGAGGTCGAGGCCATCTGCCATCGCGTGGCCATCGTGAAGAGCGGCCGGCTGATGGAGATCGCCCGCATGCCGGACCTGCTGGCCGCGCGCGACCGTCTGGAAATCGTGGCGCGGGGCATTTCGGCAGAGGCTTTCGCCGGTTCACCATCGAAAGATGGCTTCGTAACCATTAACATCGCGGCCCCAGCGCAGCGCGAGGTCCTGGAACGCATCTGGGCGGCGGGCGGAGAAGTGCTCAGCGTGAATCCGGCTCGCCGCAGCCTGGAGGATGTGTTTGTCGATCTCACCCAGGATCGAGGGCGCGAACCGTGAGGCCCGTCGTTTTACTCGCGGCTAATTTTGTGCGCGAGAGCCGCTGGCCGATCCTGTTGCTGCTGGCGTGGTTCGCCGTGAGCTTTGGACTGTTTGGCGGCTTCGGCGCGGAGCGGATTGCGCCTGACGATGTCGTCTTCTACCTGCGGCAGCAGGCGCTCTACATTGTTGTCTTCGCGGTCTTCCTTTGCGCGAGCGCGCTACACCACGACCGCCGTTCGCGACGCATCTTACTGGTGCTGTCAAAATCCATCAATCGGGGCCAGTATCTGGCGGCTCTGCTGCTGGGAACCCTGTCGGTCACGGTGTTCAACTGCATCGCGTTGGCAGCCAGCGTTACCGGGCTCATGGCGCGCAGCGGTTCCGTTGCAAATGGTGTCTGGCAGTTGGCGCTTGCGGTTCTTGCTGCTGCTGCGGTGGCGTCGAGCCTGGCGCTGCTGTTCGCGACTTTCCTGAACCCGTTCCTGGCTACGACTCTGACGGCCGTGGTGCTCGGCGCGCCCGCACTCCTGCACGTCGAAAAGCAGGCGTGGGCCATCCTCTCGCCCGCGTTGCTCCTCCTCAATAATGTGCTGGAGTTTCAGTTGCAAACCGGTTGGATGCTCAATAGCGGTGCGACCGCGGCAGCCCTGCTGGAAACGATCCTTCTGCTGGGCGTTGCGGCGCTGGTCTTCGCCCGGATCGATATCTCGCTTCCGGGAGAATAACCCAGCGCCGCAACCGCGTTAGTCGCTTGCGCTGGTTGTGATTCCGCCAGCGCTGGATTTACCCCTGCGACTGGCCTCGATGCGCATTTCCAACCCAAGCAGCGCGAGCTCGGCCTGGGCCTCGGCCACGTGGTGGCGCGAGTGCTCGGGAATGCCGGTATTGCGTGCCAGCCGGTACAGCAATTGCATCGCTTGCTGCAGGTTATTGTTCACCGAGTCCAGGGCGGCATCGGTCGACCCGTCTGAGGCGATGCCGTCGTGCCCGTTCAAAAGCAGCGTGTCCAAGACATTTTCATGAGTAGCCATGGTTCGTTTCCCTTTCTGCTTGCGATCCGTTGGGGGTTGCCGGAGCAGAGGAAGGCCACAGGGCCGCCGCACTGTCCGGCAGGATTTCCAGGCGCTGAGAAGAGAAGGGAAGAGCTAACAGAGTCGAACGCAGGTGAGCTCGATCAGGTGCTGCGAGCGCGTTGCGTTCGAACCGGGGGACAGCAAAGCGCCAGCCGCGCTGCTGTCAGGCAAACTTACCGCTATCGTGAAAGACAGTACCGCCAGAATGGCGGGTGCGGCAGAGTGGTGGTTGTGGCGGACGATGCCCGCGACGCTCGCAACCTCGGGCGAGAGGAATATCACCGCGAGGGTGATGGCGAGCGCAATGACTACAAAAGTTCTGCGGCGGTCCGGCACCTCTTGATGGAAACACGGATTGCAAAGAAATTCAACCCGCAGTCCGCGATAGCTTCCCCGGGCTTACTTCATCAGGTCCTGCGCGCTACGGAGCGCATATTCCAGCACGCGGCCGGGCAGCACACCCAGGTAGATGGTCGTAATCAGGCTGATCGCCAGTCCGAAGCCGAGGCTGGCGGGAATGCGCGCCACCGGCTCGTCCACGCGCTCGTCGCGCATGTACATGTACACGATCACGCGCAGGTAGTAATACGCGGCAATGGCGCTGTTGATGACGCCGATGATGGTCAGCCCCACCAGGTTCGACTGCAGCGCTGCCGAGAAGACGTAAAACTTGGCGAAGAAGCCGCCGGTAATCGGAATTCCGATCAGCGAGAGCAGGAAAATCGTCAGGATGGCTGCAATCATCGGAGAGCGGCGGCCGAGCCCGGCATAGTCCTCCAGGCTGACGTAGCGCTCGCCGGTCGAGCCGATGTGGCTTACCACCGCGAAGGCGCCAACGTTCATGGCTGCGTAAGACGCGGCATAGAAGATCGCAGCGGAAATTCCAACCTCTTTGGCGGCAGCGAACGCGACCAGCAGATATCCCGCGTGCGCGATCGAAGAGTAGGCCAGCAGGCGCTTGATGTTGTGTTGCACCAGTGCGCCGATATTGCCCAGCGTCATCGACAGTGCGGCCGACACCCAGACCAGCCAGAACCAGCCGGGAGCTCCGGTCGCGAACAGCACGCGCAGCAAAACGGCAAATGCTGCGGCCTTCGGGCCGGTCGACATCAGCGCCACCACTGGGGCTGGCGATCCTTCGTAGACGTCGGGCGTCCACACATGGAATGGCGCTGAGGCCACCTTGAAGCCGAGACCGACGAACATGAGAGCGACTGCCAGGTATACCAGCGGCGAGTGCTGTGTCTGCAGCGCCTGCGCGATGGCATAGACGTAGGTCGTGCCGGTCGCGCCGAACACCAGTGCAACGCCGTAAAGGAAGAAGGCCGTGGCGAACGAGCCCAGCAAAAAGTATTTCAGCGACGCCTCGGCACTTTCCGCGGCGCGCTTGCGGAATCCCGCGAGTACGTAGGTCGAAATCGACGAAATCTCCAGTGCGATGAAGATCAGCAGCAGTTCGATCGCCGACGACATCAGCATCATGCCGACGGTGCCGAACAAAACCAGCCCGTAGTACTCGCCCGCCTGAATGTGCTGCACCTCGATGTACTCGAACGAGGTCAGGACCACCACCAGCGCGACCAGGAGAATAACAAAGTGGAAGAACACGCTGAATTCATCCACCCGCACCATGCCGAAGAAGGCGTCGCCGAAATGGCTGGCCTGCACAATCGTGGCCGCGAGTCCGGCGAGAACGCCCACCAGGCCAATCATGCCGAGGGGCTTCTTGGAGCCGTGCGGGGGAATGACCGGATCGACCAGCATGATGACGATGCCGAAGACGCTCAGCACCAGTTCAGGCAGGATCCGGATGTAGTCGACTGTTGGAATCATCGTCCAAACACCGTCATAAGAGCGTTCGTCACAAGATGAGCTACCGGGGTCGCGGCGTGCGCACTGGCCTGGGTTGCGCTATTGAACTGCTGCAGCCAGGCGGCGACGGAAGGATCGATGGAATGCAGCCACAGCATCGGCGCGACACCCATGACCAACGCCGCAATGGCGAGCGGCCACAGCGAGACCCGCTCCCGGGCATCAAGATCCTGCAGATTGTTGTTAATGGGATTCGTCACCACTCCCTGGAAGACGCGCTGGTACATCCAGAGCAGGTAGCAGGCGCTCCAGATCACGCCCGTCGCCGCCAGGATTCCCCAGAGCTGCTTTGCCTGGAAGGCGCCGCTCAGCACCATGAATTCGCCCACAAACCCGTTGAGCAGCGGCAGCCCTACCGACGACAGCATGATGAAGCTGAAGAACGTGGCGTACACCGGCATGGGCGTGGCCAGGCCGCCATACTCGTTAATATCGTAGGTGTGGCGGCGGTCGTAGATCATGCCCAGCAGCATGAACAGCGCTCCGGTGGAGACGCCGTGGCTCAGCATCTGGTAGACCGCGCCATCGACGCCGATCTGGGTGAAGCTGAAGATGCCCAGCACGACAAATCCAAGGTGGCTGACCGAGGTGTAAGCAATCAGGCGCTTGATGTTGGGCTGGATCATCGCGACCAGCGCGCCGTAGATGATGCCGATAATCGCCAGTACCGCAATCCAGCCGGCGTTGGCGCGCGACTGTTCAGGGAAGAGCCCGACGTTGAAGCGCAGCAGGCCGTAGGTGCCCATCTTCAGCAGCACGCCCGCCAGGATGACCGAACCCGCGGTTGGCGCTTCTACGTGCGCGTCCGGCAGCCAGGTGTGCAGCGGGAACAGCGGCACCTTGACCGCGAAGGCGACGAAGAATCCCAGGAAGAGCCACTTTCGCCGCCGCGCCGAATCCCGCGATCTGCCCCGACTGAATCGCCTGCTGAATGGTCACGAAGTCGAAGCTGCCGGTGTGGGCATACAGCCACAGCAGTGCCGCCAGCATGAAGACGGAGGCGATCATGGTGTACAGGAAAAACTTGACCGCGGCGTAGATCTTGCGCCCGTGCCCATACATGCCGATGATCAGCGCCATCGGAATCAGGGTGGCTTCCCAGAAGAAGTAAAAGAGGAAAAGGTCGAGTGCGAGGAACACCCCGATCATCGCCGTCTCGAGCACCAGCATCAGGATGAAGAATTCCTTCACCCGCTCGTGAATGGAGTTCCACGAGACCAGGACGCACATGGGCATCAGGAAGGTGGTCAGGACCACCAGCCACATCGAGATGCCATCGACGCCCATGTGGTAGTGGATATTCGGGTGCGCGATCCACGGAATGTTCTCTTCGAACTGAAAACCCTGCTGTCCGCGATCGAAATACCAGGGCAGATGCAGCGATGCCAGCAACGAAATCAGCGATACCGCCAGAGCGAAGAAGCGGATGTCGCGCGGACGGCGGGGAAAGAACAGCAACAGAATCGCCCCGGCCAGCGGGAGGAACGTGACGATGGTGAGGATGTTGTCGTTGATCAGTTTCATCGCAAACCTCGCCACACCATGAAGGCAATTACAGCCGCCGCTCCGGCGGCTACCCAGCCGGCATAGGAGCGAATGTTGCCCGACTGCATTCGCCGCATCCCATCCGAGATGTCCTGCGCTCCCGCCGCGCTCTCATCGACGCCAGCGTCGATGATGTTCTGGTCGATGCCTTTCCAGAAGACATTGGTCGATAACAAAATGATCGGCCTGATGATCGCGGCCTGGTACAGTTCGTCCACCCGGTACTTATCGAGTACGAAGGTGTACAGGCTGCCCGCGCTCTTGGCCATCTTGGGCGGCAGATCGGTTCGTTTGAAGTAGAGGAACCATGCACCCAGAAATCCGATGGCAGCCGCTGCCACCGAAATTGCGCTGAACAGCAACTCGGTGCCGGTCTCAGCATGTTGAGCCGCCAACTCCTCGCTGGTTGGGGTCGCCAGGTAAGTGACAACCGCCGGCGCGTGGAGGCTGAACACCGGCGCTAGAAAATGCTCGAAGGGGTTAGAGCCGCCCATCGCCTCAGGAATGCCCACCCAGCCGCCGACGACGCACAGGACAGCCAGAATCATCAGCGGAACCGTCATCACGAACGGGCTCTCGTGCGGTGTGCCATGGCCGTCGTGCCCGTGCGCGTCATGGCTGTCGTGAGCAGCAGACCCGTGAGCCTGGTCATCAGCGGCAACGCCGCGATACTCGCCAAAGAACGTCAGGAACCAGAGGCGAAACATGTAAAACGAGGTCATGCCCGCGGCGATCACGCCGATCAGCCAAAGGAAGTGCTGCCCGCTGGCGTAGGTCCTCCATAGAATCTCGTCCTTGGAGAAGAACGCCGCCAGAGGAGGAAAACCGGCGATGGTGAACGTCGCAATGGTCATCGTCCAGAAGGTGTACGGCATGTACTTGCGCAGGCCGCCCATGTGCCGCATGTCCTGTTCGCCGCTCAGGCCGTGAATGATCGAGCCCGAGCAAAGGAACAACAGGCCCTTGAAGAACGCATGCGTCATCAGGTGGAAGATGCCCGCGGAGTACGCCGCTACCCCGCAGCCCATGAACATGTAGCCCAGTTGCGAAACTGTGGAGTAGGCCAGCACCTTCTTGATATCGGTCTGCACCAGGCCGATGGACGCCGCGAAGATCGCGGTCAGAGTGCCGATCACGGCGACCGCCAGCAGTGCGATGGGCGCGCGATTGAAGATCGGGTTGGAGCGCGCCACCATGTACACACCGGCCGTCACCATGGTCGCGGCGTGGATCAAGGCCGACACCGGCGTCGGACCTTCCATGGCGTCGGGCAGCCAGACGTACAGCGGAATCTGCGCCGACTTGCCGGTCGCGCCCATCAGCATCAGCAGGCCGATGGCCGTCAGCAGTCCGGCTGTAGCCTCGGGTGTGTAGCCGGCGACGGCCTTGAACACGCCGTCGTATTGCAGGGTGTTGAAGTGCTTGATCAGCAGGAACAGCGCGATCAGAAATCCGAAGTCGCCGACGCGATTAGTGATGAACGCTTTCTTTCCGGCGTTCGCCGCCGACTGCTTCAGGAACCAGAAGCCGATCAGCAGGTACGAGGCCAGGCCCACGCCCTCCCATCCTACGAACATCTGCAGGTAGTTGTCCGCCAGGATCAGCATGAGCATGAAGAACATGAAGATGTTCAGGTACGAGAAGTAGCGGTAGTACCCGCCCTCATGCGCCATGTAGCCGACCGAGTAGATGTGAATCACGAAACCGACGCCGGTTACCACCAGCAGCATCACCAGGGAAAGCTGGTCGAGGTAGAAGCCGTAATGCACCGCGAAGTCGCCCGCCGCCATCCACGTGGCGTGGGACTCGATGTAGGGAATCTGGTTGGCCGGCAGTGCGAGAAACTGAGCGGTAACCCATAGGGCGTAGCCGAATGCCGCCGCCGTCGATCCCAGCGCAATGGTGTTCACCAGCGCCTTGGGAAAGCGCTTGCCCAGCAGCCCGTTGATGGCGGCCCCAGCCAGCGGCAACAGCGGAATGATCCAGAGATGCAGGCTCATAGTTTGAGTAAGTTCACGCGATCGACGTTCAGGGTATCGCGCGTGCGGAAGACAGAGATAATGATGGCCAAACCAACGGCGGCTTCGGCGGCGGCCACCACCATCACGAAAAACACGAATACCTGGCCGCTGAGCTTGTTCAACTCCGCCGCGAAGGCGACGAACGTCAGGTTCACCGCGTTCAGCATCAGCTCAATCGACATGAAGATGGTGATGATATTGCGCTTGATGAGAAATCCCGCCACGCCACAGGCAAACAAGATCGCGCTCAGCACCAGGTAGTACGAAAGAGGAACCATTTACTCCTCCCTCCGCGCCAGCACCACGGCGCCCATAATGGCGATCAGGATCAGGATGGAGGTGACTTCGAAGGGCAGCAGGAAGTTGCGGAACAGAAGATGGGCGATGGGCTGGGCCGCGCCAAACGCCTCGGTCCCGTTCATGACCTGCGGACCGCCGATGCCAATTTTGTCCAGGCCGGCGAAGCGCGTCACCATCCAGGCAGCGATTCCGAGGCCGATGACCAGCCCTGGCACGCCCAGCAGAGTGGCCACGCGGCTGGCGTGCGGTATGCGCTCTTCCTCGCCCGCATTCAGCAGCATGATGGTGAAAACGAACAGCACCATCACCGCTCCCGCGTAGACGATGACCTGCACGGCGGCAACGAACTCCGCACCCAGCAAAAGGTAGAGCAGCGCCAGCGATCCCATCACCACGATCAGCGACAGCGCGCTGTTGATGGGGTGTTTCTGCACCAGCAGGTTGATCGCCCCGCCGACGCAAATTGCGCCAAAAATGAAGAACAGGACAAGATGCAGCATGTTGATCCATTCACCGGCGCCGACTGCCCGCCGGGATCTATAACAGTCTCCGCGCTACTTCAGCGCCACGATCAGGCTGGTGACAATGATGTTCGCCAGCGCCAGCGGCAGAAGGAACTTCCAGCCGAAGGCCATTAACTGGTCGTAGCGAAAACGGGGCAGAGTGCCGCGCACCCAGATGTAGACAAAGATGAAGGCCAGCACTTTCGCCACGAACCACACGACCGGCAACAGGGCTTGCAAAATCGGCGGGCCGAAAACCGGGCCCGACCAGCCCCCCAGGAACAGCACCGTAGCCAGGCACGCGACCGTAAACATGTTCGCGTACTCCGCCATAAAGAACATGGCGAACTTCATCGAACTGTATTCGGTGTGATAGCCGGCCACCAACTCGGTCTCCGCTTCCGGCAAGTCGAAGGGAATCCGGTTGGTCTCGGCATAAGCCGCCATGATGTAAATGAAGAAAGCGACGAACTGGCCGGTGAAGATATTCCACTTAGGAATGAAACCCAGGAAAGTCCCTGACTGCGCGTTGACGATATCGCGCAGGCTGAAACTGCCGGCATAAATAAGCACACCAATCAGCGACAGGCCCAGCGCGATTTCATAACTCACCATCTGCGCTGACGCTCGCAAACTGCCCAGCATCGAATACTTGCTGTTGGACGACCAGCCCGCCAGGGCCACACCGTAAACCCCGATCGAGGTGAGGCCAAGAATGATCAGCAGTCCTATGTTTACGTCAGCAATTTGCAGCGGGGTGTGGACCGACCCGATCGAAATCCACGGTCCGATCGGGATTACCGCGATCGCGGTCAATGCGACGGTCAACGATAGGATCGGGGCGAGCAGGTATAAGGGCTTGTTAACAAAGGGCGGTGTAACGTCTTCCTTAAAGATAAACTTTAAGCCATCGGCCAGCGGCTGCCAGATGCCGAATGGCCCCACCCGCGACGGCCCCCAGCGGTTCTGGATGTGTGCCACCACCTTGCGCTCCGCCAACGTCGTGTAGGCAACGGCGGTGAGCAGAACGAACAGTGCGATCACGATCTTGATCACCGAGACGAGAATGAACGTTCCTATGCCCATGAATTAGCTTTCAGTAATCCCCAGGGAGCCCAACCCCCGACTCGTTGTGAGCTGCCGTAATTAAGACTGCAGGCCCGCGTCAACCAAACCGCAATGCGGACCCTTGCGACCTTGTCTTGAAACTCGAAACTTGAAACTCGAAACTGCTCTTAATCCGCCGCGACTTGCTTTTCGGCCGGTTCAGCCTGATGCCGCTCGATCACCGAGTTCAGCGTCTTCGAATACCGGCCCAGCGTCCCCGAAGTGAACAGCGTATCGTTCGACGGCAAGATCAATTCAGGTTGACCCGCGCCGGTCTCGCCCGTGATCTGCACCAATTGCGTGTGCTCATCCTGGCTCGCCAGCAACCCGAGCCGCGAGATGTCATAACCGGGAACCAGCCGCTGAATCTCATCGAGCATGGCGATGGGATCGAACGGACTCATCTTCGGCTCGAGGTTTTGCGCAGCCAGCCACACGCCGTGCCGGTCGGACTCGCCCGACTGCGCTCCGCGCGACTGGCCCATGTCGGCGTGAACTCCGCCACCGGCGAAGGGAACCAGCTTGTGCACGTCGTAACCCATGGTCCCAGCGAGACGCACGATACATTCGAAGTCAGTGCGCACGCCCGCGAAGTCACCGGCCTTACGCATCATCTGTAGATCGCCGGCGGTGTTGGTGCAGGTGCCCGCCTTCTCGTAGGCGTTGGCGACCGGCAGGACCACGTCGGCGGCCAGCGCGGTTTCGGTCAGGAACATCTCCTGCACCACCGTGAAGGTCTTCGACAGGGCGAACGGATCGAGGTTGTAACGGCCAATCGGATTGGAACCGACCACGTACAGCGCCGCCAACTTGCCGTCCTTGGCGGCTTCCATCATCTGCACCAGGTTGAGCCCCGGCTCCTGGGGAATCTTGTCAACCCAGTCTTCGTGGTACTTCGTGGCACTGGTCACGGGAGCGTAGCCCGGCAGCATGTCGGGATAGAGACCCATGTCGGCGGCGCCCCGCGAATTCGAGTAGTCACCCAGGCAAACGAACTTCGCGCTCTGCCCCAGTCCGTAATCGACCAGGGTCTTCACATCGTTGCCGCGCAATTCGGAACCAAAGATGATGACCAGCCCGGTTTCGGCTTTGAGGCGATCGCGCAATTCGCCGAGCACCTCGCGTGAGAGGTTGGCTGACAGCACCGCATCGGCTGCGCCATCGTTCCCGCCGAGATACCGCACGAAGCTGCCCTCCGAGCCAGGCGCGATCTGGGCGAACGAAACCGCTTGCCGTCGCAGCTTGATGGGATACGAATTCACCAAGTACAGCTTGGCGCGACGCAGGCGAACGTTGGTGCGAATCTGCCAGGCCAGCAGCGGATGCTGCTCCGTCGGGTTGTTGCCGATGAGCAGGATCGCCGGCGCCTCGCCCACCTGCCGCATCGACGCCGTCGCGCCCGCCTTGCCTGCCAGCGCCGAAGCGAAGGCCGGGAAGTCGGCAGTGCGATGGTGGTCAATATTATTGGTGCCCAGCACCAGGCGGGCAAACTTCTGCAACAGGTAGTTCTCTTCGTTGGTGGTGCGGTTGGAGCCGATCACGCCGATGGCCTTCCCGCCCTGGGTCGTCAGCGCGTCCTTGAACTTCGAGGCGATCAGTTCGAACGCCTCCTCCCACGTGCTGGCAACGAACTTGCCGTCGCGCTTGATCAGGGGCTGCTGCAGGCGCTCGTCGTTGTGCGCGAAGTCGAAGGCGTAGCGGCCCTTGATGCAGAGGAAGTCGCCATTGATGCCGCTCTTGTCGCGATTGTCGCCGCGCACGATCTGCATGCCGCTGTCGGCGCGGCGGACCCCCAGCGTGGTCTTGCAGCCGTCGCCGCAGTGGGTGCAGACGGTGCCAACGTGCTTCATCTCCCACGGGCGCGTCTTGTAGCGGTAGGCGCCGGAGGTGAGCGCACCGACCGGGCAGATGTCGATGCACATGCCGCACTCTTCGCACTCCAGATGATCTTCTTGATTAGGCGCGATGATGGAACTCGAGCCGCGGTTCTGGATTCCCAGCGCCCACACGTCCATGCCTTCGCCGCAAACCCGGATGCAGCGGTAACACAGAATGCAGCGTGGACGATCGAAGTACACCACGGGCGACCATTGCTGCTCGTCGCGATGGTTCTTCAACTCCATGAACTTCGACTCGGCAGCGCCGTACTTGAAGGTCATGTCCTGCAACTCGCACTCGCCTCCGGCGTCGCACACCGGGCAGTCGAGGGGATGGTTGGCGAGCAGCAGTTCCAGCATCGACTTGCGGGCCTGCTTGATCTTGTCGGTCTCGGTGGAGACGACCATGCCTTCGGAGACCGGCGTGGTGCATGCGGTCTGCAGCTTGGGCATCTTTTCGATTTCCACCAGGCACATGCGACAGGCGCCTTGCAGCGACAGCCCGGGGTAATAGCAGAAGGACGGGAACCTCGATGCCGCGATTGCTTGCAGGCGTCGATGAGCAGCGTCCCTGCCGGAACCGTCAGTTTCTTGCCGTCTACTGTGAGTGTTACGTCAGCCACATAACCATTGCCTTTCCTCTCTACGAGCTGCCAGCTATCAGCCGTCAGGTCACGAGTCTCGTTTTCCGTTCCGTCAGGAGGTGCGACCGCCGATGCCGCGATCTCGATCTTACTGACAACTGGCAACTGGCCACTGACAACTGCTCTTCACACCAGCGCCGGTTCCGCCACCGTTTCGTACGGGCACGGCTTGCCGTCGAGGTGCGCCTCGAACTCTTCGCGGAACTTTTGCACGTAGGAGATGATGGGCATCGCCGCCGCATCGCCCAGCGGGCAAAACGTCCGGCCCAGCATGTTCTCCGCCAGGTACTTCAAATTGTCGATGTCCTTGGCCACGCCGCCGCCGGAGTGGAAGCGCGTCAATGTCTTCTTCAGCCAGTCGGTACCCTCGCGGCAGGGAATGCACCACCCGCAGCTTTCGTGCTGGTAGAACTTGATCACGCGCAACGCGAACTTGACGATGCACTGGGTGTCGTCGAGCACGACCACGCCGCCTGAGCCCAGCATGGTGCCGGCTTTCATCATGGCGTCGAAGTCCATCGCGACGTCAACTTCGTCGGCCTTCATGATCGGCACCGAGGATCCGCCGGGGACAACCGCCTTGAGCTTGCGTCCATTGGGAATGCCACCCGAGACGTCGTAGATCATCTTCTTCAGGTTGTAGCCCATGGGCAACTCGTAGACGCCCGGCCGCTCCAGGTTGCCGCTCATGCAGAACAGCCGCGTGCCTCCGTTTTTCGGAGTGCCTATGTTGGCGAACCACTCGCCGCCGCCCAGAATAATGTGGGGTACGCTGGCCAGGGTTTCGGCGTTGTTGATCACGGTTGGTCCGCCCCACAGCCCCACCACCGCTGGGAAGGGAGGCCGGATGCGCGGGACGCCGCGCTTGCCTTCGAGCGATTCCATCAGGGCCGACTCCTCGCCTACTTCGTAGGCGCCTGCGCCGGAGTGCACGAAGATGTCGAGGTCCTTGCCCGAGCCGAAGATGTTCTTGCCGATGAAGCCGCGGGCGTAGGCGTCGGCCACGGCCTTCTCCATGATCTCGACCAGGTAGCGGTACTCGCCGCGCAGGTAGATGTAGCCGGTCTTCGATCCGACGGCCAGCGCCGCGATCATGACGCCCTCGATCACTGAATGGGGGTCGTGCTCGAAGATCAGGCGGTCTTTGCAGGTGCCGGGCTCGCTCTCGTCGCCGTTGCACAGAACGTATTTCGGTTTCGCCGATTGCTTGGGCACGAACGACCACTTCATGCCGGTGGGAAATCCCGCACCGCCGCGGCCGCGCAGGTTCGAGGCCTTCACCTCGTTGATGATGGCGTCGGGCTCCATGCCCAGCGCTTTTTGCAGCGCCTTGTAGCCGTCCAGTTCGAGATAGCGGTCGAGATTGGTCGCGTCCAGGCCAAAACGCTTGGAGACGACCTTCACTTCATCGGGATGTGAGACCAGATAGGCCATTCGCTGTTCGCTCTTAGCTTTTCGCTCTTCGCCATTTGCTTTCAGCCATCACTCGCGCCGTCTGGCGAAAAGCGATGAGCCAAAAGCGAGGAGCCATTACTGCTGCTCCTTCTTCTTAATTCCGTCGATGATCTCGTCCATCTTTTCCGGCGTCAGGTTCTCGTGGAACTCGTAGTTCAGCATCATCGCCGGAGCCCAGGAACAGGCCCCAATGCACTCGACCTCTTCCAGGTGAAACAGCCCGTCGGGCGTGTCCTGCTTGTGGCCGATGCCGAGCTTCTTCTCGCAGTGCTCGAAAATCTTGTCTGCCCCGCGCAGCATGCAGCTGATATTCGTACAAACCTGGAGGTTGTACTTGCCTACTGAGTGCGTGCGCAACATCGAGTAGTAGCTGACCACGTTGCGCACTTCGAGATCGGAGAGCTCCACCCGCTGCGCGATCTCGTGGATTGCTTCATCGGTGAGCGCGCCCACTTCGTCCTGGATGTACAGCAGCATGGGCACCAGCACCGACCGCCTGGTCGGGTAATGCGTCACCATCTCCGAGAAACGCTTTTCCAGTTGGTCAGAAAATTTCATATAAGAGCTATCAGTTATTAGCTGTCAGCTATCAGCTACCAGCTAAAGCGTGTTATCCACGAAACGCGTTTGCCACCTCAAAAAACTCTTTGTCATCCAGTCCAAAAGCCTTGTCATCCTGAGCGAAGTGAGGTCGCCTGGGCGACCGAACGAAGTCGAGGGACCTCTATCGTTTGCTAATCCGCTCCTCGTTCGCCATGTGCCGTCCCTACGGGACTCGGCTCTTCGCTCTGCGCCTACCCAGCGTTGAAACGCTGGGCTAAGATCTGTCGTCCCGCTTCGCCGGACTGCCTCGACGAGATGTTACTTCATGCCCACGCTGGCAAGCTTCGTTCGCTAACCGTCACAACTCACACCTGACATCCCAAGTCCACAAGTGCGTTACCCGATGTCTCGCAAACTATCCACTATCCACGATCCACTAATCACTGCTTTATCTATCGCAATCCCCCAGCACGATATCGATGCTGCCGATGGCGGCGACTACGTCGGCGATCAGGCGGCCTTCGCACATCTTGCCCAGCAACTGCAAATTTGCAAACGAGGGCGAGCGCATGTGCACCCGATACGGCTTGGCGGTGCCGTCGCTCACCACGTAGTAGCCCATTTCGCCGCGCGGCGACTCGATCGGCATATACACTTCGCCTTCCGGCACCGTGAAGCCTTCGGTCACGATCTTGAAGTGATAGATGAGCGCCTCCATCTGCGTTTTCATCTTCTCGCGATCGGGCAGCACAACGTGCGGCGCGTCCGCCTTGACTGGACCCTCGGGCATGCCTTCCAGCGCCTGTACCACAATCTTCTGCGACTCGCGCAACTCCTGCACCCGGACGAGATACCGGGCGTACACATCGCCGGCCGTCGAGGTCGGCACCTTGAACTGGAACTTGTCGTACGAGCTATACGGATTGTCGCGGCGCAGGTCCACGTCAATGCCGCTGGCGCGCAGCGTCGGCCCGGTTCCGCCCAGCGCCAAAGCGTCTTCGGCAGTGATGTGAGCGACGCCCCGGGTTCGCTCCACCCAGATGGGGTTCGAAGTCAGGAGGCCTTCGTACTCATCGATGTCGGCGGGGAAGCGGTCGATGAACTTCTTGACCCGCTCAAAAAAACCGAGTGGCGGTTCCAGAGCGACGCCGCCGATGCGGAAGTACGAGGTCATCATGCGCTGCCCGGAAACGGCCTCGAACAGGCGCAGAATGTCTTCGCGCTCGCGGAAACAATACAGGAACACGGTCATGGCGCCGATGTCCATGGCGTGCGTGCCCAGCCACACCAGGTGCGAGTTGATGCGGGTCAGCTCGTTCATCATCACCCGCAGCCACTGCGCCCGGGGCGGAATCTCCAGCCCCAGCAACTTCTCCACCGCCAGGCAGTAGGCCAGGTTGTTGGTCATGGGACAGAGATAGTCGATGCGGTCGGTCATGGGCACGACCTGCTGGTAGAACTTGGCCTCGCAGGTCTTCTCAATGCCAGTGTGCAGATACCCGATGTCGGGCATGATGCGCACGATGGTCTCGCCGTCAATCTCCAGCAACAGCCGGAGCACGCCATGGGTCGACGGGTGCTGCGGACCCATGTTCAGGATCATCGTCTTTTCGTCGACCGGATCCAGCACCGGTGTGGGTGTCATTTCAGGCATGATTACCGGTAACCCTCAACGGGATAGTCCTTGCGGAGTGGATGGCCGTCCCAATCCTCGGGCATCAGGATGCGCTTGAGATTGGGATGCTGGTTGAAGCGAACGCCGAACAGATCGAAGACCTCGCGCTCGAAGAAGCTGGCTCCCGGCCAGATCGGCGTGAGCGAATCCACCCGCGCATCGTCGCCCGGCAGGCGAACTTTAAGGCGCACGCGCTGCTTGGTGTCGGTAGAAAACAGGTGATAGACCACTTCGAATCGCGGGTCGCTGGGATACCAGTCAAGGCAGGTAACGTCGGCCAGGGAGTTGTACTTGAGCTGAGGATCGTTCTTCAACTGCAGACAGGCCTCGCGCAGAAAGGTGCGCTCGACGTAGATGGTCAGCTCGTTGCGATCGAACTTGGCGCTTTCGACCGCGCCCTGGTTCCACGCCAGCAGGCGCGCCAGTTCGGGGCGGTCTTTGAGTTGCTCGATTTCGGTGATTGCCGGTTCAAGGGCCATGTCAGATGCGCTCCGCCTTGGTCGACCGGTTCCAGTCGATGACACCTTTCTTCACCACATACCAGTACCCGGCCAGGAGGATGGCGATATACACCAGCATCTCCCAGAAGCCAAACATCTTCAGGTCCTTGAAGATCACCGCCCAGGGATAGAGGAATATGGCTTCCACGTCAAACAGGATGAACAGCATCGCCACCAGATAGAACTTGACCGAGAAGCGCTGCCGGGCATCGCCCACCGGCGTCATGCCGCATTCGTACTGCGACATCTTGGATTTGTTGTACTTGTGATGGCCGATGAACCACGAGAGCAGGACGATCACTGACGCCAGGCCGCCAGCGACACAGATATGGATCAACAGAGGCAGGTATCTCGCAAAATATTGATCTGGCATGCTAGCGCTATCACTCAGGATCGCCGCGAACGTGCGGGTAAACACTTGAGTTTATTTTCCGTTAGCGTGCCTGTCAACCAAGCAACGTGGAGTGTTAACCAGCGTTTCACAAAACCGCGCCGGAGTTGCGCAAGAGGAACACAGGCTGGTTCCCGGAGCCTGGCCTTGGGCGCAAGAAAAAGCCCCGCATCGCTGCGGGGCCGCGGATATTTAGCTTAGCTTCGGTTCAGTCGTCGCGTCGGGAGAGGGTAGGACGATCGCCGTTGGGGTTATTCGGGTTGTTCGGATCCTGCGTTCCGTTGGTTGTGTTGTCGGCGGTCGTGCGCCGCAACGACGGCTTGTTCAGGTCTTCCTGCGGCGAGACTTTCTTGCGGTTCTCAAGAGCCGCCAGGCGGGCCTTTACCGCGTCGAACTCCGAGGTGTCCACGATGTATTGCGAGCGCGCGGGAAGCACGTCCTTGATCTCTTCCTGGCTCTTGGCAATGCGGTCCGGAGTCGGCGGATGGGAAGCGAAAGCCTTGGAAAGCGTGCCGGGATGTTTCTTTTCCTTGGCCTGAATCTTCTCGAAGAAGGAGATGAACGCCTGCGGATCGTATCCCGCCTTGTACATGTATTCCAGGCCAAGGTAGTCGGCTTCCCCCTCGAAGTTGCGCGAGAACTTCATGAACGCCATCGGCATGGCGAGGCTGATCGCCAGGTTGGCAGCTTCGTACACGCCCCAACTGTTGATCACGAACATCAGGGGAATCGTGGCCATCTGTGCGTAGTTGGCGCGGGTCATCTCGCGGGTGGCGTGGCGGGCGGCAACGTGGGCAATCTCGTGCGCCATCACGCCGGCCAACTCGGCTTCTTCGTCAGCCGCCAGGATCAAACCGCTGTTGACGTAGAAGAAGCCGCCGGGCAGGGCGAAAGCGTTGATGTCATCGGAGTCGATCACCTTAATGGTGAAGGGAACCTTGGCATCGGAGTTGCGCACCAGGTTCTGCCCAATGCGATTGACGTACTCGGTGATGACCGGGTCCTGGATGAGCTTGGCGCTCTGCTCGACCATCATGGCGTACTGCTTGCCCATCTTGATGTCGGTGTCGACGGAGTACCAGTCGCCAAGGCCGCGGGTGCCGATCTTGCGGTTGCCGATGTCGTCGATGTCGTTCTTGTTGCCGTTGTGGGTTTCTTTCGGCGGATTGGCTGACTGGTCGATCGCCGGCTGAGGGTTGCTCGAAGCAGGGCTGGGGGAAGAGTCGGAAGTGGTGTTAACGGCGGGCGGTGGCGTGGACGCTTGCGGGTTGTCCTGTGCCACAACCGGAAAAACGAGGGCGACACTCAGCAGCATTGCCATCGCGACTGCGAGAGCGCGTGACTTCATGGAGAACTCCCCGATGAGCGCTGGCCCACTCTTCCTCGTGCCCGGCACGCATAGCTCACTGAGCTGGCGGCGGATGGTGCTCATGCAAACGCCGTATGGTACGAGCGTACCGGCTGCCTTTGCCGTCATTATATGCTCGAAGCGGCTCCGCGGTTCAAGCGATTTACGCTTCCGCCAATACTGTGATGCGATTTTGGGACGGCTCGCTTGGGACAGCTAGGCGGATAGCGACGCTACTAACCGGACCTTGCGCGCTGGCACAAGCACTGTACATTTGCAGGCGAAGCCGGCGCGACGAGTACGGGCCCCGGTAACGTCCGAGCGCCGCTTTACAGTCAAAGCCAGGTATGCCATGATTCGCGGTCGCGGAGCGGCGCAGATCAACCTGGGAGGTCAATTCAATGCCGGCAACATCCGATAAAGCTGTGGGAAGGGTATCCGTCGAAAAGCTAGTGGCAGGCCTGCGCGGGCTCAAGGAGAGCGACTTTCTGGGCGTTACTGGTGCGCTGGAATTCCTGCGGACCAATCCCGTCGATCCTGACTCATTGGCTCCTTACCTGTTCTGGAACGCCCAGCACTATACCCGAAACCTCATCGACAAGACCGAACTGTACGAGTTGCTGGCGATCTGCTGGGAGGTGGGCATGGGCAGCTCCATCCACAACCACAAGGGGCAAAACTGCTGGATGTGCGCCCCCATCGGCAGGCTCGCAGTGCAGAACTACCGCGTGCTGGACGAGGACCTTGCCGCGCAGCGCTGTAACATCGTGCCGACCGATGTCGTGTGCATTACGCCAGAAAGCCCCGTGGCCGTCGATCCCGCCAACCCGGTGCACGACGTGCGCAATCTGCGGGAATGGAACCAACGCGCGGTGAGCCTCCACGTGTACTCCCGCCCGTTCAATACTTGCGTGGTGTATTCCGTGGAGCAGCATTCCTGTGGGGAGATCGGGCTGAATTACACATCGATGTATGGGAAGCTGGGGTGAGAAAAAGTAGTCAGTCCTCAGTCGCCAGTGGTCAAAAAGGCAGTTATCAGGAAGGCGGGATTGTTAGTAAGTAGCTGAAAATAAAAGCTGTATTTATATACATCCGATTCACAAAAAGCGGTGTGAATATAGCAACATAGCATAAATATGTTGCTATCTTTACACATCTACAACAAGATGAATCGCAGGTTTGACTCTTTAAACCAATACTGATCTACACCAGTACACCTTTACACCAACATAGCAATCCGGTTTTGCAGCGCCAGGCGCTGACATGGCCCGCTGCGGCTGGCGTGGGCCCCGTTCCATCGCGGTGGCTCAGATGGGAGTCTCGTAACAGCCTCGCAAGAGCCGCGCCCGAGGGTCTACTGCTCGCTGGTGAGCGCCTTCAGATAGCGATAATAGAAGTCCACGCCACGGTAATACGACGCGACGCCCACGCGCTCGTCCCGGCCGTGGGCCCGGATATCGTCGAGATCGATAGCGATTCCCGAAACGCCATAGGTAGGCAGTCCGGCGGCGTTGGTGTATTTGCCATCGGAGGCGCCGGTTGACATGGCAGGAACGACCGGAATGCCGGGCCACATCTCGGCCGTAACTTTCTGCAAGGGCTGAACGACATCGGGCCGGAGAGCCACAGGCGGCAATGCTCCGGCGGCAGGAGCGGTTTCGGTTACGTTGCCATCGTCGCTGACATAACGGACAGCGATTTTGGGGTCGTCGAAGAGCTTTACCAGTTGCTGACGGATTTCTTCCCGGGAGTGTCCCGGAAAGATGCGGCAGTTTACGTTGGCGAGGGCGCGTTGCGGCAGCGCGTTGTTGGCGTGTCCGGCATCGAAGCGCGTCGCCACGCAGGTGGTCCTCAACAAGGAGTTGAACAGCGGATTCTGTGACAGGCGGTCAATGGCAGCCTGGTCGGGAGGAGTCTTGGTGATAGCCGTCATGTCGGCGGAGACTTGTCCGGTCTGGGTTTTGGCGGTCTCGACGAAGAAGGCGCGGGTCACGTCGTTCAGCTCAAGAGGAAAGTGGTGGGCCTGCACCTTGGTTAACGCATCGGCCACGTGGTAGATGGCATTGTCGGGCGTGGGCAGGGAACTGTGGCCGCCGTGATTGGTGGCCTCGAGCTGATAGTCGGCGTAGAGCTTCTCGGTGGCCGTGAGTTCCATCAGGACGGGCTTGCCGTGATCGGTATCGACACCCCCGCCGTCAGGATTAAGTACAAACTCGGCATCGATAAGGTCGCGATGGTTTTTCAGCAGCCAATCGACACCGTTCGACTTGCCGCCTTCTTCATCGGCGGTAAGGGCGAGGATGATGTCGCGGTCGGGCTTGTAGCCTTCCTGCTGGAAGCGAATGAAGGTGGTGACCAGGATGGCGTCGGCGCTCTTCATGTCTTGCGTGCCGCGGCCGTAAAAGTACCCGCCTTCCTCAATGAACTGGAAGGGATCCTTGCTCCAGTCGGAGCGGCGGGCTTCGACCACGTCGAGGTGTCCGATGAGAAGGATCGGTCTCTTCGCTCCGGTGCCGTGCAGGCGCGCGACCATGTTCTTTTTGCGGTCGTTGGGGCCAAGAACCTGAATGTCACTGGCGGGAAATCCAGCGTCACGCAGCCGCTTGGCCATGGCCTCGGCGGCAGTGGTGACGTTGCCCACCGAATCGGTGGTGTTGATCTCAATCAACTGCTGGAAGATGTCGTGGGAGAGTTGCTGGGTGGAAGGGTCGATCTGCGCATGGAGCGCAGTGGCACTCAACAGTAGGATGCCACAGAGGCAAAGATCCCCGATTTTCAAAAGAGAAGTCTCCGCAAGGAAGTTAGCACAACGCAAAAGGGTTAAAGCGAGACTACCAAAGCGGCGTGAGATACGCTACAGCGCTGCTGAACCCCAGACGCGAGTCGAGCCCTGTGCCGGATAGAAATAGGCGTTGCAGGCAGGGCACAAGTCGTGGTTGACGGCAGCCGGAGGTTTCAGCACAAACTGTGGAACCCGTTCCCATTGCGAGGGCCAATCGAGACGCTGGGTTTTGCGGCAATGCGGGCACATGGTGACTGAGCCGTCAGGGGAGAGGTACAGAGCTTCCTTCGCGGAATTGGGATTCGTTTCCAGGGTGCCGCGGCGCGATGGCAAGTAGGAGTTAACCACCAGCAGGCCGGAGTCGCCAATGGAATGCATGGCCATGTGGAACAGCCGGAATTTGTCAGGGGTGGAGCACTCATAGTCGAACCCTACCCATTGGCGAGTTCGCAACGTCAGGAGGTATTTCTCCTGGTAGAAAGGACGCAACACCTCAGGGATAAACTCGAAGATAAGGTGGCCGCGAACGTCAGCGGTGGAAACGCCAATGCCGCCGTTAGCCTGGGCGAAACGGTCCCAGGCAGGATTGCAACCCTCGATTCGCAAGTGTTGGTCGAGCACGTAGACGACGTCGTCTTCGTGGTTGAGGATGTCGCGTACCCAAGTTGTGATCGGTACCGGCATGGGGGGCAAACCTCCGGTCACATCTTCACTATAATGCGTTTTGTACCGACCAACTTAGCGTTGTGATGCAGGCTCCGCGCGAGAAGGTCAAAATGGGACAAATGCACCAGCGGCTCGATTACTGGTTCGCGCGGCACATTACAATGCGAGTGCCATGCCACCATTGCCTCGCGCAGTTTCTTGCAAAGCCACCGCTGCCGTTGTCGTCCTGATTTCTCTATTCTGCGCCGCGCGTGCGGAGGAAGCCGTGAAACCAAAATCAGTAGAGGAAAAAGCCTTTGAGGTGATCGGCATCGAGGCCCGCACCAACAACGGGAAGGAATCTGCCGAGGGTGGCATGATCCCGCAAATGTGGCAGCGGTTTTACATGGAAGGGACCATCGACCGGATTCCGGAAAAGATTGATGGTGGAATCGTGGCCGTCTACACCGACTACGAAAGCGACGCGAATGGCGATTACACCTACATTCTGGGGGCGAAGGTAAAGCCGGGAGCGACGCCTCTGGCGGGCATGATTTCCAAGCAGATTCCGGGTGGGAAGTTCGAAGAGTTCACGTCGGAACAGGGGGCGCTGCCGCTGGTGGTGCCCAAGGTGTGGCGGCACATCTACGAATACTTCACGGCGCAAGGCGCTCCCGCCCGGGCCTATAAGGCCGACTACGAGCTTTACGACGCGGCGCTCGATCCTAACAATGCCTCGGCCAAGGTGTACGTCGGGGTGAAGTAAGTCATCCGGCCCAGAAGGCTGCGGAAAAACGCGTGGGAAGGCGAAGAGCAGCAGATTCCTTGGGGGCTGAAGCCCCTTGGAAAGACAAAACAAAGGGCATGCGACGGCGCGGCTAAACAGGTGGAAAAAGCATGCGAAGGGGAAGAAACAGCAGATTCCTCGGGGCTGAAGTCCCTCGGAATGACAAGAATAAAGGACTAGACGCTGGCCCTTCGACGGCGCTCAGGGCAGGCTCTGAAGGCCGGCTCTACCCGATCAGGGCATTTTTCCGCAGCCTGTAAAGCCGTGCCCCTTCCCATTGTAAATTGCACGAGTTTTCCGCAGCCTGCTAGAAGTGGGCGTTGAGCAGGCGGATGGTTTCCAGCACCACGTCACCGGAGATGGCCAGGGACTGTGGGCTGAGCTTGTCGATGGTGTCGTCGGCGTGTGGTGGTAGGCGTTGTTGTAGCCGTAGTCGAGATCGATGATGTCGACCACCGGAATACCGACCTTCAGCGATCGGCAGGTGGTCGTCCTCGATGGCGCCTTCCATACTGGTAGAAGTGCGATTGGTATCCCAGGTTGCTGGCGGCCTTGTAGACGAGATCGCTGAGCCATGGGGTTGAGTTGGTCACGTTCTGAATGTCGAGGTCGGCGTCGCCGATCATGTCGACCAGCAGAAATGCCTTGATCTTCTTCGCCGTTCCGTCCTGCTGCCATTTCTGCGCCAATTGACGTGTGCCGTAGAGGCTGTCGCGAGTCGCTCCACTTCACGAACGCTTCTTCGCCGTCGGTCCAGACCAGCCAGATGCTGTAACCGTCGGGCGGCTTGCCGCGGAAGTGGTCGGCGAAGCGCCAGCAGCAATGCGGTCGACGAGCCACCGTCGTTGGCGCCGACATAGCTTTTGGGCAGCGGATAGTTGGTGTCGTAGTGGCCGGCGACGACGATGATGCCGTCCTTCTTGCCGGGAAACTTCGCGATGATGTTGTCCATCTTGAAGCTGCCGACGGGCGTCTGCGCGGTGAAGGTGTCGTCTTCGACCTGGTCGCCCTTCAGCTTGGAGTGAATGTACTGCTCCAGCTTGGCGTGTCCCGGGCTGCCCACCGGACGCGAGCCGATGGCCACGATCTCTTTCACGTACTGCATCACGTTGTTGCCGTCGATGTTGGGCTGAGCATCGTCGCGGGAACGTCGTTGATCGCTGCGACTTTGTTGACCGGCGCGTCGGAAGCCGCTGCCGCCGCGGGCTTCGGCTCGTTGGCACTGGCAGTGGCGGGAGCGGTGTTTTGTTTTGTGCAGCTGAGTAACGCAGTAAGAGTAATAACGCAAGAGAGAAGGATCGGGCGGGCAGTCATCTAATGGACATTGTAAACGTGACGCTCACTACCAGAGGCGCACGCAACCCAGAATTAAGAGCTCGGAGTGGGTGGTTGGTCCCAATGAGTTGTAGCCGTTTCATGCGAGACCATCACACTCGCAATACCGGAAAGGAGAACGCGAGCTGACAGGGCAGCCGCATCGGCATCCGTAACGCCTGAAAAACAATCGGCCGCCCCGAAGAGCGGCCGAAGCGTCTCGGGGCTGAAGCCCCTCAAATCTATTTAGCCCTTGCTA
>CAWCTB010000015.1:0-255992 GCA_963798275.1 uncultured Acidobacteriaceae bacterium
GGAGAAATGCCGATACCCTGCGAGAACGCTCAGGAACCGGATTCCTCCGGAGTCACCAGCTATGCATAGGTTATGCCCCGGAGCACCTGCGTCGGAATGGCACCGATAGGTCCTAACCGAACCCTCTCAAGAAGGAGTCCCGCGTTAGCTGGTTTTCTCGGTGGGCGGTGGGGCGACACCTATCTCACAGTCGAGAATTCGTCGAATACCCCAAAAGTGCCGGGTCAAGGCCGGGCTATCACACCTGATCTTTCCAGCCGCAAGTAGCGGTTGTTCCGATTGCATTTACTCAGATAGCACGACGAAGGCGACTCACAAAACCCGCATAAAATGGGCCCGTTTGACAGATTTTTGAACCCGTGCGACTCTCCCCGCGATATACCACGTGCCTTTATCGGGCCGAAAGCAGGTGAGAGTAATGAGGGACGAATGGGGACGAGTGGAAACCCAGTCCTGGCCGGGTGACAAGCCAGTCTGGACATACGGCGTATTGATCCTGAGCTTGACCGTCGCGTGCGCCGGGCTGTGGCTGAGATGCCAAGCCTGTACACCCCTACAGCAGTATTGGCTGATGACCTACCTGTCCGCCAACATCATGCCCGGATTCAATGTCTCCACCAGCAAGTACGGCTTGATGCTCGTCTTGCACCGGGACGGAGCCGGCTACCTGCCAACCGAGAACGAAGTGCGGCAGGGTTTGACGACCGCGCCGGACGGACGCCGCATTCCTTTCGCTTTGACCGAGGACGCGGAGCGGCAGGGGAAGCGGTTGATACTCACACCGCCCAGGCCCTGGAAAAACGAACTGATCAAGAACGAACTGCGGGATGCCGTGTACCGGGGTCAGAGCCTCAAGGACTTTGCCCGGTTGCCACTCCTGTGCGGCATGGGCTTGCTGGTCTTTGGCCTGCCAGTAGCCATTTCCAAGGACAAACAGAACGCGCATCTATGCAAGCAGGGCCGACCGCTGCGAGGTCCGGAAGAGGTCACAGCCGCCGAATTCAACCGCCGCAATCAGTCTGACGGTATCGGTTTCGGAACACTTGAACCGCCAGCGTTCTCCGAACGGCTCTTGCGCCGAAATGGCACGCAGGTATGCATTCCACGCTCGATTGAAGACAACCATTTCCTCTTCATGGGGGATTCCGGGAGCGGCAAATCCTCACTCATTCGGCAGGTCTTAGCTCAGATTGCCGAACGCGGAGAAACGGCTGTCGTCTACGACCCGGCGCTGGAATACACCGGCCAGTTTTACTCACCCCAGCGCGGCGACGTAATCCTCAATCCGCTGGACCAGCGGATGCCCTATTGGTCGCCTTGCGACGAGGTCACGCGCCCTTCGGAAGCGTTGACTCTGGCCGCGTCCCTATTCCAGGAAACCGACCGAGAGAACCCGTTCTTCGTGCAGGGGCCGCGCAAGATCTTCGCCTATCTGCTGAATCTGAAGCCGACAACAGATGAATTGCTCGGCTGGCTCAGCGACGAGCGCGAACTTGAACGCCGGCTGAAAGGCACGCCCTTGGCGGCAATGATCTACGAAAGTGCCGGGCCGCAGCGCGGCGGCATGTTCGCCTCCCTCAGCATGGTGGCCGACAGCCTGCGGCTACTCCCAGACAAAGTGCGACTGGTGAAAAAATTTACGGTCGCCGAATGGGCGCGAGCACCGGCAAGGCTGGGTTTTTGTGACCAGCATTCCCGAAGCCAGGGAGCAACTCCGCCCGCTGATCAGCATGTGGCTGGACATGATGATCCTCCGGCTGATGAACCAGGGCAGACGAGGACCGCGCCCGGTTTGGTTTGTGTTGGATGAGTTGTCATCGTTGCACAAGCTGCCGCAGTTGCTCACGGCGATCACCGAAAACCGGAAGGCGGGAAACCCCGTCGTGCTGTGCTTTCAGGGGCGGAGCCAGTTGGAGGCCATCTACGGCCACCAGGCGGAAGCAATGCTCTCCCAACCGGCGACCAAAATCTTCCTGAAAACCAGCGAGCCACGAGCTGCCCAGTGGATCAGTGACACGCTCGGCGAGGTCGAGATTGAGAGACTGCGAGAGAGCCGCACCCACGGGCAGATGCCACAGCCGCGCGAATCGCGCAGCTACCAACTTGAACGTCAGGTAAGGCCACTGGTCATGAAGGAAGAGATTACGGGCCTGCCCAAGGGATACGGGTTTTTCAAGTGCGGCAACTTGGTGGTGCGGATCAGCTTTCCCTACCTTGAGCTTCCAGATAGGCATCCGAGCTTCCTTGAGCGCAAGACTCCGTTCGGTAGCGCCGAGGACTCTCAAACACGGGCAGCGCAAAGCAAGCCGCCTCTGGCCTCTGGCAGCGACGTCCGATGAGCGCCGAACACCTTCAACGAAACCGCAGGCACCGGGAGAAACCCAACAGCAAGCGGAGCAGCAGACGTTTTTCAAGTAAATGCAAGGAGTCGCGACATGCAAGACCATGACGGAAATGATGGAACGATGGTGATCAACGCGCGGGAGCTACTGACGGCAGCCGATTGCGAGTCGATCATTCGCTGCGACGGGTGTTTGGTGGGCTATGCGTGGCCACCTGCCGAAAAGCCATCCCCAGCGATGTGCGAACACGTGAAGAAATTCGCTGCGAGCGTCAGGCTGGCCGCGTTGCTTTACGGCAATCTCGGCCCGGAGGAGCAACAGTGGATGTGCGAGGGGTTGCGTCAGATCTCCCAGGAAATAGCTCACGAGGGTTATCTGACGAAGTGCGGCATTTACACGACCGAGGAGCAGAAGCGCGGCTGTGTGATTGCATTTTGGCCGATTCAGGTCCAGCACAACGGCAAATTCAGAGTGCCCCGTCGATTCGCTGATCTGATGTCCAAGAAGTTCGAGCTCAGAACGGGGAGCGATCAGGAGGCTGACGAATGCTGACCATCTCCAAACCGCTCAGTTCGGGTCAAGCGCACTCCTATCACCAGCGGGAGTTTTCCAACTCCCAGGACAATTACTACACCGAAGGCGAGCGAGTTCGAGGCGAGTGGCACGGCAAGCTGGCAGAACAGTGGGGATTGAAAGGCGAGGTACAGGAAGAACACTTCGCGCGGCTTGCCGACGGACAGCACCCGATTACCGCGACCGACCTCGTTCGCCACCGCCCAGGCTATGAGTACCTGAACAGTCAAGGTCAAACCATCCACACGATGGAACATCGAGCCGGATGGGATGCGACTTTCAGCGCGCCGAAGAGCGTTTCTCTGACCGCCTTAGTGGGCGCTGATGAACGCGTGCGCGTGGCACACCGCGAGGCGGTCAACGTGGCGCTTGACGAGTTGGAAAGATACGTTCAGGCGCGCATTGGCGGGAACCATCAACCCGAAACAACTGGCAGATGGGTTGCCGCGAAGTTTGAGCATGACAGTAGCCGTCCCGTGGATGGATATGCCGCGCCGCAGCTTCACACCCATGTGGTCATCTTCAATGTCACCGAGCGAGAAAACGGCGATACCCGCGCACTGCAACCGCATGAGTTGTATCGCTCCCAGCAGTACGCGACTGCCGTTTATCGAACAGAACTGGCGCTGCGCTTGAAACAACTGGGATATGAAATTGAGCAAAGCCCAAACGGAGCACCGGAGATTAAGGGCTACACCCAGGAGTATCTGGAAGCCAGCAGCCCACGCCGGCAACAGATCAAAGAGCACTTGAACCAAGAGGGTGTCCGTGGGGCGGAAGCCGCAGAAATCGCCGCCCACCGAACGCGGGACGCCAAGATCGATGTCAGCCACGAAGAAATGCAACGCCGTCACCAAGCGATGGCCGAGAGATTCGGGAACCAGCCGGAGCGTGTCGTGCAGGAAGCCCAGGCCCGCGCTCACCAGATAGAGCCGAGGAGCAAGGAGCAAATAGACAGAACAGTCCGGGAGGCCGTCCACTATGCGGTCGAAAAGAACTTTGAACGCGAAGCCGTTTCGGGGGAACGTGAGCTGATGCGGGATGCGTTGAAGCGGGCAATGGGCGAGGCGCCGCTTTGGAGGATTCAGCAGCAATTCAATCAAGAAGTCGAGCACGGTGGGCTGATTCAGCGGGAGTCTCACGCTGCCATCGGACGGAGCTTCACCACGGACGAGATGATCGCCTTGGAGCGCGACAACATCCGCCTGATGCGGACGAGCCAAGACCAATATCCGGCGCTGGTCAGCAGCAGAACCCGCAACCAGGTCGAACAAGACTACCCACATCTCAGCAGCAGTCAGCATCGAGCAGTACAGGAGATTCTAAGCAGCCGCGATCAGATTACGGCGCTGGAGGGAGTAGCTGGAGCAGGTAAGACGACCTCTCTGAGCGCCGTCCGTGACGCCGCTGAACGCGAGGGCTACAGCGTCGAGGGATTCGCGCCCACCTCACGGGCTGCGCACAAACTTGGAGAGGCCGGAATTCAAGCGAATACGCTGCAGCATCACCTTGCCCGAGAACCGCAAGCCGAAACCCAAGAAAAACATCTCTACGTGCTGGATGAATCGAGTCTCGCCAGTACCCGGCAGATTAACGACCTCTTGCACCGACTCGGCGAGCAAGACCGCGTGCTGCTCGTGGGTGACGTGCGACAGCACGAAGCCGTCGGGGCCGGACGGCCCTACTACCAATTGCAGCAAGCCGGAATGAGAACCGCACATCTGGACGAGATCGTGCGCCAGAAGGACCCGGCGCTCAAAGAAGCTGTGGAGCAACTCGCCCGTGGCGAGGTTTACGCGGCCATCGAGAATCTGGACCGCCAGGGCCGGGTGCAACAGATCGCGAACCGCGAAGAACGATTCCAGACCATCGCGCAGGAGTACGCACGTCATCCTCAGGGCACATTAGTAGTGTCGCCCGACAATCAATCCCGCCGTGAACTGAACGTCCTGATTCATCGCGAAATGCAGGAGCGCGGTGCAGTCCAGCCCGAGGGGCGCACGTTCCGCGTGCTGGAGGCCCGGCAGGAGCTGACCGGAGCTGACCGCGCCTGGGCCGAACAGTACAACCCCGGCGATGTGCTGCGCTATTCGCGAGGCAGCAAAGTCGTGGGAGTCAATGCCGGGGAATATGCCACCGTCACAAACACGGACGCCAAACAGAACCTGCTCACGGTCGAGCGTGAGGCCGGCCAACAGGTGACCTATGACCCGCGCCGCCTGCAGGGAGTCTCCGTCTACCGCGAAGCAGAGCGCGAGTTTGCCGAAGGCGACCGCGTACAGTTCACAGCGCCCTCGAAGGATTTGCACGTCGCCAACCGCGAATTGGGAACGATTGTGCGCCTCGATGAGCGAGGTGATATTGCGGTACATACCGACTCAGGCAGGTTGGTGGAGTTCCACCTCAAGAGATCACCCTCATCTCGACCACGGCTATGCGGTTACCAGCCACAGCAGCCAGGGCCAGACCGCCGACCGTGTATTGATCCACGCGGACACCGAAGAAAGCGCACACCTCGTTAACAGTCGGATGGCATACGTGGCCGTTTCGCGGGGGCGCTACGATGCGCAGATTTACACCAACGACAAGTCAGGACTTGCGGAGCATTTGAGTCGGGATGTCTCGCACCGCACGGCCATCCAGACAGGCCAGCAATATGAACTGGAAATTGGGCAGAAAGTTGGACCTTCATCCGTGGGTCACGACGCCGGTCAGGAGCACGGTGTTGCGCCGCAATCGCATGGGCACACGGCAGGAGAGGGCCAGGGTCAAGCAGTCGGGGAGTAATGGCACTGGGCAGCGCTAACACTCTTACGCAAAGAGACCCGGCACTGGGTGTGTAACGAAGTGGGATTGATAAAAGTTTATGCACGACAACACGGTGATTTCGAAATTCAAGAATGACGGTAGGTCTGAAATGTCAGTGTCCAGCAGCGCAAGTTTGCCCTCTCTGCGAGTCGAGCCAGAGCACTACGTCAGCTCCGATGAGGCAGCGAGCTTCCTGAAACTTAATCCGCGTACAGTGCAGCGCCTGGCGCGCGAAGGAATCATTCCAGCGCACCCTTTGGGCGAACGGAGCCGCAAGACTTGGCGATTCTTGCTGTCCGAGTTGGACGAGTGGATGAAAGCCAAGGTAAACTCTTCGCGTCGTCCGTGCCGTTCCGTAGGGAGGTAATACCAACCGATGGGAAGGACACGGTATCAAGAAGGAAGCCTGCGTCTTGAGAGTCGCAAGGGAGGCAAGGTATGGCGGCTCCGTTTCCGCATCACTCGCGCCGACGGCCACAGGGTCGAACACGCCATCGTGATCGGAACACAGAAAGAGCTGCCCACCCGAGCCGCTGCGCGCGAATTCGTCAAAACGCTTTACCTGCCAATCAACAACCCAGCTCCAAACAAGTGTGGCCGCCCCGTGACGTTCAACGACATCGCGGTGCACTACATCCAAGAGGAGTTGCCCGACGATCAGAATCAAGCATCGATCCCGAAAGCTTACTCCACGACCACGACCTACAGGCGCTATCTGGCCAAGTGGGTTTTGCCGCGTTGGGGCAATCAACCAGCTTTAACCATTCGACCACTCGACCTCGAGAGTTGGCTGAAGGAATTGGGCAAAAAGCGCGGGCTGGAAAACCAGACACGAGCCAAGATCAGACAGGTGATCAGCCTGGTGTACAAGCACGGCCAACGAGTGGGATTTCTTCCTCGTACGGAGGAGGCCAATCCCGTCCGTTTCGTGCGACAGTCAACGATAAGCAACTTCGACCCGATTATTTTGACGCCGACTCAGGCCTTCGCGATCATCAACCAGTTGGGGTTGATGTTGCGTACGCTGGTGCTGGTAAGCGCTGCCACCGCGCTGCGCATTTCGGAGATATTGGCTTTGCAGTGGAAGGACATCGACTCGGGCGGCCAATGTATCTACGTCCGACGGGCCTATGTTTACGGGAAATTCGGCAAGCCCAAATCAAGGGCGTCGAAGCGTCCCGTTCCTCTGCATCCCGTTCTCGCGGCTCATCTGCTCAACTGGCGACGAGAGACGCCGTACGGCAGGGAAGAAGATTTGGTATTTCCCTCCTTCCAGCTGAAGGGCAGAAAGCCTCCGAGCGCCAATATGCTGTTGTCCGACCATCTACGTCCTGCAGCGCTCAAAGTTGGTGTTGTGGCCCCGCCCCGTGCATTCGGGTTCCACACATTTCGGCGAACGCTGGCGTCGGCGCTGGTCGCGAACAACTACGATCCAAAACTGGTGCAGGAGCTACTCCGGCACTCCAACATCAAAACCACTCTGGACGTCTATGCGCAGGCCATTACACCGGCCAAGCTGGAGGCTCAGGGGATGTTCTTGGCCCAATTGTTAAAGGGCTCATGGACCGAGAAAAACCCAGCAACGAACCTCATTGTCTAGCTGATGCCTTCGTTTTGTGGGCATATTGTGGGCTGGGGCAAATCGAGTGTTTCGAGCGTAAGTGCTTTGAAATGATGGTGGCCAGGGACGGAGTTGAACCGCCGACGCCAGCCTTTTCAGGGCTGCGCTCTACCAGCTGAGCTACCTGGCCACGGGCGCGAATGCGCTGGTGATGGGTGTTGCTCTGCGAAAAGTATAGCAATCCGTCCCCGTTCTCGCCAAACGCTGGGAGGGATGAACTGCCATCTCAGCCAAGTCCATGCTGGTCAGTCAATCTTCACGGCCTTGGCGACCATGCGTTCGTAGCTTCGCCACGGCAGAATGCGCTTGAGCCAGACCTGGATCTTCGCGTCGACGTTCCGATCAGGTAGCGCAGTTTGGGATTGGGATCGTTGGCAATGCGCACAATCAGTTGCGCCACCTCGCGTGCATCGCGGCGGTGCGTGGCGCTCGATTTCACGAACTCCGAGAAGCGCTGGCTGCGCTCTTTATTTGGCGAGCTGGGGTCGAGCGCCTTCTCCCCGATCTTCACGTTGCGCTCCCAGATGTCGGTATCGTAAGCGCCAGGCTCAACCAGCGTCACCCGAATGCCCAGCGAGTGCGTCTCAATGCGCAGCGACTCGCTGAAACCTTCCAGAGCAAACTTGGAACCGCAGTAGGCGCTGAGCATGGGCTGGCCCAATCGCCCTCCGACAGAAGCCACCTGGATAATGTGACCCGAGCGCTGTCTGCGCATCATGGGAATCACGGCTTTGGACATGGCCACGTTGCCGAAGAAGTTGGTTTCAAACTGGTGGCGGATCTCCTCCACCTTCAAGTCTTCCGCAAATCCTGCGACGGAGAACCCTGCGTTATTGACCAGCACATCGATGCGTCCGTGATCGTTGGCAATCTGGTCGACCACGGGAACAATCGTGTCGAACTCAGTGACGTCGAGACGCCGCAGGTCGAGCCGGTCGCGCACCCCGGCCTTTTGTGCCGCCTCTTCCAGACGCCCGCTGCGGCCCACGTCGCGCATCGTGGCGACGACGCGATATCCGCTCCGCGCGAGCTCAACCGTGGTAAGTAGCCCGATTCCGCTGGAGCTGCCGGTAACGACTGCAACCTTCTCTTCCGCCATGAGTGACCCCTGGGATTCCCCTTGCGCAAGCAGAGCTTGAATGACCTCTTTCCAGCCAATCCCCTATCTCGCAGCACAATGCGCATGAGCTTCCGTTCAGTGCGATCGTTTGCCACGAGTGCCGCAGATACGAGAAGATAACAGGTTTGCAGATACTTCACGAAACGGACTCATAGGCATGCCAACAGATAATTCGCAGCAAGCCAAGGGCGATATTGCGCCGGCCAAAGGAAAATTGGGGATCATGATCCCCGGAATGGGCGCGGTTGCGACGACCTTTGTCGCCGGCGTCGAAGCCGTACGCCAGGGTATTTCGAGCCCTATCGGCTCGCTCACCCAGATGGGCACCATCCGCCTCGGTAAGCGCACCGAAGGCCGCTTCCCCAAGATCAAGGAATTCGTTCCCCTGGCCGGTCTCAACGATCTGGTCTTCACCGGCTGGGACATCTTCGAAGACGACATGTACGCCGCCGCCGGCAAAGCAGGCGTGCTCGAGCGCTCCCTGCTGGAACAGGTAAAGCCCTTCCTGTCGTCGATCAAGCCGCGCAAGGCCGTGTTCGACAAGAACTACGTCAAGAAGCTCGACGGCCCCAACGTGAAGAAGGGCAAAAACAAGATGGAACTGGTCGAGCAACTTCGCCAGGACATCCATGACTTCAAGCAGTCCAGCGGTGCCGAACGTCTGGTGATGATCTGGTGCGGCTCGACCGAGACCTTCATCCAGGCGGGGCCGGTTCACCAGTCGGTCGAGTCGTTCGAAAAGGGGCTGCTCGCCAACGACGAGAACATTGCGCCGTCGATGATCTACGCCTATGCAGCGTTGCAGGAGGGTGTGCCCTTCGCCAACGGAGCACCAAACCTGACGGTCGACATCCCGGTGATGCAACACTTGTCGAAGAAGAACGATGCGCCCATCTGCGGCAAGGACTACAAAACCGGCCAGACGCTCATCAAGACCATCCTTGCGCCGGGCTTCAAGGCGCGCATGATCGGGTTGAACGGATGGTTCTCCACCAACATTCTGGGCAATCGCGATGGCGAAGTGCTCGACGATCCCGGCTCCTTCAAGACCAAGGAAGAGTCGAAGCTGTCCGTGCTCGAGCACATCCTGCAGCCCGAGCTCTATCCCGAGCTCTACGGCAATATCTGCCACAAGGTACGCATTAACTATTACCCGCCGCGTGGTGATAACAAAGAGGGTTGGGACAACATTGACATCTTCGGCTGGCTTGGCTACCCGATGCAGATCAAGGTCGACTTCCTGTGCCGCGACTCGATTCTGGCCGCACCCATCGTGCTCGACCTGGTGCTGTTCCTCGACCTCGCCAAGCGCACGTCGGAGCTGCGCGGCATGGGCATCCAGGAGTGGCTCAGCTTCTACTTCAAGTCGCCCATGACAGCCGAGGGATTGTATCCGGAGCACGACCTTTTCATCCAGTCGATGAAGTTGAAGAACACACTGCGCCACCTCAAGGGCGAAGAGATGATCACCCACCTCGGGCTGGAGTATTACGACTAGATAGTGAGTTGGTTTGTGCAATGCGCGAGGAGCAGTCCTCGGCTATTGCTTTTGAGCGAGTTGGTCGTAACTCTTCGCCGCCAGGAGGCCGCTGCGGTGAACACCAACTACTTGGTTCTGTGCACGTGGCCAGAAGCAGAAGAAGTCAGGGGCCAACATAGTTACCGGGGCTGCAGGGAGCCATGCGGGCGGCCTGAAACGTGGCGACCGAATGTTGTCTGGGCTACGCGTGCAAATGAGCTGGTCCTGCTGGGAGCGATGGCGGTTAACCGCAGCGGAGAACATCTGGGTAACGAAGGATGAGCGGATCAAGATCCTCGACTTCGGATTGGCGAAGCTCAATCCGGCTGAAGCCGCGAGCGCGAATGGCTCAGCCGTCACTTTCCAGTCACAGACCAACCCGGGACAAGTGCTGGGGACAGTCGGCTACATGTCGCCCGAGCAGGTGCGGGGACATGTTGCCGACGCCCGCAGCGACATCTTTGCGGTGGGCGTGATTCTGTACGAAATGCTGACCGGCAGACCCGCTTTCCGAGAGACGACGTCGGCGGAAACCATGACGGCGATCTTGAACGAAGACCCGCCGGCGGTTTCGCAGATCGCGCCGTCAGTTCCGCCGGGATTGCAGAGAATCGTAAACCGCTGCCTGTCGAAGAGCCCGGAGCAGCGGTTTCAGTCGGCCTCCGACATGGCTTTCGCGCTGGAGGCGCTCTCGGATGCGAACAGCATGCCGACACCTGCTGTTCGTCAGGCGGTATCGGGCAAGAAATTGATCTATGCTCACGAGCGGGAACGCGATCGCAGCGCCGAGCTATGGCTGTAGCCCGCCGCGGTGACAGCTGCGAAATCTGCGGATTCCATTTCGCCAAACGGATTGGCGAATTCGCGAAGTACTGCGACGAGGGTCACGACCGGAAGCAAATCGCGAGGGCGGCGGATAGCGGCACAACAACGAGTCTGGAAGACGTCGTGGTCATTTGCCGAATTGCCATCGGACTCTGCATCGCCGGCCCAAAGGCTCGAGTGCTCGCAAGGGAGTCGGAGATGGAAGACGGGAGGCGAACATTTCTCCAGACGACAAGGGCTTGGTCTTCACGGTTCGATCGCCATCGGGCAATTCCATTATGGTCGCCGGTGCAGACGGTTCGGGCCGGCGCGCAGTCGTCAACAGTAGCGAAGGACGGCGCGTGTGCTGCGCGCAATGGACCCCGGACGGCAGATACATTGTCTTTGAGGATCAATCGAGAGCCCGGCAAGGGGGGCTTTTCTCTTTCGGGATCAAGATAGAGGCCAACCGGACCTTTGGATAGCGCAGTGGCAAACAGGGTTCTTTCAACACGCTCACCCGCCGGTTCAACTCACGAACGGGCCGTTGTCCTACATGGGGCCGATTCCGAGCCGTGATGGGAAACAAATCTTCGCTATCGGCGCCAAGCAGCGGGGCGAACTGGTCCGCTATGACGTGAATTCGAAGCAGTTCGTTCCATTTCTCTCCGGTATTTCGGCTTTCGATCCGACGTTCTCCAGAGACGGGAAGTGGGTTGTCTACACTTCCTACCCCGACCACATGCTGTGGCGCAGCCGCAGTGACGGAACGGAGCGGATGCAACTCACGTATCCCCCGGCGCAGGTAGCCTATCCTTTCATCTCGCCGGATGGGAAGCGGGTCGCATATGGGAATCACACGGGTGAGATCTATGTGATCAGCACGGACGGAGGTCCGGCTCAAACAGTTGCTGAGAAGAACTCGGCCGCTGCAAGTTGGTCCCCAGACGGAAATGTCCTCGTTTACGCCGATTACAGTGATCTCAAACACGCCAAGTTCCAGTTCTACGATCTCCGCACGGGACAGCGTTCCATTGTCCCTGGATCGCAAGACATCACGGAAGGCGTACAGTGGGTTGCCGATGACATGCTTGTTGCCGCTACGCAAGACCGTAAGAAGCTTCTGGTTTTTAGTGTTAAAACGCAAGCATGGTCCGGACTGGTTTCGTTGACGGGGCCGGGTAACATCGTCAACTGGGCCTATGCGCCGGATTACAAGTATGTGTACTACGCAGACGGACCAACAAAATTGAAATTGAGGGGCATGGCGAAGGCTGTGCCCCTCTTCGCTAGCGGCCACCCGCCACGTCTCGATTTCGAACGCGTCGCATATAATGCGCGTCTATGTCCAACCTCCGCTTCCTTTCTCTGACCGCACTGATCTTCCTGATTGCCCCATGTGCTCACTCCCAGAACACACCGGTGATGAATGAGGCGCTGAAGGCGGACTCTCCCCTGCAGACGAATCTGCAGCGGCTCACCGACGACATCGGCGGCCGCGTGCCCGGTACACCCGCATTCACCAATGCCATGCAGTGGGGCATCGCCGGATTCAAGGCTGCCGGAGCCGACTCGGTACACACCGAGGATTTCACCATCGCGCAGTCGTGGGCGGAAGGCGCGACGCAGGTCGAGGTGGTATCGCCGGTCAAGTTCCACGTCTTGGCGCACTCGCTGGCGTGGACGCCACCGTTGCGTCCGACCACCGCGCGGGTAATCGATGTGGGCATGGGGAAGCCGGAGGACTTCGCCAAGGCAGGCGGCATTTCGGGAGCCATCGTGCTGGCGCACTCCGTGGTACTGAAATCCTGGGACGACCTCTTCGACGAATACTTCCGCGCTCCCGGCATCATCGAGCAGGCGGTGAAGGGCAAGGCAGTCGCGATCGCGTTCGAAAGCAGCCGCGAACACGACATTCTCTATCGCCACATCAACGTCAGTACCGGAAGGATCGATGTTATCCCGCAGGTGCTACTGGCGCGCGAAGATGCGGAGCGCATCTCGCGTCTCCTGCGGCAAGGCTCTCCGGTGACCATGTCGCTCTCGTTGCCGAACCGGATTGGGCCGGCGATTACCACGAGCAACGTTATCGCCGAGATTAAGGGAAGCGAGCTGCCCAACGAAATCGTAATGCTGGGCGCGCATTTGGATTCGTGGGAACTCGGCACGGGAGCGCTGGATAATGGCTGCAACGCGGCGCTGGTGATCGACGCGCTGCGGGCCATCAAGGCCTCGGGTATTCGCCCGCGCCGGACCCTGCGCTTCGTGCTTTACTCGGGTGAGGAAGAGGGGTTGCTCGGGTCCTTGGCTTACGTTCGTGCCCATCAGAACGATCTGGACAACATCGACGCGGAGTTGGTGTTCGACGAAGGCAGTGGGCCAGTGACGGGATTCTCGACTGGAGGACGCAAGGACATCGACGCCGCGCTGACGCCCATGCTGCAGCCCTTCGCGCAGTGGAACGCTGCCGCCCTAACCAACGATGCCATGACCGGCACCGATCACTTCGACTTCATGATCGAGGGCGTGCCCACACTGGTTGCCAACCAGGCGGAAGCCAATTACCTGGTGAACTACCACGCCACCTCCGACACCTTCGACAAAGTCGACTTTGCTCAACTCAAGAAAAACGAGGCGATGGCGGCGGAGTTGATGGTCGAGATGGCGAACGCTCCGCAGCGCGTCGGGCCGCGCTGGACGCGGGCCCAGATTGAAGCCAGCTTCGCCGAAACCCATCTCGATGATCAGATGAAGGGCTTCGGAATGTGGGAGGAGTGGGCCAACGGCGCCCGGGGCAGAAAACAGTAGGGAGGAGCGACCGTAGAGGAGCTTTGTAGTTGCTGTACACCACATCTCACAGGCTGCGGAAACATACCCTTTCGGGTAGAGCAGACCTTCAGGCCTGCGTACAAGTCGCGAAAATGTCCAGGGGCTTTTAAGCCCCGCTCTCGTAAGCCATTATTCTTGGACTGGGCTCTGTGCGAACGTCCAAGAACAAAATGCCGGGCGCGCGGCCTTCACCGGCCGCGAAATAGCCTTTTCCGAAGTATTTTGAAAAGGCACAGCTTTAGCTGTGCCGTTAAGCGCTCTGTTTTGCCATCCCGAGCCGACTTTAGAGGCTGCTGAAAAAAGAGGTTCCCGGGTAGAGCTGGCCTTCAGGCCAGCGTCTAAGCCGTTGCAAATACATAGGGGCTTTAGCCCCGGTAGCACGTTGAACGGACTTTTTCAGCAGCCTCTTTAGTCGGCGGAACACCGGGAAGCCACTGAAAGTCGTGCTCCACCCATCGCCCGCGGTTTACTGCGGCTTCGCGGGAGGCGTGGTTTTCTTCGTGGTTCCCGCGGATTTATGCGTCGTGGTTCCGGTGGTCTTGTGCGGTGCGGCCGCCGGATGGCGCGGATCGACGATCTTGATGGTCGTGATTACGACCGGCGTCAACGGCTTATCGTTGCGCGGATCGGTCGCGACGCGGGCGATCTTCTGCACAACGTCCAGATCGCCGCACTGCCCGAAAATTGTGTGCTTCCCGTTCAGATGCGGCGTTGGCACCTCAGTGATGAAAAACTGCGAGCCGTTAGTATTGGGGCCGCTGTTGGCCATCGCCAGGCGTCCGGGCTGATCGAAAGTGAGATCGTCGCTGAACTCGTCCTTGAAGCTGTAGCCGGGATCGCCCGTGCCGATACCCAGCGGGTCGCCGCCCTGGATCATGAAGTTGGGAATCACGCGATGAAAAGTTGTGCCGTTGTAGAGCGGGACGCCCTTCATCATCTGTCCCGTCCTCGGATTCTTCCACGGTTTCTTCCCGGTCGCCAGGCCAATGAAGTTAGCCACAGTCTCGGGGGCCTTGTCGGGAAACAGCGTGCAATGAATCTCGCCCATGCTGGTTTCAAAGGTCGCCGTCACTGGTTGCGGAGCAGTCGTGCTAGCCGTGGTCTGCGGTTTGGCGGCTGCTCCTGAGGCTTGAGCGACCGCTGTGGCGCTCAGGCCTGCACACAGAATGAGTAGAAGAAAATTGCGCATAAATACCTCCTGTATCAGGGTCACTGAAAAACTTCATTGGGCTGGGGCGGCGATTTCGCGCCGCGTGTCCGGGTGCGCCTCTTCTACCTAATCTGTTTCGCCGTTTTCTCCACCTCGGCGAACACCCGCATCAGGTTGCCGCCCAGGATTTTGTCCAGGTCGGCGGCCTTGTAGCCGCGCTGGTAAAGCGCCTCGGTGATCTTGGGCAAATCGGCGACCGAGTTCAGACCCTCCGGCGAACAGTCGATTCCATCGAAGTCCGAACCAAGTCCCACGTGATCGATGCCTGCGACCTTCACCATGTGATCGATGTGGTCGATCAGGTCACTGAGCGGCGGACGCGGCAGCTTCTTCTCCAGTACCGCTTCGGCTTCATACAACTGCTTGGCCATCTCCGGCGTGCGTTCGGTCAGGAATAGCGACTGCACTTTTTCGTAATCAGGGTCCTTTTCGTCCGCGAGTTGCTTCGCCCGGTCGCGCCACTTCTGCGAGATGAAGCCGCAATAGAAGTTCACCTGGGCAACGCCGCCATTGCGCGCCAGCGCGACCAGCATGTCGTCGGTCATGTTGCGCGGCGCATCAGTGAGGGCTCGCGATGAAGAGTGCGAAGCGATCACCGGCGCGCGGCTGGCGACCAGCGCCTGATAGAACGTGCGATCGGCCACGTGCGAAATGTCGACCATCATGCCCATGCGGTTCATCTCGCGCACCGCCTGGCGGCCGAAATCAGTGATGCCGTCGTGGTGCTGCACGCTCTTGTCGTCCATGTCGCCGCTGGAGTCGCCCAGCTCGTTGGTGTTCGACCAGGTAAGCGTCATGTAACGCACGCCCAGCCGGTAGTAGTCGCGCAGAACGCGAATGTCGCCCTGGAGAGCATGTCCTCCCTCGACGCCGAGCAGCGCAGCCAGCTTGTGCTGGCGGTGCGCGTTGTAGATGTCCTCGGTGCTGAAGGCCATCATCATCTTGTCGGGATGCAACCGAGCCTGCTCGTACACCGAGTCGATCATGTCGAGCGCGCGCTTGATCTCCTGCCCCTTGTAGGGCTTGGGATCGACCCAGATCGACCAGAACTCCGCCCCCAGGTTGCCCGCCTTGATCTTGTTGAAGTCCATGTAACCCTGGCCGGCGTCCTGCGCGAGATCGAAGTTCTCGTCGACGAAGCGGCCCGGCGTGTCGGCATGGGTATCGACGATGAGCGCGGAGTTGTGGATCGCCTGCCAACTCGTTGCACCCGCCTTCGAGGCGGCAGGCGCAGCCGTGGCTGAACTTGTTTTGCCGGCTGGCGCCTGAGTACTAGTCGAATTTGGCTGCTGAGCGGCGGTGACGGCGCAGGTAATGCCTATGACAGCGAGCACCCGAGGGAAGCTTCGCATGGATATGTGTGGGCTCCGATGAGAAATGATGACGCGAATGGATTGTAAACGAAACGGATGGTTAGAACTGGTGTCATAAACCGGCCTTGTGGGGCACGGCTTTCACAGCCTTCGGAAACAAGCGCTGATCCGGTAGAGCTGGCCTTCAGGCCAGCGTCAAAGCGCTTTGTTTTTGTTCATGCCGCGGGCTTCAGCCCCGAGAAAATCAAGGGAAATGCGCCACAAGGAACTCGCTTTGCCGAATGTTGCGGCAGCAGCAGCCGCCGGTTGGGAAGTTCACGCCGGGGCTGCAATCTACCGCGAGCCGTCCGACCGCAAACGGTACTGCGAAATTTCCTTCAGAGTGTTATAGCCAGGCGGCGCGAAATTCTCGTGGCCTGGAACTTGGCGGACATCGGCCACTGCGGCGACGGCTACTTGCGAGAGCTGTTTGGCCAGCAGCACCTGCGGGTTCTCCTGCAGGTTGACCCCGCCCATGCCCGAATCGTAGATGATGCCGCCGCCATCCCGCAGAAATTCCTCTCCTCCGCCCGAGATGCTGCCTCCCGCACGCGAAGAATGTTCGACAGTGCCTTCTAGAAACCTGCCGGCGCTGCCTTTTTGATGTCGCACAATAAAATTTTGCCTGTGAAACCCAGCTATCTTCACATCGTCGCCAGCAAAAGTGACCGTTACCCCGTCAGCCCGCGGAACCGTGATCGTGTGGGTCGCATCATCAAAGTGAATGGCCGATGCCGGCGTCGTGCTCTCGGCTACCGGTGACCCCGAAGTGGTGGCGGCCGAGGCTGCTGGCTGCGAAGCCGGCGGAGGCGTCGCGGTCGCACTAGCCGCCGTACCCGTGGCCGAGTTGCTTCCTGCATGACTGCGAGCGCTGAACGCTTTGTAATCCGCGAACGACTTCGTCAGCTTGTCCGCATCGGGGCCTGGCATGGGAATGACCTGTTGCTCGCCATTCATAGTCAGGATCGTGCCTACGACCTTGCCCCTCTCGAAAACCTGGGCCATCGCGCCGGATTGATCGAACTTAAAAACGTAGTCATCCCATTTCACTTCGGAATTGCCAGCTTGAGCAGGGGATGGGCTGCCAGTCGCGACGCTCGCCGCAGTCGCCGTGACGCTGCGGGTAAAGTTCAGCGCTATCGGACTACCCTGATTCCACATGCCCGTCAGCGACTTGCCGTCGCCGCCGATGAATCCAATCCACGTACCGCGCACCATCGGCACCGTGAAGCTGAGCGATTGTCCGTTGATGTGAAAGTCGGCGCACGGTATCCCAAACAGGTTTTGGCTCGGACTGTCCACCGTTCCGGTGATCGCCCCGTCATGACCTGCGAGGAGGTGGAGCTTAACCGGCATCGGCCCCAAAGCTCCGTCATAATCTCCAGCGATGTCAGTCGTCTGCTGAGCCAGGCCCAGCGCGGTGATGAGCAGGAATCCCGACAAAAAACGTGCGAACATGGGGCTGCATTATAACCCGGCCCTGTTACTCCAGCGTTTCCGAAGTGTGCTTCTCTCAGTCAGATGGCAGGATGGTGCTAATGTGGCGGCGCCCGTTGATGCTATAGCCATCCAGAGCGCCGACTTTTCAGGACGGAGTGGCAGTTGATCGACGCCAGTGACGTGCTACGTCCGGAAGATGTCCTTCACGGCTTGCCACATCACCTGGCCGCCGGGGTCGGCGACGAACTGGGTGAAGGGGACATCTTTGGGGCAACCGCATCAGGCAAATGGGTTCTCGATCCGTAGGTCGCCAAAGTGCCGGCCGGTTTGCATGTCTTCACTGTAGAGCAGGGAGCAGCCGCTTTCCAGCGCGGCTGCAACGATTAAAGCGTCATACCAGGACAAGCGATGCTTGCCGGTCAGGCGCAGCGCTTCGGAATACAGGGCCGGCGAGGATTGCACCGCCAGCAGTGGACGGAACACGGTCCCCAGGTATTGTTCGGCTTCGGCGACGGTCATGGGCTGGGCAAATCGCCGCAGCGCCACGTTGAAGAACTCCTGCACTACCTGATAGCTTACCGTGCCCTTGCGCGTATGCACGGCCTGGCGAATGAGCTGCGTGGCGCGCCGGGCCTTGGCTGGAGAACCGTGGTCGAAACTGTAGACAAAAATGTTCGTGTCGAGAAAGAACCTATCGTTCATTCATCTCATCCCGGCTGAAACGGCCGCCGGAGGTGACATGGCGAAGCCGCCGCATGAGCGCATCCACCTCCTGCCCACTGCCGTTCTGTGCGGTGAATTGAAGCAGCCATTCGCGAAAGGCCGCGTTCAGGGTTCGCCGCTGGGAGCGAGCGACCTGCCGGGCCTGCTCAAGGAGGTCTTCATCGGCACTGAAGGTCACGTTCTTCATACGGGTCTAGTGTACACGAAAATCGTGTGCTAGGGATCCGGCCTATTGTCCGAGCCTAACTCCGGAAGATGTCCTTCACCGCTTGCCACATGACCTGGCCGCCCACATCGGCGATCGACTTGGTCAGAGGAATATCTTTCGGGCAGACCTCCACGCAGTTCTGCGCATAGCCGCATTCCTGGATGCCGCCATCTCCCATGAGCGCGTGCAGCCGTTCGATTTTGAGGGCCTTGCCGGTAGGGTGAGTGTTGAACAGGCGCACTTGAGAAATGGTGGCCGCGCCCACGAAGCCTGTCTTCTCGTTGAACTGCGGGCAGGCCTCCATGCAGCAGCAGCACGAGATGCAGCGCGAGAGCGGATACGCCTCTTCCTGATCGGAAGGGTACTGCGCGTGGACCCGCTCCCAGGTCGTAGGTGCCGTCCACCGGAACCCAGGCGTGTACCTTCTTCAGGTTCTCGAACAACACGCTGCGGTCGACCGACAGGTCGCTCACCACCGGAAACTTGGAGAACGGTTCCAGCGTTACCGGCCGCTCCAGCTTGTCGATGAGCGCTGAGCAGGCCATGCGTGCCTTGCCGTTAATCAGCATGGCGCATGATCCGCACACCTCTTCCAGACAGTTCGAGTCGTATGTGACCGGAGTGCTCTGCTTGCCGTCCTTGGTGACCGGGTTCGCCGCGATGTCCATCAGCGACGAGGTGACGTTCATGCCCGGACGATAGGGCAGTTCGAACTCCTCCCAATAGGGCTTGGAGTCCGGATCCTGCTGACGCTTAACTTTGATGATGACTGTTTTGCCGTTGTTCGCCATGATAAGTTTTTCGTGCGGGGCCCAAGCCCCGGAACCATAAAAGCTGCCTACTGACCGCCCATGGGCTGCTTCGAGCCGGAATCACTGCGACTGACCACTATCCACTGACCGCTATCCACTGCCTTATGTCGCCGCGTCGTACCGCCGCGGACGCGGCACAATCAACGATGTATCCACGGCCTCGAATTCGAAGCGCGGCTCGTCGGCATCGGCCGCAAAATACGCCTTCGTTGTCTTCAACCAATTGGCGTCGTCCCGCTCGGGGTAATCGGGCTTGTAGTGCGCTCCCCGCGATTCGTTCCGCATCCCGGCTCCCTGGGCTATCACCCGCGCCAGTTGCAGCATGTTGTAGAGCTGCCGGGTGAAGGCGAACGACGTATTGGCCCACAGCGTGCGATCACTCAAGTTCACGTGGCGGAAGCGCTCCAGCAATTCCACCAGCTTGACGTCCGTCTCCTGAATATTCTTGTTGTAGCGGATGACGGTGACGTTTTTGGTCATGGTGTCACCCAGTTCCCGCCACAACTGGAACGGATTCTCGGTGCCATCGTTGTTCATCAGCCGCTGGTTAATCTCGTCCTGCCGCTTCTTCTCTGACTCGAAGACGTGGTGTGGGGCCGTCTGTCCGCTCTTGTGGACATTGCGCGAGTACTGCATGGCGTCGGGCCCGGCGATAAATCCGCCATAGATGCACGAGAGCAGCGAATTCGCCCCCAGGCGATTGGCACCGTGGATGGAGTAGTCAGCTTCACCGCAGGCGTAGAGACCCGTGATGTTGGTGCGCTGCTGGAAATCGACCCACAAGCCGCCCATGGTGTAGTGCATGCCAGGGAAGATTTTCATCGGCACATCGCGCGGATCGTCGCCCACGAACTTCTCGTAGATTTCCAGGATGCCTTCCAGCTTGCGATCGAGGGTGGCGCGGTCGATGTGCGTCAGGTCGAGGTAGACCATCGGCTGCCCGTCGATGCCCAGCCCGTGCTCGTAAACCACTTTGTGGATGGCGCGGGTCGCCACGTCGCGCGGCACCAGGTTGCCATACTTGGGATACCACTCCTCCAGGAAATACCAGCGCTCGCCTTCGGGAATGCTCTTGGCATCGCGGTTGTCGCCCGCCCTCTTGGGGACCCAGACCCGGCCCCCTTCGCCGCGGGCCGACTCCGACATCAGGCGCAGCTTGTCTTCGCCGGGAATCGAGGTTGGGTGCACTTGGATGAATTCGCCGTTGGCGTAGTACGCGCCCTGCTGATACAGGGCCGACTGTGCCGACCCCGTGCAGACCACGGAATTCGTCGACTTGCCGAAGATCGCGCCGATGCCGCCGGTGGCGATGATCACCGCCTCGGCCGGGAAGGTGACTACCTGCATGGTGTGCAGGTCCATGGCGCAGATGCCGTGGCACACCCGGTTGCCATCCAGCACGGCGGAGAGAAATTCCCACGACTCGTACTTGGTGACCTTGCCTTCGGCCTCGTAGCGGCGCACCTGCTCGTCGAGCGCATAAAGAAGTTGCTGGCCCGTCGTCGCTCCCGCGAAAGCGGTGCGGTTGTAGAGCGTGCCCCCGAAGCGGCGGAAGTCGAGCAGCCCTTCTGGCGTGCGGTTGAAGGGCACGCCCATGCGATCCAGCAGATCGATGATGCCCGGCCCCATGTCGCACATCGCTTTCACCGGAGGCTGATTCGCCAGGAAGTCGCCGCCGTAGACGGTGTCGTCGAAATGCTGCCAGGTGGAGTCGCCCTCGCCCTTCAGGTTTTTTGCGGCGTTGATGCCACCCTGGGCGCAGACCGAATGAGACCGCTTAACCGGGACGATGGAGAACAGCTCGACGTGACCGCCCATCTCCGCAATTTTGATGGTGGCGGATAGTCCTGCCAGCCCGCCGCCCACTACGATGATTTTTGGATGTGCCATGATGATTTCTTACGTAGTCCAATCCAGAAAAAATGCGGCCTCAGCCGCGGAAATTACCGCAACATCGAGCTTTCGTACGCCGGTCCTTCCGGTTCGGGAACCAGCGGCGCGCTGGTGAAGGCGCGGATCGTCCACAGGCCGATCGCCAGCAGAACGATGGCCAGCGCGGTGCAGATGTAGCCAAACTTCTTGCGCGCCTGTTCGCCAACCGTGATCCCCCACTTCGCGGCGAACAGCCAGAGGCCATAGGAAAAATGCCACGAGGCCGCCGTTATGCCGATAACGTACGCTGCCACCGCCCACGGGTTCTGGAACTCGTGCTGCACCTTCCAGAAGGCGTAGTTGTAGCCGCCGTTCATCAGGTGTACTCCCGTGAACCGCATGTAATAGGTGTGATAGACGATGTAGAGGAACGCGATCAGCCCGGTCCAGCGCTGCGAGGTGTACAGCCAGTTGCCAGTCCAGGGATACTCCCCGACATTCGACTCGCCGCCATACCAGATATAAAACCCATACAGCGCGTGATAAAGGATGGGAAGAAAGATGAAGACCCACTCCAGCACGTGCACGAACGGCAGCCCGGTCAGAAACTTTACCGTGTCGTTGTAGGCCACAACTCCCTTGGCGGCTTCGGAGTTGGAAATGAAGTGCTCCAGCAGAAACGCTCCAATGGGAACGATGCCGGTTAGCGAGTGCAGCCTGCGCAGCAGAAAGGAATAGCCCTCTCCCGCGCGCAGCGGAGCGACTCCCTGATGGATGCGGCCGGAAGCCGCAGTTGTTTCAATAGGACTGGCCGAGGAAGCCACGAGGCGTACTCCTTATGATCGCGGAGAGTAAACGCGAACCTTGCATTATCAATTTCGCAACAGAACGCAAGTCAAGAAACTCAGGCATTTGCTTTGAACTTGGCGAAAGCCCACACCCGAACATTTCCTCGCAAATGGAAAATCCAGAGTAGCCGAACACCCCGGCCGCCTGCAGGTGACGCTGATCACACCCCGCTGTGAGGATGTTGCTCCCGCAACTGGTCCATCCACTCCAGGAACTGCCGGAACGCAGCGCCGCGGTGGCTGTATTGTGCCTTCTGCTCGGCGGTCAACTCCGCGAAGGTCTTCCCGATCTCGGGGAAGAAGAACAGCGGATCGTAGCCAAAGCCGTTCGCCCCCCGGCGCGCATGCAGGATTACTCCTTCGGCTTTGCCATGAAAGGCAGCCAAAGCGTGTCCGTTGCGCGCTACCGCGATCACGCAGACGAATCGGCCGGTGCGGAATTCTTCAGGAACGTCGTGCAGTTCGCGCAGCAGACGGGCGTTGTTGGCTTCATCGTCGGAATTGGAATTAGCGGCTCCTTCCGGCGCGCCGTGTTCGTCCGCAGCGTAGCGGGCCGACCGCACCCCGGGAGCGCCCTGCAGCGCATCGACCTCCAGTCCCGAGTCATCAGCAATGACAAACTCCCCCTGGCTGTACTGGCTGTAGTGCTCAGCCTTCTTGCGGGCGTTGGCCTCGAATGTGAGACCATCCTCGATCACGCTTGGCAGCTCGGCAAAGCCGGGCAGGGTTTCGATCTGTACCTCATGCGCGGCGGCTGCTCCAACCAGGTCGCGAATTTTACCTGGATTGGAAGTAGCGACGAGGACTCGCTTCTTGGTGGGCATACCCTGCAATAGTAGCGAAAAGAGGGCGTCCTTCGCGTCTCCACATTGCCGCCTCCCGCTCCGCCATTTATGATCTTCAGTTTGCCGATGCACCACGCGATTGTGACGTGTGTCCTATGCCTCGCGGGCCCCGCACTATATAAGAAGGACAGTAAATGCCGGCGGTTGCCGGATTTGAGCCAACTATGAGCACTTCGTTGTTGTGCGCCGGCAATGCCGTTTCCCAGCCGGCAATGGAGCCCACATGCTGAGGTCCTTCTTCATCGGGCTCTCGGAAAACCAGTCAATTCGCCATTTCGCCGAGACTTCCCCGGTCGGCCTTCGCTTCTCCAGCCGCTTTGTCGCAGGCACCCAGTTGCCCGACGTGATTCGCGCTACCGAGACCGTGAATGCCAGCGGGGCCAGTGTCAGCATTGACAATCTGGGCGAGAACGTCACCAACGCCGACGAAGCCAAGCAGAGCGCCGAGCTCTATCACCAGATGCTCGACCAGATCCAGACGCGCAAGCTGGACGCCAACATCAGCCTCAAGCTCACCCACATGGGCTTCGACGTCGACCACGACTTGGCCTTCCGCCTGGTCACCGAACTGGTCAACCACGCGGTCCAGATCAACAACTTCGTGCGCGTCGACATGGAAGGCTCGCCGTACACCGAGACGCACCCTGCAATTCGTGCGTGAACTCCACCGCCTGCCCGGCCACGCCGGCAAGGTCGGCACGGTCATCCAGTCCTACCTCTACCGCAGCGAAGCCGACGTGAATCAGCTCCTGACCGAGCGCATTCGCATCCGGCTGTGCAAGGGGGCCTACAAAGAGCCGCCGGAGATCGCCTTCCCCAAAAAGTCCGACGTGGACGCCAGTTACCTGAAGCTGGCTCGCACCCTGGTGAAGAGCGGCGTCTATCACGGCCTGGCGACCCACGACGAACGCATCATCGAGGAGATGAAACAGTTCGTGAAGGCCGAAAACATTCCGCCCTCCGCCTACGAGTTCCAGATGTTGTACGGAGTGCGCCGCGACCTGCAGCAGAAGCTGATACGCGAAGGCTACGGCCTGCGGGTGTACATCCCCTTCGGGACGGAGTGGTATCCGTACTTCATGCGCCGCCTGGCGGAGCGCCCGGCGAATGTGTTCTTTATTGCAAGGAACATGTTGCGGCAGTAATGCGGCTCCATCTCGCGAATCGCCTCCCCGATCTCGCTCATCCAATTCCCGTCGCATGTTGGCGTCGGACCCACATCAAAGAGCTTTGCAGAATTTCGCATCGCTGGTCGAACCCGACAGGGAAGACCAGTCGATCGAGTTGGCCCCCGCTGCCTTGGCGATCGCGCGCACGGAGTATCCCGACCTCGACGTAGCCCATTACCTCGCCCGCCTCGACGCACTGGCGGCCAGAGTGCAAGCTGGCCTGCGCAGCAATCCCACGGCGCGCGAGACCATCACCCTGCTCAATCGCGTGCTCTTTGACGACGAAGGGCTACGCGGCAATCGCGACGACTACTACGATCCACGCAATTCGTTTCTCAACGACGTACTCGACCGCAGGCTGGGAATTCCCATCACCCTTTCCCTGGTGTACCTGGAAGTAGCTCGCCGCGTTGGTTTTCCGCTGGCCGGCACGGGCATGCCCGGGCACTTCCTGCTGAAGCACTATGACATGCTCTCGGGGGAGATCATTATTGACCCCTTCAATCGCGGAAGGGTGCTCACAGCCGACGATTGCATTCAGCGGCTGAAGCAGATCTATCGCGGCGAAATCGAGATGCAGCCGGAATTCCTGCACCCGGTAACTCACCGCCAAATCCTCACCCGCATGCTGAACAACCTTCGCCAGATTTATTTCACCCAGCGGAATTTCCGCAAAGGGCTGGCCACACTTGATCTGCTGCTCGCCATCCCTCCGCGGTCGCCGGAGCTTTTGCGCGAGCGCGCCCTGGTGCGGCTGAACCTAGACCAGTTCGTCGGGGCGGCACACGATTTGGCTAACTACTTGAAGCTCCAGCCCGAGGCTCCCGATGCGGACGACGTGAAGGAGACGCTCGACATGGTGTGCCAGCTTCTGGCCCGCCTGAACTAGGGGATTTGCGGTCCGGGCCGGCCACCCCGTAGCGGTTTTGCGGAATCGGGCCACACACCGGGTTGCGGCATTTTGCGACATCGGTTACGAAATCGTGTACTCCCAACACTTTTAGGTGGTTTAGCGCTTGCGTTTCAACCCGAAAGCTGGGTACCATAACAGAGTCCTCCAATCGCCGCACTTCCGTGCAGGCGTTCCACGCGCCGAAGTTTCCGGGCGCCAGACGGACATAACTGAGTCGATTTCGAGAACGATTCCAACCGTAGATCAGCCGCCTCTGCAGATGGTTACGCAAGGTTCTGGCCAGTAAGACACGGTTCAAGTGTGGGATCCCGCTACCTGCGGGCGTGAATTTTACGAGAGAAATATGAATGAAGGATCGAACCCTCCCTCCGGGCAGCCCGGTGGAGGGAAAGGACGCAGGCGGCGCCGCGGACGTCGCGGACCTGCCGCCCACGGCGCTCAACCCAATCAACCTCACCAGCAGGGTCAGGGACAAGGGCAACGGCACGGTCATGGCCCCGGTGGCCCGGGACAAGGCCCGCATCGTCCCGGTAAGAATCGCCACGCCGGACGCAAGCCCGGCCCCCGCGGCGGCCAGCCCCAGACCGGCGGCGGCATTTACACCGCCCCCATGGACCACAGCTATCGCGCCGCTCAGGGTGAGAGCGATGGCAATACCCAGCGCCAAAATCGCGGGCGCTCGAACCAGCAATTTGGAAAACAATTTGCTATCCCTGAGCCCGAGCCGTTGCCCGTAGCCACTGCCGACAACGGTCCTGCCCGCATCTTCGCCTTCGTCGATGACCTGTTCTTCCTGGCCAAGATCCAGGAGACGGCGCGCAAGATGAATGTCAAAGTCGAGTTCGTCAAGACCGACAAGGACATCTACGAGCGTATGGGCCAGAACGGCGACAAGCCGGCGCTGATTATTTTCGACCTGAACAGCAACACGTCCAAGCCGCTGTCCACCATTCCCAAGTTGAAGACCAAGCTGAAGAAGGCGACTAACATCATTGGCTTCGTCTCGCACGTGCAGGGAGACCTGAAGCTGAAGGCGACCGAAGCTGGATGTGACATGGTGCTGCCACGCTCCGCCTTCTCGCAGAACCTGGCGCAGTTGCTGCGCCGCCACGGCGCTCCTGAGGACCTGCAGGAGCACGAGTAGGCGCGGAACCGGTGGTCTTTGCTTGTCGTAGCCGGCGCCGAATCTTTGTGCGAGCGATCGCATTAACGATCGCCGCACTGGGCGTTCTTGCCCCCTTGACGCAAACCCTCGTGGCCGCCGCCGGGCCCAACTCTTTGCCCTCGCGGCCGACCTTCTACAAAGATGTACTGCCGCTTCTGCAGGACCACTGCCAGGTCTGTCATCGCGCCGGTGCGATTGCACCCATGCCGTTCACGACCTACCCGCAGACCAAGCCGTGGGCGCCGGCCATCAAACAAGCGGTCACGTCGCGCCAGATGCCGCCGTGGTTTGCCGATCCCCGCTACGGCAAGTTCTCCAACGATCCTTCGCTGACTCCGCAACAGATCGCCATCGTCTCCGCTTGGGTGGATGCCGGCGCACCCGCCGGTTCGGCGCACGACGCTCCCAGGCCGAAAGACTGGACGCCAGGTTGGAACATCGCCCCTCCGGACAAAGTCGTCGTGATGCCCATACCAGTGGCCATCCCAGCGTCCGGCGACATCGAGTACACCTACGAGATCGTTCCCACCGGCTTCACCGAGGACCGCTGGGTGCAGATGTCGCAGATTCGCCCGTCGCGTCCCGAATACGTCCATCATGCGGTGGTGTATGTCCGCCCGCCGAACTCGACCTGGCTGCGTAGCGCGCCCGTAAACGTTCCCTTTACGGCTTCGAGCTTCACCGATCCCAGGCTGCGCGCCGAAGCCCACGAGACCACCACCGACATGCTGCTGGTGTATGCTCCCGGCAGCGAGCCCGATCGCTGGCCTGACGGAATGGCCAAGCTGGTCCCCGCAGGTTCGGACCTCGTCTTCCAGATGCACTACACCGCCAACGGCAAAGTGGGTTCAGACCAGACCAGCATCGGCTTGGTGTTCGCCAAGCAGAAACCGTCGCAGCGGGTGCTGACCTTGCAGCTCACGAACCACACCTTCATCATTCCGCCGCGCGAAGACGACTACCGGGTGGATGTGATGGGAACCCTGCCCAACGACGCCACGCTGCTGAGCTTCTTCCCGCACATGCATCTCCGCGGCAAGCGCTTCGAGTACAACATCATTCATCCTGACGGCGCCATCGAAACTCTGTTGCGGGTGAACTATCACTTCCATTGGCAGCTCAGCTACCGGCTGGCGCAGCCGCGCTTTCTGAAAGCGGGCACGCGCCTGCAGGCCGTCGCCTGGTACGACAATTCGGCAGAGAACATGCACAACCCCAATCCCAATGTCGAGGTGCGCTGGGGCGGCCAGACCTACGAAGAGATGATGGTCGGCTTCTTCGACGTGGCCGTGCCTGCGAATGTGGACAAGGAACAGTTCTTTGTCCGCCGGTAAATGGAACAATGACTGTCAACGCTTCCCAAGAATATCTACGGCAGTTTCATGGTTGCCGCAGACCATGAGCCGTCTTGAAGGGGCACAGCTTTAGCTGTGCCGTAACGTGCCGCCTAGAACCGGGCTTCAGCCCCGGAGGGTATTCGCATTGGCCTTTACGTTACTTGTACGACGGGATCCTGGAAGCCGACCATCACCGGCTCGGGTTGCAACTCGATGCCAAACCCATCTCGCACTCGCGCCTGGATCTCGTCCTTCAATGCCAGGATCTCTGCCGCTGTCGCGCTGCCGCGATTTACGATGGCCAGCGAGTGCCGGCGCGAAATCCCGGCTGCGCCTTTGCTGTAGCCTTTGGCAAATCCGGCCTGCTCCACCAGCCACGCGGCCGGCAGCTTCCTGAAGCCGTCGCCTGCCGGATAGCTCGGCAACTGCAGACCCCGGCCCGCCAGCTTCCGCGACAGCGCTTCAAACTGCGCCTGCGGCACCACCGGGTTCTTGAAGAACGAACCGGCGCTGCGCGCATCGTCCTCTCCCGGCACGATGAGCATCGCCTTGCGATGCCGTATCTCCCGTACCGCCTCGCGAACCTCGATGAGAGTCGGTTCCCCCGGATCCCCCGCGAAATGCTCCCGCAGATCCCTATAACGAATACAGGCTTTCCCGCCTTCGCGAACCAGAAACGTCACAGCCAGGATGATGTACCGCCCACGCTCATTGCTGTTGAAGATGCTCGAGCGGTACGCAAACCCGCACTCCGCGTTCGACAAGGTCGTGGTCTCCAGCGTTTGCTGGTCGAGCACACGCACCGCGAAAATCGACTCGGAGACTTCCTGTCCATAGGCGCCGACATTCTGCACTGGCGTGCCGCCGACGCTTCCCGGAATGCCGCTCAGGCACTCCAGCCCCGCGCAGTTCGCCTCCACCGTTCGAGCTACCAAGGTGTCCCAGTCGAAGCCCGCACCGGCGGTGAATGCCGTCACCCCCGCCTGTGTAGAGGAATATTTCAGGTCATCGATGCCAATCTTCAGCACGAACCCTGGAAACCCGCTATCCGACACTACCAGGTTGCTGCCGCCGCCCATCACAAACAGAGGCAAATCGCGCTCACGCGAAAAAATCACGGCTTCCCGCACGTCGTCTTCGCTCTGCGCTTCGCAGAAATAACGTGCCGGTCCCCCCACGCCCAGCGTGGTCAAGGGAGCCAGCAGAACATTTTCCAGGATGAGCATGGTGGCCAGTGCCCACTATATATATAAAAATGGTGGTCCGTTACAGCAAGGGATGCTCTGATTAAGTCTGGTTTCGAAGGGGATGGCCTTTAGGCCGTCCGTAAATGTCCCAAAATCACCGCGGCTTCAGCCGCGGCGGGACTTCGCCGCGACTTGATCAGAGAGTCCCAGGAAGAAGGCACGGAATTCAGGGCTTCGCCGTTCCCACCTGGAACGCCTTGATCACGATGTCGTTTGGCTGATTGCCCACCGGGATCACGTTCACCAGCGCGCGCTCGGCGCTGATCTTCGAGTTGTCGCGCGTCTTCACCATGCGAACCACCGCCACGTCCCCCGATCCCGTGTCCACCACCAGTAGGTGCTCCTCGTTGGCCGCCAGCGCCAGCCCATCGGGATGCTTGCCGACCCGCACCGACCCGATCACCCGCCCCTCATCGATGGCGTACACGCTGACGCTGTCCGATCCGAAGTTGCTTACGTACAGCAGTGCGTTGTCCGACGTCACCAGCCCGCGCACCGGGTTGCTGCCGATCAGATAGCTGCCCCCCACCTCGTTGGTGTACGCCTCTACGATGGAGAAACTGTTGCCGTCGAAGTTGCTGACGAACAATTCGCCGCCATCCGGTTTCAACGCCATCTGGATCGGCGTCTTGCCGACGTCCAGCAACGTCAAGACCTTGTCCGTCTTCAAGTCGATTGACGCCAGCTGGTTCGATCCTGGACAGGCCACAAATGCCTTGCTGGAATCGGGCAGGATCGCCACGTCCTGCGGTTGCCGGCAAACCTTCAGCATCGCCCGAACCGCCAACTTCGCCGCGTCGATGAGGGACACCGTATCGTCCCCCCGATTGCTCACCACGACTACCTTGCCGTCGGGAGAAACCTTCGCCATTCCAGGCCCGTTGCCCACGCGAATCGTATTCACCACCGCCCGCCGTTCCAGGTCGATGACGGAAACATTCGCCGAACCGGAGTTCGCTACGTACGCCCGGCGGCCATCGGCGGAGACCGAAACGAAATACGGCGCGCGATGCACTCCGATCGTCGCCGCCACCACATTGCGTTCCACGTCGATGACGCTGATGTTGTTCGACTCCGTGTTGGCGACGTAAACCTCGTTCCGGGCAGGATTGGCGGCGATACCGGTCGGGTTCCTTCCCACCGCGAGCGTCTTGATGTTGCGGAATTCCAGCGCGTCGATCACGCTGACCGAATCGCTTTTGCCGTTGGTGACATAAGCGTATTCGTGATAGCCGGGAGCAGCCGCCTGGCGCGAGCGGCAGCCCGCCGTCAGCGCCGCAACGACAAGCAGGAGACAAAACGCCTGCCGCCTGCGATTCGCATTTCGCCAACCGGCGGACGCGGCCATTTAACGCGCGGCAACCCGTGCCGGCACCGCCACCGGACGCGCGCCGTCGCTCTTCGCTCCGCCCGCAATCGAGCGTCCCAGCACCTCGGCGATCTGTCGCACCTCGTTCATCAGCTGGTCGAACTGGTCGGGAAACAGCGATTGGATACCGTCGCTCAGCGCATGATCGGGGTCCGGATGCACTTCGATCATCAAGCCATCGGCGCCCACCGCCACCGCCGCGCGCGACAGCGGCGTTACCTTGTTGCGCTTGCCCGTCCCATGGCTGGGATCGACAATGATGGGCAAATGGCTTAGCCGTTGCACCGCCGGCACCACGCTCAGGTCCAGCGTATTGCGGGTGTGGTCGGCGAACGTCCTTACTCCCCGTTCGCACAGGATCACGCTGTAGTTGCCTTCGCTCATGATGTATTCGGCCGCCATCAGAAATTCTTCCAGCGTTGCCGACATGCCTCGCTTCAGCAGCACTGGCTTGCGCGCCCGTCCCGCCCGCTTCAGCAGCGAGAAGTTCTGCATGTTGCGCGCCCCGATCTGAATCACGTCGGCGTAGCGCTCCACCAGGTCGAGCGATTCGTGGTCCACTGCCTCGGTCACGATCAGCAGGCCGAAGCGGTCGCGGATCTCCGCCATGATCTGCAGGCCTTTTTCGCCCATTCCCTGGAACGCATAAGGCGAGGTGCGTGGTTTGTACGCTCCGCCGCGGAAAAACCTGGCGCCTGCGCGCGCTACCCGTTCGGCGGCGGCAAACGCCTGCTCGTGCGACTCAATGGCGCATGGCCCGGCGATCACGGCAACTTCCGGGCCGCCGAACGATGCCTCGAATCCTGGAAAGCGAATGACCGTGTCGTCTTCCTTCACGTCGCGGCTGACCAGTTTGTAGGGCTTGGTGACGCGGATGACTTCCTGCACGCCCTGCATTTCTTCAATGCCGATCTCGATTTCACCTTGGTTGCCGGTGATGCCGATCGCCGTGCGCTGCGCGCCCGGCATGGCGTGGGCCCGCAGTCCTATCGACTCAATCTTCTCGCAGACCGCGCGTACCTGTTCCTCCGACGCGCTGGCCTTCATCACAACAAGCATAAGAACCTCTCACAAACTCTCCACAAGCTAAACACACATCTTAAACGGAGCTGGTCTTTCGATAGAGCTCTTCCTCAGGTAGAGCTGGCCTTCAGGCCAGCGTCCAAGCCCTTTATTTTTATTCCGAGAGGGCTTCCGCCCCGCGGGACTTCGCTTCTGGCCTGGCCCTCGAACTCGTCTCATAAACTTGTTTTGAAAGGACACGGTTTTCACAGGCTTGCGGGAAAAAGCAGGCTTCGAAACGTCTTGAAGGGGCGCACCTTCAGGTGCGCCGTCCAAGTCCCTTATTTTGTCTCTCCGCGGGGCTTCAGCCCCGAGGGAATCTGCTGTTTCTTTGCCTTCCCGCGCTTTTTCCCGCAGCCTGTTTCAGCCGTGCCGTAACATGGCCGGCAAAATCGGGCTTTAACCCCCGAGGGGAATCGATTTAAGAGGTCCCCGGATTCATCAGACCGGCCCTAGTCTATCGTTCCCCCGCACACTGCGGCAATGAAAACGCAGACTTGGGGCAGATGTGCGCCTCAGCGGATAACATTGATCCGAACTTGGCTACAATAGACATCCATGAATGCAAGAGGCCTCTTCTTTGTTGCAGGAGCGCTCTTCCTGGTTGCAATTGTCACCTTAGCAACGGTCTGGAAAGGTTCTGCCGGTGTCTCGGCCGGATGGCCGCCCTCGGCCTGGGCCATCAACTTCTGCGGTTCGGCCAACGGCTGGCCAGCCTTGGTGGGAGTGTCGTGCCTGGTTCTGGCCCTCTTTGTATTTCTGGCGGCCACCATCAGCGGCGCTACCCGCGGTCGGTCAGACTAGGGAATCTCTGATTAAGCCCAGTCTTTCGAAGGGGACGGCCTTTAGGCGTCCGTAAATGCCGCAAAATGAACGCGGCTTTAAGCCACGGAGGGACCGTCCATTGACTTAATCAGACCTTCCTTAGATTAGGGATGCTCTGATTAAGTCCGGTTTCGAAGGGGACGGCCTTCAGGTCGTCCGTAAATGGCCCAAAATCACCGCGGCTTCAGCCGCTGCGGGACTTCGCCGCGACTTGATCAGAGAATCCTTAGAGCTTCCTCCCGGTGGCTTCTGCTAAATGAGATCGGTCCGGTATCCGTAACTCGCGGCCCTCCCCAAAGCCCATCACCCGGAAATCCTCTTCCGTAAGCCCCGCCTCTGCCAGCGCTTTTTGCAGCCGTTCGACCGGCTCATCCTCGCCGTCATCGGCCAAGGGGAACGTGCCAAAGTGGCTGGCGATGCTGGCGCGCGCACCGAGAATCCGATGCGCCTCGACTGCCTCCTCCGGCGACAGGTGCACTTCACTCATGAACCACTGGGGACGAAACGCGCCAATCGGCAGGATCGCCACATCGATCGAAGGGAAGCGTTGCGCAATCTGCTGGAAGTGCGGACCCATCCCCGTATCCGCCGCAAAACAGATATTCGCCGCTTCGCCTTCGACCACAAAGCCGCACCACAGCGTTGTATCGCGGTCCCAGGGATATCGTCCCGAGAAGTGCTGCGCGGGAATGCTGGTGATTGCGAGAGCGCCGTGCTGCACCGCTTGCCACCAGTCCAACTCAACCGTGCCGGGGATGCCATGCTTCTCCAGCGTGCGCGCATTACCCAGCCCGGCGTAAATCGTGGGGCGATGCTCGCGCGCCAGCCGCCGCAGCGTAGGAATGTCCATGTGATCGTAGTGATCGTGGCTGAGCAACACGAGATCGATTGGTGGCAAGTCTTCAAGGCGAATACCCGCCGGACGCACCCGCTTCGGCCCCGCCCAACTCACCGGACTGGCGCGCTCCGACCACATCGGATCGGTCAGCACATTCACACCATCAAGCTGCAACAGGAATGTGGTGTGATTTACGAACGTCACCCGCAACGCCTCCGATCGCTCGGGCGGCCGCGGCCCGGGAGGCGCGTTTGTCCATTTGCGCCACCTGCCCTGTTGCCGCGATAGCATCCAGCGCAGCAACTCCGGAAAGCCGTTGCGTCGCGGGATTAAATTCCGAAACCGCCTGCCATCGAAATGCGACTTGAATTCCCGTCTCGACATGACGTGCGTTGCTATCCCATACAGATGCTTCTGGGCACACCCAGGCATCATCGCCGCGTCAACATTTAGAATCCAAACCTGCATGGCCGGTGAACCAGAGCACAAAGAAAAAGACATCCTCAAGCTGATCCCGCCGCCGAAGCAGCCGCCCAGGCTGACTGCGCGCCGCATTGGCATCCATACCTCAACGGCCGGCGGAGTGGAAACCGCGGCGGAACGTGCTTATCGTCTGGGCTGCAATACCTTTCAGATTTTCTCTTCCAGCCCGCGCCAGTGGAAGCCCTACGATCTGGCCGCCTCGCAATGCGCCGAGATGATCCGCCTGCGCGAGCGCTACGGACTGCAGCCGCTGACCATCCATGCCAACTACCTCATCAACCTGGCGGGCGGCAATCCCGAATTCCACGCCAAGTCGATCGCGGCTTTTCGCGGCGAGATCGAACGCGCCCTGGCCCTCCAAGCCGAGTTCCTGGTCTTGCATCCTGGATCGTTCCGTGGGGGCAGTCGCGAAGAGGGTTTGCAGCGCGCAGCGCTGGCCATCGAACAGGCGGCTGACGGACTCGACCTCGCCAAGGCTGGCCTGCGCATTCTTGTCGAGAACACCGCCGGATCGGAGTTCTCCCTCGGCGGCAACTTCGATCAGGTCGCCGAGCTGCTCTACTTGCTGCGCAACTTCGTCCCCTCGGGCGCCTGCATCGACACCTGTCACACCCATGTCTCCGGATACGACATCACCAGCAAATCGGGATTCGCCGCCACGCTCGATCAACTCGATCGCACCGTCGGCCTGAAGCACGTTTACGTCTGGCACTGCAATGACGCCAAGGCCGCGCGCGGATCCAGGCTCGACCGCCATCAGCACATCGGGAAGGGAAGCATCGGTCTCGATCCGTTTCGCTGGCTCCTCAACGAACCCCGGCTCGCCCGCGCCGCCTTCATCGCCGAGACTCCTATCGATGACCCTCTCGACGACCTGAGAAACGTGGACGCGCTCAAGTCTCTGGTGGAATCTCGCGCATCGCCACGCACCCGTCAGGAGCCGCGCCGTTACCGGCGCAAGCCGCCGTCGTGATGGGCCACGATTTTGAACTCCCGGCCAGTCCTGGGCTCGGATGATATGCTGCTGATTTGCCGGCCCAAGGAAGCATGCCTAAATGTTACGTGAAGGCTTACTGCAGTACTGGTGGATGCTGTATCGCCATTCCAAGATTCTCGGTCAACGCACCGATGTTTATCGCAACCTGGAGGATTCCTATGCCGTGAAGCAGGCCGATGCCTGCCTGTCGGACTCCAGCATTTATCTTGACATCGGCAGCGGCTCATCGCTGGTCCCCACGTTTCTCCACCAGCGTCACGGCGCGCTAACCTTCGCGACCGAGTTGGATCCTGTCTATCTGGAGCGCCAAAGGGACTATGCTGCGAAGCTTGAGTTGCCACCATCCGGCAAGTTCCAGGTCGAGGCCGAGGACGCGACCCAGCTGAATTTTGTCGATGCCTCCCTCGACTTCATCACCGCCATCTCCATCATCGAGCACATACCCGGAGACGGCGACACCCGCGCCATGGCCGAGTTTGCCCGCGTCCTGCGCCCCGGCGGCCGATTGGTGGTCACCGTCCCGGCATCTCCCCAATATGTCGAGGCCGACAGCACTTGGTACTACTACGGCTTTGAACGGCGATACGACCCTCCCGCCCTCCAGGCCCGTCTTTATCGGAATGACCTCAACCTTATTGATCAGCTCCACATGGTTCCGCCACCCGAGAAATTTGTCACCGAGGTATCTAGCCAGTTCCGCGAGATATTCGATGGTAGGATTCCTCTTACCGCTTGGTATGAAAACACCTGGCACGATCTCTATCCCGATATCAGCATCCTCTTGTCCCTCGGCATGATTCGGCTCTCACCGGATCCAACCGGCTCTTTCGGCGCCATGCTTACCTTTGAAAAACGATGACATGCGGAGAGTCTTGTCGGGCAGCCAACCAGGGACATGCGTTCAGGATGAATCTCACCAACGTAACTAGTGTGGCGTCCTGCCAGTCTGCAAACTATCTCGACGTCGTTTGGAAAGGGCACAGCTTCACTGCCCGCCAAAAAATTGATTCTTAGGTAGAGCTGGCCTTCAGGCCAGCGTTCAAGCCCTTATTTTTGACCTTCCTGGCGGACTTTAGTCCGCGTGGAATCTGCTTTTCCATTTTTCCCCCGCAGCCTGACCGGCCGATTCCTGCCCCACGCGCGCGATCCCCAAGCAACCCTCTTACAGCGGTTCCGTATTCGTCGCCCCCGTAATGTTGTCGGCTGGGTCGGTAAACGATTTGCCCGGCGCATAGGCCGCTTTCTCGTAATGATTTCCCGCCCTGCGAATCACGTCGTGCCAGCCGTCGTCCCAACTGATTCGTGCCTCGTCGCCGACCACGACCCATCGGCCATGAGTCGATCCAATGCTCTTCGATGCCTTGCCGTCTGGGTCGAGGGTGATGTAGAACGTCGACTTGCCAACTCCGGTGCCAACTCTTCCAGCGGCCGGCGAAGCTCGCGCTCGAGCGCGTCGTCGTCGTTCCCACCGTCTTGAATTCGATACGCGCAACATCCGCGAGCGAGAAGCTCTGCTGATGGCCATCCTTAAACGTGATCACAATCGCGTTCTGATCGGCCTGTGAACTGGACTTGCCCGTCTGTCCAACTGCCGGGAAAGCAAGCAGCCCTGCAATAACTGCGCTCACTACAATGAACCTGAGCATCGTTGATCTCCTATGAAGCCGGATTCGTGCTTGGAACATCTCTCTTTTATAGGTACGCGGCTCGATCGTCCGGGGTTCCTCGAATGTCCGCTGCGCGTCGTGCCTTTTGTTCATGACAGCGGCAGCCCCCGCGTCGCGCCGCGCAGTTTACAATGAGAGTTTATTCTCCTGAGATCATCAAATTCTATGGCTGAGTCCAAGACTTCCACCGGAGATGCCGACCCCAAAGGCAGCGCGCAAATCGAGCTGGCCGCCGGAGCGCGTGCCGAGCGCTACGATCCCCAGGCTATCGAGCAGAAGTGGTCCGAGCGCTGGGCGCAGAATCCCAACCTCTACCGCGCCGAGCCCGCCACCAGCGCGCGCAAGAAGTATTACGTCCTCGAGATGCTGCCCTATCCCTCCGGCGCGCTCCACATGGGACACGTGCGCAACTACGCCATTGGCGACGCTCTCGCCCGCTACATGTGGATGCAGGGCTACAACGTGCTCCATCCCATGGGTTGGGACGCCTTCGGCCTGCCCGCGGAAAACGCCGCGCTCAAGAACAACACTCCCCCTCGCCAGTGGACCCTGCACAACATCGCCAGCATGAAGGCGCAGATGAACCGCCTGGGCTTCGGCTACGACTGGTCGAAGGAGCTCGCCACTTGTCTGCCGGACTACTACCGCTGGAACCAGTGGTTCTTCCTGAAGCTCTTCGAGAAGGGCCTGGCCTACCGCAAGAACGCCAAGGTGAACTGGTGCCCGGCCTGCGCGACCGTGCTGGCCAACGAGCAGGTGCTGCCCAACGGATGTTGCTGGCGTCACGAATCCACTCGCGTCGAACAGCGCGAGCTGGAGCAGTGGTTCCTGCGCATCACCAACTACGCCGACGAACTGCTGCGCGACCTCGACTCCCTGCCCGGCTGGCCCGAGAAGGTCAAGATCATGCAGCGCAACTGGATCGGCCGCAGCGAGGGCACGCTGGTCGATTTCAAGCTCGACGGCGCTGCCGGGCCTGCAGGCGAAACCATTACCGTCTTCACCACTCGCGTGGACACCATCTACGGCGCGACCTCGCTGCAGCTTGCGCCCGAGCATCCCATCGTTCCCGATCTGATCGCCGACAATGCCGAGCTGCAGGCCAAGGTCGAACACCTGATGGCTGAGCAGCGCCGGGCGAAGGAGATCGGCGACATCGGCGCCATCGAGAAGCACGGCGTCTTCACCGAGCGTTATGCCCTCAATCCCTACAACGGCGAGAAGGTGCCCATCTGGGTGGCGAACTACGTCCTGCTCGACTACGGCACCGGCGCCATCATGTCCGTGCCCGCGCATGACGAGCGCGATTACGAGTTCGCCAAGAAGTACGGTCTCGACATCCGCGTGGTTATCCTGCCGCGCCGCGAACACGATCCTCCGCCCGAGGGCGAACCCGACGAAGCCGGTGTTGCCGTTCACCGACCATGGATAGCCTGCTGATCAACTCCGGCGAATTCGACGGCCTGCCCTGCGAGGAGGCCATCGCCAAGATGTCGAAGTACGCTGAAGATCATGGCTTTGGCAAGGCAACCGTCACCTATCGCTTGAAGGATTGGGGCATCAGCCGCCAGCGCTACTGGGGCACCCCCATCCCCATGATCTACTGCCCCAACGACGGCATCGTCGGCGTGCCCGAGAAAGATTTGCCCGTGGTATTGCCGGAGAACGTCAACATCACCTTGGCTGGCGGCTCGCCGCTGAAAGACGTTCCCGACTTCGTCAACGTCACCTGTCCCAAGTGCGGCGGCCCCGCGCGCCGCGAGACCGATACCATGGACACCTTCGTCGATTCGTCCTGGTACTTCTACCGCTACACCAATCCGGCGCTCGACACCGCGCCCGTCGACACCGCCACCATCGCCTACTGGTTCCCCATCGACCAGTACATCGGCGGAGTCGAGCACGCCATCCTGCACCTGATCTACTCGCGCTTCTGGACCAAGATCATGCGCGACCTCGGCCTGGTGAAAAACTCCGAGCCGGTCGAGCGCCTCTTCACCCAGGGCATGGTGATCAATGCCGGCGCCAAGATGTCGAAGAACCTGGGCAACGTGGTCTCGCCCGACGACATGATCGCCCGCTACGGCGCCGACTCCACTCGCATGTACACGCTGTTCGCCGCACCCCCCGATCGCGATCTCGACTGGCAGGACTCGGGACTGGAAGGTGTCAGCCGCTTCCTGCTCGCGCGTCTATCGCTTCGTGGCCCGCAACGCGCGGCCGACGATGCTGGAACTGCATCTCCAACCGCTAGCGAAGGACGCTCTCGGCGGAGTCGCAGGACCGTGGCTCGGCGGATCTCCTGTTCCGCCCGCAACGCGCAGGTCCCAGCGCAAGCTGCACCAGACCATCAAGCGCATCACCGACGACTTCGGCGGACGCTGGCACTTCAACACCTCCATCGCCGCCATCATGGAGTTGGTCAACGAACTCTACGCCTACGAAGACGCTGTCGCACCATGGCGAAGCAGCCCGCGCCGCTCTCGCTGCTCGCCGACGCGCAACGCAAGCTGGTGCTGATGCTGGCTCCCTTCGCGCCCTATCTGGCGCACGAGCTGTGGGAGATGCTGGGCGAAACGACAGACCTGCTGCGCGCTCCCTGGCCCAAGTACGATCCCGAGCTGGCGAAGGAAGAAGAAGTCGAGATCGCGGTGCAGGTCAACGGCAAAATCAAGGCCCGCATCACCGTCCCCGCCGACGCCGACGACTCCCAGGTCCGCGACCTCGCCCTCGCCGAGCCGAAAGTCCAAGCCGCCCTCGAAGGCAAAGAGATCGTGAAGGTCCTGGTGGTGAAGGGCAGGCTGGTGAACATCGCGGTGCGGTAAATTCCAGATACATATGCTCCGAGCGGAGCTAGGGGAAACGGCCCCCGCAGGTATTTTAGTGGTAGACCGCTAGCTTGGCCGGTCCAGTCGGCCTACTAACTAGATTTTTCAAATATCGGGAGCCTTCGCAGCTCTTTGTAGGTCACCCGTTCTGTCTGCTTGCTAAAAAGATCCACGCTTTGCGCTGCTCGGATGCCCGTGTAAAAGCCGTAGTCCAAAATCAACGCCAGGTACTTTCTTCCAGCTTCGCCAACAGTAATCCCCTCACTTATCACATGTACAAGCCGCAAATCCACCAGTTTTAGAATAGTTCGATACACGGGATCATCGTTCTGGATTTCTACCAGAAAAGCATTCTTTCGCTTTTGCTTGATGCAAAAATCTTTCACGTGCTTCAAGCACCGAGGATATGCTGCCGTTCGTCCGTTGGCTCCGGCAAATCGGTTTCCAAGTCTCGCAGTATTTCTGGCAGACCATGCTCGGAGGCAGCAAGATTCACGTTCGTTACTGAGACACGACTCCGGTTCGAAATGCTCCCTTTGGTCATCGCCTGCGCAAACAAATTGAGGGCATCGCGAGGCACGCCAGCAGAAACCCAAATTAGACGCGACAACACATCATTGCTCGTGCACATGGAAACGAACCCCCGGAAGTCCGCAATATTGCGCGTGCGCGTCAAGGATGCCTTCAATATGCGCAGCGGCTTTATCGGGCATCGTCAAGTTGTAATCTAATTTTATGGTCTGAGCATCATGAGGAACCTGTAGGCCCGCATGGCTAACGCTATGCCCACGATTTCGTGAGGGTTTCGATTGCAGAGAGTTTCAAGAAAACATCAGTTCCCCGCGTTACGGAATATATAAATCCTAAGAGTTTCGGTTGTATCGTCAACATCGAGCACGTGAAACATCGTCGAGGAAAATGAATATGTTGTTAGCCGCCGGAAGGGGAGCGAATGCTTTTCGCATTTCAGGCAAGAATTTTCTGATTTCACCGTCCTCTACGACAGGCTGGGCGCGAAGGTACTTAATCCTGCGGGCGATCTGAGAATACACGGGCGGTTGAACGGGGATCTCGATCAATTGGTTCAGGATCTCCGAAAAGACATCGAGAGCTACATGATTGTCCGTTCGCTTCTGGTAGACCTGCATATCAAGCCATACTGAGGGCTTGCCCCTCTCTCTCGCGGGTCCGCATGGCGTATAAGAGCAAACTCGACTTGCCAGCTCCTCTGCGACCAAAGACGATGTGATTCGCGGCAGCCGTGATCTGCCCTTCGGCGTTCGAAACTGACTTGGTATATCGGGCAAAGAAGTCGTCTTTGAAGCTTCGTCGATTTATATTGAGAGATTCAGACAGTATCCGGAGAAAATATCTTCCCTCTGGGCTCTGGAGCCGATTGCTCGGTGTCCTCTTCTTCACGGTCGAGATGATCCCGGTGATCATTTCTTCAGGGATCGTCGCGTGGATTTCATGCAAGAGCTTGTAGAATCGCTCTGTCGGATTCGCTATTTTAAAAATCAAGGCTCGCCCGTCAGGTCTCTCCTTAACATCGTAGTTCAACCCCTTGAAGGCCGCTCCTGGTTTCGAATTGCTCTACGACATGCTTAATGCCCGAATCGATTGACAGTGCCATCTGGTTCATAACCCAACGCGCTCGGCCTCTCGAGATATTTCCTTGCATCACGCAAGAATGATTCCACGATCTCCGCGGAGTCATCCACGCTCCAAGGAGCAAATCGTCGCGCCTCGCTGAATGGTCGTAATGCACAGAGGTTTCGATCTTCTCTAAGGATTGCTAGACGGTTTGCATATGTATTCTTATTCGGAAAGTCGTCAGGTAAATTGTCAATCTTCTTGTGGTCACTCGGATCCGTCGAGTATTCGCCCGTAACGCAGAGTCGCACTTGCACGGGAAACGTTGTATGCCCCGTAATAGAGTCTTGAGATTCTTTGCCGCCAGTCACGATTCCCATGGCGCTTGGCGAACAGAAAGTGTGACCTCCCAGCGCGAAGAGCTGAGCGATGTTGTGATTGATTTCGGACTCGATGGAATCCAGGGCAGCCTGAGCTAAAACGTTCGCGAGGTTGCTGTGGAGCCTGCGAACGTTTGCTGCCGCAGAAGGAGATGTGGCGATTTCGGCACGTGCCTCAAAGCCTCTCATATAAAGGGCGTTACCGTAACACTGATTGTCACCGGCACATCGCCCTACCGAATACGAATTGTAACCCTTCAGGGGAAATGGCCGCAGAGTTGTCGGCGTATTTCTTGCAGCCCAAACAAAGTTGCGATGGGTCATTCGTGTTGACGGGCCGGGAACTGTCGCATAGAGTATGGCCTTCCTAGATCATCCGTAGCATCCCGGAAGCAAGCGAGGTCACGCGGCAATGGCGAACCCTGAACATCTCGAAATCCTCAAGCAAGGCGTCGAGAAATGGAATGAATGGAGACAAACATCCTGACGTCAAACCCAACCTCAGCCGCAGAGGACCTTCGCCGGGCGCCTCGCGGGGGGCACTTAAGCGGGGCGCGAACCTCAGCGCAGCGGACCTCATGCGGGCAGACGTACGCCGCGGATTTGACTTAGGCGAACATGGGAGAGGTATATCTCCAGTGGGCGAACCTAAGTGAGGCGGACGTCGGTGGGAAACTTCCGGGCGGAAGGGACGCACTTTGCGGCTGTCGATCTAAGTGCTGCCATCGGTCTCGAAACCGTTAAGCATTAAGGTCCGTCGACCATCGGCATCGACACCATCTATAAGTCCCGCGGCAAGATTCCCGACGTCTTCCTTCGCGGCTGCGGCGTTCCCGACGAGTTCATCGCCTATATCGGCTCGATGGTGGGACGGCCCATCGAGTTCTACTCCTGCTTCATCAGCTACTCGAACTTGGACCAGGAGTTTTCCGACCGCCTCTATGCCGACCTGCAAGCCAAAGGCGTGCGTTGCTGGTTCGCGCCCCACGACATCAAAGGAGGCCGCAAGATCCACGAACAAATCGACGAGGCCATCCGCCTCCACGACAAGCTGCTGCTGATCCTCTCCGACCACAGCATGAGCAGCGAGTGGGTGAACACCGAGATCGCCAAAGCCCGCAAACGGGAATTGAAGGAAGGGAAGCGAATCCTGTTTCCTGTCCGCCTTGTTTCGTTCGAGGTCCTGCGCGATTGGGAGTGCTTCGACGCCGATACCGGAAAGGACTCAGCCCGCGAGATACGCGAGTACTTCATTCCCGACTTCAGCACCTGGAAAAACCACGACTCCTACCAATCCGCCTTCCAGCGCCTCGTGACCGACCTCAAAGCCGAAGCGAGCAAGTAATCGTCTGCGCCGCTAGAGTTGGTCTGATGATCCGGTTTTGAAGGGGCAGGCTTTCACAGGCCGCGAAAACTCGGATTTTGCCGTGTTTTGAAGGGGCACGGCTTTCAGCCGTGCCGTAACCAGGGCCGAAAACATTGGGCTTTAGCCCCTGAGGCATCGCTCTACTCGTTTTTCACTGAACCCCTGCCCCCTAATACCCCTGCTCCAATTCGTCCAGCATCGCTTCCATCTCCGCCAGCGCGTGCTGATTCCGCGTCCGCCGTGCCGACTCGATCCCCTGCTGCAGCATGTCCTTCGCCTCCGCGCTCCGCTCCGCTTTGGCCAGTGTCTGCGCCGCCATGAAGTATCCATTGGTGTAATCCGGATGCTCTTCCAGCAACTGCCTGAACTCGGCCAGCGCCGCCTCGGTCTCGCCCGCGCCCGAGTACTCCAGCCCTAGCGCATACCGCGCAAACGCATCCTTCGGATTCCCACTCAGCACTTCTTTCAGCGCGGTCACGCGGCTCTCATCGGGCATCTGCGAATCTCCTTTGTCGGAATCCTACCGTAGCCGCAACCGTCTGCTCAAATGCCGCGCCGCATCGTATCTCGTGGAAACCCCTCACCCTCCGTTACAATGGCCATTCATGTTTCGCTGAGGACCCTTTGGCCTGCCCCTTCTTCATGCCCGACCAACGATTCGACGCCGCCTGGCCCTTTCCCCAACGCCTTCCCCTGGGCGCGGGATGGTCCGGTGCCTGCACCGCTCCCGGCCACGATGGTCTCCGCCCTACGGACGAAGAACTGAAATCCGCCTGCAACCTGGGCTACGCCAAGTCTTGTCCTCGCCTGCCCGCCGAGCGCCACGCCGATGCCGTGCGCTTCTCGCTGGGTGAAGAACGCGATGGCATCCTGCTTGTCCGCTACTCCTGCGAGCGCGAACATCTTCCCGCCTCGCATGGCGACCTGTTATTCACCATCGCCACGCAAACCTCGCAGCAGCCGCATCCCGACGCTCGCCTGCAGCGTATGGCCGAGTGTTATGTGCAGGCGCAACTTGCGCGCCGTGCGCCTCAGCTAACCAGCGCCGTCACCGAGCGACACCGAAACCATCGCGCCGCTCGCGCCCCAGATCGTCCTCTCCTCCACCAATCCCTAAGGAAAACATGGAACCAAACTCCACCAACCTGATCCCCCGCCCCGTCAGCGAATCCAAGTCCGAGATGATCGAACTGGTGCTGCCCAACGACACCAATCCCCTGGGCGCGCTGCTCGGCGGACGCCTCATGCACTGGATCGATCTTGCCGGAGCGCTCGCCGCCCATCGCCACTCCCACTCCTACGTGGTCACCGCTTCCATGGACCACATCGATTTCCTCGTGCCCGTGCACGTCGGAGACATGGTGCTGCTGCAGTCCTCGGTGAACCGCGTCTTCACCACCTCGATGGAAGTCGGCGTGAAAGTCTCGGTCGAGAACTACATCTCATCGTCGCGGCAGAAAGTTGGCAAGGCGTACCTCACCTTCGTCGCCGTCGACCGTCATGGCCGCCGCTTGCATGTCGCGCCCATCATCCCCGAGACCGAGGACGAGCAGCGTCGCTACGAAGGCGCGCTGCGCCGCCGCGAAGCCGCCAAGGCCGAGCGCGACTTACGCAAAGCCGCCCAGCCGTAATACTATTGTCGGACTCGCGTCTATCGCGGAATCGGCGCGACCCTAACCTTGCGTTCTTCTCGATCAGGAGACAACTCTTCATGCGTCACAGCTTGCTCTTGCTTCTCGCGCTAATGCTCGCCATCACCACCGCCGCCCAACAGAAACCTCCCGACGAGGCCGACGAAGCCAAGCCCGCCGCCGAAAAATCCGCCAAGTCCGAGAAAGCCGAGAAGCCCGCTCCCCAAAAGGAAGAGCCTCCCGTCGTCACCCATCACGAGATCACCGTCAACGGCAAGGTCCTGCGCTACACCGCCACCGTCGGCTACATGCCCATCCGCAAGCACCGACAACGACGAGATCGAGGCCAACATCTTCTACATGGCCTACACCCTCGACGGCGCACCCGCCAAGCGTCCGCTCATGTTCTCCTTCAACGGCGGTCCCGGTTCCGCCTCGGTCTGGCTGCACCTCGGAGCCATCGGCCCCCGCCGCGTGCAGATGCAGCCTGACGGCGCAATGCCTCCGCCGCCATTTGACTTGATCGACAACCAGCAGACCTGGCTCGATCAGACCGACCTCGTCTTCATCGATCCCGTCGGCACCGGCTTCAGCCGCGCCACCAAGAAGGAATACGGCAAGAAGTTCTGGAGCGTCGACGGCGACATCTCCTCCGTCGGAGACTTCATCCGTCTCTACCTCACCCGCAACCAGCGCTGGAACGCGCCCCTCTTCCTGGTCGGCGAAAGCTACGGCACCACCCGCGCCGCCGGACTCAGCGGCTATCTCGTCAACCACGGCATCGCGCTCAACGGCGTTGTGCTGGTTTCATCAGTTCTGAATTTCGAAACTCTGGAATTCGCCACCGGCAACGACCTGCCCTATATCCTTTATTTCCCCAGCTTCACCTCGACCGCCTGGTACCACAAGAAGCTGCCCTCCGATTTGCAGTCCCGCGACCTGGCCGGCGTCCTGGCTGACGCCAAGCAGTTCGCCGCCGGTCCCTACGCCACCGCCCTCGGCAAAGGAGACAGCCTGACCCCGCAGGAACGGGAAGAGTTGGTCTCGCAAATCAGCCGCTTCACCGGACTCGACCGCATGATCGTCGACCAGAACAACCTGCGCATCAGCCAGCCCGTCTTCTGCCGCGAGCTTTTGCGTGACCAGCACCTGCAGGTCGGACGCCTCGACAGCCGCTTCACCGCCACCCCCATCACCGGCCCCAGCGCCCGCGGCTACTACGACCCCTCCGAGTCCGCCATCCGCCCGCCCTTCACCGCCACTTTCAACAACTACGTTCGCACCGAGCTTGGCTTCAAGACCGACCTCGAGTACTACGTCCTCGGCGGAGGCATCAAAGACTGGGACTGGGGCTCCGCCGGCCAGGGCTTCCCCGACACCAGCGAGTCCTTGCGCCTCGCCTTCGTCAAGAATCCCTACATGAAGCTCTTCGTCGCCTCCGGATACTTCGACCTGGCTACGCCCTTCTTCGCCACCCAGTACACCCTGAACCACATGCAGCTCGATCCCCAGCAGCACGCCCGCATCACCCTCGGCTACTACGACGCCGGCCACATGATGTACATCCGCGCCGAGTCCCTCGACCACCTCAAGCAGGATGTGTCCGGATTTCTGGCGAACGCCCTGCACTGAGTGAAGCACTACAGTCCAAGTTGCTACCGGCATCAAACTTTAAAACTGAAGGCGCGCCTGAAACGCGATCATACGAGGACTGCTGTCGCCGCCCAGTCCAACACCCAACAATCCTGTTGGAGGCGATGTGGTATAGGTCAGCGCGCCGAAGCCCGTTTGGGTGGATGGCTTTCCCGGAATTCCCGCCAGCACTATGCTGGGCAGGCCAAAATTGGGATGGTTGAACACGTTGAAGAACTGCGCGTCGAATCGCAACTTCAGCCGTTCGCTTAGTGGAAACCACTTGGTGATGTAGAAGTCGCTCCAGAAGAAGTCCGGCCCGCGCAAGGCATTGCGGCCGAGATTTCCGAATTGGCAGGTCTGCACAGAGTTGCCTCCGTTGCATTCTCCCGTAGCCGGATCGACCGCCGACACAAACGCGTTTGGATTGAGCCACTGAATCGTGCCCGGTTGGGTAACCCCCGGAACATAGCAATGGCGGCAGTAGGGATCGGCTCCGGGCACAAGGCTTGCGAATTGCGGACCGCTGCCTTGCACGATGCCATTTCCATTGGCCGAATACGGCGTGCTCAGCACGGAGAAGGGCACTCCGCTGTGCCAGAACACGCTGCCTGACACTTGCCAGCCGTTCAATACATATCCCAGCTCATGATTCGTCACTTTGATCGGCAGTTCATAAACGTACTGCCCGTTGAGGTTGTGCCGGATGTCGTAGTCGCAGGAACCGTAGTCGCGACCGAGATCTCCCGGCAGAGGGCGAAAGAATGCCTCCCGCGGAGAACTGCAGGAACCCGCCGTTGGAGACGGTGTCGAGGCAATGGCTCCAGGTGTAGTTAACTTGCCCCTGAAAACCGCGCCCCATGCGTTTCATGGCGGTCAGCTGCAGCCCGTTATAGTTGCTGTTGGCTCCTGTCGAAAGTTGCGTTACCGCGGCGAATCGCGCATCGGTCGGCTGCATGTAGGGAAACGGAGCGAAGCATCCCTGGCACGCCGTCTGGTATCCGTTAACCTGTGTGAGATAAGGCTGATTCACCGCGCGGGTACCCACATACTGCGCCTGAACACTACCGGTATTTCCGAATTGATGCTCGATCCCCAGACTCCATTCCATGAAATACGGTGCGTGAAGCTCGCCGTCTGGAACGGCGGTGATGGCGACGGGCGGAAGACAGGTAGCCGGGTTGGCCAGCGTCGAGGCGCAGGAAAGCTGGCCTTGCGGAAAGCCCGCGCTGAACCTCTGATTCGCCAAGATCGTTGCATCAACGGCGCTGTTGGGCACGCCGGGCGCGATGGCCGTGCCGCCCACAGTTCCCAGCAACCCGCCCTGGAATGTCTGAACGTAGGGCGGATTGACTCCGATCAGGTCGGCAACACTTCCCGGAAGGATGTCGCTGAACAGGCCGAAACCGGTGCGCAGCACGGTGTTGGATTGGAACTGCCACGCGATGGCGGTTCTGGGCTGCAGAATCGCCAATGGAGTCGAGGCGAAGAGATTTCCCAGACCAGTCTGAATCGCCTCGTTCAGCGGCTGATTGACGTCGTGCGCGATGGAATAGAACGAACCGTTCAGCCGCGCGATCTGGTCATGCGGGTTCAGCGGGTTGGAGTTATACGTGTCGCGCACTCCAATCGTCCAGGTCAGCGTGGGCGTGACTCTCCAGGTGTCCTGAGCATAGAAATCCAGATTGAGGAAATTGAAAGGTTCGTTAGCCGATGTGGGAAAGGTCTTCGTGGCGGTGGACGCTACTCCATAGATGAATTGCGGCAAGGTCGTGTAGGCGACCGTGGGCACCGTGCCCTGCCCGAAATCGTAATCATTCAGGCGAAAGATGCGGGTGTTCGTGCCGAAGCGCAGTTCGTGTGCGCCGTGACTCCAGGCGAGATTGTCGTTGATGAAGAACCGCGCTGCCCGCCGGCCTTGTACCCAGGTGTTGTCGAGGCCTCCGATAGTGGTGAAGGGGGCGTTCGCGCCGCTGCCTTGCAGCACGATGGGGAAAGCCGCCAGCGTCTGCTGAAAGTCGCTAGGCGCGAACAGGCTCTCGTACCAGGAGAACGCCGGATTAAAGTAATTCACCAGATTCTGCGAGAACACGTGCGTGTATCCCGCCGCGAAAGAGTACAAGGGCTGCGACGAAATCGCATTGAAGAGCGGATTGATGGGATCTGTATAGGCGGCCTGCAATCCAGTGTCTGCCTGAAAACGAAACCACATCGTGTCGTTCAGGCCAAGGTTGTAGTCGATGCGGGCTGTCTGCACCTGCTCGTGATCGTCGCTGGAGTGCGAAACCCCCTTGCGGTTCGCGCAGCCATTGCCGTTGGGAGGACTGCCTGGGGCCGAAGAGCCGTCCGTGTTGAACGGACACCCGAGCACCGCCAGCGGCGTCCCATTGGTGTTCCCATACAGCGAAAACATCTTCTGATAGAACGGCACCATCTGCGGAGCCGGCGCATAGTGCGATCCCGTGACCGAGTCGGTCCCGCCCACGGGAAGTTGCTGCAGAACATAATGTTGCAATGCCGGGGTAGGAACGGTCACGGTCGTAAAGATTGGAAGGGCGATCCGCACCCACTCGCTATCGAAGAAGAAAAACAATTTGTCGTGGATGATTGGCCCGCCCAGGCTGCCTCCGAAGTGATTTACGGTGGAACCCGGCTTTTGATTTCCCGAGGTGGCATTGGTGAAGTAGTTTGCTGCGTTGAGAATTGCACCGTTCCATACTTCGTACAAATTGCCATGAAACTGGTTGCTACCCGACTTGGTGACGTAGTTGACCTGCGACGCTCCATAGCGGCCTTGATCGACGGCATAGGAAAGGGTATTGACGGTCACTTCCGAGATGGAGTTCATCCCGAGCACCAGATTGGTGGCGAGCCCGCTATTGAGATTCGTCAGCGGATCATTGGTCTCCAGCCCGTCGACGATGTATCCGTTGGAGAGGGCAGGAAGCCCATTGAATTCCACGTTGCCGTAACCGTTGGTGCCACCGACAAAATCATTCCCGCTGCCAGCCGTGTTGATCAGAGCGCCCGGGGCGAACTGCACCGGGTAGGTCATGTCGCCGCCGGGGTTCGGCAGGTTCTCCAGCGCCGGCGCGTTCAAGGTCGTGGTGGTGTTGGCATTGCTGGTATTGAGAATCGGGGCTTCCGCGCTGACCTCCACGGTCTGCGTCGATTGCGCCACGCGGAGCGTGAGATTAACCGTCTGCTTCTGCCCCAGCCCGGAGGAAACATTGTCGGCCTGCTGCGGTTGAAATCCCGTGCGCTTCGACTCTGACGGTATAGGTGCCCGGCTTGAGCTGAGGGAAGTCAAAGCGGCCTGCATCGTCCGTCCGGGCGCTACGCTTCAGCCCGGTGTCGCGTTCAATGACGGTTACCGTGGCCCCGGGGACCGCGGCATTGGTCGAGTCCGTTACCTGTCCGAGAATTGCGCTCGTGGTTTCCCCCTGTCCCCACGAGGTCGCTGACACGGCCAAAATGACATTCAGGGCGAAGAGGGCCGTACGAAATCCGAGGGGCAGAAAGCGCCTGGCGCTCGATCTCACGGTGTATCTCCCTCCAGGATTTCAGGGCTGGCGAAAGGCCGGCTCGCGCTTTCACTCAGAAATCAGAATACACCATGATGTGTTAACTATGGTAAACAACCCAATAAATATTATGCTTTTGACACCCAGATTCTTTCGGCAGCCAATGTGCCGAGCCTGATCTGCCGGCGATCGACCGCTAACGAAACAGTGCCGTCGTAGTTTCGGGCTTCCACCGCAAGTCGGACGCCCGGACGGATCCCCTCTTTCGCGAAGAATTCCAGCAGTTTCCGGTCGCGCTCGTACACGCTGGTAACGGTGTATTTTGCGCCCGCCTCGGCTTCGCTGAGCAGACACAGACCCTTCTTGCGACGCTCCGCAGGACTCCTCAGAGTCAAACCGTTGCCATGCGGACAGGTGTCCTTATGGCCCAGCTTTTCCACCAGCTTCTTCTCGAAGGCGGGGGACACGGCATGTTCCAGCCGTTCCGCCTCGTCGTGGATCTCGTACCAGGGCATTCCGAAAATCTCGGACAACATTCGTTCAATCAGGTGATGACGGACGATGGTGCGTTCGGCGATGTCCCGTCCTTGCGAGGTCAGGCAAACGTGTCCGTCGTTCTTCACCAGCACCAGGCCATCCTTCTTCAGCCGCTTCAGAGCAAACGTCACCGCCGGCCGGGTAACGGAGAGCCAATGCGCCAGGGTCGCCGGGATCACCGTCTGGCCCTCCGCTTCCGCTTCCGCGATGGCTTTTAGATAGTCCTCTTTAGAGATCGTGATCATCGTCGGACATCGGGTACTTCCTCAGGTGCGTGCAGTCTAACATCTGCCATGCGTCGGGTGAGGGGGGGCGGTAGTGATAAGACGACTGCAAGAGAGCCGTCCACCGGATGGCCCGTTCAAGCGAAGCTTGAGCGGGGATTTCCCTAAGCCTGACGGGTGTCGAGTGCCTCCTCTTTCCCTTCATTACACCCTTAAAGAGATTCTCCGGTCCCTTCGCAGCCCTGTGGAACCTTGCGAAGAAACCCGGCCCCCTTATCACCACGCCCCGTGACCCACCCACTTTCACTGCATGGCTCCAGGCGCGATATTCGTAGAGCCGAGGACAAGGGATTTGTGTCTCTCGCAGACGCGACGTGTGAATCGGGCGCGCGGCGCTCCGAAGTTCTTTGACAACCCATGCCTGTCCAATGGACCGGGAAATACCGTGGCTCGGGAAGACTGTAGCTCATGACGACTGCGGCTACAGCCGTTTCATGGTTGATGTGGACTGCCGACCGCATTGAAGGGGCATGGCTTTCAGCCGTGTCCAAGTGGGCCTACGGCCCGCGAAAGTGCATGAAAACCACACTGACCGACTAATGTTTTCCAACCACTTAGCACGGGCTTTCGACCCTGCCGTTATCGACGTCGATGAAGTCGGGATTCAGCCCCCGGAGGGATCGCGGTCTACGCCTCCACGGAAGCTGAGGTAAGCTTCCATCGCCCCTGAAAGTCGGGTGCGACCCGCCATCGCGCCTCCCCGCCCGTCCAGGTCTGGAATCGGCCGCCATCAGTGCATAACATCGCGACTGACGCCATCTAACTCCCAGCGGCTCAAGAATATAGCTATAATTACCTTATTCTTCAAGAATTTGCGAACATTTTCCGCCTAACCCGCTGATTCTAAACAAAACGCCTTTGAATTCTTTTTACGTCTCAACCACACCGGGTTCCCGTCACTTTCCGGTAGTCGGTACGAAGCGCCACACCACCGCATAACTCCTTATGGCTGACATAAATAGATATAAACAACCTGTAATCAATAGTTTGCCAACAATTTCGCGCCAAGTCATTGATTTCATTCGATCGTGAAAAATAAATATCTCACACTTTGGTCGTAGATTTGTCGGCGCCCCGCAGCGATAATGACTGCCGAACCTGAAAAGGGGGCTCGGTCCGCGATATCCTTAAATCTCTGATCCTCATTCTGACGGCCGGTCAATACGGCACTGCCGTGGCCCAGCCCAAGGCTCGCCCCGGGGCAAACCGTCGCCCTCCCAGCCCGTTCCTTCGCGGTTGTCTATTCGGTCTGCTAGCGCTCCTGCCCCTGGCCGCCCCTGCCGCCCAGCCTCCCGGCAAGAACGCCCCGGGCAAGATGCTGATCGCCTCCGACATCCATTTCAATCCCATGGCCGATCCCACGCTTGTCGCCGATCTCTCCGCGGCTGATCCGGCGCAATGGGAAAGCATCCTGGAGCGATCGAAGCTCACAAAGTTCAGTCCTTACGGCCAGGACTCGAACTGGTGGCTGCTGCAATCCGCGCTCAACGCCATGGTCCAGACCGAGCGCCACCCCGCTCTCATCCTGTTTACCGGCGATCTGTTGGCGCATAGCTTTCCGAAGACGTACCGAGGCATTACCCACGACAGCGACCCCGAACACTACCGTTCCTTTGTGCTCAAGACCTTCGACTTCGTGGCGCTGGAATTCCGCAAGCGTTTCCCTGATGTGAAGATCCTGCTGACCCCCGGCAATAATGACGAAGACTGCGGCGACTACTCCATCGAGGCCAACGGGCCATTTCTGAACGACACCGCCGAGCGGGCTAGCGAACTGGCCGGTGCGGGCGAGTCCTTCGCCGCGACCTGGAAGGTGCTGGGAAGCTACAGTGTGGAGCATCCGTCGCTGCGCGGGGTGCGCATCGTATCGCTCAACACCGTCTTCTGGTCCAACGAATATCACCCAGCGAGCTTTAGCCATGGCTGCGCGACCGTCAACTCCACCGCAGCCGGCGATCTGTTTACATGGCTGGAATCGCAGTTGGCCGACGCGGAACAGGCGCATGAAAAAGTATGGCTCATGTTCCACATTCCGCCTGGAATCGATGGCTGGGCATCGACCCATTCCAGCGGCGGCGGGGCCGCAGCAAACAGTACGTCAGGGGCGTGCGCCAGTTCGATCGTGCCCATGTGGGCCCCGGAGTGGACCGCACGCTTCCAAACTCTGCTGGGTCGATACCGCAGCACCGTCCTGGCGAGCTTCGCAGGCCACACCCATGTCGATAGCTTCATGCTGCTCGGAGGGGAGGGGGAGAATCAGCAATTCGTTCTGATCGATCCCGCGATCTCTCCTATCTACGGACAAAATCCCGGGTTTCGAATCGTGACTTTCAAGCGTGATGGAACGCTGGCTGATCAGACGACTTACTTCCTGACAAATCTCAAGGAAGCGGGCGGCAAAACGCGCGGGCGCTGGAAGCGCGAGTACACGTTTTCGCGGCAATGGAAGATCAAGGAACTGGACGGCGCGACTCTAGCCAGGCTATATGACGAGATCGCAGGCCGTAAGCGAGACCAGGACCTTTGGCTGAAACTCTATATGGTGTCCAGCACGGCTTCGCCGATACCCTCCGCGGATGTGCGCGGCCTGTGTTGCGCGATCGGCGCCCTCGACCAGAAGAGCTACGAAGCTTGCTACTGTCGTTAACACTTGCTCTTCTACGCCAGCGCCAACTCCATCCATCAAAAGAAGCGCGTTGTCCCGAGTGGCTGACGTGTCGAAATCCGCCGCTAATCTCGCGCAAGGATAGGGAACCTACACATCGTTTTTTCCTCTCGCGCCGTCGTAGTATGCAGGAGTGTGTGTCATGAAAGCTCGCACCGTATGCACTGTAATGCTCGGACTGGTTCTGTCCGCCACCGTGCTGCTGCCCGCCGCAAAAGCCAGCGAATGGGATGAAATGACAGAGATGTCCTTCAGCGCACCGGTAGAAATTCCGGGGACAATACTGCCTGCCGGGAGGTACTTGTTTGTGTTGGCAGACGACGTTTCCAATCGCAACATCGTGCAGATCTTCAGCCCAGACCGGTCATATCTCTACGCAACTTTGTTAACCATACCGGCCTACCGCATGAACACAACCTCCGATACCGAGGTAAGGCTGGCCGAGCGGCCGCACAAAGGCGTCGAAGCGCTGCTGACGTGGTATTCTCCGGGTCGCGAATCCGGGCATGAATTTCTGTATTCCCGGAAGACAGAAAGGAAGTTGGCGGTCGATTCGACACAAGAGATTTTAGCGGCACCGCTATCTCTGGCGACGCGGAACCATACCGGCACGCCATAGTTCCGGGTAAGACCGAGTCTGTGCCCGATGGAAGCGTGGCCGTGGTGCGAAGGTATTCCTGACTATCTTCCGCTATTAGACTAGCCAGGTCTAGCCGGAGTGCACTACAACCGGTCCCATAGGTCGGCTTTGAAAGGGCACGGCTTTCAGCCGTGCCGTAACTAGGGCCCGCACCATTGGGTTTTATTCCCTGAAGGGATCGGCCTAAGAGGTACTCCGGGTTAATGAAACTGGCTCTAGCTAGCGACCGTCGTACGCTTCTCCACCCGGCACAATTCGGTGCAGGAGATCGACGTGCAGACTTCCGTCGGATGTCAACGAGCCCCTGATCTGCACCCGCTGCCCCAGGTCCTGCTTCTGGATTGCTTCGGGATTGTCGATGGTCAGGACCTTATGGCCGCTGACCAGGACCGGCTTTGCTCCCGCGGCCGGGCACTTGTCTTTGCACGGCGAATGTTTCTCCACCGCGCTGCAGGAAGCGTCACAAACGTATCCGCTATAGAGTTTGTCGTTGTTGAACGGATCGGTTTGCGGATGGACCTTAACAGGAATGGAGAGTGCGATCCCGGACAGGGCGATCGCCAACAGAAAGTTTCGCATCTTAGTCTCCCCGCTCTCGCGTGGCGCGATCTCAAATGCGTCAGATCTCAAATGAGTCAGCCCGGCTCGAGCGCATGACGTTAACCTGACCGAGATGTTGGATGCGAGCGCGAGCCCCTTATGCTGCCAGCCCTCAAAAATGGTGCAGGAATTGGATGGCAGGCTTTGGGCGATCGGGCAGTTCGACCAATGCGGCAAGTGGGTGATTAGCGATCGCTCGATTTCGCCGGAGAGAGCGCAGGTGCCGGAGTGTCCGGATTCGCCGGAGTTGCGTGAAAAAACGGCAGTGGGAAGAAGGTAGGGACCCGGACGTCGGTCGCGGCGCAACAATTAAAGACTAGCTACAGCGCGTGCATCACTTTCCCTAATGCTTTTGGGTGGGCTATTAGTTTCGCTCATGGGGTCCTTAATAATTCTTATGCTGCTCGACTTTGCCTCGGTGAGGCGGGTATAACCCTGCAATCGGCCATGTCCTCGACGGCGACAATTCGGCGTGGTGTCCCAACCGGCACAACTGGATCGTCGGTCGCTGTACGAGTGCGCGTGCTCCCGCTGTCGCCACTACTTCGACTTGCGGGAAACCTACTCGACGCGGGGACATAGGCTGGAACAGAATTCGGATTTGCATAAGCCACTGACCCCGTAAGAGGTAAGTGGCTTTTGTATTTAACAAGCTAATAGCCGTCAGCTATCAGCCACCAGTAGGAGACCATGAGCACAGAGGGCAGTAAAACGCGGAGCCGGGCGATTACCGATGGACCCAATCGGGCGCCGGCGCGCGCGATGTTCAAGGCCATCGGGTTCACCGACGAAGACCTGCGCAAACCCATTATCGGCATTGCCAACACCTGGACCGAAGTAGGGCCCTGTAACTATCACCTGCGCGAGATCGCGGCGGCGGTGAAGGAAGGCGTGCGCGAGGCGGGCGGAACGCCGATGGAGTTCAACACCATCGCGATTTCCGATGGCATCACCATGGGCTCGGAAGGCATGCGGGCTTCGCTGGTCAGCCGCGAGGTGATCGCCGATTCCATCGAGCTGGTGGCGCGTGGGCACATGTTTGACGGCGTGATTGCGCTCTCCAGTTGCGACAAGACGATCCCCGGCACGGTGATGGCGCTGGCGCGGCTGGATGTACCGTCGCTCATGCTGTATGGCGGCTCCATTGCCCCCGGCCATTTCGAGGGGCGCGACGTCAGCATTCAGGATGTGTTTGAGGCGGTCGGCAAATATGCGCACGGCCAGATGAATGACGCCGAGCTGAAGGACATCGAGGACCATGCCTGTCCGGGGCCGGGAGCCTGCGGCGGGCAGTTTACGGCGAACACCATGTCGACGGCATGCGAGTTCCTGGGCATTTCGCCCATGGGCAGCAACGCGGTTCCGGCAACCAATCCCCTGAAATTCGAAGTGGCAAGGCGCGCCGGGCATCTGGTGATGGAACTGCTGCGGCGCGATATCCGGCCATCGCAGATCATTACCCAGGCCGCGTTGCAGAACGCGCTGACCTGCGTAGCGGCCTCGGGCGGCTCGACCAACGCGGTGCTGCACTTGCCGGCGATCGCGCATGAACTGAGCCTCGATCTTCCGCTCGACGAAATCGATCGCGTGTGTTCGCAGACTCCGCTGCTGTGCGATCTGAAGCCGGGCGGACGCTTTATGGCGACTGACTTCTTCCGCGCGGGCGGCACCAAGCTGCTGGGCAAGTTCCTGCAAGACGCGGAATTGCTGCACGAGGAATGCATCACGGTTACCGGCAAGATGATTGGGGATGAAGTTCGCGGGGCCAGCGAAACCGCCGGGCAGGAAGTAATTCGTCCGGTGACGCGTTCGCTCTCGCCGACGGGCGGGATGGCGATTCTGCGCGGCAACCTTGCGCCGGAAGGCTGCGTGGTCAAGCTGGTGGGACACGGACGGCGCGAGCATCGCGGGCCGGCGCGGGTGTTCGAGTGCGAAGAGGACGCGTTCGCGGCAGTGCAAAGCGACGAGATCAAAGCGGGCGACGTGATCGTCATTCGCAATGAAGGGCCGCGCGGAGGGCCGGGCATGCGCGAGATGCTGGCGGTAACGGCGGCGCTGGCGGCGACTCCGCTGAGCGAGTCGGTAGCGCTGCTGACGGACGGGCGCTTCTCGGGCGCGACCCACGGCTTCATGGTGGCGCACATCGCTCCGGAGGCGGCGAATGGCGGGCCCATCGCGGTGATTCATGAAGGCGACAGCATCGTGATCGACGTGGCTAAGCGCAAGCTGCAGGTGGAGGTCTCGGAAGCCGAGATGCGACGGCGTCTGGCGCAATGGCATGCACCCAAGCCGCGCTATGCGACGGGCGTGTTTGCCAAGTACGCGGCCAGCGTGTCGTCGGCTGCGTGTGGAGCGGTGACTTCGCCAGGAAAATTTCATGGGGACGATGAAGCGCACGGAACCTGCATTCCGGCGCAGGCGGGGATTACTCACGCCGGAGCGAAAGGCTAAATGAAGATGAAGTTGACGGGCGCGGAAATTGTCTGGAAGTGCCTGGAGCGCGAAGGGGTGGACACCATCTTCGGCTATCCGGGCGGATGCGTCTTGCCGATGTACGACGCGCTGCAGCACTCGACCATTCACCACGTGCTGGTGCGGCACGAACAGGGCGCGGCGCACATGGCCGATGGCTACTCGCGGGCGACGGGAAAAGTCGGAGTGGCGCTGGCGACGTCGGGGCCGGGCGCGACCAACCTGGTCACGGGCATCGCGACGGCAATGCTGGATTCGTCGCCCATCGTGTGCATCACCGGGCAGGTGGGCAGCAAGTTCATCGGCACCGATGCCTTCCAGGAAATCGACATTACCGGCATCACCATGCCGATCACCAAGCACAACTACATGGTGACGGAGGCGGGCGACATTGCGCGCACCCTGCGCGAGGCATTCATCATCGCGCGCTCCGGTCGGCCGGGGCCGGTGCTGGTCGACATTACGAAAGACGCGCAGATGGCGTCGTGCGAGTTCGAATGGGAGTTCGTGCAGCCAAGGTTGCGCAAGCTGGAAACCTGGAGTGAACCCGATCCAAACCACCTGGAGGAAGCGGCGTCGCTGATCAACAAGGCGCAGCGGCCGGTGATCCTCGCCGGACACGGCATCGTGCTGTCCGGCGCGATGGAGGAACTGAAAGCGCTGGCCGAGATGGGCGACATTCCGGTGGCGCTCACGCTGCTGGGACTGGGGGCGTTTCCACACTTCCATCCGCTGTGTGTGGGAATGATGGGCATGCACGGCGAGGCGTGGGTCAATCACAGCATTCAAAGCGCCGATCTGCTGATTGCACTCGGCATGCGCTTCGACGACCGCGTGACCGGCAAGCTCGACAGCTATGCGCAGGGCGCCAAGAAGATCCATATCGATATCGATCCGTCGGAAATCCACAAGAACGTTCGCGCGGATGTGGCCATCGTGGGCGACCTGAAGCAGGTGCTGCACCGGTTGTTGCCCAAGATCGAGCCGGGCAAGCGCGAGATGTTGTGGAAGGAGATCAACGACTCGAAGGGCGAAGTGGCGGTGCGCGATATTCGCAATTTGCCCGACACCGGACACCTGTACGCGGCGCATGTGATTCACGATCTGTGGCGCGAGACCAAGGGAAATGCGTTGATCGTGACCGACGTGGGCCAGCACCAGATGTGGGAGGCGCAGTATTACCACCACAGTGAGCCGCGTTCGCTGATCACCTCGGGCGGGCTGGGCACGATGGGCTTCGCGCTGCCGGCAGCGGTTGGTGCGAAGTTCGCGCGGCCCGATGCCGATGTCTGGGCCATCGTTGGCGACGGCGGCTTCCAGATGACCATGGCTGAGTTGGCTACCATCATCCAGGAGAACGTGAAGATCAACGTGGCCATCATCAACAACGGTTACCTGGGCATGGTGCGGCAGTGGCAGGAATTTTTCTACGAACGCAATTACGCGGCGACGCCGTTGGTAAATCCTGACTTCACCAAGATTGCCGATGCCTACGGAATCCTGACCTTTGCCGTGACCCATCGCGATGAGGTGATCCCCACGGTGCAGCGGGCGCGCGAGCATCCGGGGCCGGTGATCATCGACTTCCGGGTGGAGCAGGAAGATTCGGTTTACCCCATGGTGCCGGCGGGCAAAGCGCTGCATGAAATGATTCGACGGCCCAGCGCGATCGTCGAGACGGCTGAGGAACTGTGATGACCAACATGACTTACTTGCTGGACGTGGCCAACCACACCGGAGTGGTGACCCGCATTTCGCTGATTTTCCGGCGGCACGGGGCCAACCTGCACTCGCTTTCGACGGCGAAGACGGAGCATCCGGAGATCGTGCGCATCGTGATTACGTCGGACATCGAACGGCGGCCCGCCGAGCGCATCAAGGGGCAGCTTTCGAAACTGATTGACGTGTTCAAGGTGGACATGATCTCGCATGAAGAAGGCACCTTCCGCGCTTTCGGCATGATGAAGATTGCGTGCACGCTGCAGACGCGTCCGCAGATTCTGCAACTGATCGAGATCTTCGGCGGCCGGGTGCTGGAGCTGAACACGGAGTGGTTGCTGGTGGAGATGACGGGCACTCCCGAGCAACTGGAGGGGCTGCTGCAGGTGCTGCAACCCTACGGGATTCTGGAAGCGGTGGAGACCGGACCGATCGTGATCCGGCGCAACTCTCCACGGCGGGCGCTGAAACTTCAGCCGGCGTGGGAAGTGCTTCCCGGCGCTTTGGCTGCCAACGGAACGACGAAATAAGAATCGCAGGAGAGGAAACAGAATGGCACAAATTTTTTATGAGAAGTCCGCCGACCTCGCGCTGGTGCAGGCCACCAAGGTCGCAATCATCGGTTACGGGTCGCAGGGCCATGCCCACGCCCTGAACCTGCGTGACAACGGCGTGCAGGTTTGCATCGGACTGCATGAAGGAAGCCGCTCCAAGGCAAAAGCAGAGGCGGAGGGGTTGAAAGTGCTCTCCGTGAGCGACGCCGCGGCGTGGGCCGACACGATCATGATCCTCGCGCCCGATACCGCGCAGGCGCGGATTTATCACGACGACATCAAGCCCAACCTGAAGCCGGGCAAGACCCTGATGTTTGCCCATGGCTTCAACATTCGCTTCGGCACGATTCAGTGCCCGGAGGGCGTGGATGTCAGCATGGTCGCGCCGAAGGCTCCCGGACATCGCGTGCGCGAAGTGTTCGTCGAGGGCGGTGGAACGCCGTCGCTGGTGGCGGTCGAGCAGGATGCGTCGGGCAAAGCGTGGCCGTACGCGCTGTCATATGCCAAGGGCATCGGCGCGACTCGCGCGGGCGTGTTGAAGACCACGTTCACCGAGGAGACGGAGACGGACCTGTTCGGCGAGCAGGCGGTGCTGTGCGGCGGCGCCAGCGCGCTGATCAAAGCCGGATTCGAGACGCTGGTCGATGCCGGGTATCAGCCGGAAGTGGCGTACTTCGAATGCCTGCACGAGCTGAAGCTGATCGTCGACCTGATGTATCGCGGCGGCTTGAGCTACATGCGCTACTCGATCAGCGACACGGCCGAGCATGGCGACTACACGGCAGGCAAGCGGCTGATTACGGATGAGACGCGCAAGGAGATGAAAGCGATCCTGGAAGAAATCCGCAACGGCAAGTTCGCGAAGGAATGGATCAAGGAGAACGAGACCGGCCGGAAGAACTTCCTGGCGGAGCGCGAGAAGCAGCGCGAGCACCTGATCGAGACAGTGGGCGAAAAGCTGCGCGACATGATGCCGTTTCTCAATCCGGTGAAGGTGAAGGATGTGGAAGCGCCGGCTAAGGCGGCGGAGCCGGCGGTTGCGGCGCACGCGTAGAGCGTCGGACCGGAAGTTTCTCTCCAGTCCCCGTTGTACGTTTTGCTGACTGGAGGAGGCCCCAGCGGGTCTCCCTCTCCTTCCGCTGGGGCTTTTCTGTTTGAGAGTACGAGGGGAGCATCGGAAAATCGATATAGGGCACAGGAGCACGAGCAATGGCGTTGTCGGACTGTAAGTGGGTGTGGAAGAACGGAGAGCTGGTGCGGTGGGCGGAAGCAACGGTGCACGTTTCAGCGCATGGTCTGCACTACGGCACGGGGGTGTTCGAAGGCATTCGCTGCTACAACACGGCGAACGGCCCGGCAGTGTTTCGCCTCGATGCGCACCTGGAGCGCATGTTCGACTCTGCGAAAACCTATGGCATCACCTTGCCCTACAACCAGGCCGAGCTGACGGACGCGGCGCTGGAGGTGATCCGGGCAAACGATTTCAAGGATTGCTATGTGCGGCCGATTGCGACGTATGGCAGCGGCAGCTTGGGGGTGCATCCGCGCCAGAACCCTGTCGAAGTGGCGATTCTTGCTTGGCCATGGGGTGCGTATCTGGGCGATGGGGCGCTGGAGAAGGGAATCGCGGTGACCGTGTCGCGCTGGAAGAAGTTCAGCTCGCTGGCCATGCCGGCGACGGCCAAGGCGTGCGGCCAGTATTTGAATTCCATGCTGGCGGTGCAGGATGCGGTGAAGCGTGGCTTCGATGAAGCGCTATTGGTCGATGAAGAGGGAATTGTCGCCGAGGGATCGGGCGAGAACCTTTTCCTGGTGCAGGATGGCGTGGTGTTGACCAACGATGAGCGCGATCACGTGCTGATGGGTATCACGCGCGATTCGATCATCACACTGGCGCGCGACCTGGGCTACAAGGTGCTGGTGGGGCAGATTCGATTGGAGGAGCTAGAGGTCGCGGATGAAGCGTTCTTCACCGGGACTGCGGCGGAAGTGACGCCCATCAGTTCGGTGGATCGCAAGCCGATTGGCAGCGGCAAGCGCGGGCCGGTTACGGCGGAGTTGCAGCGGGCTTTCTTTGCCGCGACCGCGGGAGACGATCCGAAGCATGAGGAGTGGCTGACGTACGCGACGGGGAAGAAGCGCGTGGCTGTGTGAATGTATTATTTCCCACCGTTTCCCAAAGGAGGGGGAAGGATGGGCCCCCGCAGAGTTGAGGGGATCAGCGTTCGGGATGGAGGAGGTAGCGCGACCCCGGTTGTTGTGAGAGTGCTTTGCAGGTTTTAAGAAAGGCGTTACCGGCATGGGAGAGAGCGTTGCCAGTGCGGTGCACGATGCGGATTTTGCGTTCGAAGGCCAGTTCCGGCACGGGAACGTGAACCAGGTCGCCGCGTTTAATTTCGTTCTCGACGGAGATGAGGGGCACGAGCGCGAGGCCGACCTCCATTTGGACCCATTGCTTGATGTCCTCGATGGTAGGCACCTCGATGTTCATGTGCAGGGTGGTGCGATGCTTCTTGAAGGCCTGGATGACTTTCTCGCGGTAAGGCGACAAGACGCTGTGAGCGATGAACGACTCAGCCCCGAGGTCCTTGATCTGGACGTGCCTGGCGGTCGCCAGAGGATGGCGCGGATAGACGACCATGGCCAGCTCGTCGCGGTACAGCACCAGGGAAGTCAGGTCCTCGTCGTCGGGGCGGAAGGAGAGCACGCCGAACTCGACGTTGTGGTTGAGCACGCTGCTGGGGACTTCGCGGGCGAGCATGCGCATGACCTGGATGCGGATCATGGGGTGCATGCGGTGGAAAAGATGGAGCACGGGCAGCAGGTAGCGCGAGGTGAATTCGTTGGCGGCGAGGACCAGTTTTCCCTGCTGCAGCATGCGCAATTCCTGCAGTGCGTCGCGCGCTTCGGAGCGGACGTTGAGCAGGGATTCGGCGTAGGAGACCAGGAGGCGGCCGGCGTCGGTCAGGGAGCCATCGCGCGAGGAGCGGTCGAAGAGACGTTCGCCGAGGTCCTCTTCCAGCTTCGAAATGGTCTGGCTGACGGCAGATTGGGTGCGATGCATGCGTGCGGCGGCGCGGGAGAAGCTCTTTTCGCGGGCCACGGCGAGAAAGGTCTCCAGCTGGAAGAGTTCCATGGTTAATCCTGTTCACAACAGCATAAGCGAAACTGATTTAATCATGAATGCTAATTATCTTGCAAGAGTTATTAGTTTGACTAATCAGTCAACAGGCCCTAGCGTAAAGGGATAACTCGGTTAGGAGGCAAGTGTTGGATCGAGACCGTGTATTGATTTTCGATACTTCGTTACGGGATGGCGAGCAGGCCCCGGGATGCAGCATGAATGGGGAAGAGAAGCTGGTGCTCGCGCGCAAACTGCAGCGGCTGGGTGTCGACATCATCGAAGCGGGCTTCCCGGTGGCATCGACGGGAGACGCCGATGCGGTGCGCCGCATTGCTACCGAGGTCGAGGGTCCGACGATTGCGGCGCTGGCGCGCTGCGTCGAGAAGGACATTGCGGTGGCGTGGGAAACGGTGAGCCGTTCGTCCAAGCCGCGGATTCACACGTTCCTTGCGACTTCCGACATTCACCTCGCGTTCAAGCTCAAGATTGGGCGCGACGAAGCGTTGCGCCAGGCCTCGAAGATGGTGGCCTATGCGCGCTCGCTGTGCACCGACGTCGAGTTTTCTCCCGAAGACGCGACGCGTTCCGACGTTGGCTTTCTTTGCGATGTTCTGCAGGCGGCGGTGGACGCCGGCGCCACCACGCTGAACATTCCTGACACCGTGGGCTACACCACCCCAACCGAGTACTACGAGCTGATTCGCACCATCCGGATGCGGGTGAAGGGAATCGAGAACGTTACCATCTCGGTTCACTGCCACAATGACCTCGGCTTGGCTGTAGCGAATTCGCTGGCCGGAGTGGAGGCGGGGGCGCGGCAGGTGGAATGCACGGTCAACGGCATCGGCGAGCGTGCCGGTAATGCTTCGCTGGAAGAAGTGGCGATGGCGCTGCATGTGCGCGGCGATCGCTACGGTCTGACGACCGGCTTGAATCACCAGGAGATCTACGCGGCGAGCCGGCTGCTGTGCAAGATCCTGGGCTTTGAGACGCAGCCCAACAAAGCCATCGTGGGGCGGAACGCTTTTGCGCACGAGGCGGGCATTCACCAGCACGGCGTGCTGAGCAATCCGCTATGCTACGAAATCATGACGCCGGAGACGGTGGGCATTCCGGCCGACCGCATCGTGCTGGGCAAGCATTCGGGTCGTCACGCGCTGGCCTACAAGTTCAAGGAAATGGGCCACGACCTGTCGAACGAAGAGATCAATTGCATCTACCAGGAGTTCATTCGCCTGGCCGATCGCAAGAAGCACGTGTATGAACAGGACCTGCTGGCCATGTTGTTCGCTCAACGGGCAGGGATGGCAGAGAGTCAGACTGCCCAGGGGCTGAGGAGTTAAGGACAACATGAAGTTGCGGGTGGTGGTATTGCCGGGCGACGGGATCGGCCCGGAGGTGACCAAACAGGCAGTGGCTGTGTTGCAGGCGGTATCGGACGTCTGCGGCTATGATTTCCGGTTTGCGACGCACGCCATCGGGGGCAGTGCGATCGAACAGTTCGGAACGCCGCTGCCGGAACGGACCTTGTCGGCGTGTCTGGACTCCAATGCGGTGCTGCTGGGGGCGGTGGGCGACCGGAAATTCGACAATCTTACGGGAGAGAAGCGTCCTGAGGCGGGGCTGCTTGCCCTGCGGCAGGCGCTGGGCGGATTCGCGAACCTGCGGCCGGTGAAGGCCTATGATGCAGTGCTGGACTGCTCGCCGCTGCGGGAGGACGTGATTCGCGGAGCGGACATTCTGATTGTGCGGGAGCTGCTGGGCGGCCTGTATTTCGGGCAGCCGCGCGCCATCGACGAAGCAGGCCATTCGGCGTACAACACTATGCGCTACCACGCCGATGAGATCGAGCGGGTGGCGCATATCGCATTTCAAGAGGCGCGGCGACGGCGCAAGCTGGTTACGTCGGTGGACAAGGCCAACGTGCTGGAGACGTCGCAACTGTGGCGGCGCACGGTGACGGCGGTTGGCAAGCAGTATCCGGAAGTGAAGCTGGAGCACGCCTACGTGGACTCTTTCGCGATGCAGTTGATGCTGACGCCGACCCGCTATGACGTGGTGCTGACAGAAAATCTGTTTGGCGACATCCTGTCGGACGAAGCGTCGGTCATCAGCGGATCGCTGGGGATGTTGGCTTCGGCCAGCATCGGCGGCAAAGTCGGATTGTATGAGCCGGTTCATGGTTCGGCTCCGGACATCGCGGGGCTGAGCCTGGCGAATCCGTTTGGAGCCATCCAGTCGGCTGGGATGCTGCTGCAATACTCGGCAGGGCTGCTGGATGAAGCCGGCAAGGTGATGCAGTCGGTGCAACGCGTGCTCTATCGCGGGCTGGTAAGCAAAGACCTGATCGGCCGCAAGAAGCGCCGTGCTTCGCCCGACCGATGCCATCGGGCAGACGGTGGTCGAGACCATGACCGACCTGCTGCAGATGCATATGTCGTACCATGCCGTCTGAGGTAGGCATGTCGAAGTCCAAAACGCTGTTTGAGAAGGTGTGGGATGCGCATGTCGTGCGGGAGCATCCCGGCGAGCCCACGCTGCTGTACATCGACCTGCACCTGGTCCACGAAGTAACTTCTCCCCAGGCTTTTGAAGGATTGCGGCTGGCGAATCGCCCGGTCCGCCGGCCTGACCTCACCTTCGCAACCATCGATCACAACATACCTACGACGGCTGACGACCGCTTCATCATCAAGGACCAGATCGCGGCACAGCAGATCGCGACGCTGCGGCGCAATTGCGAGGCGGTAGGGATTCCACTGTTCGATATAGGTTCAGGGCGGCAGGGCATTGTGCATGTGATCGGGCCTGAGCTGGGGCTGACCCAGCCGGGCATGACGGTGGTCTGCGGCGACAGCCACACCAGCACGCACGGTGCGTTTGGCGCGCTGGCCTTCGGCATCGGCACGTCGGAAGTGGAGCATGTGCTGGCGACGCAGTGTGTGTCGCAGAAGAAGCCGCGCAGCATGCGAATCACGACTTCAGGGAAGCTTCCGCGGGGGACGTCGGCGAAGGATCTGATCCTGCACATCATTGGCAAGCTGGGCACCGACGGCGGAACCGGACACGTCATCGAGTATGCCGGCGAAGTGATTCGCGGCTTCACCATGGAAGAGCGCATGACGCTGTGCAACATGAGCATTGAGTGCGGCGCTCGCGCTGGCATGGTGGCTCCGGACGAGACGACGTTCGCGTACATCGAGGGTCGGCCGTACGCGCCGAAGGGCAGTGCGTGGGCGGAAGCCATCAGCCAGTGGCGCAAGCTGACGACCGACGACGACGCGGCGTTCGATCGCGAGATGCACATCGACGGCTCGAAGCTGGAGCCGACGGTGACCTGGGGCACCAATCCGGGGATGTCGGTGGGCGTTACGGCAAGCGTTCCGCAACTCGACGAGGCGCGCAACGAGTCGGAGCGCCAGGCGATGATGGCCGCGCTGCAGTACATGGGGCTGAATCCCGGAACCAGGATCGAGGACATCACGCTCGACCGCGTGTTCATCGGCTCGTGCACCAATGGGCGGCTGGAAGACTTGCGCGCGGCGGCGGCTGTGCTCCACGGGCACAAAGTTCATTCCGATGTGACGGTGCTGGTGGTGCCCGGATCGGAAGCCGTGAAGCAGGCCGCGGAGCGGGAAGGGCTGGATCTCATTTTCATAGAGTCGGGTGCGCAGTGGCGCGAGCCGGGATGTTCGATGTGCCTGGGCATGAATCCGGATATTCTGGCGCCCAAGCAGCGTTGCGCCTCAACCAGCAATCGTAACTTCGAAGGGCGGCAGGGAAGAGAAGGCCGCACCCACCTGGTGAGTCCGGCGATGGCGGCGGCAGCGGCGGTGGCCGGCCGATTTGTCGACGTGCGCGGCTGGCACTACAAAGGATAGCGATGAAGCCGATTCGCAAACATACCGGCATTGTGGCGCCGCTGTACCGCGAGAACGTCGATACCGACCAGATTATTCCCAAGCAGCACCTGAAGCGCATCGAGCGCACCGGCTTCGGCAAGTTCCTGTTCTCCGATTGGCGCTATCATCCCGATGGCCGCGATCGCGAAGACTTCGTGCTGAACCAGGAACACTTTCGCGATGCCACTATTCTCGTGGCGGGCAAGAACTTCGGCTGCGGCTCCTCGCGCGAGCACGCGGCCTGGGCGTTGGCTGAGTTCGGATTTCGCGTGATCGTCGCGCCTTCGTACGCGGACATCTTTCGCATCAATGCCGGCAACAACGGATTGCTGCTGGTGGAACTGAGCGAAGAGTCGGTGCAGAGGATCGCAGAGCACGCTCACCATCACCGCCCGTACACGTTGACCGTCGATCTGGAAGAGCAGACGATCACCGACGAGTTCGGCTTGTCGGAAACGTTTGCGATCGACGAATTCCGCCGCCACCGGCTGCTGAACGGGTTGGACGAAATCGGCATGACCCTGGCGCACGAGGCGGACATTTCGCGCTTCGAGCAAGAGCATCGCGTGCATCTCGACCGTCAAACCTAAGCGGCGCTGCATTCCCCAGAAATGTGTTGCAGGCCCATTAATGAGCTTTCTGCAACCTCCGCAGATGCATCACATCCTTAGTAATGGCCAACTGTAGACTCAGCCGGCATTCCCGGCCAGCGCTGAAATGGGGACATCCATGAAGGTGGAAGCGAGAACGTTAGACCAAGCCAGCGGTGCGAACCTGCCCGCGCTGCCCTACGACGAATGGAAAGATACCCAGATCACGCTGCACATGTGGATGCAGGTGATCGGCAAGATCCAGCTCAGGCTTACGCCGCTGGTGAACCACTGGTGGAATGTAACCTTCCAACTTACCTCGCGAGGAATGGGCACTCCGGCGATGCACTACCCGGCGGCACGCTGGAGATGCGCTTCGACTTCATCGACCACGACCTTGTTTTCACCACCAGCCAGGGCCAGACACGCAGGCTGCCACTGCGTCCGCAAACGGTTGCCGATTTCTACCGTGAAGTGATGAGCACGCTCGCCGATCTTGGAGTGGAGGTGAAGATCTGGTCCATGCCAGTGGAAATACCCAATCCCACGCGATTCGAGCTGGACACGGTGCATGCCTCCTACGATCGCGAGGCGGTGGATCGCTTCTGGCACATCTTCTCGTGGGCCGATGCTGTGCTCAGAGAGTTCAGGGCGGGCTTCATCGGCAAGTCCAGCCCGGTTCATTTCTTTTGGGGTAGTTTCGACCTGGCGGTAACGCGATTTTCGGGAAGGCGCGCTCCCGAGCGGCCCGGGGCTGACAGCATCACGCGCGAAGCCTACTCGCACGAAGTGAGCAGCGCCGGGCTCTGGCCGGGAGGAGGAGTGGTGAGCGGCCCGGCATTTTACGCTTACGCAGCGCCTGAGCCGGCAAGCTTCGCGGAACAGCCTATTCAGCCGGCGCAAGCTTTCTACCATCCTGAGCTGAAGGAATTTCTGCTGCTGTACGATGACGTGCGCAACGCGAAGTCTCCGCGACAGGCGCTTCTCGATTTTCTGCAAACCACATACGAAGCGGCCGCCAACCTGGCTGGCTGGGATCGAAAAGCGCTGGAGCGCTGAAGGGAACAACCATGATATTATGGCAAGCGAATGTACTCACCTGGACCAGATCAAGATCACGCATACTAAGAAGCATGTCTGTGAAGACTGTGTAAAGACGGGCGACACCTGGGTCCACCTGCGGCTTTGCCTGGAGTGCGGACACGTGGGCTGTTGCGACTCCTCGAAGAACAAACACGCGACCAAACACTTCCACGCCACCACCCATCCGCTGATGCGCTCAATTGAGCCGGGCGAGAATTGGGTGTGGTGTTACGTGGACGAGATGTCTCCCGGCGAAGTATGAGCCGGCGCATTTCCATCAGGCTGGGCGGGAAGGGTGCGGCGCTTGCTAGAATGGAGTTGCCGTAGCGGTTGACCGGAGCGGTGGCCGGCAGAGCTGCGTGAGACGTCCAACTCCAGTTGGCGCTTTCTGCGACCGGTGCCCGATCGACAAGTGTGCTTCTCCGTGTGGCCCTGTAGCTCAGATAGATGGATAGATAGAGCAGCGGTTTCCTAGAGCAACTTTCCACTGGGCACACTCGTGGTATCAATACTTACAGACCGAATACGTCATCCGAGTCGGGATGAACTGCGCTCAATCGGCAATTAATGGGCAACGTCTCTATTATTGATGAGGGATAAGGCGCGGTGACGGACAGAAGAAAAAGCCAGGGATCAACTCCCCGGCCTTCTAGGATCCAATAGTCAATGCAATCACAGGTTGATCTTGCGACTAAATACGCCAACGGCTCCGACCAGACCGGTGCCGAGAAGAGCCAGCGTTCCAGGCTCTGGAACCGGGCCGCTCGGCACGTGCACAATCGCAACGACATTTTGGTCCATGAAGGTCTGAACGATCTGGGCGTTCGGGTTCGTGAACAGATCGATGATGGATTGCCCATTTCCGACGTTGAGGGAGGTTACTCCGTTGAAGATCGGGTTCGGGCTTGTAATCGGAAAGTTGCTGAAGCCGTTGTATGTGGGCGCAAGGGCGAGGCCGTAGTTAGTGAGAAACGTGTTCCACCCGGCAGCCTCGACCACGGGGTTCGGCCCCACTCCTCCGACAAGGTACACACCGCCGCCATTGTTGGCGAAATTAATCAGCGAGTTGTTGTTTACAAAGGTAATGCTGGGATACTGTTCCGCGACAAAGACCGCGTCGAAACCGCTTAATGACATGGCGTAATTGCTGGTAACGGTCACATTGTAGCCAGCTGAGCCCAAGGCAGTCAGAACGTTCGGGGCATAATTGCGGCTGCCGTCTCCGGGAGTCGCTTCAAAGAGCAGCAGGTTCTTTGTGGCATGACCGGACGTGAGAAAAGTTGCGACGTTCACTGCAAAGGTGGTTTCATTCGGACCTGCGAGAAAGCTGCCGAATGTATTGACGTCGTCACCGACAACGATATCTGCCTTTACAACCACTGAGAAGCTCGCCAGAATCACGATTGTGAACAGGGCGACAAGACCGCGCTTTGCTACCAGATACGGCATATTCTCTGTCCTCCTTTTATCACATCTCTGCCAACATTCCATTTTGCCCCAATGGCGGTAATGATACTTCCATTCCGCGTGGTGGCCAACTTAATTCTTGTTTCAAGTGAGGGAAGGTGCCCCAGCCAAGTCAACCCTAACTTCGGTGCTCCGTACTACGGTAAGGTAGGGCGGGACATTTTTCCAGAATCTCCGTTTTACCTCCGAACGGAACTAAACCACATGGCCGCCGAGAGAGCTCTGCGCATAATTAGTTTCATTGGCCGGGCGCGCGGTTGAGCAACGATTGGGCAACAGAAAACGAACCCTTCACAAATCACGGCTGCTGTAAACTAAAGCAGTCTCACCTGTTACGACGAGTGGCCCTGTAGCTCAGATGGATAGAGCAGCGGTTTCCTAAACCGTTGGTCGGCAGTTCGACTCTGCCCAGGGCCCCCATTTTCAATCACTTGCGGACATGTACCAGAAATGATGTAGGCAATTGCAGGCATAACGCCACATCATTGCACAGAACCCAGCACGTCGGCTTCATCAAGTTCAACCATCCGCGCCACACTCTCGGGTATCTCCATCATGTAAACGTCGCCTATGTTTCGATGGAGGCGTGTCCCATGTGCGCCTGCACATCTTTCATCGTTCCGTGTTTCTGGTTGCGCGTGGTGCATGACCGGCGCAGCACTTGAAACGTCACCGGAACCGTAATGCCGAGTGCCTTAGCAATAGGCTGAATTCGTTTCTGTAGAAACGAGCCGACCCACAGCGGCCGCCCGCCGCGACCGGGAAACACAAGAACACCAGGCGACGTGTCCGAGGATTCTAACCGCCACTTCTCAAAGAGGCGCTGCGTCTGCGGTCCGAGCTTGATTCGCCGGAAGCTGTGGTAGTGGTGCAGTTGCGCGACTCCGTGCCGCCCGACGCCTTGCGATGAGTGCCGACCCGAGTCACAGCGCCAAGGGTTCAGGAATTTCACATGTGCTGGACTGATGGTTGGATTCGTTCGCGCAGCAGGGTTCCCCGGCGAACTGATTTCGCGCAGCGCGCAGTCCAGGTGAGCCGCGGACTGTGTTTGTGGGGGCGGAAGATTCCATTTGCATTGCGAGCTGGTTAGCGAGAGAATTTGCGGCACTTGAGCCCGGTCCGGGGGCTGCGCAGCTCGGGGTCGGCTCATGGTTCACTATGGACGTTTCGTCGCATGACCTATTGCTGGTTGGTGGGGGTGGCGCGGGCCTGCGGGCCGCCATCGCCGCCGCCGAAGTCGATCCCAAGCTCAGCATCGCTGTCGTTTCCAAGGTGTATCCCATGCGCAGCCACACGGTTTCGGCGGAAGGCGGCGCGGCTGGGGTGGCCAAAGCAGACGACAGTCTCGATGAACACGCCTACGACACTATCTCGGGCGGCGACTGGCTCAGCGATCAGGATGCGGTAGAAGCGTTCGTCAAAGAAGCGCCGTGGAACTGTTGCGGTTGGAGCGATGGGGTTGTCCGTGGAATCGCGAGCCCGACGGACACATTGCGGTTCGCGCTTTCGGGGGAATGAAGAAGAGGCGCACGTGGTTTGCGGCCGACAAAACCGGCTTCCACATGCTCCACACCCTGTTTCAGACCACCCTGAAGTTCGATCCCATCACCCGCTACGACGAGTGGTTTGTGACCAGGCTGCTGGTGAATGACGGACGGGTGCAGGGGGTGGTCGCGATCGAGCTGATGTCGGGCAAGATCCAGGCGATCCTGGCGAAGGCGGTGATCCTGTGCACCGGCGGATGCGGCCGGGTTTTTCCCTTCACCACCAACGCCAACATCAAGAACGGCGATGGCATGGCACTGGCCTTTCGGGCTGGCGCGCCGCTCAAAGACATGGAGTTCGTGCAGTACCATCCCACCGGTCTCCCATTTACCGGCATCCTTATTACTGAAGCCGCTCGCAGCGAGGGCGGTTACATGCTCAATAAGGATGGCTACCGCTATCTGCAGGACTACAACCTGGGAAGGCCCGAGCCCAAGCCGGTGCTGCGCTCGATGGAACTGGGCCCGCGCGATCGTTTGTCGCAGGCGTTCGTAAAGGAATTTCAGAAGGGGCGCACGATCGAGACTCCGCACGGACACGTGGTTCATCTCGACCTGCGGCATCTGGGAGAAAAGCTCATCAATGCGCGGCTGCCTTTTGTGCGGGAGCTCTGCTTGAAGTATCAAAACATCGATCCGGTAAAGGAGTTGATCCCGGTACGTCCGGTGGTGCACTACATGATGGGCGGCGTCAGTACGGACATTGACGGAGCCACGCCGCTTCCCGGCCTGTTTGCCGCGGGCGAGGTAGCATGCGTCAGCATCAATGGCGCCAATCGGCTGGGTTCGAATTCGCTGCCCGAGTGCCTGGTCTTTGGTGCGCGCGCCGGAAGGGCCGCCGCAGAGTTCGCATCCCGACAAGGGCCTGCTGATGGAACGGTGCTGGCACAGGTCCTGGACGAAGAGCGGCGGCTGGAGTCCGGCTACTTGAACAAGACGCGGCGGCCGCGAGCGCATAGCCACGATACGCAACGAGATGCAGGCAACCGTCGAGAGGAGCGCCGGAATCTATCGCGAAGAGTCGGTTTTGACCGAAGCCGGCGGCAAACTGGCGGAACTGCAGCAGCGATTTGCCGACGTAAACCTAGACGATCGCAGCCGGACCTTCAACACCGAGCTGGAGTCGGCGCTGGAACTGGGTTTCATGCTGGATGTGGCCGAGTCCATCGTGCAGTGTGCGCGGCATCGCCGGGAATCGCGCGGAGCTCATCAGCGCACCGATTATCCCGCACGCGATGACCAGCGCTACCTCGCGCATTCGTTGATTTACCGGAACCCGGATGGCTCGTCACGGGTCGAGTATTCGCCGGTGAAGATCACACGCTGGCCGCCCGGGGAGCGGGTTTACGGTCAGCAGGGGCAGTCGCAGGCCAAGACGGTACAACCAGAAAATTAGGATGGCTGAAAAAATCACTCTCGAAATTGCCCGTTACTCGCCGGAACAGGATGAGCAGCCACACTACGAGTGCTACGAAGTGCCGGTTCACAAAGAGTGGGTTGTGCTGGACGCGCTCAACCACGTGAAAGACAACGTGGATGGTTCGTTGACCTACCGGTGGTCCTGCCGCATGGGGATCTGCGGAAGCTGCGGCATGATGGTGAATGGCGAACCCAAGCTGACTTGCGCCACTTTCCTGTCGCACTATGCGAACCAGGGGAGCGGGAAGATTCGGGTCGAGCCGCTGCGCTATTTCCCTGTGGTGCGCGACCTGGTGACGGAGCTGAGCGACTTCCTCAGCAAGCTGAAGAAGGTGAAGCCGTGGCTGATCCGCAAGGATGAAGCGGAGCTGCCGTCGGGTGAATTCCTGCAGACGCCGGAGCAGATGGACCGCTACAAGCAGTACAGCATGTGCATCAACTGCACACTATGCTACGCGGCGTGTCCGGTGGTGGGACTGGATCCAATCTTTGTTGGGCCGGCGGCGTTGGCGCTGGCGCAACGTTACAACATGGACTCCCGGGACCAAGGCGCGGCGGAGCGGACCGCACTGCTGGCCCATCCGGATGGGGTATGGGGATGCACGTTTGTCGGCGAGTGCACGCGGGTTTGTCCTAAGCACGTCGATCCCGCCGGCGCGATTCAACAATACAAGCTGGCAGCGGTGGTGAGCTGGCTGAAATCGTTTGTGATGCCGCGAGGCCAGGACAAAACCTAATGTCGACATCGACCCTGGAACCGCCAAAGAAATCGACCGGCTACAAGCCGTTCCATCCGCGATGGTACCGGCCGCCCGTCTCCGTGTACTGGTGGCTGGGCGAGTGGCATTATCTAAAATTCATTCTGCGGGAAATCAGCAGTGTCTTCGTCGCTTTGTTCGTCGTCGAGACGCTTCTGCTGATCCATGCGTTGCGTCAAGGTGCGGCCGCCTATGATCACTACCTGCAGAGCATGCGCAATCCAGCGGTCCTGGGGTTGAATGTGATCAGCCTGTTCTTTGTCGTTTTTCATGCGGTCACGTGGTTCAATCTTGCGCCCAGCGCCATGCCGGTGCGCCTGGGAGGGAAGCGAGTGCCCGACTTCCTGGTGGCGGCGCCGAGTTACGTGGCATGGGTTATCGTGTCGGCCGCGGTGGCGTGGCTGCTTTTGCGGTGATGGGTCCGCGAGGAAAAGAGATGGCGAAACAATCCAACGAGGCTTTCTTCTGGATGCTATTCAGCGCCGGCGGAGTAGTTGCCGCCCTGCTGATTCCGGTGCATCTGTTCCTCTTCGGGGTGGCCATTCCTCTGGGATGGGTGCAAGCGCCAAGCTATGAGCACGTAATGTCACTCCTGCGGATGCCGCTGGTGCGTATCTACCTGTTGATTCTTTGCTCCCTACCCTTATTTCACTGGGCACACCGGTTCCGATACACCTTGTATGACGGACTTCAAGTAAAGCATCTGAATGAAATAATTTTTACACTGTGTTACGGGGGAGCTGTCGTGGGCTCGGTCGTGGCCGCCTGGTTATTGTGGAGTGTGCCGTAACCCTGGCATTGCAATCATGGGGATTATCTCGGTTGGACGCCGGGCAGCAATCTAAACAGGTCAGGAGGATCCCATGGAACGCAAGCTCAAAACCATCTCAGCCGACGGCATTGCGCAGGCCCTCGCCAAGGCACAGCTCTACCGTTCCCTGAACGAGCCGGAAGAATCAGAGTCCATCTGTCATGACATTCTTGCGGCCGACGCGGAGGACCAGGCGGCTCTGCGGCTGCTGGGTCTGAGCATCACGGACCAGTTCGTTGGCGAGTCATCCGATCGCTATGCCGAGGCTGAATCGATGTTTCGGCGCCTCACCGATGCTTACGCGCAGCATTATTATCTCGGCATTCTGTCAGAGCGGCGCGGCAAGGCACAGATGCGGGTCGGCCGGCCGTCTTACGTGGTAGAGGCGTTGATCGAGGAAGCGATGCGGCATTTCGAAGCGGCCGAAAAGATCAGACCGGCGGGCAACGAAGAGGCGGTCCTTCGCTGGAACCGTTGCGTGAGGCTTCTGGAGAAATTGCCGCACGCCGAAGTGGCCGAGCGGCAGGCAGCGTTTGAAGATCACGACACGCCGCCCATCCCATTGCGTTCCACGGCCACTCGCAAGTAGCCGGCGCGGTGTGACGGCCGATCAGAACAGGTGTGGCTCTTCGATGACGATTAGGCGGTTGCGCAAGTTCCGCGGTACGCCGGCGGGTTACGGTTGCGCGTAGACGGGATTGTTGGGTGATGGTGGTTCGTAGTCCTGACCGTATTTGTTTTTGTGCTGGGCTTTGGCCATGCCGGTTTCGCGGACGTGAAGTGTGCCCACCGAATGCGTGGTTCCGTTGAGTTCCACGTCGCGCGATAAGGCGTCGAGGGTTTCGGGCAACGCGTTCTCGCTCCACAGGTGCAGCCTGTAACGGCCCGGCGGCAAGCCGGCAATGGAGAACTCCCCGTCCTTTGCCACCACTGCATAGTAGGAACTCGGGACCACCACCACGACTGCGCTCATTTCGGGATGGATGTTGCAAAAGATGTAGGAGACTCCTTCGCGATCGAAGTGCACGGTGCGGGTGGTGCCCGCCTCGTAAAGTCCCAAGTCAAACTTTTTGCCGTTGAACAGCGAGAACACATTGTGGAACCAGGGATCGAGGTTGGGGAACTGCACGGTCGAGCCTTTGGTGACGACTAGCAGGTGAGGCTCGAAAGCCTTGTTCTTCTGGCGGAGCACGGCGTCGCCCGGCGGCAATGCAGGCGGGTCATTGATCGGCTGTCCGGTTGGCACCAGCCACACCACGGCGGAGATGCCTCCCGCGGAAGGCGCGGCGCCATAGGCGGTAATGCGGCCGGTCACCGTCACGCCCTGCGCGTCCGAGCGCCCAGCCAGTGCGCCGAATACGACAATCAGAGCGAGTGCGAACTTTTGATATCCCGACAAGATGCTCCTTAGAACAAGACTCCCATCCCCAGGTTGACCTGCCCGGCGGTGGAGTTGTAGTTGTAAATCGAAAATGTCTTCAAGCGGCGATACTCCAGCGAGAACAGCAAGTCTGACCGCGGACGGTAAATCACGTTGCCAAGCATGCCTTGATTCCGGGTGAGCGTGGGATCGCCATAACTATCAGCGTCAGGGAAGGTACGTACCTCGGAGGCGAAGGGGTTGTCCTGCCCGAAGGCGACGTTGAACTCGAGCGACGAGGTTGGGCGGTATTTCAACTGAGCCCAGCCACCCACGGTGTTGAGGGGGAGAACGCTGCTGTCGGGATTGACCAGCGGCCCGCTGTACAGCACGCTGCGTCCAATGCCTCCGCCCAGCCCGCCAATGGCCTGGCCACGGTAGAACGATCCGCTGAGGGAGAACCAGCGGTCGAGAGGAAGGTCCCAATCCAGCATAGCGGCATAGCCGTTGACGTCGCGGCCGTATCCCCAGTTTTCGCGGCTGTAGTAGCCGGCGGCTCCCAGGGTGAAGGTGCGCCCAAACACGGGATGCGAGTAGGCGATCCGCCCCGCGTAAGCCGGCTGCCTTGCGAGTTCACCCGCCTGCGGTGTGCGATACCAGGTGTAAGAATAATAAGGAGGCTCGCCAGTCAGCGGATCGAGGATTCCGCCCTGCAGGGTGACGGTTGACTTCTCCGACAAGGCAATGCGATGCTCGATGCGCATTTGCGGTGTCCACGCCCACAGGTTGCCGGAATAGGCCAGCGCGGGCACGATCAACGAAGCGAAGGAAGTCGGCGAGTTGGGAGAGAAGAAGAGCTGGTCCTGTCCGGCCACGAGTGAGGTATTTTTCCAGTCCAGGCGCATGGTGGCGGTGCGCAGCCGCACCAGTCCCGAATTCACTCCATTCGAAATGTCAGGAAAACCTCCGCCGAAATCGAAGTTCACATTGCCGCTGGTCTTGGCTCCCAGCAGTTCCGGCCCAAACACCTCGAAGCCCAGGATCGATTGCCGCAGCGTACCGCCGAAGGAGCCTGACGAATTGAAACCGCTGCTGCGATAAGCCAGCGTGGGGACATCCATATTGTCGACTGTACCCTGATTGCTGAACAGGTTGAACAGCACCACCCCCGACAGGCGGATGCGATACTTGGACGCGCTCTCCACCTTCGTCTGGTATTGCTCATCGACCTTGCCGGAGAGCATCTGCTGATCTTCCTCCAGGTGTCCGATGCGAATGTCGACTGGCGAAGTGCCCGCCGCCTGCTCGGTGGCGGGAGCGGAATTGGCATTGAGGCCGGCGCGCTCTGCCTCCAGCTCCTGCCGCAGGTGGGTCATCTCCGCGCGGCTGGCCATGGTCTCCTGCTTGAGTTGCTGCACCACGTCCTTCAGTTCGCGAACCTCGGACTGCAACTGACTCAGCGATGCAGACACATTGTTGTCATCGGGTGCGGGGCCCTGGGCGAACGAGCATGGTATGAGCGACAGGGCCAGCGCAGTGATGAGCGCCGCAGGCGGAAATTGTGATCCCTGGCAGAGTTTCATTTGCCACCTCAGTGCACTGACGTTATGGGCCGAGGCCGACGGTCTAGATTTCCATGGTGCCGTGGCGCGCGACGACGACGGCGGTGATGGCCTCCATGCGCGGCAGAACAATGCGCATGACCGTGCGTCCCGGCGCCGACTGCGCGACCAGCAATTGGCCAGAGTGGTCCTGCACGATCTTATGGGCAATGGTCAGGCCCAATCCTGTGCCGTTTTCTTTGCCGTGACTCACGAAGGGCTGAAACACTTTGTCTCGAATCGAGGTGTCGAGTCCCGGACCGTCATCGATGACGCAAACCTCAAGATGATTGCCGCTGTTCTCCACTGTGACCGACACGTGCCCGCCCTTGGCCTGCACCGACTGGCACGAATTGAGCAACAGGTTGTAGAAAACGCGCTCCATCTTGCGGGGATCGCACTGTGCTTGATGCACTCCGGTTGAGGTGATGCCGACGGTGACCTTGTGGAACTCCGGATGAGCGTGAATCAACTCAATCGCGCGGCTCACCGAATGTTCGATCACCGTCTCGGTCAGGTTGAGCGATGCCGCGGGACGCGACAGCTCCAGCAGGGAATCAATGAGATCGGTCAAGCGATGAACCGCGACCCGAATCTCCAGATAGAGTTCTTCCCGCTGCCGCGGCGGCAGGTCGGGTTCGGCGAGGAACTCGGCATTGGCCAGTACCGCGGTGAGGGGATGCCGCAAATCGTGGGAGATGGAACTGGCCATGGTGCCGATGGTGGCCAGCCGTTCCGAGTGGAGCAGGCGCTGTTGCGCCTGCTGCAGGCTCTCGCGCATCCCGGCAAACGCTTCCGTAACCTCGCCGACCTCGCTATCTTTTCCGGCATCGAGAGGAAAAGCGTAGTCGCCCTTGCCCAGGGCGCGCACACCATCGACCAGGCGCTCGAGCGGGCGGGTAAAGGTGCTGGCGATGACATAGACCAGCAGGCTGCCGATCAGCACGGCGCCCAAACCGACTCCCAGCAAAAGCTGCCGCAGATGGCTGAGGAACCGGGCCGCCTGGTCGAAGGACTTCATGACAAAGATGGTTACGGGCGGCACACCCTGATTGAGCGCGAGCGAGGCGACCATGAAGCTCTCGTTTCCCAGCTTCACATTCAGCGGCCACGCGGAGGCGTCGTGTTCCACCAGAGCCTGTTGTAACTGGTTTACGTCGGCCGCGTTGATGGTGCTCACGACCTGCTTGCCGGCGTATACCACCACCACCTGGCCGGCAGCCACACGGGCTAGTTCATGGGCGACGGTGGCGTTGATCTCATAGCCAATGGCTACTGTTCCCAGAATCGAGTTGCTTGCCCTGGGCCCGAAATAAATCGGCGCCAGGAATACTTCATAAAGATGGTCGCCGGCGAACCACCATTGTTCGGAATCGCCGGTCACAGTCTTTCGGTTGCGCAACTCCTGAGCTTGCTCCTGAGTGATTCCCGGGGACCGCGTGTGAAATCCCACAATCTGGTTGGACTGGTCCACCAGGGCGAAGAGGTCGCCGCCGGAGAGGCGAAACAGTTCGGCGGAAGCGTCCTGAATGGTGGGCGCATGACGCGAGGTCATCAGCGCCTTCAATACTGGCAGGTCGGCCATCAACTCCGCGGAGCGCGCCAGCGAATTTTCGCGCTCGCGCTGGAAATTGCGAAAGGTCTCCACCGAGTTGGCCAGATCGACCCGCAGATTGCGGCGAACCTGGTTCTCCACGCTGCGCTGCACGATCAGCAGCGACACCGCCGTCAGTCCGGCGGAGGTCAGCAGCATGGCGATCAGGAATTTGGTTCTAAGCCGGATGGAGGACCTCCTCGACGGTAGCTGCAGCCTGTTGCAGCGGACCGGATGTCAGAACAGATTTATCGCACAAATTTATAGCCGGTGCCATGGACGGTGCGGAAATGCACGGGATCGCCCGGATCCTTTTCCAGCTTTTGCCGTAGGCGCAGGATATGGGTGTCAACCGTGCGCGTGGTGGGATAACTGTTGTATCCCCACACCTCGTTCAGCAATTCCGCCCGCGAAACCACCCGCTCTTCGTTGTTGAGGAAGAAGCGCAGCGTTTTGAACTCCTGCGGAGTCAACGGAACCAGCTTTCCCGACTTGCGCAGCTCCATCCTGGAAAAGTTTACTTCCACATCGTCGAAGCTGAAGGTGTCGCCCTTGTCGGGACTCTGGTTCAGGCGGCGGATGGCGGCGCGGACGCGCGCCAGCAACTCCCGCGGGCTGAACGGCTTGGTCACATAGTCGTCGGCGCCAAGCTCGAGCAGCAACACCTTGTCGACCACGTCGCTGGCCGCGCTGAGAACAAGAATCGGCACACTCGCCGCCACCCGCTTGATCTCGCGGCAAATGTCCTGTCCCGAGCGGCCGGGCAGGCGCAAGTCCAGAATGACGACGCGCGGCATGGTAGCGCGAAATACGTCCATGGCGGTGGTGCCGTCGTCCGCAATCGTGATGTCAAACCCCGCACTTTCAAACGTCCGGCGCAGCGCACGCTGCACCGCAGGATCGTCCTCGACCGCAAGAACCTTATCCATGTTCTCCTCGACCCCACATGATGGCAGGCTTCCTGAGATCAACAGCTATACCAGTTGATGACGCCAGTCAACGATGCGTTCACAACTCTGTGACAATGTGGGTCCTTTGATTGATTGCTGTCCCGACTTCGTGGTGACATTTTGTTGACAACTCTTCTACAGCGCCATGACAACGCCGTTTTTCGCGGCCGCTACATTGGCTTGGTCGATGAATATCGATCAATCTTGAGGAGGTCATGCCATGAGTTTGAGGAAGTGGGCCCTATGCCTGTGCCTGATGCTGTTAGCCGTGCTCATTGGGTTCGCATCACCGCAGTTACTGTATGCCGCACCCGTCTCCGGCGACAGTTTTTTCCAGCACAACCTTGTTTCTGACTTGCCTGGAGTCGCAGATTTCCTGGATCCCGACCTGGTTAATCCCTGGGGGGTCTCCTTCTCGTCTTCGAGTCCTTTCTGGGTCTCGGACAACCACACTGGACTGGCCACGATCTACAACGGCACCGGGGTAAAACAAGGCCTGGTGGTGACCATCCCGCCGCCCCTGGGCCAACAGGGACCGGCGGCGCCCACCGGACAAGTCTTCAACCCCAACAACGCAAACTTCAATGGTGCGCGCTTTATCTTCGCAACCGAGGATGGAACCATTTCGTCGTGGCAAGGGGGCGCTAACGCGATCCTCAATGTAGACAACTCGGCAGCCGACTCCGTTTATAAAGGCATTGCTCTGGCCAGCAACGGCTCGGGGACCTTTCTCTATGCCACCGACTTCCACAACGGGGCGATTAACGTCTTCGACAGCCACTTCAACCCGGTCAACCTTTCCGGCTCGTTCACTGATCCGAATCTTCCGTCTGGTTACGCTCCTTTTAACATCGAAGCCGCCAACGGCCTGCTGTACGTGACCTATGCGGTTCAGGATGCGGACAGGCACGACGACGTTGCCGGTCCGGGGCACGGTATCGTCGATGTCTTCGACACCAACGGAAACCTCATGCAGCGTTTGGTTTCCCATGGCGCTCTTAACTCCCCCTGGGGAATGACCATTGCTCCCGCGGGCTTTGAACATTTCGGCGGCGACCTACTGATAGGGAATTTCGGCGACGGGACGATCAACGTTTTCGATCCCGCGACCGGAGCTCTCATCGCAACCCTTGATGGCCCTAACGGTCATCCAATTGTCAACATGGGCCTGTGGGACATCACCTTCGGGAATGGCGGGGCGGCAGGCGACACGAACAAGTTGTATTTCACCGCAGGCATTCCCGGTTCTGGCCACATTGAGGACCACGGCCTGTTTGGAGTCATCGCAGCCACGCCCGAGCCCGGTACGCTCACGCTGCTGGGCAGTGGACTCGCAAGCTTGCTCGGCTACGGCTGGCGTAAGGGGAAGGGCACAGCCTGATCCATCCCCGATGAATTTCTCCCAGGGGACCGCAGGGGTGTTCGCACAGCGTCCACTCCAGTGACTGCCTCGCCAGGAGCCGGAGCCGCAAGCTCCGGCTCCATTTTCTTTAGAGGCACACTTGGCTGTCGCAAGGTTTGAAGATGGTTCTGTGGTGCGAAGCAAGCATCAGCTTCCGCAGGGCCTCCACCGACTGCCGCTCCTGGAGGTGGGACCGTGCAGCGGCACGGCTAGCGGACCGCGTCGACTGGAGAACCTGTCTCCTGCTTGACGGGGAACACGTATTTCGCAACTCCCTGTAGCGCTTCCGTCCCGCGCACTTCGTTATCCAGCAGAGGCACAACCGCCCGGACATTGTCGAAGTCACGCCAGATTTCCTGCATATAACCATCCTGCATGGCCACACGGTTGCGGACGAACTCAGGAGAATCGGGATGGACCTGGTCTTTCTGAATGAGCATGTTCACAATGACTCCGCCCACCGGGATACCGAAATCGTGGAACCAGTTGATGAATCGCTTGATCACCGCAATGGGCAACGCCTCGGGCAGAGTGACAAAGAAAAACGCGGTTTGCTGGTCGTCGGTGAGCAGTTCCCGGGCGTGCGAGATACGTTCGCGAAAACTGACCAGGTACTCCATCAGCGGGTCTTTTTCCTTCTTCTTGGTGAAGGACAGCAGTTCTCGCAGAGACTGCGCCTCCTCGCGCGACTTCACCATCTTGTTGACCCAGAGCGAATACACCTTGCTCATGCCGAGCAGACGGCGTGCATTGGCCGTGGGCGCGGTGTCGAAGACGTAAGCGTCGTATTCGTTCTTGAACATGAGGTCAACCATGTTCTCGAACATCGCCGATTCTTCGAACGCGGGATTCATGGTTGCGCTCTCCACAAAGGCATCGGCCTGGGTGGAAACCTCAGCGAACTTGAGAAACCATCGGATCTTGGTTTTGATGTCCTGCTTGGAGCGTTCAATTGTTTCCTTGGTGTCGATCTCGTATGCCCACAGGTTGGGGACGTCCCTGACCGGGGTGGGCGCTCCGTAAACATTCTGGTCCAGCAGCCCGCTCAGGCTGTGCACGGGGTTGGTCGAGGCCAGCATGGTTCGCTTGCCTTCGCGCGCCAGGTGAAGGGCGGTGACGCCGGCCATCACCGTCTTGCCTACGCCGCCTTTGCCGCCGAAGAACATGAACTTCATTCTGGGATGGGCCGCCACGAACTCCGTGAAGCTTTCTTTTATCTCAGGCATAATCCGCTCACCTCTTGCCATTGCCGTACATGATATCGGCCAGCTTTTCGATCATGGGCAAGCCGGTAACGTCACGTTCGAGTTCGGGAACGCGCCCAATGACCTGCTTGCCGAAAACGTTGTCAATTTTTCGCAGGTAATCGCCCTGCATTTCGAGACGCTTCTGGAGGTAGGGCGGCATTACCTGCCCGGCCAGATCAGCGGGAAGCACGCGGTTCACTATGTATCCGGCGACGGGGACATCGAATTTGGAGAACAGTTGGGCCGCCTTTTCGGTGTCGAGGATAATCATTTCTTCCGGCACCACCACGAAGAAAAAGGCCGTCTTCTGCTTGTCGGTCAATATGCGCGAAGACTGGTTGATGCGGTCCTTTATATATTGCAGTTCGGTCAGGATGTGGTCTTCTTCGGTGGTCTTCTGGCGTTTGATGCGCGCCACCATCTCTTCTTGCTCGCGCATCTCCTGGCGCAAACGGGTGATGCGATTGATCCACTCGTCGTACACCTTGGCCATGGAAAGGTAGTAGAGCGCGTGGCCCAGGGGAACCAGATCGTAGATGTAATAGTCGTACTCGCCTCCGACCACGATATCGACCACCGCGTCGAAGATGGCGGACTCCTCCATTGCAGGTTCCGCTGATGCCGCCTGAATGTACTGCTCGATTTCCTCGGGCACGGCATCCAGACCATACATGTCGCGGATCTTTTTGCGGATCTGTTCCTGGTAATCGTGGATGTGACGGTCGGCATCCACCTCCTGGGCGTACAGGTTGGGCATGATCTCGACCGCACCCTTGCCAAAAATGTCGCGCTGAAAGATGTCGCTCAGCGATGCCTGGGGATCGACGGAGAAAACCAGTACTTTGTGGCCGTTTTTCGCCAGCCAGAAGGCTGTGGCGGCGGAGAAGGTGGTCTTGCCCAGACCGCCCTTGCCGCCGAACATGATGTAGCGGCGGTCCTTGTTGTTTTCGAACGTTTCTCGCAATGACATGAAAAGGCCTCGCATGAATTACCGGTGCTGGCGAACGCTGCTGCCGGCTCAGAACATCGCATCCGATACGTCTTTTTCCCGCAACATGCGGCGTTTCCACGTCGAGATATTGGGCACGACGTAGGGCAAAAGCCGCAGCGAGTAGTAGGGGGGGAGGATGGGCACTCCAATGAGGTCCCCCATGGTAATCAGGATGAACAGATGTTCCATGCTGGCGCGGGTGCGCAAGGCGTAGCGCGACATGTCATGCGCGCTCATGCCGTAGGCAATTTCCTTCAGCTTGCTGAATAGTCCCTGTTTCTCTTCCGCTTCTTCCTTCTTCTCTGGATCGTCTGGCATATTCCCAACTTTCTTACTTCCCGTTATGCGCCCGGGGTTTTCACACCCCGTGCAGATGAAACTCTTCCCGGTCGGAGAGGTCACGCTCGCGCACGATCCTCCGTTTCCAGGTACTAATCATAGGTACCGCATACGGTAAGATGCGAAGCGCGTACAGCGGGGGCATCACGGGTACCCCTAGCATGTCCCCCAAGGTCAGGAGCATGAACGCTGACTCCAGTTCTCCCCGCTCTTCCCTGGCCTGCTGCTCGAACTCGAATCCGATCATCCCGTAGAGAAATTCGCGGATTTTGTCACGCCAACCTCGTGTTACGGGCATTGTGATTACGCCCATGCCACTGCCATTCCGCGATGAGGTGTGTACAATGGAGAACCTCGACTTGTTAGCTCATCCGTCCAACCCATGTCAACCGAGTTAGCCATCTTCGTGGTGGTCGTCATCGCCATCGTCGGGTGGTTTGCGCTCGGTACGCACCTAAATATACGCAAAGGCCACCGCTTCCTGGAATGGCTGCAGGATGGCTTGCCGCTCGTCGGAGAAAAAACCACACTGCGCTGGCTTGGGCTCCTCCGTCGTTCACCTCCAGATCGAAAACGCCCGCGAACCTTTCCGTCGAGTCGAAGTCCTGGTGGTTATGGAACCCCGGGACGTTCCGCCCTTGTGGCTGCTCTCGCGCCTCCGCGGCAGACGCGATCTGCTGATTGTTCGCACCGAGTTGCGTTCCGTTCCCAGGCTGCGGGTCGAAATTCTTGACCGGCAAGCCTGGACCGCCCGGGCCGTCGTCCAGGAAGTTCGGCAGCAGCAGTGGCAACTCGTGCCCTTTGAAAACCCCAGGTTCCAGGTTTACGCTCTCTCTTCCGGTACAAACATCGCTGAGCTGCTGGCCGAAGCCGAACGCCCAGATCTCCCACTGGTGCGGGTCGGAGTGCGAAGAACCAACAATAACCTCGAACTGCAATGGCGGCTGCCCTCGCGGCCGCCGTCGACGGCACGCGCAGTTTTTGAAACCGTTCAACGCATCGCCCGCCAGGTCTGAACCTTGAACCAAGCCCACGCTTCGATGCAAGCTTCAGCAACCCTCTTAATCCGCCGCCATCGGCTGCACCTGCGCCGGTCCTTTCAGCCGGCCCCAGGCATGCCAGGCGTCGTAGGCAATGATCACCGCCGCCGCAAACAGCAGGATGGCAACCACGATCATCGCCACCGCGCCGAACAAGTTGATGGTCTGCGAGGCGATTTGCTGGTTCGACAAGATGCTGGCGTACAGGTTGTAGGCGGTCACGACAATCGCTGCCATGGTCGTGATGTACATGAACAACATCGGCCAGAAGGCATACCGCGGACTGCGTCCCACCGACTTTAGCCAGAGGCTGACGATCAGCAGGCTCAGCGCCGCCATCAACTGGTTGGATGCTCCAAACAGTTGCCACAGATAGATCCAGGTTCCACTGAGAACAAGGAGCAGGGTCAGGCCCATGGAAATGATGGCGGCAATGTGCGGATTCTTGAATCCAAGCCACAAATCACCCAGCCATTCGCCCAGGGTGACGCGCATGACGCGGAAGACCAGTTGCACCATGGTCAAGACGATTACCACGAACACGCCGAAGCCAAGCGCAGTGCCATAGGCCTGCTCGATGGCGCCGAAGGTGACCAGTCCCAGGAGTTTGCCCACGCCGTTGGCGAACGCACCTGCGCCGGCTCCGCCGGCGATGGAAACCGCCACCAGGGCAAGCAGGGCGAGCGCATTCTCCGTAAACATGCCACCGCCGCCCACGGGCAAGGCGTCGGTCTCATATTCCAGTTGCCGCGCGGTTCCAATGGAACCGACCAGCGAGTGCCAGCCCGAAATGGCGCCACAGGCGATGGTCACAAACAGCATCGGCCAGATCGGCTGGATGGCCGGCAGGTGCTGAAGAACATTGCCGGCGGCATCCTTCGCCTGGGTCATGGGAACCCAGGCCCCAAACACCTTCGTCTGGAACGTCACCGCCTGTGCCATGACTGTATTCCCCAACAATCCGCGGAGTCCGGCGACGACTGCCCCTAAGGCGGAGAAGCCGATAGTGAGGAAGGTGATCCAGAAGCCGATGTAGTTTGTGGGCTGGGCAAAGCGCCAGATCGGCAAGACCGTACCCAGATACGAAAAGGCAAAGATGAACACGCACCAGAAGATGAATGAGGGCAGCATCTTGATGGCGCCGCCGCCGGCCATGTACCTGGGCACAATCTGGCCTTCGGCATTGACCGTCATCGCCGCCAGGCGGGGATCCGATTTCGTGGGATCGACGACGGTGTACAAAGCCCTCCCGCCGGTGAGCTGGTTGATGGCTCCATTCAGCTTCTCCACCAGGGAATTGACCGGGCCGGCAAACACGACGGCTGCGCCCGGCTTGCCGTCAGGAGTCGTCCCTTTGACTAAGGTCATGCCTCGCGCACCCCAGGCCATTGCGCCCATCGTCAAGCCAACCGCGAGGACGGTGACGACGATCAGGTCCATCTTCCAGCGATAGAGCATCTGCCCCATCAGCAGGCCCATGATGGCCAGAATGAAGATGCCGAAGGGGACGTCAGCCCGCGGGTCAAAGATGCCGGCCATGATTCCCACAAAAGCCCCGGCCAGCAACAGCAGATAGAAGAAGATGAACACAAAGAGGATGACGCGGGCGCGCGGCGCAATCAGCCGGTGGGCAATCGCTGACAGCGAATTGCCGTCGTTGCGCACCGCCACCATGATGGCGGAATAGTCGCTCGCCCAACCCAGGAAGGTAACCCCCAGGGTCAGCCACAGCAAGGACGGCAGCCATCCCCAGAGCGCAACCGCGGCAATCGGACCCACGATGGGACCGGCGGCAGCAATGGACTTGAAGTGATAGCCGTAGAGCACGTTGCGGCTCGTGGGCATGAAGTCCACCCCGTCCATGTACATGCGCGCGGGAGTCGCTTTCTTGGGGTCAGGTTGAATTACGGTTTGATCGATGCGGCGGGCATACCCGGTGTAGCCTAGCCAGATCATGACCGCCCCGAGGACCGCAATCACAGGAGCGTTCATGGGCCATTTGGCGAGGGCAAAACCGCAGCCTACTAGGATGGGGAGGAAAATCAGGACCAGGATCGTGGCCCGGTATTTCATGTCCAGCCTCCTTCGGCGAAGAGAGCCTGAAAACCAGAAGACCCAGGCGAAAGTCCGTCTTGTGCCGTTTTTTGAATCCAGCCAGGACGAGCGCCGAACCATTATACAATCGCGCGTCTATCACTCCGATTCCGGTGACCCGGATCACCGCTCACGGTGACAAACGAAAGGCTGTGCCGGCATCTCGAGGGGCCAGGGGATAACACCGCCGCCCATCTCCACCTCTCGCCCATACGCGATTTCCAATCGGAACGGCCGCAATATCACGCCAGGAATTCGTGCCACGACTTGCTCCCATTCGTTATTCTCTCTGCGCAAGCGGGACTGACATCGTCCACGCCTTGAGGCGTGTATACTGTTCCGCGTCTCAACAGCTCACAAGTAAAGCGGTCACGCCCTCCCATTCGGCAGCTTGGGGGAAAGCAACGTCTGCATATGGTAGGAAGGGATAAGCACATGCCCAAGAGGACGGGTTCTTTTGCACTAATGGCTTCGGCAAGCCCTGATCTTTTCTTTCGTAGGCTGTTCAACGAAGGAAGCCCAAGCACCACCCGCCGCGCAGCAGAAAGAAGTGGCTCAGTCCTCCTCCCCGGAAGCCAGGCCACCGCGCAATCCACTCAAGAACGCCTACTTCGGCGACCTTCATCTGCACAGCGGCTATTCCATGGATGCCTTTGCGTTCGGCACCAGGACCACGCCAGAGGATTCCTACAAATACGCGATGGGCGAGCCAGTGGAATACATGGGTAAGCAGCAGAAGCGAATTGCTCCGCTTGACTTTCTCGCGGTCACCGATCACGCCGAGTATCTGGGGGTGGTGCGCGATACGATTGATCCGAACGGCCCATTCGCGAAGTCTGAGTGGTACGCCATGATGACCAATCCCGATCCCAAGATATCGGGCGAGGCGTTCAGAAAGCTCATCGGTTCCACGGTTGTCAATAAACCTCTACCGGAATTCTCCGACCCAAAACTGCTGCGCTCGGCTTGGGAGAAATACGCGGCTATCTCCGACAAGTACTACAAGCCCGGCAAGTTCACGACATTTGTGGGCTTTGAGTGGACCTCGGCGCCGCAGTTCCAGAACCTGCACCGCTGCGTGATCTTCGCCAATAAAGGGCCGGCCATGCCTTACACGGCATTCGATTCGTTGGACCCCGAAGATCTCTGGCGCTACCTCGAAGCACAGCGCAAGCTCGGCCTCGACGTAATCGCCGTTCCCCACAACGGAAACGCCAGCAACGGCCTGATGTTCAGTACGCGCGACATGTCGGGCAAGCCGATTACCCGCGATTACGCCGAGCGCCGCATGGCCAACGAACCGCTGGCCGAGATTATTCAAGCCAAAGGGCAGAGTGATACCAGCCCGGCGCTTTCGCCCACCGACGAGTTCGCCAATTTTGAGATGTGGCTTTATCTGATTGGTTCGGACAAGAAAGCAAATTCCGCAACCGGAAGCTATCTGCGTCAGGCCTACGGCGTGGGACAGGAGCTGCAGGCGAAGCTGGGGGTCAATCCGTTCAAGTACGGCATCGAGGCCGGTACCGACTTCCATTCCGGTATTACCTCGACCGAGCCGAGCAACTTCCCGGGCTCGCACGGCAACCAGGACAGCGATCCGAAAACGGTGATCACCGCTACGACGTCGGTCGGTGGCGAGCCCCCGACCGCTCTCAGTTCCGGCGGACTCGACCGGCGTTTGGGCGGAGGAGAACACGCGCGAGTCCATTTTCGCAGCTTTCAAGCGGAAGGAAACCTTCGGCACGTCGGGCACTCGGATCAAGGTTCGCATGTTCGCCGGCTGGAGTTATCCCAAGGACATGACCAAACACCCAGATTGGGTAAAGGCCGCCTACGATAGCGGCGTGCCCATGGGCGGAGACCTGGTCCCACAGGCAGGAATAACCGCTCCAACGTTCGTGGTTCACGCCATCAAAGACCCCGACAGCGGCAATCTCGATCGCATCCAGATCATCAAGATTTCGACCAGAAATGGTAAGAGCAAGGAAACCCTGTACGACGTGGTCTGGAGCGGAGACCGCAAGCCCGATCCGAAAACCGGAAAGGTCCCTGCCGTCGGCAATACGGTTGACATCAAGACTGCAACCTATACGAACTCCATTGGTTCGACAGAGTTGATTGGCGAGTGGACCGATCCCTCCTTCGACCCGAAGGCGCACGTCACTTATTATGCCCGCGTGCTGGAGATTCCCACGCCGCGCTGGTCCACCTATTGGGCGGCGAAGCTGAACCTGCCGCCAAATCCGAATGTGGCCGCAACCGTTCAGCAACGAGCCTGGACTTCGCCGGTGTGGTACACCCCGGCCGAGGCACCCAAGTAGGCCAAGGCGTGTTATCGACCCCGCCAATTATTAGTCGTATGAATCCTTCTGTGCTCGTTGCCGGTGAAGCTCGACCGTCGGTCGCGATACAGGGGCGCCGGTCGAGGCGCCGCTCTTATTTGCGACGCTGGTCCGCGAACCAGTAGTGCTTTGTACCTGACCTGCGCCAATCGTCCTTACCTACGACTTTTGCGGGTTGCGCAGGCCCCCCTGCTTATCTAGAATTTTCGCACTCTGAAAGTTTCGACGCCGCAGTTCAGTTGTGCGGCGACGGGCTCGACCCCATAGCGTTGTTATGGGGTAGGGCGCCCGCGTGCGCTTCACCTGCGCGGGATCGTTGGTGTGCCATTCAGAAGACGGAGGCATTCATGAAGACGAGAGTTGCGGCAACAGCGGCTTTGGTGTTGGTCCTTTTCAGCATCGGCGCCCTGGTTTCGTGCAAGAAATCCAAGGCCCCACAACCGGCGCCAGCAAGCCGGCCAGGCCGCGCCGGCCCCGGCCGAGCAGCGCGTCGAGCGCAATCCCGATCGCAATGCCTACTTCGGTGAGGAACACATCCACACCAGTTGGTCGGTGGACGCCTGGCTGATGGGCAACCGCATCACCGGGCCCGGACGAGGCCCTCAAGTACGCTCAGGGCCAGACCATCAAGCACCCGCTTGGCTATGACATCAAGATCGACACGCCCATGGACTTCATGGGTGTGACCGACCACTCGGAATATGTGGGGGTAACGAAAGAAGCCAACACGCCGGGATCGGCCCTGAGTAAGTTGCCCGCAGCACAGCCTCTTATTCTCAAGGACCCAAGACAGCGGACATTCAGAAGGTCTTCACGTACCTCGTGAATATGCTCGCCGGACCTCCGGTGAAAGCTCTGATGAGCCCCGAGGTGGCTGGCTCGATCTGGAAAGAAAACATAAAGATCGCCGACGAAAACAACCATCCCGGTAAATTCACGGCGTTCTGCTCGTACGAGTACACCTCCGCCCCTGACAACCGGAACCTGCATCGCAATATCTTCTTCCGCGATTGTGAGAAGGTGCCGCCGATGCCCTACAGCGCTCTGGACTCCTGGCACCCCGAAGACTTGTGGAAGTGGATGGACGCGCAGCGGAAGGCAGGCAACGAACTGCTGGCCATTTCGCATAATGCGAACTTGAGCGACGGCTGGATGTATCCCACCGACGTCGACAGCTTCGGCAGGCCCATCGACGCAGCCTGGGCAGCCGCGCGCGACCGCAACGAACGCCTGGTCGAGATCAAGCAGATCAAGGGGCAGTCGGAGACCCATCCCTTGCTCTCGCCCAACGATGAGTTCGCCAGCTACGAACTCTTCACCGGCCTACTCGGTGCGCCACCGACCGTTGGCCGAGTCGATCACATTCAAGGAAGCTTTGGCCGACAGGCACTGAAAGACGGCATCACCATGCAGGACGTGCGCGGCTACAACCCTTACAAGTTCGGCATGGCCGGTGGCTCGGATTCCCACAACACCGGCAGCCCGTACCGCCAGGACAATTTCTACGGCGGCCACGCCCAGATCGACGGAACCGTCGACCGCCGCATGGCCGGGGTTATGGCGTTTGGCACGATTGACGTTCGCCTGGAGAACCCGGGCGGACTGACCGGAGTTTGGGCCGAGGAGAACACCCGCGCTTCCCTCTGGGACGCCATGTATCGCAAGGAAACCTTCGGCACCAGCGGCGTTCACATCAAGGTGCGCTTCTTCGGCGGTTGGGACTTCAACAAGGACATCCTGAACGCCAGCGACTGGGTGCACCAGTCGTATGCGAACGGCGTACCTATGGGCGCCGACCTGCCTCCGCTGAAGGGCATCGCTCCGACGTTCGTCGTGTGGGCGGTGAAAGACCCGACATCCGCGAATCTCGACCGCATTCAGATCATCAAGGGCTGGACCAAAGACGGCCAGAGCTTCGAAAAGATTTTCGACGTCGCCTGGTCCGGCGACCGCAAGCCTGACAAGTGGTCGGGCCGGGTTCCGGCGATAAAGAGCACCGTGGACCTGGAGAAAGCTACCTACACCAACGACGTCGGCTCGGTGGAGTTGAAGACGGTGTGGACCGATCCCGAATTCGATGCCAGCCTGCATGCGTTCTACTACGCTCGCGTGCTGGAAATCCCCACGCCGCGCTGGACCCTCATGCAGGCCGTCAAGGCCGGCTTGACCCCGCCGGACGTGGTTCCGCTCACCGGACAGGAACGCGCCTGGTCTTCGCCTATCTGGTACACCCCCAGCGCCGAGGCCCGCAAGAATGCAGCCCCCGGCATGACGGTGACCGACCTCAAGGCAAAGGGTGCAACCCAGTTGGGCGATGCGCAACTGAAGGCCCTGATCGTGGGCAAGGCTTTCTGGGTGCGCAACAACGCGACCGGTGAGCAGTTCAGCATCGCCTACACTGCCGAAGGCCAGAGCAACGTCTGGCATATCGGCAAGAACGTCACGACTCCAAGCTAGGTTGGCAACCCGGTTCGCGACGGCTACCAGGGAACCACTACGCCGTACAAGATTGAAGGCGGCAAAGTGGTGACCACCATTTCCCAGGACCCGTTCTCGGTGACGTCTACAAGCTGGGCGACACTTATTACGGCGCGCGCAGTAACGAATTCGGCTACGCCAACTACGAGATGATTCCGAGCCCGCAGTTCGTGCTCAATCCGCTGACCGCCACGCTCAACACCTTTTCGATCGAACTGGGCTTGAACGAACAGCAGAAACAGCAGATTCTCCCCTTCCTGCAGGACGAGGCAAAGCAACTGGGGGCGCTGAAGAAGAACACCTCGCTCAAGCCGCTGGAGAAGGTGGAGCAGTTGAAGCAAATCGGCAACGCCATCGATGCCAAGATCACGCCTCTCCTCGATCCGGCGCAGCAGAAGAAGTTCCAGGACCATGCGCGAACGAGATGCGACGAGACATGATCGAGAAGATGGGGAGCCAAGCGATTCAGAAGGCGGAAACCAAGGTGAAGCAGGAGATGTAGAAGTAGTCTCATAAGCCGGATTTGAAAGGGCACGGCTTCACAGCTTGCGGAAAAACTCGCTTTGGGCCGCGCTTTGAAAGGGCACAGCTTCAGCTGTGCCGCGCGACGCACCGTAAAGCCAGGGCTTTAGCCACTGAGGGACCCCGACTTTCACCCGTCATGCGTTTGCGAAACCGTTTCTAGAGCCAGAAGTAAGAAAGAATGGAGCATGAAGAAGAACGCCCTTGCGTTGGCGGCGATCGCGGAGGCGGGTACGGGACTGCTTCTGCTCGTCTACCCGCCGATCGTGGTCCGGCTGCTGTTCGGTTCAGAAATCGGCGGCGCGGGCGTTATCATGAGCCGCCTCGCCGGCATTGCTCTGATCGGTCTGGGTGTGGCCTGCTGGCCCGGCAACTCGGCCGTTCAACCGCTCTATGGGATGTTGACGTACAGTACCCTGGCTATGCTGTACCTTATTCGCATCGGCATTCGCAGTGAAGCGGTTGGGCTGCTCTTGTGGCCGGGAGTCGTCGTCCATGCGATCCTGATCGTTGTTCTGGGAGGCGCGTGGTTGAAGCGTCGATGATAATTGCTCAAACAGACATCAGGTTCTTGACGGAGCCTCAGCTGGGTTGGACCGGCAACTGGGCATGGGGTGCGCCTTTGATAGTGATGACCGTGATCATCCATGTCCTGGGACTCGGGCTTATAAGTCGAGGTATCGGCCGCGCGTCCAGCGGTGAGATAGAACACCGCCATCCCATGGCTACGTTCGTGGTGGTCATGGGTGCCACAACTCTGTTGGCCACCAGCCTGCACGCGATAGAGGCAGGCATTTGGGCATCCGCCTACCTGCTTGTCGGTGCTCTGCCCGAGCCGCGGACTGCGATGCTGTATTCGCTAAGTGCGATGACAAGCTACGGACACGCGAATCTATTTCTGCAGGGCAACTGGCAGCTTATGGGAGCGATAGAGGCGCTAAACGGATGGCTGCTGTTCGGGTTGAGCACCGCTTTCCTGTTCAGCATGAGTCGGGACGGCGTTGAGAAAGTCCGGTTATTACGTGCGACGCCTCGGAGTTGGCGAGTTTCAAATGAGTGTGTTCTCTGTTGTTCCTGCTGAGGCGCAGCCTGCGATCGAGCAGTCGCGACCTCGCCGATCGTTTCTTGCCAAGCTAAAACCCTGGCTGCGGGAACCGCTGCTGCATTTTCTGCTGTTAGGTCTCTTGCTGTTCGTGGCATATGCTTACTTCCAGCGTGGCCGCGGCGGATTCGAATCGTCGAAACAAATCGCTCTAAGCCTCGACCAACTGCGCCAGATGGACCTGTACTTCGAGTCGCAATGGCATCGTCAGCCGACTCCCGCTGAGTTTCAAGCCATGGTGGAAGACAGGGTCCGCGAGGAGGTCCTCTATCGCGAAGGCTTAGCAATGGGTTTGGACAAAGACGATGAGATCGTCAAGCGGCGCATGGCGCAGAAGATGGAGTTCCTCGCCGAGGACGTAGCCGCTGCCCACGAGCCTTCCACTGCCGAATTGAAAGCCTGGTTCGACAAGAACAGCAGCAAGTTTGCCCTGCCCAGCCGCTACAGCTTCCGCCATCTTTACTTTTCGCCCGACAAGCGCGGCAAGAACGCTCAAGAAGATGCAGCCAAGGCCCTGACGAAGATCGCCGGCCAGCCCGAAGACTCCAAACTCGCCGCTTCGGCTCGGCGATTCGTTCATGTTCCAGGACTATTATGGCGACCGCGCGCCCAGCGCAATCGCCAAGGAATTCGGACCGCAATTTGCGGTGGCCCTGGAGAAGCTCAAGCCGGGCTCGTGGCAGGGGCCGATCGAATCGGGCTATGGCTGGCACCTGGTGTACATCGATACCGTGATTCCAGGGCGAATTCCAGCTTTCGAGGAAATGGAACCGGATGTGAAGACCGCTTGGTTGGCTGAACAGAAGCAACAAGCCTGGCAAAAGGCCTACACCGAGATGCGTGCCAAGTACACCGTGCTTCTGCCTGTTCCTTCCGACAAGCAAGCCGCCCAAGCGCCGGTTCCTCCTTCAACCAAACAAGTTCCGGCGCCCTCAGGCGAGGGACCGCTTTGACGAAAGTGAAAGATTATGCGCATATAAGTGCTTACGGCTGACATGGATAGCTATAACTTGTTTAGAATTAAAATCTTGCGCAGGATTTCTGTCTAACTGATTGATAACAAATAATCGCGGTAAAAGTATTTTGGCTAAAATCCCATTTCGGTACACCTTCTGGGCCGTGCTTCTGTTCCTCGTCCCCTCGCTCTGGGCCCACGAGGCCCGCCCTGCCTATCTACAGATAAAAGAGACTTCACCCGGCCAATTCAGCCTCCTCTGGCGCACCCCTGTTCTGGCCGGAATGCGTCTTCCCGTCGTGCTCCAGGTCCCCGACGACGTGAAGAATGTGCGAGAGCCCGACGTGCAGGAACTCGCGGACTCCTTCGTCGAACGCCGCTGGATCAACGCCGGACCGAACGGCCTGGCAGGCAAGCGAATCGAATTCCCCGGACTGCAGCTGACCATCACCGACGTGCTCGTGCGCGTAGAAATGCTCGACGGACGAAGCTGGACCACCATCGTCCATCCCTCGCAGCCGTGGGTTGAAATCACCGCTGCACAGACCCGCTTGCAAGTCATGGGCACCTTCATCGTCCAGGGTATCCGCCACATTCTTTTCGGCGCAGACCACATGCTATTTGTGCTGGGCCTGCTGCTGATCGTGAAAGACCGCTGGATGCTGCTGAAGACCATCACGGCTTTCACCGTCGCCCACAGCATCACGCTGGCCATCGCAACCCTGGGTTATGCCGAGGCGCCCATGGTCCCCCTCAACGCGGCCATCGCCCTGAGCATTCTGTTTCTTGGTCCGGAGATCGTGCGCTCCTGGCGCGGCCAAACCAGCTTCACCATTCGTCACCCCTGGGTCGTGGCCTTCGCCTTTGGCCTGCTGCACGGCTTCGGCTTTGCCAGCGCCCTCACCAGTGCCGGACTTCCCAAGGCTGAACTCCCCATCGCGCTACTGTCCTTCAATGTGGGAGTTGAGATCGGCCAACTGGCGTTCGTATTCCTGATCCTCGCGTTGGAGCGCGCCTTCCGCATCCTCGAGGTGCGCTGGCCGCGCTGGGCCGAAGCTCTTCCCGGTTACACCGTCGGCTCGCTCGGTGCTTTCTGGACGGTGCAGCGGCTGGCCATCCTCTTGGGAGGTGCCCGATGAAACATGCGCGTCAGGAAATGTTGACTCGCTGGTCGGCGGTGCTGTTCACGCTGCTCTGTACTGGAGCAAACTGCCTTTGCGCATGTGCAGAAGGGTGAAGCCGTTGGGTTCCTGACCGGCTTCAAACATCCGCTCTCCGGGCTTGATCACGTTTTGGCCATGGTTGCGGTCGGCCTGTGGGGGGCGCAGCTCGGCGCTCCCGCCGTGTGGCTCTTGCCGGTTGCATTTCCCATGGTGATGGCCTTCGGCGGAATGCTGGGCCTGATAGGCGTACCTCTCCCCGGAATCGAATACGGCATCGCCGCTTCCGCCATCCTGCTGGGAGCGGCAGTAATGTTCGAACTTCGTCCGCCTCTGGCGCTGGCAGCTACGCTGGTAGGCGTCTTCGCCATCTTTCACGGACACGCCCATGGAACTGAACTCCCCCCCGGGCAAAGCGCCCTGCTCTACAGCCTGGGTTTCGTCATGGCGACAGGTTTGCTCCACGCAGTTGGCATCGGTATTGGGACCGTGCACCGATGGAATTGGGGACAACGCTTCCTGCGCCTCGCCGGTGCCGGCGTCACCGTAGGTGGACTTTTCTTTCTGTGGAGAGCCGTCGCATGAGCGCCGCGCATAAGTCCCGCCTGCCGCTTTATCTCGCCGTGATGCTGGCCATCGCATTCTGCCCCATCGCGGCCGAAGCGCACCTGAATTCCACTGGCATGGGCCCGATCTATGACGGGCTGATGCACTTCCTCAGCAGCCCCGAAGACCTTATCCCAGTGCTGGCCCTGGCGCTGCTCGCGGGACTGCGAGGTGCAGCCCACGGCCGTCGCGCGCTGTTTGTTCTTCCAGCAGCATGGCTGCTCGGTGGACTTGTCGGGCTCACCGCCGCTGCTGCGAATCCTCATCCCCTGCTGGCTGCGCTGTGGTTTCTATTGATCGGCGGTTGTCTGGCCGCGGACGCGAAGCTTTCCCTGCGCGCGACCACTGCGCTGGCGGCCCTTCTCGGTCTCTACCACGGCTACCTCAACGGAACCGGACTGGGGCTGTCGTTCAGCGCGGCGGGCGCACTGCTGGGTTTGATCTTCGCGGTGTTCGTGTCGATCGCGCTGGCAGCGGCGTTTGTGGTGCGGCTAAATTCGGATTGGGCGCGCATCGCGGTGCGGGTGGCAGGTAGCTGGGTGGTTGCCAGCGGCCTGCTCATGCTCGGCTGGGCCATGCGTGGCAAGCTCTGACCTGAAATCGTGGTGTGTCCGGACGCTTGCGGGCCTGGCTCGGCGATGGTTTCACTCGAGTGCGCGTCAGCGAATTTCGCGGCAAGGTGCTGAAGCCCTTCCGTCCGGACACCATGTCGATCCCTGCCAACGTCCTGATCGCTGGCGGCCATACCAGCCGGACTGCCGGGTCAACGCGAGCCAGAGCAGACGGTTCCGAATTGGGACGCAGATATGCCAATAGGGTAACTAATTCTAGGTTACCAAGCTAAAGCCTCGATAAACTGACATTTCAAGACATACGCTTCCCCGAGTTACCCAGCTTGGCCAGGCAAGATCTGTCGACGGCGCGCCAAGGCAACGATTCTTGGGCGATATGGATGAAGCCAGCAGGGCCGCGACGGAACGATTGCTTTGATGTCACCTTCCATGTTCGCGTTCGTTGAGCTGCCAACCTGGCTGGCGCTGGCGTGGCGACGGTGCGTCAGATGCTTTGCAAGAGCGGCTGCGCGCAGGTCCGCGCCGGAGTCGTTCCTGGTGTTGCGCCTGGATGCGCTGGGAGACCTGGTGCTGACGACGCCGGTCTTCCGGGAGTTGAAGCGGAACTATCCGCAGTCGCGAGTGACGGTTGCGATACAGCGAAACTATGTGCCCTTGCTGGAGACCAATCCTCACGTAGACGAAGTGCTGGCGTTGCCGGCACGTAAGAATTACCGGAGCGAGGCGGCAAAGCGGCTGGACGCCTTGCGTTGTGCACTGACCTTCTACTGGCGGCAACTCCGGGGGAGGCGCTTCGACGTGGTGCTGTCGCCGCGATGGGACGTCGATGAGCAACTTGCGACCATGCTGTGTCTGCTGGTAGATGCGCGGGCGCGGGTTGGGTATACCCAGAGGACATCCGCGGGGAAGCGACGGTTCAACCGGGGATTTGGAGCGGCGTTTGAACAATGTTTGCCGCCGGGACCGTTGCAGCACGAAGTGTTGCGCAACCTTGGACCGTTAAAGGCGATCGGTGGGGTTGTCAGCAACGACCGGCTCGAGATTGCTTTGACGAGCTGCGACCGGCATTACGCGTTGGCAATGTTGCGGGAGGTCGCGCCGGACAGAGTCCGGTTGGCGCTTGGCATTGGCGCGCAAGCTGAGGGTCGCCGCTGGCCCCTGGAAAGCTACGCGTCAGTGGTTGCAAACTTGTGCGAGTACTTCCCGGTGCAGCCCATCATCACCAGCGCCCCCGCGGAGCGTGCAGACGCGCTGCGGTTGGCCGCCATGCTGCCGGTTCAACCCATCATCGATTGCAGCGCGGAGATTCGCCACACCTGTGCATTGTTGGAGCGCTGCGATGTGTTCCTGGGGAACGACAGCGGTGCGGCGCATCTGGCTGCCGCGATGGAATGCCCGACGATCGTAGTGTGCCGGCATCCGCGCGCCGGCGATCCCGGCCATCCCAACAGTCCGCTACGCTTCGCACCGTACTGCCGGCATAGCGTCGTCCTGCAGCCTGAGGTTGGACTGGACCAATGCAGCAGCCATTGTTTGCGGAAGGAGCCGCATTGCATCGAGGCGGTCTCTGTCCGCCAGGCGATCGACGCGGTGATGAGGGTGCTGGAACGGCAAGTGCAGCGCAAGTCTTTGGTGGCGGCGGGTGTGTAGATGACGGGCAAAGGACGAACCAATCTGCTTTCCGCAATCGGCCAAAAAGCGCTGGGTGCCAGTCGTTTGGCCACGGCCGACGACGAAGATTCAAGCCGGCGCATGCAACGCCTGGGCGGGGCTGTGCTTTCTGGAGGCGCAGCAAAAGTTACGTCGGCGTTGCTCGCGCTGGTTGCGTTGCCGCTGGCGCTGCGGTATCTGGGTGCGGAGCGCTATGGGATCTGGGCCACCATCACGACGACGGTCGTATGGCTCAACCTGCTGGACCTCGGTATCGCCAGCACGCTCACCAACCGCCTCTCGCAGGCTTACGCTCACCAGGACCAGGCCGGGGCGGCGCGGGCGAATTCCAATGCGATCGTCCTCACCGTGGTTCTGGCGGCGTTGGCCGGCGGCGTCTTCGGCTTGGCATGGACTCGGCTCAACTGGGCTGGGTTGTTCAATGTGCGTAACGCAGCGGTGGAGTGGGACGCGCGCGCGACCATCCTGGTGGGCGGGTTACTGACGCTGCTCGCGTTGCCGGCCAACGTCGCCAATAAAGCCTTCGGCGGATATCAGGAGCTGCACCGGCTGAACTACATCACGCTGGGCGCCGGCGTGTGCAGCCTGGTTGGACTGTTGGCGGGCATCGCGTTGCGGGTGTCGATGCCGGTGCTGTTCCTTATGTCGCCGGGTTGCCTGATGCTGGGAAACTTGGCTGGCGCACTGTGGCTGGTGACTCTCTCCAAGCCGTGGCTGCGGCCGCGCCTGGAGCTGCTGGACCGGACCATAATGCGAGGCCTTCTCGGCTCAGGTTCGGCTTTCTTGGCGATACAGCTTTCGGCGATCGTAGTGTTCAGCTCGGACAACCTGGTGGTGAGCCATTATCTGGGGCCGGCCCAGGTGACGCCCTACAGCGTTACCTGGAGGCTGGCGGGACTGAGCGCAGTGCTGCAATCGCTGCTATTCCCGGCGCTCTGGCCGGCATATGCCGAGGCCCACGCGAAAGGGAATGTCGGCTGGATGCGTCGAGCGTTTGCCATGACGATGAAGGCGACTTTCCTTTTGAACGTGAGTTGTGCCGTGGTCCTGGCGCTCTACGGCGCGCGGTTGATTGGCTGGTGGGCGGGACCGGCAGCGGTTCCGGCGAAAAGCCTATTGGTGGCGATGGGTGGGTGGGCGGTGCTGAGCGGGTTGATGACGGTGGAGTCCTGCCTGCTGGCCGCCGTGGGCCGCATACGCGAACAAGCGGCGCTGTCCCTGGTAGCCGCGGGAGTGAATCTGCTGCTGTCAATTGTGCTGGTGAAGCGGGTAGGCTCGCTGGGTGCGATTCTGGGGACGATTCTCTCCTACGTTCTGGTGCTGGTCGTACCGCAGACGCTGGTTACGGCGGAAGTGCTCGGGTTGGGATGGGGCAACAGCATGTGGAAGCGAGCCCGTCGTCTGGCGGCGGTGTCGCTGGAGGCGCTCTCATCAATGGATTAGGGAGTTTCTAGCGCGGATCGGTTTGGTGCTGGGTAAGGAGCCGGTTAGCCACTACGGCGTAGACCAGGACTTCCAGGGCAAGGAGTGATCCGGGCAGCAGGACCAGATAGCGGGCAAAAGTCCTGACGTGAAGAAAATCTTCCGCCACATGACCGCGTAAATAAGCCAGGAAAGCGGCCAGCAACCAGGGCAGCGCCAGGATCAGTGCGGCGATGCTGAGGCGCAGGCCCTGAGTAAACGTCGGCCTGTGCGCCGGAGTTGCTGCCGGTTCAGTTCTGCGATACCAGACTATAAACCAGATCGCCAGGGCGACACAGCCCAGAACACTGCTGAGATGTTGCAACAGGTTGACGTGACTCAGCAGGTGGGGGCCATTCGGCAAATAAACCGTGTTGGTTTCCTGCAGCCATGCGAAGTGGTTGTAGGGCCAGGTGTAGGAGTGGGTGAACGAGTCCCAGAGCAGGTGAGTCGCGACGCCCAACGCCATCGAGCCGACGATCGCCGCAAACCGGCGCAGGCCGGAGAACTGGAATTCGCCAACATAGGGCAGGAGGCGCAGGCGCAATCCATCCGGCGCCAGTTCGACCAGGGGTTCCTTCAAGAAGCGATGAAATAGCCACAGCGTGAGCAGGCCCGCGGGTAGCGTGAAGGTCAGCACACCGGGGAAGTGATGGCCATCGCGGGGGAAGTCCGACAACGTGAGAAAGGCTTCAAAGTCGGGGGCGAGGGTGCCTATCACGAACGCTGACCATATCAGTTTGAGCCGGCGCACCGGGAGAGCGGCAGCGGCGTGGGCGACGGTGAACGGCATGTCTTGATTATGCCTCAACCGGGGCGGAAAGGGCAGACAAGTGTGGGGTGCCCTTTCCGTCGAAACTCGGCTTGGGGTTACCCGGCGAGGAAGGGATTATGGGCTCGTTCGTCCCCTATGGTTGTCAAGGGACCGTGACCGGGGACGACGACTGTTTCATCGGGCAGAGCCAGCACCGGGCCGTGCAACGACTCCATGATTTTCTTGTAGGAACCGCCGGGGAGATCGGTACGCCCGATGGAGCCTGCGAACAAAGTGTCGCCGGCAATGAGCTTTTTTTCCGGCTGAAAATAGAGGCAGATGCTGCCCTCGGTGTGGCCGGGGGTGTGCAGGACTTCGGCGGCCAGGGAACCCGCCTGCACTTTGTCGCCGGCGCCGAGGCTCTGATCGATCACCACCGCGCCGGGGGAAGTCATGCCAATCCACGCCGCCTGCACATCGAGCATCTTGAGCAGGGCATAGTCGTTCTGGTTCAATAGAATGGGGGCGCCGGTGAATTGCTTCAACTTCATCGCCCCGCCGACGTGATCGATGTGCGCGTGGGTAATGACGATCTGTTTCAGGGTGAGGCCGTGCTTTTGCAGCGCGGCCAGGACCCGTTCGATGTCATCTCCCGGGTCGATCACGATGGCTTCCCTGGACTGCTCATCGCCGATTACTGAGCAGTTGCACTGCAACGGTCCTACGGGGAAAATTTCGTGGATCATGCTTTCAACCTACCATGTCCGCATCTCTTTCGATGATATCCATTTGCTCCAGGAACGTGCCAGGAACCTGCATTCTGGGGTACACTTAGCGACGTTTCGGCCGGAGAGAACCACCTTGGAACTCAAGCGAAGCACGAGGTAGCCATGGAGCGAATACGGTTCGTGACCCATAACGGCCAAAGGATACTGCTGGTCGACGCCAGCGGGTGCAGCGCCTAGGAACTCGCAGCGTTCATCGATCAGGTGCCGCAGTACGTTACCAAAGAGCCGCCCAATTCGGTTTTGCTGGTAGGCGACTTCAGCGGCTCGGAGTTCACCCGTGACGTGGTCGAAAGGCTGAAGATCGCGGCCGTATTCGATCGCCCTTACGTCAAGAATTCGGCGTGGGTGCTGAGCGAGAATCTCCCCAAGGCACTGCTGGACTCGATTCGTGCCTTCTCGGCACGAAAAATCGAGACATTTGAGAGCAGGGAAGCGGCCATGGATTACTTGGCAGGATAGCCGGTTCCCACGAGTGGGCTTCTTGCCGCCCGGGATTGGTCGCGCGCCACGAGGTCACGGAAAAGCCTCCGCACCGCGGAGGCTGGATTCGGACCGGAGAAACTTTCGAATTACCGACTGGGCGAAGTTGGTTGCGGGGCAGGCGCGGGCTGCTGTTGCGGGGCAGGAGCGGTCTTCACGGGAGCCGATTTCGTACCTTCCAGCACCGACCCGCTGGCGCCAGCATGCTGCGATGCCATTATCGAAAGGGTAATCGACGTAAGCATGAAGATAATGGCCGCCCAAGTGGTTGCCTTGGTGAGTACGGTAGCGGCTGTACGAGTGCCGAATGCGGTCTGGCTGCCTACGCCACCGAAGGCAGCGGCGATGTCGGCGCTCTTGCCGCTCTGCAAAAGCACGACGGCGATCAGGAAAATACAGACGGCAACGTGAACAATGGTAATCAGGATAGCCATGTAAGTCTCAGTTCTCGTTTCGAGCGCAAAAGCGCCTTAGATTGCAATTCGATCTTACGAAGATGTCGTGCGCGGCTGGTGAGATCTGACCGCAACAGGGGGTTGACGAAACGTACTTGACCGCGCTATTTCTACTGGCGTCAACTACTTGCAAGTCCATAGCGTCACCAGTCGACTGCAGCCACCCAATCGCTACGGACATCCTAGAATTGTACAAGTTTTCACCAGTGCTGACTAACCTTGAGTGGACCGGCCACCCGGCGCATTCTCGAGCGCGCGTACCAGGACTACGGTAAGCCGGAGTACCAGCGGCTGGCCTCCATCTCGGTGGCTCACCTGTACAACCTGCGCCACCAGCAACGCTACCGGGAACGGCGCCTCAACTACACCAAAACCAGGCCCACGGCGGTGAGCATCGGCGAGCGCCGCCGCCCTGATCCGCAAGGCCAACCCGGCTATGTGCGCGTCGATACCGTGCATCAGGGCGATCGACCGGGAGCCAAAGGCGTCTACCACATCAACGCCGTTGACGAGGTCACCCAGTGGGAGATCGTGAGCGCCACCGCCCACATCAGCGAAGCTTGGCTGGAGCCCGTGCTGGCCGCCCTGCTGCAGCAGTTCCCCTTCCCCATCCGCGGCTTTCACTCCGATAACGGCAGCGAGTTCATCAATCAGACCGTGGCCCGGCTGCTGAATAAGTTGCTCATCGAGCAAACCAAAAGCCGGCCCCGCCACAGCAACGATAACGGGCTAGTGGAAACCAAGAATGGCGCGGTGATCCGCAAACACATGGGCTACGGCTACATCCATGCTGAACACGCCCAACCCATCCAGCAGTTCTACAGCGCGCACTTGAATCCCTATCTGAACTACCATCGCCCCTGCGCACAAGCCGATATCGAAGTCGACGAGAAAGGCCGTCAACAACGCCGCTACCGACGCTATCAAACCCCGCTGGAGACCTTGCTGGCCCTCTCCCCGCCCGCACCAGTTCTACGCCCGGGACTCACCGTCGCCGTTCTCCAACGCATCGCTGCTGCGGTCAGCGATACCGAAGCTGCCCAGCGTATGCAGCAAGCCAAAGCCAAACTCTTCGCGCGGCTGCGACCGCCCGCAGAAGGGCGGTGGAAATGACGGTAGATGCAAAACCCTGCGGGTTTCGCACCCACCTTGGAAATCGCTTCGCGATTCCCACATTACCACCGCCCCGACGACTGCTAGACTCGTTCCATACAAAATCAAGAAAGACTGCTTCCCGTCCTCTTTCCCAGCGCGCGGGGCTGGACGTTCGGCAGTTCGCAGAGGCCGGCGAAATCTCTATCTTCCGCTGTCAACTTTCAGAAGAAGTCCAGGCAACCGAAGAAGTGGTGAAATCTGTAACCACTCGCGACCGCTGTTCCTGCGGCCCGCAACTTCCTGATTTGCAATGTGTTTACATTCGACAAGCTTATACGTTCCTTCGGAAAGGGCGGTGCCAATTCCACCGGGGGCGGCTAGCAGAGTAGGGTGGCGGGGTAGTTGAATGTATAGGGAAATCCGTCCGCCGACCAGGGCTTTTCATCAAAAGGCCCTGCATTTTAGATTTGAGTCTTATGCGTCCATCGAATTTCCGGATCAACGTCCTGGTAACTGTGACTGGGCTGTTGCTGCTGCTGCCCGTGCCCGGAGTCGAGGGACAGAGCACGACGCTCATCACCCTGGATCAGGCTATCGATTTGGCGCTGCAGCACAATCACTCGCTGAAGGCGACGCGCACTCTCATTCTGCAGAACCAAGCCCAGGAGATCACGGCGAACCTGCGTCCCAACCCGACCCTGAACTTTGATTCCCAGTTCCTGCCTATTTTTTCCCCATCTGACTTTTCGAGTGACAATCTGAGCGAAGTCCAGCAGTTCGACGCCGGAATTGGATATCTGTTTGAGCGCGGCCACAAACGGCAGCGACGCTTGCAAGCCGCGGTCGATCAGACCGCGGTGACCCGGGCGCAAGTTTCGGACGCGGAACGGACCCTCCGCTTCGACGTGGGGCAGGCGTTTATTGCCGTGCTGTTGGCCGAATCAACATTGCAGTTCGCGCAGCTGGACCTGAAGAGCTTTGTGGAGACTGTCAATATTGCCGAGGCGCAGTACAAATCGGGCTACATCAGCGAAGGTGATTACCTCAAGATAAAGTTGCAGCTGCTGCAGTTTCAAACCGACGTCTCGGCCGCCCGTCTGGCCAGGGTCCAGGCCCTGGTAGGGCTGCGGGAATTGATCGGGTATGATGCCGTTCCAGCGAACTATGACGTGGTTGGCGACTTAGCGTATCAGCAAGTGCCGGGGAAATTGGAGGACTGGCAAGCTCAGAGCGCTGCAGGAGCGTCCCGATTATCATGCCGCTACCTTGGGAGTAACCGCCGCGCAGAGCCAGATACTGTTGGCCAAGGCGTACGCCAAACAAGACGTGGATGCTTCGGTTGCTTACACGCACACTGCGGACCAGAACAGCGCTTCGTTCTTTGTGAATTTCGATTTGCCAATCTTCAATCGCAATCAAGGTGAAATCGCACGCACTGGACATGTGCTGACGCAGGCCCAGGAGTTGCGGGAGTCGGCGAGCGACACGGTGCTGTCCGACGTCAGCGATGCCTATGAAGCGCTGCGCAGCAGCGAAGAAGTGGTGCAACTTTACACCTCGGGATACTTGAAGCAGGCCCAGGATTCGCGCGACATCAGTGAGTATGCTTATAAGCGTGGGGCCACGGGCCTGTTGGATTTCCTTGACGCTGAACGCAGCAACCGGGCCATTCAACTGGCCTATCGTCAGGCGCTGTCGTCCTACATGACGGCCCTCGAGCAGTTAAAAGAAGCTATAGGAACAAGGAACCTTCCGTGACGATTCGCAACGATCATCGGCGACGTACGGTCGCGCTAACTGCGTTGGCAGCGATGATGCTGGCGCTCGCCGGCTGCAGTGGAGCAGGATCTGAGAATAGCGCCAACAATCATGGGAATCACTCGAACACTGCTGAACTGTTTACCGTCCCACCGGACCAGATGGCGCACGTGCAGGTATTCGCGGTTCAGCCAAGCAGCCTGACGCGGACTCTCCGGCTTACCGGATCTGTAGCCTACAACAGTTTCCGCACCACGCCCGTCATTACGCAGGTCAGCGGTCCGGTCAGCCGGATCGTCGTGGTTCCGGGCCAGGAGGTGCACCAGGGCGAGCCCGTGCTGTACGTGGCCAGTCCCGACTATTCCCAACTGCGCACCAATTATCTGAAGGCCAAAGATGGGTATGCGCTGGCGCAAAAAAGTTATGCGCGGGCGCAGGACCTGTACCAGCATCATGCGATCGCCGAACAGAATTTGGAGCAGGCCGAGTCCGTCCAGGCGCAAGCGCAAGGCGATCTGGCCGCAGCCGAAGCCGCGCTGAAGGTGCTGGGAATCACTAATCCCGATGCGCTTGTGAAAGCGCCGCCCTCGTTCGAGGCTACCGTGAGGGCCCCGATTAGCGGCCAGGTGGTTGAGCAGAATGTAGCGGTAGGGCAACTGCTGCAGACCGGCGCCACGCAATGCTTCCTGATTTCCGACACCAGCACGGTTTGGGTATTGGTTAATGTCTATCAGAAGGACTTGCCGTACGTGCGCGTCGGCGATACGGTCACGATTCAGACGGAGTCCTATCCCGACGTCTTTCATGGCCGTATTTCCTACGTAGCAGCTTCCCTGGATCCGAACACGCGCACGCTGCAGGCGCGCATTGAGACCAGCAATCCCGGGCCAAAAGCTGAAGAAGGACATGTACGTGGTGGCAACGGTCGATGCGGGCACAATCCCGAACGCTATTGCGGTTCCGGACTCCGCCGTGCTGCGCGACAGCGAAAACCAGCCATTCGTGTACGTTGAAGTCGCCAGTAATCAGTTTGGAAGGCGCGCCGTCACCCTGGGGGAAAGCCTGAAAGGACAAACACAAGTTACCACCGGACTGAACCCCGGGGACCGCGTTATCGGAGATGGCAGCTTGTTCCTGCAGTTTGCGAACTCGCTACAGCGTTAGCCGTCGCCAGCGTACTGGACTAACGAACCATGACAAGAACAACGATGTCCACACCTGAATGATCCATCGAATCGTACAAGCTGCGCTTCGCCAGCGCTTTCTGGTGTTAATGCTGACCGGCTTCATGATGGTCGCGGGGATTATCTCCTTCCGGCGCATGCCCGTGGATGCGTATCCCGATCTTTCGCCTCCCCAAGTCGAACTGATCACGCAATGGCCGGGCCACGCCGCGGAAGAAGTGGAACGGCTGGTTACGCTTCCCCTCGAATTGGAGATGAATGGCGTACCGCAAATGGTGGTGATGCGGTCCATTTCGCTCTACGGTCTCTCGGATGTAATCCTGACCTTTGAAGACAGCACCAACGATTACTTCGCGCGACAGATTGTCTTCGAGCGAATCGCGCAAGCCAATCTGCCGGCAGGGGTAACCCCGACCATGGCGCCGTTATTCAGTCCCAGCGGCCTGGTGTACCGCTATGTGCTGGAAAGTCCCGACCGCAGCCCGCAGGAACTGAAGACTATAGAGGACTGGGTGGTTGAGCGGGCCTATCGTTCCGTCCCTGGCGTGGCCGATGATTCCGGTTTTGGCGGCACGGTCATGCAATACCAGGTGCTGCTCGATCCGGCCAGGATTTATGGCTATCACCTGACGGTGCCGCAAGTGATGGCGGCCTTGGCTGCTAACAACTCCAATGCGGGCGGTGGATTCTACTCTCAGGGCGGCCAGTTTTATTACGTTCGAGGCATCGGTCTGGTGCGCAACACCGCCGATATCGGGAGCATAGTCGTCGGCAGTAACAATGGCGCTCCCATCCGCATAAAGGACATTGGCGATGTGGTGATCGGCCATGCTCCCCGGCTGGGTGAATTCGGCTATCAGAAGAACGACGATGCGGTGGAGGGCGTTATTCTGATGCTTCGTGGCGAGCAAACCCAAAACGTTCTCAAGGGCGTGGAAGCCAAGACCGAGGAACTGAACCGGACGATACTGCCGCAGGACGTCAAGATTCACCCGTTTTATGACCGCAGCGAGCTGGTGAAGCTGACCACGGATACCGTTGAAGACAACCTGCTCCGCGGCATGATCCTGGTGCTGGTCGTTCTGATTTTCTTCCTGGTCAGCTTGCGCGCAGCGGTCATCGTGGCCCTCACCATTCCGCTCTCTCTGTTGTTTGCCTTCATTGTTTTGCACGCTCATGATGGCGCCGCCAACCTGCTCTCCATCGGTGCGATTGATTTCGGCATCATCATCGACGGCACGGTGGTCATGGTGGAAAACATCTACCGTGAGCTAGCCCTGAGAGAAGGACAGACCTATGAGCTGCACAGCGTCATTCTCGCGGCAGCAAAAGACGTGGATCGGCCAATTTTCTACTCAGTTGCGGTGATTCTGGCAGGCTACCTGCCAATCTATGCGCTCAGCGGTCCTTCGGCAAAGTTGTTCCATCCCATGGCCGAGACCATGTCGTTCGCGCTGATCGGCGCGCTGATTCTCACGCTTACGTTGGTTCCGGTCCTGGCCTCCTATTGGTTCAAGAAGGGCGTACGCGAGCATCCGAACCGCGCCTTCGAATGGATGAAGCGCAAGTACGCGACACAATTGGATTGGGCACTGGAGCGTCCCAAACTTACGATATTCATGGCGGCCCTCATCTTTGGCGCAACCCTGCTGCTGATTCCCTTTATCGGCGGCGAGTTCATGCCTCACCTGGACGAGGGTGCACTGTGGGTGCGGGCAACCATGCCGTACACGATTTCGTTCGAAGAGGCCAGCCGGGTGGGCCCTCAGATACGGGCCATCCTGATGTCTTATCCGCAAGTCACGGTGGTCGGCTCAGAGCTGGGGCGGCCGGATGATGGAACCGACCCCACCGGCTTTTTCAATTGCGAGTTTTATGTCGGTCTAAAGCCGTACAAGGACAAAGCTTGGAGCGGCGACATCAATACCAAGGCCAAACTCATCGAGGCGATCAACCAAAAGCTAAGCGCATTTCCCGGGATCGTCTTCAACTATACCCAGCCTGCGGAAGATGCCGTCGACGAGGCCCTGACCGGGTTGAAGAGCTCGCTGGCCGTCAAGATTTATGGGGACGATTTGACGGTGCTGCAGGACAAAGCCATCCAGATCAAGAACGCCCTGGCCAAGGTGCCGGGATTCAGCGACTTGACGGTTGTGCGCGAACTGGGCCAACCAAGCTTGCTGATCGATGTGGACCGGGACCGGATCGCCCGCTACGGAATCAACGTCGCCGACGTGGAGGCGGTAATTTCGGCGGCTGTGGGCGGTCAGGCGGTGACCCAGGTCATCCAGGGGGAGAAATTATTCGACATGGTGGTGCGCATGCAGCCGCAATTCCGCAGCAGCGCGCATGAGATTGGTGAGTTGCTGGTTGGGACTCCGGATGGTAAGCAGATTCCACTGAGCCAGCTGGCGAACATCCAGCAGGGGAATGGCGCATCGTTTATTTATCGCGAGAACAACTCCCGCTACATCGGGGTGCAATACAGCATTGAAGGGCGGGACCTGGAGCGGGCGGTGCGAGACGGCCAGAGAGCGGTCGATCGATCCGTCGCACTGCCCCAGGGCTATTGGCTGAGTTGGGGTGGTGAATACAGTCAGTTTCTGGCGGCCAAAGCGCAGCTCAGCTTGATCGGCCCGCTGGCTTTGGTGATCATCTTCATGATCCTGTTCGCGCTGTATGGAAACTTCAAGTTCCCGGTCACGATTGCGCTGGGCGTCGTCATGACTGAACCTGTGGGTGCGCTGATTGCACTGAAGCTCACGCATACTCCGTTCAGCGTTTCGTCGGTCCTGGGATTGCTGGCGTTGTTGGGAGTCTCGGTTGAAACGGCAGTGATTCTGGTTTCCTACATCAATAAGCTTCGCCAGGAAGGAATGGACATTCGCACAGCAACTCGCGAGGCGTCCCTGCTGCGCCTTCGTCCCATCACGATGACGGCACTGGTTGCATGCCTGGGCCTGCTTCCCGCGGCACTTGCCACCGGAATAGGCTCAGACACTCAGAAACCCTTCGCGATCGTCATTGTGGCAGGTTTGATCTCCCGGCTCTTCCTCGGATTCTTCGTCAATCCGGTGCTTTACCAGATGGTTGCCCGCGACGGAGATGTACTCCAGGTATAGCCTTCTGGCGGGACGCAACGGAATCTCCGCGTAGTCGAGACTAGCGACTGCTGCCTCAAAATCACCGGCCTCGGAGGGTGGCCTGACAGGAGGAAGGACCGAAGCTGCGTGCTCCTTCAACCAACTGTGTGCTGCAAAGGTATGGAAACTTTGCAGGTGATCCAGGCGATTGCAGCGGCTGAATGGTGAGGGCAAGTCGGTGGCGTGCCGGACGTAGATACTCGGGTCCATGAGCCTGAGAGCAGCTGATGTTCGCGCAATTTGTGCGCAACTACCAACGTTCTGCTGCTAGAGCTATTGTTTTTGGATACAAAGTCTGGTGCGGAAGGGGGGACTTGAACCCCCATGCCTTTCGGCGCCACCCCCTCAAGATGGTGTGTCTGCCAATTTCACCACTTCCGCGCACACGAGGTCCCGAGTCCATGCGGAATCGGGGTTCAGGCAGAAACGTAGAGGCAAACTAAGTATAGCAAATTGAGTGGCTCACGAGAACTTGTCGCCCTCACCAGTGGCGGCAAATCCTCCGCGCTTTAGAAGTGAATGCCGAATCCAAAGATCGGGCCGCCCGAGGTCGCGGGTGGCCTAATACTTCACAATCTTGACGAACGTTTTTGCGTCGAGGCTGGCGCCCCCGACCAGCGCCCCGTCGATCTCTTCTTCGCTCATCAGGGCAGTCGCGTTATCGGGCTTCACACTGCCTCCGTAGAGAATCCTCAGCCCGTCGGCAAATTCCTGGCCGAAGGCTTTGGCGGCTTCTCCACGGATGACCAAATGGGCATCAGCGGCCATCTGGGGCGTGGCAGTTTTGCCGGTACCGATGGCCCAGACCGGTTCATAAGCGACGGTCAACCTGGCGGCCTTGCGAGCCGAGATGCCGTTGAAAGCCCGCATGCACTGCCGCCGCAGAACGTCTTCGGTGAGCCCGGCTTCGCGTTCTTCGAGGACCTCTCCCACACAGACGATGGGCGTCAGGCCGCTCTCCAGAGCGACTTCGAGCTTGCGGTTCACGCTGTCGTCAGTCTCGTTGAAATACTGGCGCCGCTCCGAGTGTCCGATGATGACGTGCGTGACGTTGATGGCGTTCAACATGCCGACGGAGATTTCGCCGGTGAACGCGCCTTCTTTTTCCCAGTGCACGTTCTGCGCGCCTACCGCGACGTTGGATCCCGCGGCTGCGGCGACGGCAGCCTGCAAATCGACATAGGGCGGACAAACCACGATTTCGTCGCGGGTATGGTCGGCAACCAGCGGCAGGAATTCCTGGAAGAAGGCGGTGGTTTCCTCGGGCGTCTTGTACATCTTCCAGTTGGCGGCAATTAGCTTTTTTCGAGGCATTGCTTGTCCTGTCGAAATCTTAAGATAGGTGCTCAACAGCTTCAGACCAGAACTTGAAGGTACGCGCCGGAATCCGGCCTGCCGGGCCGTGCTCGTAAACTGCCCGCAGGGCGTCGTAGAACGCCTTGGCAGAGGCTGACATCCCTGCCGCGCACAGCGATTTGAGGATGCGGGTGATCCGGAGGTAGTTGTGGTTATAGGGGTCCAGCCAGCGGCTGCTTCGCTCCACCCAATCTTCGGATTGTCTTACTGAAGGACTCCCGCTCGTGTAGAACAGGGTGAATCCATAGAACGCGAGCATCCTTTTTAGTGCCCGTTGCATGTTCTTCTGTATCTGCTCTTCCGAACGAAACGTTGCGATGTCGTCGGAGCTCAGGGTTGGCGCAGTCAGATTGAAAGCGCTGGGCGTGGGCAGCGGGAAGAGCCACTGAATATAGTCGTGGATGTGTTCGAGTTCCGAATCGTTAAACATCAGGATGTCGTCAAGGAGCCTCCCCCGGTCGTCGGTGGATCTTCCCATATAAAAATTGACCAGCCTGCTCGGTTGAACCTGCGCGCCAGGTTTTAACATGACCCAACTCCAACCGATGGGCAGGCGCGCTCGCCGATGCGAGACGCGCCATTCGCCAAACTCAGGTTACTTGTTGCTGAGCGCTTCGACCCCCGGCAATTTCTTGCCTTCCAGGAATTCCAGCGACGCGCCGCCGCCGGTTGAAATATGGGTGATCTTGTCGGCAACACCTGCAGCTTTCACTGCGGCTACGCTGTCACCGCCGCCCACAATCGACGTCGCCGCCCCGTTATCGGCTACCGCCTGCGCGATCTTCTTGGTGCCTTTGGCGAAAGCATCGATTTCGAAGACGCCCATGGGACCGTTCCACACGATGGTGCGCGCGAGACCGATCTCGGCGGTAAACAACTCGATCGACTTCGGCCCGATATCGAGCGCCATCATGTCAGCGGGAATGGCTTGACCTTCCCCGATGTTGCGGATATGCGCGCTGGCGTCCACTTTGTCGGCAACCACGTGATCGACGGGCAGGAGGAACCTGACGTTGTGTGCCTTGGCCTCGGCGAGCGTCTGTGCCGCCAGTGCCACCTTGTCAGCCTCGAGCAGCGACTTGCCGATTTCGTGCCCTTGCGCTTTCAGGAAGGTGTAGGCCATGCCGCCGCCGACAATCAAGACGTCGACCTTGCCCATCAGGTGCTGAATGACGCCGATCTTGTCGCTCACCTTGGCGCCGCCCAGTATGGCCACAAACGGCTTCTGGGGATGAGTCAGGGCCTTGCCCAGATACTCCAGTTCCTTTTCCATAAGCAGTCCGGCGGCGCTCTTCTGCACGAAGTGGGTGATGCCTTCGGTGGAAGCGTGAGCGCGATGGGCCGAGCCGAACGCGTCATTGACGTAGTAGTCGCAGAGCTTGGCAAGATGTTTGGCGAAGTTGGGATCGTTGGCCTCTTCCTCGGCATGGAAGCGCAAGTTCTCGAGCAGGAGCGTCTGGCCCTGTTCCAGTTTCGTCGACATCTCTTCGGCCTGCATGCCGATGCAGTCGGGAGAGAACCCAACGTTCTCGCCGCGTCGCAGCACGTCATCCAGAAGAATGCGTAGACGCTCCGCGACCGGCTTGAGGCTCATCTTGGCATTGGGCTTGCCCTTGGGACGCCCGAGGTGCGAAGCCAGGATCAGGCGAGCGCCGTGCCGCAGGGCATATTCGATGCTGGGGAGCGTCTCGCGAATGCGGGTGTCATCCATCACGCGTCCGTCATCGAGGGGAACGTTGAAGTCGACCCGCATGAAGACTCGTTTGTTGTTCAGGGGAAGATCGCGAATGGATAACTTCGACATAAAATCAGCCCTCTCATGCTGCGAACTGCTTAGCCGGAGTAGAAGCCGCCATCGGCGTGAATTTTTGCGGCGCGCGCGGCCCAGGCGAGATTCGAAGTCTGGAACGGCCCGGCAGAGTTGCGCCCTGCCGGGCTTGAATCATGCTCAGTGACCAGCGTCGCCGCAGGTGCAACCATTCAGGAGCCGGTCAGTGTTTACAGGCCCTTCTGACCAAAGTAGTTAATCAGGTCGCGGACACGGCAGGAGTATCCCCACTCGTTGTCGTACCACGCGATCACTTTCACGCAGTTGCCGCCGACGACCCGGGTCATGAGCGAATCGACTATGGATGACCGCGAGTCTCCCTTGAAATCGCTCGACACCAGTTCTTCCGTCGTGTAGCCCAGGTAGCCCTTCAGCGGACCGGCTTCCGAGGCCGCCTTCAACGCGTTGTTCACCTCTTCCACCGTAGTGGCCTTCTCGACCCAGACCACCAGATCGACGACCGACACGTTCGGTGTCGGAACGCGCATGGCGAATCCGTCGAGCTTGCCCTTCAGTTCCGGGATGGCCAGGTAGACGGCTTTGGCAGCTCCGGTCGAGGTTGGAATCATCGACAAGGCAGCCGCACGCGCCCGTCGCAGGTCCTTGTGGGGGAAGTCGAGGATAACCTGGTCGTTGGTGTACGAGTGAATGGTCGTCATGGTGCCAGAGACGATCTTGAACTTGTCGTTGATCACCTTGGCCACTGGCGCCAGGCAGTTGGTGGTACAGGAAGCGTTGGAGACGACGTTGTGCTTCGCCGGATCGTACTTGTCCTCGTTCACGCCGAGAACGATGGTGATGTCTTCGCCGGTCGCCGGCGCTGAGATGATGACCTTCTTAACCGTGCCGTGCAGGTGCTGTTTGGCCAGTTCGGCTTTGGTGAACCTGCCGGTTGACTCAATAACAACCTGAACCCCGAAACGGCTCCAGTCGAGTTTTGCAGGGTCCTTCTCGGAGAAGACGTGGATCTTCTTGCCATCGACCATGATAAAGTCTTCGCCCGCCGTAACGTCGATGCGAAGATTGCCAAGAACGGAGTCGTACTTCAGAAGATGGGCCAGAGTTTTCGGGCTGGTCAGGTCGTTTACCGCAACAATGTGAATATTTTTGTCGTCCAGAGCGGTACGAAGAACATTGCGGCCGATACGTCCAAAGCCGTTAATACCAACTTTAATCGCCATATCACCTCGCTAGGAATAATGTAGAAGAGCTATGTAGCGCAAACTGCGTGCGTAGAACCGGTGTAGATCAGTCAAAAAAAGAGTAGCACCCAGCGGAGGGTGAGGCAAATGGCGGTGATCACAGCAGGTTACGGGCGTAAGTCACACCCAGATGTTGATGCACCAGACATTGCCCCCGCCTAGGCCGCCGTGTTACAAGTGCAACATGCGCAGATGGATGCGCGACCGCGGCAAGCGGCGCAAACAACAGCCAGAACAGCCGGGGCAGGAAACTCCGGCACCACTCCAGCCCAAGTTTCCCGAACCAGCCGGGGAAGACTATGAAAGCGGCGAACACCCCGGCAACGAACTCCAGCCGGAAGTGTCCCCAGAGCCGACCGAAGGCGAGGCGGCCGCAGGACCCGGCGGCCCGGAGAATGCAGAGCCCGCACGGCAGCGTTCCCGCCGTCGCGGACGGCGCGGACGCGGCGGCAACCGGCCCCAAGCTCCATCGCAGGTACCGGGGTTGCCCCGACCGGGTGGCCCGACTGGCGAAGCAGCAGAGGCCGAAGCTCCCACGGCGACGGCTGAACCGGCGCGGGTCGCGGCCCCAGCCGGCGCTAATCAAGCGGCCAAGAAGAGCAAGGGTGCGGTGGTGCTTTCGATCGGACTGCCGGGCTCGGGCAAGAGTACCTGGTTCAAGCGGCACAATATCCTTCCGCTCTCCAGCGATATGGTTCGCATTTTGCTGTTCGACGACGTCACCGAACAGCGCTATCAGGATCTGGTGTTCTCGACATTGCGTTCTATGTTGCGGGCACGCCTGCTGGCCAAGCGTCCCTGGAACTACGTCGACGCGACCAACCTCTCGCCCCACGAGCGGCGTAGCTGGGTAAAGCTGGCGCACGACTTCGGATATGAAGCGCATGCCGTTTTCTTCGACGTGCCTCCCGAGGTCTGTATCGAGCGCAACCGCCGCCGCGAGCGCAATGTGCCGGAAGAAGTGATGCAGCGCATGGCCAATAAGCTGCGGCCTCCGAAATTCGAAGAGGGATTCTCCAAGATCACAGTCGTTCGCCTGAAGAAGAAAGAAGAGGAAGGGCCGCCGAGCGGGGAAGAGCCGCGGCAGGAGTTTGCCATCGCGCCTGACCAAGGAGAGAGGCCCGAGCCGCTGAATCAGGCGGATGCGGAGTACTAGGCGCCTCGACGTTTTTGTTTGAGCGGAGCGGCCTGCCCGGCCGCTTTTCATTCGGTAGTAACAATTCTTTCGCCACAACTCTTCGCTGCGCCGCTGCCGGACCACCAGGCTGGCAGCTTCCGGGTCGCCGCGGTGACGCCGCGTGATACCATTCGGTTTCCCCCCCATTTCCAGCTCACATCACGTAAGGGAGTCGCTTGTCATGGATATCAACGTTAACAACCTCATGCAGTCCGGTGTCGCCCTGCTGATCGCACTGGGCCTGAAGATACTGGAAGCCCTCGCACTATGGATAGTCGGCCGCTGGCTGATTCACATCGCCACCAGCATGATCGGCAAGGCGATGACTAAGCAGAAGATCGATCCCACCCTGATCCGCTGGATTCAGAATGCGGTCGCGGCGCTGCTCAACATCGCATTGGTAGTTGCCATCCTGGGTTTCTTCGGGGTGCAGACCACGACCTTTGCGGCGTTGATTGCTGCCGCAGGCATCGCCATCGGCATGGCCTGGAGTGGACTGCTCTCAAACTTCGCCGCCGGTGTGTTCATGGTGATCCTGCAGCCATTCAAGGTGGGAGACTTTGTTGTAGCCGGTGGCGTCATGGGCACGGTGGAAGAGGTCGGTCTCTTCGTCACCTCTATCAATACCCTGGACAACGTCCGCAACATCGTTGGCAATGGCAAGATCTTCGGCGACGTGATTCAGAACTACTCCCACAACCCCTACCGCCGTGTGGACCTAACCGCCCAGTTAGCGCACGGAGTTGACGTGCACGTCGCTATGGCCCTGCTGAAGGCCGACCTGGCGAAGATTCCTAACGTGATGCAGCAGCCCGCGCCGGATGTTGAAATTCTCACCTTCACCCTCGCCGGTCCGGTGTTGGCGGTGCGTCCCTATTGCAACAATAAGGATTACTGGCAGGTGTACTTCGACACCAACAAGCTGATCAAAGATAAGTTCACTCAGGCCGGTTTTGCCGTGCCGGAACAGCACTACGCCATTCGTGGCGCAGGTGGCGCCTTGGCGATGTCGCAGAACGTCTAGCGGTTGCGGTAAGACGCTCGAACCTTGAGGCAACAGGGCGGTTCCCGGACCGTCCTGTTCGTTTTTGCGCACTGTTGCTGTGACGGCCGGGTGAATAAGCCGCAATGGGCGATAACCTGTTCCGTCGCGGCACGTCTATTTCGTGTGTTTGGATTCTTGGGAAATTACGGAATGTTTAGCGCGGCCCCGTATTGAGAAAAAATCCTGATGGCCGTAGATTTACGAGAGCTTACTGAGAATCTTGTTCGCTTTTACGACTTCCGGGACAAGATCGTGCTTTTTGTCGGAGCGGGAGGCAGGCAACTTCTCGACCCTTCAGCCGGCACCAGGAAGTTGATCGCCATCGATCGGGATACCGAATCTCTCAGGGAACTGACCGCGAATATCGCGGCAAACGGCTGGCAGAATTCCGTTGAGGTTGTTGCCTCTAGTTTCGACGACGTCACCATGGCTGGGGACGTCGTCTATTTCGAATTTTGCCTGCATGAGATGAACGATCCTGAGAAGTCATTGCGGCATGCGCGCTGTCTTGCGCCCGACATTGTGGTATATGACCACTCGCCAAGATCCGAATGGGTCTTCTACGGCGCTGAGGAGGACAAAGTTCGTGCCAGCACCGAGGCCATGGAGTGCTTTGGCATCCGGCGGCGCGAGGCGTTTCGAGCCGAACAGCGCTTTGCGCAGTATGGCGAGTTGCTTGCCAAACTGGCCGGGCAAGGTGAGGTGGCAATCCAGCGGGCGCAACGCTACGCAGGCGTCACAAACATTGCCATTCCCATGGACTACGAAGTGGTTCTGCTGTAGCGAGGCCATGAGGTTGAAGTGCCTCGGCGGCAAGTCGCGAGCGGTTTTTACGCCTCAGAGAAGGGTGACTCGAGTTCCGAGCGCTCTCTTCTGGATATGCGAAGCTATAACGTGCTTCCCCAATTCGACTTTCAACGTACCCTGGTGCGGAGGTGAGCAATGAAGATTCAGACAGCAGTCGCCCTTTGGATACTGATGAGCGGCGTTGCCATGGCGCAAACAATGCAAACTGGAGTGTGGATGGGAAGCGGTCCTCTGGCTGGAGCCCCAGCTGTGCAGAACGCGCCGTTCTCCGCGGAACTGGTTACCACTGTCGACCGGAGCACAGACGGTACGCCGGGCTTCCACCACGAGACGCAAGGCAAGGTAGCGCGCAATTCTCAGGGTGTGACGTACTTCGAGATGCAACTGCCTTCGCCGAACCCGCGGCTGAACAAAGGGACGCGTGTCACCATAACCGACCCCACGCAACACACCGTCACGACGCTCGATCCGCAGCAGAAGACGGCGTTCGTCAATCACAATTACAACCGATGGAATACCGGTGGCGCCTTGCCGCCGGGCGGCGCGTTGGCTGTTCCTCTCACCGGCACGGCGACCCCAAGTCCGACCACGGGCGATCCAACCATCAGGAAGACCAATCCGTCGCCAGCTGCAACGGCGTCAACTGCCAGCATGTCGGGTGCTTCGGCAGACGGGGCAGCCCAACAAGGTGTCAAGACGGAACAGCTGGGGAGCCAGGTGATCGAAGGATTGACCGTCACCGGGGTCCGAACCATCCGCACGAATTCGTGGAGCGGGAGCGGAGAGGACAAGACGTTTACCGCGACGACGGACACCTGGACCTCGCCAAAGTTAGGGGTGATTGTCTTGTCGGAGACGACCGATTCGATGGGCACCCATCGGGTGAGCAAACTCACCGACATCGTGCGTACTGAGCCCGACGCGGCATTGTTCCAGGTTCCGGCAGGGTACACCGTTAAGGAGAGCGCACCCAGAGCATCGGGGAGCAGCGGCGGCTAGGCCAAAACAGCTTCCAGAAAGGCATAGGCGGCGCATCGGCGTCGCTTTTGTTGTCTGGATTGGCGGGCATTGGAGTATTCTCAACCCTGCGCGCTTGTCGAGTTTCCGTCTGGCCGTGAGGAGCCCATGAGCATCCGAGTGAGTACGCGTCTTGTGAAGGGCGTAGTCGTAATTGACATCTTCGGCCAACTCCGGCTGGGCGAAGCCACCAGCAAGCTGCGTGCCGAGGTTCAGCAACTCCTGCAGGACGGCCACAAGAAGATTCTGCTCAACCTTGCCGAAGTGCTGCACATCGACAGCTCAGGTATCGGGGAACTGATGACGACTTACACCACGGTGCAAAGCCATGGCGGGGAACTGAAGTTGCTCAACCTTACCAAGAACGTCCGCAACCTCATGCAGGTCACACGTCTGTTCACGATTTTTGACGTGCAGGACGACCTCGATACAGCCGTCCAATCGTTTCGGTAACTGCCAATTTCCCGATGGTGGGCTGACCCGCTTTCGGCGAGCTGCTTACCCGACAGCAACGCTGGCTTCTGCGATCTCTTCGACAATCTGACGCGCGGCTGCCGCCGGATTCTCCGCTTCGAGAATTGGCCTTCCCACCACCAGGCGTGTTGCCCCGGCGGCTATGGCTTCATTCGGCGTCAACACCCGCGCCTGGTCGCCGGCGGCCGCACCCTTGGGACGCACACCCGGTGTAACAATCTCGAAATTTTCCCCGAGCTGACGACGCAGCTCGCGAGCCTCCTGCGCCGAGGCCACCAAGCCTCCGCAACCTGCTTTGCGGGCGAGTTCTCCCAGGCGAAGTACTTGGGAAAGGACATTGCCGCTGATTCCCAACTTCCTGCAGGTCGCCATCCGAAAAGCTGGTCAGGACAGTTACCCCAAGCACTAGCGGCTTGGCGGAGCTCTGGGCGGCAGCTTCGGCTGCGGCCCTGAGCATCCGGCTACCGCCGGAGGCGTGGACGGTCAGCATACTGACGCGCAGTTCGGCAGCCTGCTTCACAGCAGCGGCTACGGTATTCGGGATATCGTGGAACTTAAGGTCCAGAAACACCTTCCGGCCGGAGGCCACCAGATCGCGCACAATCTGGGGCCCCTCGGCCGTGAAGAGTTGTTTCCCTACTTTATAAGTAGTTACAGCCTCGCCTAGGGCCTGGACAATGTGGCGGGCTTGCTGGGCGCTGGACAGATCCAGCGCCACAATGAGCCTATCTCTAGAATCGAGCATCAGCTCAGTTTAACCCAACTTATGAGACCGTCTATAGCGGTCCCAGGTTCTGGGCTACGGTCGGAGTCTCGATGACGTCTAGGCGAACGGAGTCAATTCCTTCTTGCCCCATGCCTAGCATCTTGGCAGCGCCGTAGGACAGGTCAAGAATCCTGTTCTTGGGCACCGGTCCGCGATCGTTAATGCGGACGATGACCGAACGGTCGTTCTTCAGATTCGTGACCTTGACCCAGGAACCGAGCGGTAATGACCGGTGCGCGGCGGTAAATTTATACATGTCGTACGGTTCGCCGCTTGCCGTAGCCTTATGCTGGAAGATGCGACCGTACCACGAAGCCTTGCCGACCTGATACTTCTTGGCCGGAACCGGCTTAATGGTTTCCTGAGTCTGCCCTGGGGTACCTTGTTTCGAGTCCGGTGTCTGGCTGTTTCCGGGTGCTGCGCCCAGAGCGACAACTAGTGCAACTGTTGCCGCCATCGGGCTTAGTACTCGTAGCATTAAACACCTCGCATCGTAATTTAGGGTCCTCCCTGACAGTGTCTGTAAAGTCTATCTACCCAAATTGGGCGAAGTCAACCCGCTGTAACATGCCGCATCCCGTTTTGGGAACTGCGGGATTGCCATCCGGCCTGATTCGTGATAGGTCGAAGCGGCATTACCCAGCACTGGCTGCGTCGCTCCAGACCCCTACTGCGCTGCCCCGAAAGAGCGTTTTGGAACGGAAGGCCTTCTTGCTTCGATGGAGACCGGTACCACCGCGTTGGACTTAAGCCTCGTCAGGACAAGCGGTTGCATGTTACTCTCGGGGGCTGAGTTTAAGCCAACGGCTCAACAAGGAAGCAACAAGCCGAACCAGCAGGAGCAGCCCGCAGCTCGCCGACGTCGATAGCTGCTGCGAATTGCCAAACATGAATCGACCAAGGGTCATACTCAGCATCGCCGGTTTCGACCCCTCTTCCGGGGCCGGAATCACCGCAGATATAAAAACTTCTGCCGCCCTGAATTGCTTCGCCGTGACCTGCATTACGGCATTGACGGTCCAGTCCACCCAGGGAGTTTTTGCCATGGAGCCGGCACCGCCCGAACTGGTGCGCCATACGCTGGAGAAGCTGGCGGATGACTTCGACATCTCCGCCGTGCGTCTGGGCATGCTGGGCTCTGCCGCGGTCGCCGAGGCTGTCGCTGACGTTTTAGAGGACCGTAACCTGCCCCACGTCGTCCTCGATCCCATACTCCGTTCCTCTTCCGGGGCGGCGCTGATCGACGCGGAGGGACTGGCCGTGCTGCGTAAGCGGCTGCTGCGGCTGGCTGAGGTGGTTACTCCCAACATCGACGAAGCGGCGGAGTTGGCGGACATAGGACCACTTCACCCGTCAACCCATTGGGAGGAGGCGTTGGCCTGGATGATCCGGGCCGCCGACAAGCTGCACAGCCGGGGTGTGCGAAACGTCGTGATCACTGGAGGCCATTTAGCCCAGCCCAACGATCTGCTGAGCCAAAAGGTCGGGCAACGTGACGACGACGACGGTTTATCCGGGATCGAAGATCCAGTCCCGTTCGACCCATGGCACTGGTTGCGCCTTTGCCACCGCCGTCGCCTGCCGGCTGGCCCAGGCAAGCGATTTTCCTGAGCTGTCCAAAGGCCAGGAAGTAGCCTGGGCAGTACAGGAAGCCAAGGCCTTCGTGCAACTGGCAATCCAGTCGGCCTATCCCCTGGGAAAGGGAACGGGCCCCATCCATCACCTCGCCCCGTTCAAGAAATAGCCCTCCCACTCGAATTCGGCTCAATAGCCTGCGACCAGTCGCGCACGCTTCCACGCGCCCCGTCGGCCCAGGTTCGGGATGTAGACCAATTCGGGAATTGCTGGTGCCCTTCGGATGGACGGTAGAGCCGTGCTTACAGGCTTTTTCCGGACGCAGGACGGCGAACCATCACGGCAGCAACAAAAACGGAAGTTTATTTTTTCAGCAAGATTCCGGCTGCAAATGCTGCGATCGCCGCGATCAGGCATTCGATCGGCAACGTCCGTGATCGCCTGCCCGCCCTGCACAGCGACAGGATCATACGCATAGGCACTGATGGCCGCCGCCAGCATGCCAAGAATTCCCAAGGATCAGAAAGACCAAGCTGGGAACGTTCGAGTCCCACGCGCTGCCGAAGGACGTCCAGATTCAGCAGAGCAGCCGGGGAGAGCTTGAGTAGTTCGGAGGACATGCGCTCACGATCGGTTCCGCACACGTGACAGTATCGAGCACCAACAGCAAACAGAGTGCCGCAATGCTGACAATAGCTCTCCGGCAAAACCGCCTTAGCGATTTGTGCCGACCCACGCGCTGGACGCCAATACTCCTGAGAGGTTTCCCGAATTACTTGTTGCATGGGGATTACTCCAGAAGTGCTTAGGCAATCGCGAGGCCATTCTCGCGGGAAACGTATGTCATTGAAAAGAAAGCAGGAACCTTGCTGAGCTTCGGACAGTGGGGGCGCTGGCAGCGGAGGCAGAATTTACATGATTGTGAAAAAAAGGCAAAGGGCGCACCTTAGCGACCGACGTCGGGGAGGGCCACGCCTCCCAAGTTGCCGGCGATTCGCACTCGCATCTGGAGCAGGCCAAGACGTTTTTCTGTACGAGCGGGGTGGTCGCGTCGCGCCAACAGACCCAACAGCAACCGATGGCTCGAAGAGATCTCGATGCCCTTTGGCGTAGCCCTGAGCATCGCGTTGTCGCACGCTGGGCATCGCGGAAATCGGTTAAAATCCTAGGAAGCAAGCTGGATGAAACCCTATCGAACATTGCCTTGTTGCCTCGCGCTTTCCGGCGTGCTGCTGGTTTTGTGTGGTTCGGTACGGGTATCCGCGCAGGCGTGGGTTCCCACCCGGCCCTCGAACGATGCCATGACCCGCAAGGCGTTCGACCACTTCTACAATCTCGAATATGACAAGGCGATCAAGGAATTCGAGGCGGCACAGCAGGCCCATCCCGACGACCCGTTCGCAATGAATCACCTGCTTACGGGAGTGATCTTCAAGGAGCTATACCGGATTGGAGCGCTGGACACGGAAGCGTACGCCACCGACAACTTCCTCGACAAGAAGCTCGCCCAGCCATTGGATCCCAAGGTGCATGACCGGGTCATGCAGTTGAGCGATCAATCGCTGGCCCTCTCCCAAGCCCGACTCGACAAGAATCCCAACGACGTGAACGGACTGTATGCGCGGGGAGTTGCCCGGGGACTGCGCTCGACCTACATGGGAATGGCAGAACACGCGTGGTTCGCCGCCCTGCGCAATGCCGTGGGCGCGCGCCACGATCATGAACGGGTGCTGGAACTGGATCCGAAATACACGGATGCCAAGAACATTGTTGGCATTGACCTGTATGTGATTGGGTGCCTGAGCTGGCCCAGTAAAGGTAGCCGCCTCGGTCGCCGGAATGAGCGGCAACAAGGAGAAAGGGACTGGAATACCTTCGCGAGGTGGCGGCGAACGGCGATAGTGAAGTTTCTTCCGACGCGAAAATCGCCCTGGCGCTGTTCCTGCGCCGCGAGCAGAAATACAATGAGGCGCTCACGGTCGTCAGCGGCATGCAGCAGGAGTATCCCAGAAACTTCCTGGTTGCCACCGAGTACGCCCACCTGCTCAACGCCGCCGGCCACGGGCCCGAGGCGATCGCCGCCTATCGCAAAGTCATCAACGGGTGCCGTACGAACGCGCTTTCGGTTTGCAAAATCGAGATTCCCGCTTACGGTCTGGGAGAGGCCCTCAAGGGACAGCGCGACTACCAGGCTGCCGCCGAGGCGTACGAATTGGCGGCCAGCAACGGGAACGACCCCGAGTTCAGGCAGAGGGCGACGCTGGCAGCGGGTGAGATGTACGACTTGATGCAAAAGCGCGACGCCGCCATGGCGAAGTACCGGGAGGTGATCGCGGCCAATTCCGATTCAGGCTCCGCGGGCCTCGCCCGGCAATACCTGAAGCAGGCGTACCAGATGCCGTAAGTCCTGCTTTGGCTGAGTTTTGCGGTGGCGGGAACCTTTGCTTATGCTTTCCGTATCTTGTTAAGGGGAGATTGTATGTACTGCAACTACTGCGGAAAAGTAATTCAGGATGATGCCAATGTCTGCGCCTATTGTGGGCGGCGGGTGGGTGCCGTCTCTGCGCGCACCAAGCTCATGCGGCCTCGCAAGGGCAGCCCCGAGCGCAAGCTTGCCGGTGTTTGCGCAGGATTTGCTGAGTATTTCGATCTGGATGTGACGATCGTCCGGGTGGTGTGGCTGATCGTGGCCCTCTTCGGAGGCGGCGGCATCCTGGCTTATATCATCGCCTGGATCGTCATGCCGGAAGAGCCGGAGGTGGTGCTGGTTGCGCCACCGGCGACAACCCAGCCGTACCAGAGTAGCTGACCCCAGAGGAATTGGTTTTCCAGGGGCGCCTGAGGTGCCCCCGTGTTTTTGGTGTCCCCATTCGAGCAGCCCTGGACGAAATTCCACGATGCCGACTCTTACCAGCGGTGACGCACAACTGTCTTACGAGGTCGCAGGCGCCGGCCCCGACCTCGTTCTGCTCCATCCCTTCCCGCTGCATCGTCAATTCTGGGATGGCGTACTGCCAGAATTGACCTCCCGTTACCGCGTGATTGTTCCCGATCTGCGAGCCCACGGCGACTCGGAGCTTGGCGATGGCCCGGTGACCATGGCTAAACTGGCGGACGACCTGGCCAAGCTCTGCCGCGAGGAGCGGATCGGCAAGGCCCGCTTCGTGGGAGTGTCGATTGGCGGCTACGCCCTGTTCGAGTTCTGGAGAAAATACCGCGAGCACGTATTTGCCCTGGTGCTGGCCAACACGCGCGCCGGTGCCGAAAACGCCGAGGGTCGCGCCAATCGTTTGCAGATCGCGGATCGCGTGTTGCGCGAGGGCACCGCGGGCTTGATCGAGGAACTTCTGCCGAGGCTGGTGGGCAAGACGACGCTGACGAACCGGCCTGACATTGTCGACGCAGCGCGGCAAATGATGCAGCGTATGTCGCCCGACGACATCGCCGCCGTGCAACGGGGAATGGCCGATCGGCCGGACTCGGTGCCTACTCTCGCAGGGATAGGCGTCCCCACATTGATTATCGCAGGGGAGGAAGACAGCGTCCCCCTAAGTGAAGCTGAATTGATGCAGAAAAATATTCCCGGTGCCCGGCTGCAGATCATCGGTCGGGCTGGTCATTATGCGGCAATGGAAAAGCCGGCGGAGTTTGCCGGCTTGCTGCGCGCCTTCTTCGACGGCCTGCCGCGAACGTAACTGGAGCAATTGCGGGCTACTTTACTTTGGTGGCTTTGCCATCCATTACGGTCGTCCAGTTGGAACCATCTTGCGACACGTCGAACTTGAAGTCGTAAGAGGTTGTCGACAGCAACTTCATGGTGAATCTGCCCTTCATGGTTTTGTCGCCCATCGTCTCGTCGCTGGTCCAGGTCCAGGTGTCGACGGAAAACGTTCCCTTGGAATGTACGGCTTCACCCATGCTGTTGTACTCGTCGTAGGTATAGGCCTTGGCGTCGGGGTCATAGCCCATCAGCGAGATTCCGGAACCGTTGCCCATGGCGGCGCTGCTGAACTTCGAACGCACAACCAGGAAGAAACCGCCCTCCATCCAATGGTTTTCCTCGGTCAGCGACATTTTGCCGCCCGGACCCATGGGGCCCGGCTTCATATCGCCGTCCATCTTCCAGGTGCCGGCAAAGTAGTCGAGCCTTTTTAACTCAGGTGCCGGCTTCGGAATCTGCATTTGGGCTTGTGCAGACAACACGATGCTCGAAAGAATGGCGATGTTCAGAAGCCGAAGCAGTCCTGTTCTCACGGTTGGGCGCCTCACTTTCCGTTACGCCGGGGCGGTGACCTCGGAAGGCGAGAATAGTATCCCCGGTGAACAGGGCTGTCAACGGGAGATGACGACAGGGCAATTGACGTGGTGTTTGTGACTCTCATCACGCCTGCCCGACGCCTCGGTTCGCTACAATAAGCCCGTTATGCTCGACACATTCCTCGTACCTGAAAACACCGTCGTCACCGCCAAGGGTGACAGTCCGGCAGTGGATGTCAGCACGGCTGCAAACCCTGCGTTCCTGATGACGTTGTCGATCAGCCGCGTGATTGAACAGGAGTCGATCGAGGTCAGCGTCTTTACGTCCGGCCGACGGTACTGCCTGGGAGACAAAACCGGTCGCAACCTTGCCACAGAAGTTTTATGTCGGAGAATACCCGTTGCTGGTGGATTTGTCGCAGAGTCCCGGCACCCGGTTTGTGCGGGCCCACTGGGAAGTGAACCGGTGGGGGCGGGGATCCACAACTCCCGAGTTCGCAATTGGCCTGCGTCTGCGGGAAATCCCGGCCGATTTGCTGCAGGAAGCGCGCGCCGAAGCCCAGAGTCGGCGATAACGGTTCTCTTCTGTCGCGATGCCGTAGACGCCTGTACGCGCCACCTTCGCCGCCTCCTGATAGAGTTTCAGACTATGAACGACCAGCCCATCGGTCATCGTGCGTCCCGCACGCAACATCCTTGGCAGCCTGCGCGTGCCGGGCGACAAGTCGATCTCGCATCGCTACGGCATGCTCGCGGCACTGGCGCCGGGCCGTTCGAAGTTCGACAATTTCTGCGCCCGGGGCCGACTGTGCCAGCACACTGGCCTGCATGCAGAGCCTCGGCGCCCAAGTGGAACGCGACCAGCAGGGAAGCGTGATTGTGCAGGGAGTCGGGCTTGAACTGCGAGAGCCCAGCGCGGCGCTCGATTGCGGCAATTCGGGATCGACAATGCGCATGCTCTCAGGCATCGTGGCGGCGCAGGCTTTCAGCAGCGAACTGATCGGCGACGAGTCGCTCTCCCGGCGGCCGATGAAGCGCGTAATCGAGCCGCTGACCCAGATGGGCGCGCAGATCTCGTCGCGCGAGGGTTGCGCGCCGCTGCGGATCAGAGGGACGAAGTTGAAGGGTATCGAGTACCGTCCGCCAGTCGCCAGCGCGCAAGTGAAGACGTGTCTCTTGTTCGCCGGCCTGCTGGCCGAAGGGCAAGACCACTGTCGAAGAGCCGACGCCCACGCGCGATCACGGCGAACTGGCGCTGCGCGCCTTCGGAGCCGAACTCGATGCGGGCGAGAGGGTCGGTGACCATCGCCGGTGGGCAAAGCCTGCATCCGCTGGAGGCGTACGTCCCTGGCGACAGTTCTTCCGCGGCCTTCTTCTTGTGCGCGGCGGCGATTTTTCCCGAGTCGAACCTGGTGATCGATGGCGTGTTGCTGAACCCGACGCGTTCGGCTCTGCTGGACGTACTGGCCGCGATGGGGAGCCGCATCTCGATGCTGCGGGTGGAAGAGCAGCACGGCGAGTTGGTCGGGACGATCGCCCTGAAGCCCGGCGCAGGAAGACACCTCGTCATTGCGGGCGCGCAGACCGCCCTGCTCATCGACGAATTGCCGGTACTGGCGGCCATCGCTCCCTATACTGCCGCGGGAATCGAAGTGCGCGATGCCGGAGAGCTGCGGGTGAAGGAGTCGGACCGGCTCACTGCCGTTACGCGCAATCTGCAAGCCATGGGCGCGGCGGTCGAACAAACTGCGGACGGCTGGCGCATTCCGGGCAAGCAAAGCCTGCATGGTGCTGAGATCGAGAGTTACCACGATCATCGCATCGCCATGGCGTTTGCCATCGCGGCCTTGCGTGCCAGCGGAGACACCCTGATTCACAACTCTGATTGCGTGGCGATCTCGTATCCCGCGTTCTTTCGCGACCTGGAAGGTTTGCTCGAACGCTGACGGCTGCGCTCAGACGCTGGCGACGGGCACCGCAGTGCGCTTGGGAATCAGTTCGCCGATCCGGCGTATCTTTGCGCTCCACGCCTCTTAGCTTTTCCTCGATGCGTTCGTAGCCGCGATCGATGTGGTAGACGCGGTCGATGATGGTCTCACCATCGGCGACCAGGGCGGCAAGCACCAGCGAAGCCGACGCGCGCAGATCGCTGGCCTGCACTGCGGCTCCGCTGAGAGGCGTCTTGCCGCGAACCACGGCGCGGCGTCCGTCGATCTTGATGTTGGCGCCCATGCGCACCAGTTCCAGGGCGTGCATAAATCGGTTCTCGAAAATGTTTTCGCTGATCACGCTGGTGCCGTCGGCCTGCGTGGCCAGCGCCATGTATTGCGCCTGCATGTCGGTAGGGAAGCCGGGATACTCTTCCGTGCTCAGGTCCGCCGCTTTGAGCGGGTTGTCCCCCATCACCCGCACGCTGTCGCCGTCGCGGCGCACCTGCACGCCGCATTCCTCCAGCTTCTGCAGCAGCGCGCCGAGATGCGATGGATCGCAGCCCGTGACCAGCATGTCTCCTCCGGTCAGCGCGCCGGCGATGAGGAATGTGCCGGCCTCAATGCGATCGGGAATAATACGATGCCGCGCGCCGCCTAGCTTATCGACACCCTGAATACGGATGGTACTGGTTCCGGCGCCCTCGATCTTCGCTCCCATCTTGACCAGTAACGCCGCCAGGTCGACCACCTCGGGTTCGAGCGCGCAATTCTCCAGCACTGTCTCGCCTTCCGCCAGCGTGGCCGCCATCAGGAGATCTTCGGTGCCAGTCACGGTGATCTTGTCGAAGACGACGCGCGCACCCTTCAGCCGCTCGGCGCGCGCCTCGATGTAGCCATGCTCCTGGGTAATTTGCGCCCCCAGCTTTTCCAGCCCTTTGATGTGAAGGTCGATGGGGCGGGCGCCGATGGCGCAGCCTCCCGGGATGGACACGCGTGCTGAACCGGTGCGCGCCACCAGCGGGCCCAGAACCAGGGTGGAAGCGCGCATGGTCTTCACCAGGTCATAGGAGGCCTCGGCATTCACCAGGTTACGGCAGCAGATGGTGGTGCGGTGTTGCGCGCGGCCGTATCCCAGTTCGACTTCCGCGCCCATCGCGGCAAGTAACCTGCGTTCGGTTTCGATGTCGCGCACCTGGGGAATGTTCTCCAGGATGACCGGTTCTTCCGTAAGCAGCGCGGCGGCCATGGCCGGCAGAGCGGCATTCTTGGCCCCACTCACCCGCACCGTGCCGAGCAGCGGAGTGCCGCCGCGAATGACGAACTTGTCCATGCGTGACCTGGCCGTGAGAACGTGCACCGCTCCGATGAGCGCTGTTGCCCTTATTGTACGAGGAGTGTAAACCCGCCTTGAGTGGGTTCGCAGCAGGTCCCCATTCGGAGCGGAAGAATCCAGCAAAAAAGGCCGGCACGCGGCCGGCCCGGTCCAAGAACAAGTTTGCTAGACGGCGGCTACTGCCTCACCGGCATGTTCCAGTTCGTGCGCGACCGCGATCGACAGCCGCCGGATACCCTCGCGAATCATCTCCGGCGTAGCGTTGGAGAAGTTCAGTCGCATGTGCGAGCCCTTGTCGCCCTCGGCGAAGAACGGATCGCCGGGAACGAAGGCGACGTCGTGCCGCAGCGCTTCGTCGAGCAGGCGGCGCGAATTCACGCCGCTGGGCAGCGTTACCCAGAGGAACAGGCCGCCGTGCGGACGCGTCCACGTAACTTCCTCGGGGAAGTAGTCCGTCAGTGCCTTCAGCATCGCGTCCTTGCGCTCGCTGTAAACCTGGCGGATCAGCTTCACGTGCTCATCGAGGAAGCCGTCGCGCGCCACTTCGTAGGCCACCATTTGGGTGAACGAACTGGTGTGCAGGTCGGAGCTTTGCTTGATCTGCACCAGCCGGGTGATCACGTCAGGCGGGGCCACGATCCAGCCCAGCCGCAGCCCCGGCGCCAGCAGCTTGGAGAACGTGCTCAGGTAGATCACGTTGCCCAGCGTGTAGCCGTTGTCGCGCTGCAGGTTGGTGCGGTCCAGCACCACCAATGGCGTCTTGTGCTCGCCCTCGTAGCGAAGCTGCCCGTAGGGATCGTCTTCGATGATCGGGATGCCGTACTTGTCGGACAACAACACCAGTTCCTTACGGCGCTCTTCCGACAACGTGACTCCACCGGGATTCTGGAAGTTCGGCAGGATGTACATGAACTTCGGACCCGAACGCAGGGCCGCTTCTAAGTAGTCGGTGTTCAGCCCGTGGTCGTCGATCGGCACGGTGACGTATTCGGCGCCCATCAGATCGAACGCCTGCAGCGCGCCCAGGTAGGTGGGCGATTCGACCAGGAGGCGGTCGCCGCGATTGATCAGCAGCTTGGCGATCAGGTCGAGCGCCTGTTGCGATCCCGAGGTGACCATAACGTTGTCGACGGTGGCCACGACGCCATAGCGCGCCATTTGACCCACGATGAACTCGCGCAGCGGACGATAGCCTTCGGTGGGTCCGTACTGCAGCGCCACCGTCGGGTTGTCGGTGAGCACGCGATCGCAGGCTATCTTGAAGCGTTCGACCGGAAAGACTTCGGGCGCCGGCAGGCCGCCGGCAAAGGAAATCACTTCAGGACGTTGTGTGAGTTTGAGTAGTTCGCGGATGATCGAGCTTTTTGCGCATTTGGTGCGTTGGGCGTAGCGATGCGCCCAAGGTGCTGCCATAGAAACACCCCCTGATAACCCGACACTATCGTATGCCGGGCTTGCCAGAAGGTCTGTGACGGCTGACACCGCTCCTGTGGTTGCACTTCACATGAGGGTACTGGTGCGGAAACTGCGAGTTTAGGCTTCAACCGCCGCGCCCACTTGCGTAGCAACGGGAAGTTTGGCCTCGTTCCAAGCGTCGAACCCGCCAACCACGTTGATGATGTTCTTGTACCCGGCACGCTGCAGCAGGCTACTGGCGATCATGCTGCGATACCCGCTCTTGCAGTGCACGGCAACGGCGGCCTGGGACTCGAGCTCCGGCAACGCGCGACGGAAGTTGTCGAGTGCGTGCCACTGTGCCCCGGCGATGTGCCCGGCTTGCCACTCGGGCCCCCGGCGAACATCGAGTACGGTGAGGTGATTGTTCGGCAGCGCGGCATTGAGTTCCTCGACCGTCATCTGCCGCACGGTAGCGAGATCGAATCCGGCCCGCTTCCAGCCTTCGATACCGCCGTCGAGATAACCAGCGACATCCTCGATCCCGACCCGAGCCAGGCGCGTGCGCGCTTCCTCGCGCTGCTCGGTGGTGGCGCTGATCAGCACTGGATTGGCATCGAGGCCAAGCACCGCTCCCGCCCATGAGGCAAACTGGCCAGACAAGGGAATGTTAACCGAACCGGGTACATGGCCTGCCGCGAACTCGTCCGCAGGGCGGATATCGAGTGCGGTGACGCCGTGATGAATCTGTTCTTTCAGTTCGGCGGCGAGATCGGCGCCAGTTCTGGTAGTTCGGTCTAGCGGCGCTGCCCCTTCGCGATTGATGGCGGCATCCTGCGCGAAGTACTCCGGTCGTGCCGGCAGATTCGCCGTCATCTTTTCGATGAACTCCTCGCGCGACTTAATCTGCAGCGCATAGTTGGTCAACCGTTCGGTGCCGATGGTCGAGGAGCGTTCCGCCCGCATGTTGCGTCCGCATAGCGATCCGGCACCGTGTGCGGGATAAACCAAGGTCTTGTCGGGCAGCGTGAGCAGCTTGTGATGCAGCGAGTCGTACAGCATGTCGGCCAACTGCTGCGGCGAATGTGTGGGCGAGAGGTCGGGCCGGCCCACGTCACCGATAAACAGCGTGTCGCCCGTGAGTACCGCCCACGGCTCATCGCCTCTTTCGCCGTCGGTCAGCACCAGGCAGATGCTCTCCGGCGTATGGCCCGGGGTCTCCATGGCGGTGAGGCACAGGTTGCCGACTTGCAATTCGAAGCCATCGTGCACGTCGACGTGGGCGAACTTTGCGCCCGCAGCCGCGCCGATGTAGATCGTCGCGCCGGTTCGCGCCGCCAGTTCCTTGTGACCGGAGACAAAGTCGGCGTGCAGGTGCGTTTCAAAGATGTGGCGGATCGTCAGGCCCTGTTTCTGCGCGACTTCCAGGTAGATGTCCACATCGCGCTGCGGATCGACGACGACGGCCTCGCCTTTCGACGCAAACAAATACGAAGCATGGGCCAGACAGCCCAGGTAGAACTGCTCAAAGTACATGGTTTCTCCGGCGATTGTGGATGATAACGCTAAGTCGCAAGCAGGCAAACGGAATTTCCACCTACCGGTCGTATGTCCTTACCATGTCCCGCAGCCGGTGCGCGTAGGCCGGCAGCAGTGTCGCGCTGCGAAATCGCCAGTGCCAGTTACCGGACGACGTTCCCGGCAAGTTCATGCGGCCTTCGCTGCCCACGCCTAGCACATCTTGCAGCGGATAGAGCACGGTGTCGGCGACCGACGCCATCAGGGTGTGGATCATCACCCAGTGGATGTCGTGTCCATCGCTGTTGAGGTAGCGGCGGGCGAACTCCATCTCCTTCTCAACATCCTCGGGAGTGCGCGTGCTGTCCGACGCGCCCGCGCTGTTCCACCAGCCCACCACGGTGTCGTTGTCGTGCGTGCCGGTGTACGCCACGCGATGATGCGGATAGTTGTGCGGCTTGAAGTCCGGCGCCTGCGGATCCGTGCCGAAGGCGAACTGCAGAATCGCCATGCCGGGAAAACCGAAGCGTTCGCGCAGGCCTTCGACCTCGGGCGTGATCACCCCCAGGTTCTCCGCCACGATGGGCAGCGGACCGAGCGCGCTCTGCACGGCATCGAACAGCGCCGCTCCCGGACCTTTCACCCATTTGCCATTCACCGCGGTCGTGGCGTCCCCCGGAATTTCGTAATACGCTTCGAAGCCGCGGAAGTGGTCGAGGCGAATCATGTCGAAGGTCTCGAAGGCGCGGCGGAAGCGCTCGATCCACCACGCGTAGCCGGTCTTGGCGTGTGCCTCCCAGCGGTAAATGGGATTGCCCCAGCACTGTCCAGTGGCGCTGAAGTAGTCGGGCGGCACCCCGGCAATCACCCGCGGCGTTCCATCCTGGTTTAGCTCAAACATCTCCGGACGCGCCCAGACATCGGAACTGTCCTGCGCAACGTAGATGGGCACGTCGCCCATGATGCGAATGTGGTTCTGGTTGCAGTAGGTCTTCAGCTCCGACCACTGCCGCTCGAATTCGAACTGGATAAACTTGTTGCACTCGATCTCTTCCCGCAGATCGGCGCGCGCCTGGTCGAGTGCGGCGGGTTCGCGCAGCGCGTACTTCCTCTCCCACAGCGTCCACATCACGTAGTCGTGGACTTCCTTCAACGCCATGAACACCGCAAAGTCGTCGAGCCATGCGGCATGACTGCGGCAGTACTCGTCGAAGGCGGCGCGATCGCTGTCCGACGCCGAACCCACGAAGCCGCGATAAGCATGGCGCAACAGCCCCAGCTTCCAGGGGATAAGCGCGCCGAACTCCACATGATCGCCGAAAAACTTCGGACGGTTGGCCAACTCGCTGGAGTCGAGATATCCACGCTGTACCAGCGCATCCAGGCTCAGCAGCAGCGGGTTTCCGGCAAAAGCCGAGAAGCACTGGTATGGAGAATCTCCATACCCCGTAGGACCGAGAGGTAACACTTGCCAGATGCGTTGCTCGCCCTCGCGCAGGAAGTCGGCGAAGCGGTGTGCTTCAGCTCCCAACTCGCCGATGCCGTAAGGCCCGGGAAGGGAAGTGGGATGCAGGAGAATGCCGCTGGATCGTGGGAAGCTCATAGGGTGCAGTTCGTCGCGCGACTGACATGCTACCTGCTCGCGGCGAGAAGGTGAAGCGCAACTCGGAATTCACCCCGCAGTCCGTCGCGATACTCGCTCCTCTCCCCATCCGTTAAGAATCGTAAACGTGTCGGAAACCCGGCAAATAGCGACGCTTATGCGCTCCCCGCAAAACGGTTTCTGCAGCTTCCGCCCAGGGTTTGCGGCATCTAATAATTAGAGGTTGAGAAACACTGACCATGAAGCTGTCAAGGTGGAAGGCCATTGGTGGACTCGTCCTGGCAGCGATTCTGACAGCGCCTGCCTGGGGCGCAAACTCAGCGCTACCCGGAACGCTCAATTATGTTGAAGGACAGGCCACGCTCGGCGGGCAAAAGCTCGATGCGAAATCCGTGGGTTCGGTCACTCTGGAGCCCGGCCAGACGCTGGCAACGCGAGAGGGCAAGGCCGAAATCCTGCTCACCCCGGGAGTCTTTCTGCGTGTAGGCGCGAACAGCGTCACCCAGATGGTCTCGCCCAGCCTGACCAACACGGAAGCCCGGCTCGACAAAGGCCAGGCGATGGTCGAGGTGGCCGAGATTTACAAGCAGAACTTGCTGCGCATCCGCTCCGACGGTGCGACGACCCAGTTGCTGAAGGACGGCGTGTACGGCTTTGACGCCGACAACGGCCAGGTGCGCGTCTTCAAGGGCGAAGCCCTGGTGCAGGACGGCGACCGCAGCGTCAAGGTCAAGGGCGGTCACGAAGTCGATCTGAACGACCAAGCCAAACTGCAATCGCGCAAGTTCGACCAAGACTCGTACGAGCAGAGCGATCTGTACCGCTTCAGCAGCTTGCGCTCGCAATACCTGGCCGAGGCCAATGTCGAGACGGCCCGGATTTACTATGCGGGCGGTCCCGGCTGGTACGGTCCGGGCTGGTATTGGGATCCCTATTTCACCGGGTACACCTGGATTCCGGGAAGCGGCATCCTGTATAGCCCGTTCGGCTGGGGATTTTATTCCCCGGGCTGGGCTTATGCTGCTCCTTTTTACTACCGCGGGTACTATCCGCACTACGGCTACGGCCGCGGTGGCGTGATCGCTCGGCCTGGGCTAGGCGCGTATGGCGCCGGTCCTCGCCCGGCGCCGTCATTTCATGCACCTGTGGCGAGGATGGGCATCATGGGAGGCGGCTTCCATGGGACCGGTGGCTTTCGTCGTTAGTGCAAAGTTAGATTAGAGGCCACCAGGAGCGGGGTTAAAGTGGCCCCGCTCTTATTTTGTGCATTCCCCTCACGACGGCGCTATAAAGGTCGCGGAGCATACATCCATGGCGCCAAAAACAAAGCCGAAGAAGAGCTCCCCGACTCGCCGTTCTGCAGAATTGGCAAGCTCAGCCAAGCAGCCGCGGGCGAGCCGTCCCGTCGTGCCCGCCGGGTACCGCTTTCCCAAATCGCCCAAAGGGCTGCTCGATTGGAGTTGGGCCCGTGAGCGCCTGACCAATTCGCACAACTACGTCATCGTTACCGTGCGCCCCGATGGGCGTCCTCACGCCATGGGCATGCACGGCCTGTGGTTCGATGACGCCTACTACTTCGGCACCGATCCCGAGACACGCAAAGCCAAGAACCTGGCTGCGAACCCGCACTGCATCCTGGTCAACGAACGACTCCACGAACTAGTGATCGTTGAAGGTGTGGCGGAAAAGGTCGAGTACAGCGCTCTTCCCGAAGGGCTCTCCGAGGCAAGCAAGTCAAAGTACGGATGGCCGCTCGATCCCCGCATGGGCGGACACGTGTACAAACTTATGCCGCGCGTCGTCTTTGCGTTCCCAGAAAAGCAGATTGCGACCGCAGTGACGCGCTGGCTGTTCGATTAGCCGCGCGTCCCGCAGCAGCTCTTTTCTTATTTCGTCTCTCGCCGCATCGGCTGAAACAGCGCGAACACCGCCCCCTGCGGATCGGCGACCACGGCCATGCGGCCAACGTTCTCCATCGTGGTCGGCGGCAGGTAAAAGTTTGCGCCCAACTGCTTGGCTTTGCCCGCCAGGGCATCGCAATCCGAGGCATGGAAGTAGATCAGCCAGTGCGGCGGCACTCCGGGCTGACTGTGGCTCGCCGGAGGTATCCCTCCGATGAAGTGCTCTCCGTTCTTAATGTGGATGTAATCGTGCTCCGGATCTTCGTCGCCCGTGACCATCTGCCAGCCAAACAGGTCGGCATAGAACTTGCTCGCCCGCGGCGGATCAGAGGTGCTCAGGTCCGCCCAGGAGAACGTCCCGTCGGCCCCCATGACGCCCACCCCATGGTGCTTCAGCGGCTGCCAGACGGAAAACACCGCGCCCGTCGGGTCCTGCAACACAGCCATGCGTCCGGCGTCGAAAACATCGAAAGCTTCGGTGAAAGCGGCTCCGCCCAGTTCTTTGGCTTTGGCCACGATGGCATCGGCATTCTCGACGGCAACATAGACCATCCAGTGCGGCGGCACGCCTTGTGAGCGTTGATCGGCACGTAGCGTGTATCCGCCCCCCACGTCTTTGTCTCCTAGCTTGAACATGGTGTAGAACTCGCCCGGCGCCATGGGGCCGTCGACGGCGCTCCAGCCAAACAATGACGTGTAGAAATTTTTCGCGGCGGCCTGATCGCTGGTGGCCAACTCGACCCAGCAGAAAGAACCAGGGGCGTGACTTGGAGTATGCGGCATAGAAACCTCGCAATCCGCGGCAGGATCGCCGCTTATGACAGCTACAAGTTAAACGATGACTTCCTTCTCGCGTACCCGGGCCGGCACCGCGATGCGCTCCGCGCCAGGATCGACGACCCGCTGCATCAACACCGCAGCCAATGCCATGAACACGCCGCCGGCGATCACCGCTGCCAGGCGATTATTGTGCAGCAGGTGATTCATCACCCAGCCGAAGCCCAGGGAGGCGATGATCTCCGGCAGCACGATAAAGAAGTTGAAGATGCCCATGTAGACCCCGGTTTTGCCTTCCGGAAGCGATCCGGCCAGCACGGAATAGGGCATGGACAGCGTGCTCGCCCACGCGATGCCGACGCCGGTCATCGACAAGCAGCAGCAGGTTCTTGTCATGAATGACCGCGACCGACAGCAATCCCAGCGCGCCGCACAGCAGGCACAAGCTGTGGGTATTTTTTCGCCCTAAAGCCTTGGCCAACTTCGGAAGAAAGAATGAGAACACGAAGCATACCGCCGAATACATTCCGAAGCAGATGCCCGCCCACTCGATGCCGCGGGTGTAGATGGGCGAAGTCTGGTCGGGCGCGCCGAAGACGTTCCACGAAACCGCCACCGGGAAATAGAGCCACATGCAGAACAGGCCGAGCCAGGTCAGCAACTGCACCGGCGCAAGTTGCCGCATGGTCAGCGGCATCTGGCGGATCGCCGCGAAAATTTCCGCGACATTGCTTCCGATGCCGCGGCCCTCGGTCTTCCGGTGTCGAAACGCCTCCAGATCGTCGGGCGGATATTCCTTTGTGGTGATGATCGTCCACAGAACGGCGCTGAAGAACGCCGCCGCTCCGATATAGAAGGACAGCCGAACCGTGAGCGGAATCGCATGACCAGAAACGTCAGATGCCAGGTGGAAATAGTTCGTCAACATCCACGGCAATGCCGACGCCACCACCGCTCCCAGTCCGATAAACAGGCTCTGCATGGCGAAGCCCTGCGTCCGCTGTTCTTCCGGCAGCAGGTCGGCGACGAAGGCGCGGAACGGCTCCATGCTGATGTTGATCGACGAGTCCAGGATCCACAGCAGCCCTGCAGCCATCCACAGAGCTGAGCTGCGCGGCATCAGGATGAGCGCGCACGAACTCAAAATCGCGCCGGTCAGGAAGTACGGGCGGCGCCGCCCCAGCCAGTTCCAGGTGTGGTCGCTGGCGTGCCCGATAATCGGCTGCACCAGTAGTCCGGTCAGCGGCGCGGCCAGCCACAGGATCGGTATCTGGTCGGCGCGCGCGCCCAGATATTCGTAGATGGCGCTCATGTTGGCCATCTGCAATCCCCAGCCGAATTGAATGCCGAGGAACCCAAAGCTCATATTCCAGATCTGCCAGAACGTTTTGGGAGGCTTTTGCATGACTGCTTCCTGACCGTGGCGCTCCGGTCGGCCTTCCGGGCGAGAGGAAATCCACCGCGTCGAAGGCTATTGCGCCAAGCGGGCGTTGTCAACCAGAGCTGCTTTGAAGGTCAGCAGCAGGGGATAAACCTCGACAGGCTGCGTCAGGTTTTGAACCGGAGTGAAGAAAACCGAGGTGAGATTACTTCGGGGCAGGATCGCTGTTCAGCTTCACAGCTAAGGCCGCGTCGTTACGCGTATCGTGCTTCGCCTGCGGTTGCACCAGCACTTTCTCGCCTGGCCGCACCAGTCCCAGTTCCTCACGCGCCACTTTTTCGATGGCCTTCGGATCGCTCTGCAGCGCCTTCACGTCGTCTTCCAGTGCTTGGTGCAGTTCGTTCTGCTCGTCGATCTCATGCCGCAGTTTCTGGTACTCGGCTTTCTTCGCCTTGTAAACCATCATGCCGTTAGCGCCGAAGATCACCTTGTACCCGGCCAGCACCGCCAGCACCGCAATGCACAGCGTCGCCAGCACGCGACGCATGCTGTACAGCCAGCCTCCGGCAATGCGAACTCGATAATTCAAGACACGAACACCCATTCCAGTGAACGTCGGCATGCGATCCTGCGCAAGCGAAGGGAAGGCGAAGCGGCAGTGGGGGAATCAACATCGGCACGTTGATCGCCTGCTCCGACGCCCGCGGGCGCGGTTTCGCGAGACTCAGTTCTGCCCGCAATCCGGAGCATTAGAATCGCCATCGAAGAGCAGACGAAACTCCAACCCTGCCATCCCGGAGAGATTGCCATGACTGACGCGCGCCTCGTACTCACCACCACAGGTTCGAAAGAGACTGCGGAGAAACTTGCCGAAGCACTGGTGGAACGCCGCCTGGCTGCCTGCGTCAACATCGTCGGGCCCATCCGTTCCATCTACCGCTGGAAGAACGCCATCGAGCGCGAAGAGGAATACCTCCTCCTCATCAAAACGACTGCTGCCAACGCCGCGAAGCTCGGCGAGGCATTCCGGGAACTGCACACCTATGAACTGCCGGAGAGGGTGGAGCTGGAGATCGCCGGCGGCAGCGGCGAATATCTCGCATGGCTCACATCGCAGGTTACACTCCAGTAGCGCCGCTCAATACGCCAGCAGAATCCGCAGGTCGCGCACGTTGTTGCCCGTCGGCCCGGTCATGATGGCATCGCCCAGCGCGTCGAAAAGGGGATAAGCGTCGAATTCTTTCAGCGCCCCCGCACGCATCCAGCCCGCGTTCCTGCGCGCGCGCCACAGTCGTGCCGTCGGCCACCGCCCCCGCCGCAGGACTGTTGCCATCGATGCCGTCGGTGCCTGCACTCAGCACCGTGACCCGCTCGCCTGCAATTTTCTGCGCGCAATACAACGCGAATTGCTGATTGCGCCCGCCCGCTCCCGCCTTGGCCCCAACTTTCACCGTGACCTCGCCGCCCGAGATCAGGCAGACGCGCGACGCCCGGTTGTGCAGCTGCCGCAGACGCGACAGCAGATGATCTGCCGCCTTGGCATAGTCCCAATCGTCACAAGTGTTGTCGACCTCGACTGCGAATCCGTCCAGCGTAGCCTGTTCGACCGCCGCGTCCTCAGCCGTGGCGTTCGACAGCACCGTAATGTAGGATGCGCGATCGAATGCCCGATCGCCTGGCTTCGGCGTCTCCTCCAGCTGCTCCTGTTCGAACAGCGTCCGTACGCTCGCCGGAAATTGCCGCAAGCATCTGGTAGCGCTCCGCAATCGAGTAGCAATCGCCCACCGTGGTCGTGTCGGGCATGGTCGGTCCCGACGCCAGCGCGTCCAGCGCATGCTCCGGAACGTCGGAGACCAGCACGGAAATCTGCCGGGCCGAGCCGGCAGCCAGCGCCATCCGCCCCCCCTTGATCGCCGACAGATGCTTGCGGATCGCGTTGATGTCGGCAATCGGCGCGCCCGAGTGCACCAGTGTTTTGTAGGTGGCTACCACATCGGGCAGGGAGATATTGTCCGCGATCGGCTTCTCGGCAATCGCCGAGGCTCCGCCGCTGATCAGGAACAGCACCAGCGAATTTTCCGTGCATCCGGCCAGAAGGCCCAGGATCGCCTCAGCCGCGCGTACCGACTCCTCGTTCGGCATTGGATGGCCGCCGATAAAGTAGCGTAAGCCGCTGACCTGATCTGACGGCGGGCTGGGACAAGCTACGATGCCGCTCAGGCCGCCGCCGACAATCGAAGAGAGCGCCTCGGCCATGCTGTGTCCCGCCTTGCCGATGGACACAACCTTTTTCGAGGAGAAAGTACTGAGGTCGTAAACATCGTTGCCCGCACGAAGCACTCCGTCCACGAACTGCAGATGCCGGCCCATCGCTTTTGGAATGCTGCACTCGGACAGCGCGTATTCGAACATCGCTCGCGCACGCTGGCGCATGTCGCGAAATACCGAGGGCTCAGACGATTCAGTGGGACTGTGCATGGCGGCGATTATACGGGTGCGTTGCGAGCTGTTCGGCAGCCGCTCTTCGCCATTAGACTAACCATTCGCTGTTCGTTCCTGCCTGAACGCAGAGCTCGCCAGGCGATCCAGCTGCTAAGGATGCTCTGATTAAGTCTGGTTTCGAAGGGGCCGGCCTTTAGGCCGTCCGTAAGTGTCCCAAAATCACCGCGGCTTCAGCCGCTGAGGTGAATACTTTGCCACAGCGGCGCCCATTAGCCTTATTGCGCGGAATCGCGGGACACCCAACTAATGGCTAATTGCTAACCATTCCCCCACCCAGCTCTCGATGGTCAGGCGCATCTCGTCGAGGTGGCCGGCGAAGTAGTGATCCCCCGGAATAAACACCAGCTCCTTCGGCTCAGCCGCGTGGGCAACAATCTGCTCCAGTTGCTGGTGCGGGCCGTACTCGTCATGGTCGCCGCTGAGGAACAGTTTGGGCTTGCGGCAATCCTGCAGGAAGCGGAACGAATACTCCCGACCGTCGGCTGTCACCGGAGTTCCCAACGACACCATCGCCTGCACCTCCGGATCGGGGCACGCAACCCGCATCCCAATGGCTGTGCCGAACGAAAATCCCGCAAACACAATGGGCAGCGAGAACTCGCGTTTCAGCCATTCCAGCGCGGTTCGCACATCGTCTTGTTCCCCGAAGCCCTGGTCGTGCATGCCCTCGCTCAATCCAGCACCGCGAAAGTTAAAGCGCAACACCGGAAATCCGAAAGAGTGCAGCGCCTTCATGGCGTGGAACACGACCTTGTTGTGCATGGTCCCGCCAAACAGCGGGTGCGGGTGGCAAACCAGCCCGGCATGCGTTGCGCCGCCGGAGCCGACGTTCAGCAATGCTTCCAGCCTGCCTGCCGGTCCTTCCAGAAAAAACGAGCGGATTGCCGCGTGTTGCCTTGCCACAGTCAGTCCTCTGCAGAATTGCAGAAGGACATCTTACTTCTTTGCCATAGGCAGACGGTTATTGCGGCCGTACAGGAAAATCACGACGAAAAATCCATACACCAGCAGAGACATCAGGGGATGCCCGAGTTGCGAAAAGTAGGGTAGGCCCCAGACGCTGAACGCCAGGGCAGCCACAACTACGCCCAGTAGCCAGAAACAGTCGGAACGCTGCAAGTTCTTGAACCTCTTTCTTGTGACGGCTTGCCCAACGAATGTGCCATCGGCGTCTGCCGCGAGCAATCGCGGTTCCCCTCGACTCGCGTGACCCTGTATCGTGGACACGTAGGTAGAAACCCGCGAAATCAGCTTGGGTTTGCCTGCGCAACCAATCTTTACAGAGGCGATTTCATGGTCCGATTCGGCATTGTCGGTTTCGGTTTGCACGCAGTGAAGCGCTTGATGCCCGGATTCGAGCACGCACAACGCTGCCGCGTTACTGCGCTCTCCCGCCGCGATCTGCAAAAAGCGCAAGTCTCTGCCAACGAGTACAAAATTCGGCACGCCTTCTCTTCCACCGCCGAATTGTGCGCCTGTCCCGACGTCGACGCCGTGTTCATCGCTTCTCCCGACGCGCTGCACCTGGCCGACGTACTCGAAGCCGTGCGTCATCGCAAGCCCGTGCTGGTCGAGAAGCCCATGGCGATGACCAGCAGCGAAGCGCGGCAAATGGTGCAGGCGGCCCGTTCGGCTGGCGTGATGCTCGGCGTAGCGCACGTCATGCGTTTCGAGGAAAGCGTTCGCTGGTTTCGCGACAAGGTTGCTTCCGGTGCCATCGGCAAACCGGTGCTGGCCCGCGCTACGTTTGTCGCCCCGCTGCTCGACAGCGCCCGGACGTGGATCAACGACCCCAAGCTCGCCACCGGCGGGCCACTGGCCGACGTGGGCGTACACTGCATCGATACTCTTGCGCTACATCTTGAACGATGAGGTGCAGAGCGTGTCGGCACTGGCGCAATACGATACGCACTGGGTTGTCGAAGCTTCCGCCGCCACCGTCCTCAAGTTCGCCGGCGGTGTCATGGCTGAGATGAGTGTCTCCGCGCGAACTCCCTACCAGACCCTGCTGGAAGTCATGGGCGAGAAAGGAATGCTCTCGGCCGTGAATGCGCTCAACGTCGAGCAGCCGGTCATAGTCGAGTGGCGTCGCGGATTCGATGTCCTCGAGAGAAGGGAAGTGTCCAACCAGTCGGCCTACACCGAACAGGTGGATCGCTTTGCCGCCGCGGTAGAAGCAGGAAGAGACTTCGACATCCCCGGCGAAGAAGGCCTGCGCAACCAACTGGTGCTCGATGCCGCCTTCCGCAGCGTGAAGAGCGCCCGACTGGAGGCAGTCGAGGCTCCTTAAGACAGCTCTGCGCCCTGCGGCCTTCCTCAAGAGCCGGCCACACCGTAGGGCGCACAAACCTATAGTCTCTCGCGACCCCAACCCAGGAGGAGGGCAGAGAAAATGCTCTTGAACCGTTCAAACAAAGGTATAATCAGCGCCCTATGAATCTCTATTGGTGCGTGGACTGCAAAACCTGCAAAACTCGCCAAAGACTTAGACATATGGAATTCGATCGCTCCGAAGACCCCACGATTGAACTCAATTTTCCAGCCTCTTTTGAGACCCGGTGCGAGGCTTGCGGCGCGGTGAACAGCTATTCCGCCAAGGATCTTTACGACCTCGATTCCGAGGAGCCACCCCCTCCCGAATTTACCAACCGATTCTGATTGCCCCCAAGATTTGCCAAAATTAGTTCTGATAACAGAAACCAAGCCTGTTTTCGGTGCCCTCGATCACCTTCGCAGAAACTGGAATTTTTGTACTACGCCGTGGCTCCAAGCCGGGACTCCGAAATCCTCCTTAACGCGCCTTGGAACAACTCCGCAAAGCAATGCAACAGCCGAGCCCGATTCGAGAAAGCGCCAACTCAAACTCGACAAATTTTGCACTTTAGTGTTGACTTCATTTCGCAATGGACATACAGTAATGTTCCCCTCGTTACCGGTAGCGGCAGTTAAACCGGAGGATCAACCGTCTGTGAAGTTGGAGGAATGAACGTGACTAAATCTCTGACGCATATTACGCTGCTGGCGATCCTGCTGTGTTGCGTCGCCACCTTCACGTACGCGAATAGCATCGACTGCGCCGTGGCTCCATCAAGCTCGAGCTGCGCTCCCAATCTGACCCTCACCTACAGAGTAGGGGGCAACGCCGCCGTAAGCTTTGCCCCGGGTGCCCCGCCGGTTTTTGCAGATGGGATGTGGAACGCAAATTTCGCGCCGCAGAGCTCCCCGGGTGTCCTGTTCATGGGCAGTGAAGTGGTCTCCAACCCCGATCCGTTCGTAGGATTCAGCTTCGGCGTCATTAACAACTCACAAAGCCTCGTGACCTTCACCTATGACTTCACGACCGCTTTCGGAGGCGGTCCCTATTACTCGATTCAGTCGATCTATGGCGACACCCTGATCGATACGAGTCATGTGGGCACATCGACGGTAGCACCAGTCGGCAGCTCGTTCATCATGAATTCCTATGTGGACGGTGTTCTGGTCGCTGCTCTGGGTCGTGGTACGGGTTGCACTACGGTCGGGTTTGTTTGCGAGAGCGGTGCGGTCGGAGTAGTTGGCCCGATGGCATATCTTTCGGCTGCAGCGGGCACCTTGGAAGTACAAGGCTCCTTTACCCTTACCCCGGGCGCGCAGTTTAGCCTGACGGGCTTTACCCAGTTTCTGCCGGTTCCCGAGCCCGGCAGCTTCGCGTTAATGGGCACGGGCTTGGTCGCTCTCGGCGGCTTGCTCAGGCGCCGGCTCCTTTAGACACGTCTTGATTGCACATGTATCGCGGCAGGGGTCCGGTTGCCCCGCCGCCGTATTCCACCCCGGCTGCGCTCGCATAAGTTTGCGCCGTCACTGATTGCCAATACGGCATATCGCGGCGCTTTCCGCTAGAGTCTTATCGAGCCCGGGCCAGCACGACCGTTATGTCGTCGGGTTGCTCGCCCCCGCCGATCCAGTCGGCTACTGCGGTCGTAATCAAGTCGCACATGCGCGCCAATGGCTGGTCCCGGTGCAACTGGATCAGTTCGATCAGCCGGTCTTCGCCGAACTCCCCAAACTCATTCTCCGGCTCCGTTACGCCGTCGCTGAAGGCCACGAAGATGTCGCCCGGACGCATCGGTACCCGCGATTCGTCGTAGGCCATGCCATCGAACAGGCCCACCACCGTTCCCGATGTCTCCAGCCGGCTGACCTCCCCTTCGCGTGAAACCAGAATCGGCGGCAAATGTCCTGCGTTGGAATAAACCAGCGACTGCGAGGCGGTGTCGTAGCAACCCAGAAACATCGTCGCGTATTTTTCCGGCGGCGTCGCGCGATAGAGCTGGTAGTTCAATGTGGCCATTAAGCGTCCCGGAGCCAGTTCTTCGTCGCGCGTCCCATTGCCGCGATAGTACAGATCGTTGTCACCATTACCTTCAGCCCCCGCCAGCATCAGCGGCGCCAGCGCGAGTTCCGGTTCCAGCGAGTAGGCCCGCACAAAGGCATGCACGGTCGCCATCAACAGTGCTGCCGAGATACCTTTGCCGCTGATGTCGCCCACCGCCAGCACCAGCCGCTCCCCCGGCAAGCGAATGAAATCGTAGTAATCTCCGCTGACGGTGCGCGCCGGACGGCACACCCCATGCACTTCTAGCGCGGGCAGGTCGCTGTGTTCGCGCGGAAACAGCAGCACCTGCACCTCGTGTGCGATGGTCAGTTCGTTTTCCAGCCGCTGCTTTTCCTTCTGTTCCGCGATCAGCCGGGCCAGTGAGGTGGTCATGGAGTTGAACGACTGCTCCAAAGCCGCCATCTGATCGCGCGAGCTGATCTGGATGCGATGTGTAAGGTCTCCGCGGTTTACGTGCTGCGTCGCGTCATACAACTCCGCCACCGATTTCGTGACGCTGCGCGTCAGGCGCACCCCGATGAACAGTGCGATCAGTTCGATCACGCCGAAGAAGATGCCGATACCGAGCAAAATCTGGAGGAAAATTCCGGCCTTGTCGCCCAGCGTTCCGAACAGCACGTTGTACAGCATCGAGGGACGGGTGTTCACCACCATAGCGCCCGTTTGCTGTTTGCCCGTATCCCAGTCCTTGGCCGTAAAGAACGTCCAGAAGTTGAATTCGCGATCGAAGCTGTTAATCGCCGGTGACACCTTTCCCACCGACACATTTTGCGGCGCGCCCATGAGATTCTTGCCCGACAGAGTCACTTTGGAATGAGATCCGCCGAGATCGATGTTGACGCTTTCCTCGGGGGCCTTGGCAGTCTCCCGAGCCTTCGTCTTGCTGCCGGCGGCACTGCCCGTCGGCACTTCGACGCCGCCCTGCTCGTCCGGCGGATAGAGTTGTATCGCCCCCAGCCGGGCTGCGCTACGCCCCAGTAACTCTGTGTCCACCGGGACGTTGGAGATGACCACCAGTTGTTTGCTTCCGCTGCCGGCATGCTTAACGGCCCGAAGATGCAGCCGGTTTTCGTCCATGGTGAAGCTGCTGAAGTCGCCCTTGATTGCGTCGGGCAACTTAAGGTGCGCTTGCAAAATCTTTCCGCCGGGCTGAATCGCATAAGTGTTCTCGCCCTCGATCACGGTCACGGTTCGTTCCCGGAAACTCTCATCCGAGGCGCTGGCGATCTCCCCTGCCAGTTGCGGCGTGAGCCGTTCGGAACGCGAGAGAGCGAGGAATTGCGCTGCCAGTGCGCTATTGGCCGATTCGAGATGTTGCAGTTCGGTCTGCAGGTCCGACAGTGCGATGTAGGTTGCGAACTGCCCGGCGAAGAGGTATCCCGCCAACAGCACCATCGCCACCAGCAACACGATCGGGATCACCCCGATAAACATGTAGGTGACAATCAGCCGGTTGCGCAGCCGCCACATCAGGTGTTGCCGCACCCAACGCAGGCCGAGCAGCATGAGGCACACCACGAAAACGTAACTGAGAAACGCCGCCCAGCCGCTGGTCATCGATCCCGGAGCTGAGCCCTGAACCAGCCGCAGAATCTGCAGCAGCAGGGTCAGAACCCCGAACCAGAGAGTCGTTTTCCCCAGCTTCGTGTGCGGGCGCAGTATCGCTTTTACGCGGGCCTTGATCTGGTTGGTGTCCGGCAACTTGATCACAAACGTCGCACCTGATGTTCGATTGGATTACCCAACGGCGCCCGACGACGCCGCTCACCTTGTATTACGTGGACCGCCCCGGTAACGTTCCCGCCACCAGGCGTTTAGCCCAGCCAATCGAAAACGCCACATCCTGCGGCTCAAATCTCCGGGTACAGATCGAAGAAGGCCTCTACGCTCTGGCGCAACTGCTTCTCGATATCGTCCTTCGAGCCCTCCAGCATGTGCAGCGCGACGCGCGCCTCGCGTCCATTCTTTAGCTTCACAATGCCCTCGCCGACTTCCTCGAGTTCTTCTGCCGGTAGCAGACGCATTCCGTACACCAAGGTGAGCTTTGCCATGGCACGATTCTAACCCCCGTACACGGTGGCAGGATACACTGGCGAGCTACTCGCTGACACGCCGGGAGGAAACTCGCTTGCCGAACCGCCAGGCTCTCCTTTTAGAGCAACTTGAGTCCATGAAGCGTTGTTACGGCGCCGGATGTGCGGAAACCTGCGAACGCCTGCTGGTTGGAGCTCCGGGGAGTGAAGCTGGCCGATGTGCAATCCCTCATTCGCGTCCATGACACGTTGCTCTTTCTTCGCGCCTTCCCCCAGAGTGCAACGGTCGTCCAGCTTTCCGAAGAGCTTCTCGCTCGCATCGAGGCCCAGGCGGTCAGGCTCGCGGCCTCTCCGTCTGCCGCACTGGCATTGGATGACGAATCCGTCTCCGGCATCGCCGGCACGACAGTCAAGAATACCTGGACATTTGAGCTGGCGCGCTGGCTGGCGCAACGGCATTCCCACCAGATCAGCCCGGAGTGGAACGTCGACGAACAATATCGCAACATGGCAACCATACTTCCCAACTGCATGCCCCTGCTCGAGGACGACTCCTTCGTCGAGGCGGACACTCCCTACCTGAAGTGGATCGAGACCGCAGCAGGAGGCGAAAGGAAAACCCTGACCTGGCTGCTGCGGAGCTTCGCGGCCCTGCCGGTTTCGCGCCTGCAGCGCACCAGCCTGTACGATGCTCTGGGGGTCAGCCTTTCCTGGGACCTGCGCGGTTCGTCCGCCAGCCGCACCCTGGCTCGCCGCCCCGTATCCCGGTTCTTCTATCACGACGCCCCGCTCCTGCAACGCAAACACGTGTCGTTAGCCGACGAGATGGCCTCCGCTCCGCTCAAGCTGCGCAAGCTGAGTCGAACCGCGGGCGGACAAATCATCGACATGGCGCGCGATGCGCTGGCGGTCCGTTATCGCGAGTTACACGGCTCCACCCACGGCGATCCGGACTACGCCTTTGCCGCCAACGTCGGTCGGGGCGTCCAGTTGTTTATCTGGGGCCTCGACCCCGACTGGCGGCTTCCCCTGCGCGCCTACTATGCCGGCTTCACTCTGAAGAACGGAGTGCCCAATCAATTACTTCGAAGCCATCGGACTCTTCGAATGGATCGAGGTTGGCTTCAACACCTTCTACGCCTTTCGCGAAGGCGAGACGGCGTGGATTTATGCCAAGGTCCTGCACCTGCTCCATCAACTGGCGGGCCTGACCTGCTTTTCGGTGTATCCCTACCAGATCGGCCAGGACAACGAGGAGGCCATCCAGTCCGGCGCGTTCTGGTTCTATCGCAAGCTGGGATTCCGCCCCGGCCCTCCAGATTTGCTGGCGCTCACCCAGCGCGAAGAGAAGAGAATGGCACGCGATTCCAGCCACCGCACCTCTTCCCGCACCTTGCGCAAACTGGCCGAGGGCCACATGTTTTTCGAAGTTGGCGGCAATCCGCCTGGCCGTTGGGACACATTTTCCGTGCGAACTCTCGGCCTGGCTGTGCAGCAGGAGATGGCTGCCCGATGGGAGGGTGACGCCGCTAGGATGCGTCACGCGACTACCAAGGTGCTCTCCAAAATGCTGGGAGTCGATCTCAATACTTGGAACTCCCGCGAACAGTGGGCATTCGGCAACTTCGCGCCGGTCCTGGCGCTAGTGCCAGGCGTGGTGCGATGGACCATCGCCGACAAGCGCGCCCTCGTCGCCATCATCCGCGCCAAGGCCGGCCCCGACGAAACCTACTACCTGCTGCGCTTACAGCGACATCACACTCTTCGCGAAGCGCTGCTGCGCATAGGCTCGTCAGTCTGTGAAGCGGACCGCAACTGCCCTCGTAGGCCGGTCTTGCAAGGGTAAGGCTTTCGCAGGCTAGTCTAATAAAAGCGGCTTTGCCAAGTCTTGAACGGGCACGGCTTTCACAGCCTACGGAAAAATGCAGTTTCCTTCAGCGTCTTGAAGGGGCGCGGCTTCAGCCGCGCCGTTAGGCCTTTGTCTTTTGCCCTCCCGAGCCGACTTTAGTCGGCGAGGAATCTGCTTGTGGGATCTTTTCCCCACCCTCTTTCCGCCGCGCCGTAACCGGGTCCGAAAACATTGGGCTTTGGAGAGCTTTCGGTCTAAGCTTTCCCTGAAACTGTTCAGAACGCAGGAGGCCTCATGGCAGCCACCGCGGATCCCAACTCCCCCGCCACCGCGACGATTCCCTACAGCGCATCCCGCGTCGATCTCTTCTTTCCTTGCAACCGCGGCAACTTCTTCCCAGTTCGTCCGCCCCAGTCCGACGCAGCCCTTTGCGCGGAGATGTCTCGCCTCACCTACTGCCGCCAGGCGCAGGATAACTTCGCCCTCGATCGTACAAAGATCAACGCTGCTCTGGCGACAGTCGGTTTCGCCGTTCCGGCAAACCGTTTCTTTCGAGAGCAGCGTTCACCCACAAGGACGAGGAACGCACTGCTTTCTCGCCTTCAACGCCGCCACCCAAACTGCCGTTGCCGCCTTTCGTGGTACCGATAAGGACGACCCCACCGACCTGACCGACGATGCCAACTTCACTTTGCAGGACTGGCCGCAGGGCGGACACGTGCACCGTGGCTTTCGCCGGCGCACTGGCAGAAATCACCCCGGACTTGTCGCTTCCAGCCAGGGGCTGGCGCCTGCTGATCACCGGCCATAGCTTGGGCGCAGCGCTGGCCACTTTGCTGGCCAGTCAGCATCAGCCCACGGCTCTCTATACCTTCGGCTCGCCCCGGGTCGGCGATACCCGTTTCGTTGAAACCCTGCAGAGCGTTGACAACCATCGCTACGTCGATTGCTGCGACATCGTAACCCGCGTACCGCTCCCGGTTATGGGTTACGACCATGTGGGAGTGCCCGAATACATTGACCGCAATGGCGCAATTACCCTGAATCCTCCGAAGGAAACGATCGTTCAAGACCGTTTCGACGCAGTGGAAGACTATCTCCTCAAATACGCCTTCCAGGTCGGAAACGTCGGCGCCCGCGAACTCGCCGACCACGCGCCCATCAACTACGTCTCAGCGGTGATGGGCCTTCGCGGATAGCTTCGCGGTAGCCTTTGATGAACTCACGGACCTCGGCTAGGCCGGAGAGTGCGTGGCCCAGGCAAGGCTCACGAGGGTGCCCCGTCCAAGCCGGTTTTGCTTGGGCGGGGGTTTTCGTGTGCTGCACGGGATTGATTTCAAATTCCACGATAATCTCTCTGACCGGGAAGGACAAAAGTCAAAATCCCCACCCAACCAAAAGAAGGTTGGATGGGGCACCCTCAAGTTAACTTCCTATTCAGAACACTTGCGCGGGCCACCCGCCGGTGAATAATTCCTTCTGCGTGAGCTGCCTCCAGTCCGTTTGGGATCTGGATACCGAAGTCGAGCAGATCTTCCCGGCGCATGGCCTCACCAGCGATCCGCTGGCGCAGGGTCATCCCCTTCAGCAGCTCCATGGCGATGAAGCGATGGCAATCTGCGTAAGCTGCCTTTTTGCAGTTGGATCGGAGTGTCAATCTCAAGTCGAGCAGATCTTCCCGGCGCATGGCCTCGCCAGCGATCCGCTGGCGCAGCGTCATCCCCTTCAGCAGTTCCATGGCGATAAGAAGCGATGACCTTCGTATTCGTCGATCTCAAAGATGTGAATGGCCTTCGTGTTCGTCGATCTCAAAGATGGTGCAGATGTTGGGATGGTTGAGCGCGGAAGCTGCCTTCGCTTCCCGCTCAAAGCGATGCAGCGCAATCGGGTCGCGCGAAAGCCGGAGCCCGCTGGCTTCGGCTTTCGAGTTTGCGTTTCTTGCAGGAGATACTTTCGAATCAGGCGCAAAAGCTAGACAAACAACTTGCGGCGCAGAACTCCTGCCACGGCAGAATCCCCGAGCCGAACATCACCAGGCTGGCGGGTTCGGGCGTGACCACCTGACCGTTGCGAACCTGCCAGAGCCAGCATCCAGGCATGCCCATATTGGAACCAGCGGTCAGGGAATCGGGACCGCCGTCGATCAGCGCACCATTGATAGCCGATCCTGGCAACTCGAGCGCGTAGTTGAGGCCATTGCTGAAGCCCGCCCGCGCCGAGAAGCCACCCAGGCCGTCACTGCCACCACTGGCGTCTCCGGTTTCCCACTGCAGTTGCTGGTAGTAAAACAAAATGTCGAAATTACCGGCTCCGGTGTCGGTGCGGTCAACCAGGAGGACTTGAAAGGTGTTGAGCTTGTCTTCGTGTGCGGCGTAATAACCCACCTGCTCCCAGGTCACGCCAAAGGCCTGGTGCGAGTTGTACATTCCCGTTCCCCATGCGGCAACGCCAACCGGAGGAGGGTTGGGCGCACCTCGAGAGTCCACGTCCGCGAAGTACGGAGCAATGATCGGGGTACCGGTGGTAATGAGATTGAACGGGGTGTAGGTGGCTAAGGGTTGGAGGAACGTAATGTTTCCGTTGTTGTTGACGTAGATCTGGCTGAGGGTAAAGCCCTGGAAATTTAAGTTGTTTGCGAATCCCAGGCTGCTCAGGGGAAGCGCGGTATCGAGGTAGCAATCGTCACAGCGCCCGAAGTTATCAGCGGGCGCACCGCTGGCTATGTTTAACGCCGTGTTTGTGGCATTGAAGTTTGAGGTATTAAACCCCGACTGAATGGAGCCGGCATACAAACCGATTGGCGCCAGAAACAGCACTAACGCCGACAACCCAACGAAAAGCTTTTTCATAACACCCTCCTTTTGCGGGTGAACTGAGAATGGGAAAGCCCCTGGATCGGCCCTTTAGTGGTCACAACCTGGCCTGGTTGTGGTAGGAGAAAATAGTGCACCTACTTCTCTTGGCTGTCAATAACTTTTAGCAGGAAGTGAAAGAAAGTTTACGGCGTAGCATGTGATCTCGGTTTCTAGCATCGAATGATTTGCAGCACCAAGGTGTAGTTTCAATAGTTACCCTGGAGACAATCTCATGAAATGCTGCAAGCCTTGGCCGGAGCTAAACAGGCCGGAAAAGCCGCTTCATTCGCGGGTCTAAAGCCCCGTGCGTTCACCGGATGGCATAGCCTGTCAAGTAGTATGAGATGTCTTCCAGGACCAGGACTCTTCGATGGAGCCATGGTTGGCTAATGGCCACCGTCAGTCTTGTACAGGTTCAATTACCTAGCGACGTCGTAGCGCGAACATGGAAACCGCGCGGTTAATGGTAAGTGGTTAGTGTAGAGCGTCAGTGTTCGAATCAGGTCAGTGCACGCGCTTGCCTGGTGCCCCAGGTTCGCGTCCTTGGTTTGGACGCTAACCTGGGCGGAGGCTACCTACCGCCCCAGAAACTTCTCCAGGTGCTCGACCTCGTGCTGCGCCATGTCAAGGTAGCGCCGCGTGCGTTCGGTGTCGGACGCATCCATCGCCTGCTTGGCCTTGGCCATGTCCGTCCGCAGGTTGTTACGGCTGGCGACGACGTCGCCACGCAAACCCAATCCGTCATGATGTAACTGCTGTTCCAGCGTGTCGATGCTGCCTTCCACCGTCGCGGCCCGGCTGTCGAGCTGATCGATTTCCGTTTCCATGGCGTCGAGCAGTTTCTTCTGCTGCCTCGGCGGCCTGCTGCTGCGCTTGAAGGTCAGCCGCGGATTCCGCAGGTGGCGCGTTCGTCGCTTCTCCCGCAGGGTGGGCCTTGTGCGCCGTGACTTCTGGCTGCTTCGGAGTCGCGGCCTCTGGTGGTTGCGAATTCATTGGCTCTTGCGAGAGTTGCAGCGGCGCAGCCTCCTGCCCGGCATTGGCCTGCGCGCCGGCGGCGTTCGCTGTAGCCGAGGCGCCCTGCCCCGCACTGGCGGCCGCCGCCACCACCTGCTGGCTGCGCTGGTGGGACTTGTATAGGGCGCCACCGACTAAAAGAGCTGCCACCAGTACGGCCCCCATTACCAGCAACAAATTGCGATTGCTATGCGAGGCCGCGCCCGAATCAGGAATGGTGAATCCCGGATCCTTGGGAGGCTGCGCGGCAGTCCACGTCGATCCGCCTGGTGCGGCGGCGGCAACGACTGCGGTCGGTTGATTCGACGCCTGCTCCGAACGCCCGATCTGCGACAAGGCATTCGCAAATGCGTCGGCACTTTGGAATCGCTGCGCCGGATCTTTCGCTACCGCCATCAGGATCACTTCGTTAAGAGCTTTAGGAAGCGCAGGGACAATTTCGATCGGCGGGCGCGGCGTCTCTTGAATCTGCGCCTGCATGATCGAGAAGCTGCTGGTGGCGCTGAACATCCTTTTCCCGGTGACCATCTGGTACAACGACACGCCGACCGAGTACAAGTCGGAGCGTTCATCCGTCGGTTGCGACTGCACCTGCTCGGGCGAAGCGTAATCGAGCGAGCCCAGGGTCGTGCCGGTCATCGTGAGCCCGACCTCGTCAGCCGAGCGGGCCAGGCCGAAGTCCATCAACTTCACCACTCCCTGCGGGGTAAGCATCATGTTGGCCGGCTTGATGTCGCGGTGGATCACGTGCTTGCCGTGCGCGTAGCTCAGGGCGGCCAGCACCTGGCCGGTATAGTTCAGGGCCTCTTCGGTGGTGAATGGCCCCTTCTCCAAACGCTCCGCCAGCGTCACGCCCTCTACGTACTCCATGATCATCACGAACTGATCGTCCACGGTTAACGCGGTACGGAGCGCGGCTATGTTGGGATGTTCCAGGCTGGCCAGCACCTTGATCTCGCGCATGAAGCGCGTCACGAACTCGCTTCGGCCCGCCAGGCTGGGAAGCAGGATCTTCATCGCCTCGATGCGGTCGGAAAGCACATTCCGCACCAGGTAGACCTCGCCCATGCCTCCGTGACCCAGCTTACGGATCACTTCGTAGTCGCCAATGCGCCTGGGTGTGTTTTCGCTCATGAAGATGCCTCCATTCCGGGACGAGTCTGGGTGCTCTGCGGGGACCTGCGGATAAACACCGGGAGCATACACCAAAACCACCGGCTCGGCGGCACTTTTGGGTCGAAGTGGCACTGCTTCCGGCGTCCCGCCGGGTGTTCGCACGAGAGGGTGGAGCTCGGCCGCTAGCGCTATGCACACAACTAGGATTCAAAGGCGTTTTGTTTAGAATCAGTCGGTTAGGGGGAAAATCGTCGCAAATTCTTGAAGAATAAGCTAGTTATATCTATATTCTTGAGCGGATTGGACTTAGACGATATCAGTTGCAGTATTTGTAAACTTTACGGCACTCGCTTTGAGCCTCCGGCCACTGCCTGCCGCCCGACATCCCCCTTGCCTGACGACCAGCCCGTCAGTCGCCGATCACGCCTTCCAGCAGGTCGGTCTCGAGCCGTGCCTCGCGCGCCTGGCTGGTGGCGGCCAGGTGATACATCTCGGCGAATGGTCGCTGGCCCAGGTTCTTCCGCAGGCGATCGGACAGCGGCGCCTGCGTGGTGTGCTGGATGAACGCCTGGGTTTTCTTTTCGAAGCGCTCCTTGCCGATGTCGATGCGCGCGGTCACCGTCAGCGGAGCGAGCGGCTGGCGGTCGGGCAGCATGAAATCCGCGGTGTGCTGATAGAGCTTCTGCGCCCGATGCGGCGCGAGCCCCTGTTCAAAGTGCTCGGGATAGCGGTCGGTGCGGCCTGCCCACTCGAAGGCCTGCGTCGCCAGCACTCCGGCCATGGCGTGATCGACGTGCCCGGTCAGGCCGCCGTCCGGCCCGAAGGTGAGCACCAGGTGCGGCCGGATGCGTCTTACGCGCGCCACCAGTTCTGCCGACCACGGCGTGGAAATCAACCCGGTCGAGCCCGCCGTCGGGATAGTCCAGTACCTCGTAGTGGCGGACCCCCAGCACTTTGCACGATGCCGCCAATTCCCCACGGCGGAGCGCGGCCAGCTCTTCGTTGCTCTTCGCGGCGCCACGGTTCCGCGCGGCCGTTCCGGCAGTCAGGCAGACAAGATGGACTTCGACGCCGCGCTCGCCGTAGAGCAGCAGAGTGCCTCCGAAAGCGCCGGCCTCGTCGTCAGGATGGGCAGTCACGCAAAGTAGTCGAATCATGAGGTTGGGATTTCCGTTCGGTAAGCCGAGTTGCCAATTCTCGTAAGCTACGTAATAATAAATCTTTGCCTCCAGCAGCGGGGGTCCGGTTGGCGCCACCTGAGCGCCGGCTGGGGTGTGGAGCGGCGCAGTCAGGCCGCTGGAGCACCCGTCGCCTGAGGGAAAAGCTGTCCCACAGGAGCTTTCCGGAGTTTCAACCCTTAAGCGGTTGAGGCTCTGGACGACGCGCCTGTGTGACCCTGACTAGCAGGAAAGGAACTGAATCTGTGCTGATGATCCGTCTGTCGCGCCGTGGTGCGCGCAAGCAACCGCATTACCGCATTGTTGTGATTGAGAAGGACCGTGCCCGTGATGGCCGCTCCGTCGAAGTCGTGGGCACCTACAACCCGCGCACCGACCCGGCCAGTATCGAGCTAAAGCGCGAGCGCGTGGACTACTGGGTGTCCAAGGGCGCGCAGTTGTCCGACCGCGTTCGCAAGATCGTGGACAAGGCCCCGGCCGCTCCGCCGAGCGAGCCGATTGCTGCCCAACTGTAACCAGGAGCCGTTGAATGGCGAGTACTGCCAACATGGTAGGTCTGGTGGAAGTTCTAGCCAAGTCGCTGGTCGACAAGCCGGACGAGGTCTTTGTGGAAGCCTTCGAAGAGGGCGGCCAGACCGTCATTGAACTGGAAGTCGCGGAGAGTGACGTGGGCCGTGTGATCGGGCGGCAGGGCCGCATGGCGCGCAGTCTTGCGTACCATTTTGAACTCGGCCAGCCTGCGCACGCGTAAGCGCTACCAGTTGGAGATCGTGGAATAGCCGCCGAGTTCATCACCATTGCGCGCGTGCTGGGCCCGCAAGGCCGGCGCGGCGAAGTGCTGGCCGAGTTGCATACCGATTTCCCGGAGCGTTTCGACGAGCGTCGAGAGTTGACGGCTCTAGCGCCAAACGGTGGCCGCCGCGAGTTGCACCTGGAAGAGTACTGGTTCCACAAAGGCGGCGTGGTGCTGAAGTTTGCGGGCGTCGATTCGATCAGCGAGGCCGAGCGGCTTGCGGGAACCGAGATTCAGATTCCGCAAGAGCAGCGGGCCGAGTTGGAAGAAGGCGCGCATTACGTAAGCGAGTTGATCGGTTGCGAAGTCTGGGTTAGCAGCGCGAACGGTTTGGAGTTGCTGGGTCCGATCGCCGATGTGCAGTTTGCCGGCGGAGGTGCTCCACTGCTGGTGGTTCGCCGTAAGCGTGAAGGAAGGGAAGACGAGTTCCTGGTTCCTTACGCGGAAGAGTTTTTGCAGTTGTCAAACGTGGCACGGCGGCGGATTGAGATGCAGTTACCTGAGGGTCTGCTGGAGTTGCAGGCGCCGCTGAGCGGGGAAGAGAAGCAGCGGCAGAAGATAGAAGCCGACGAGGCGCGCGCCGCTGGCGAACGGAAGAGAAGGAAGTACAGTAAGTGAGATTGGTTGGTACGCTTCGAGCTCCGCTCGGTCGCCCCGGCGACTTCACTTCGCTAAGGAGAAGGGAAGGAGAGTTTGGATGGGATTAGTCCCCACGTGCCCAGGCGCAATGGGGAGGCCGCAATGAAGTTCGAGATCCTAACGATTTTTCCCGACTTCTTTCGCGGGCCGCTGGATTACGGCATCGTGCGCCGGGCGCGCGAAGCCGGGCTCATTGAAATTGGCATTCACGATCTGCGGGCGTTTACCCGCGACCGGCACCGGACGGTGGATGACCGTCCGTTTGGCGGAGGCGAGGGGATGGTGCTCAAACCAGAGCCCATTTTCGAGTGCCTCGAATCGCTGGCGATTGCGCCGCACGAAGAACGGTTGCAAACCGGCGCGCGCGAGACAGTGATTCTGCTGTCGCCGCAGGGTGAGTTGTTTACCCAATCGGTAGCGCAGCAGTTGACGGCACGGGAGCGCATTGTGCTGATCTGCGGACGCTACGAGGGCGTGGACGAGCGGGTCAGCGAGCACCTGGCGGACCGTGAGATTTCCGTGGGCGACTTTGTGCTTAGTGGTGGCGAGTTGGGCGCGGCGATTATCGTGGATACGGTGACGCGGCTCATGCCCGGTGCGTTGGGTAACGCAGCCTCGTCGCAGCAGGAGTCGTTCACGGCAGCGCAGGCGGAAGCGAAAGAGAAACTTGCGGGCGAACCGCCGAGTTCGACGTGCTCTTCGGGCGGATTGCTGGATTATCCGCATTACACGCGACCGGCGGAGTTTCGCGGAATGACGGTTCCCGAGGTGCTGGTCAACGGGAACCACGACGAGATCCGGCGCTGGCGTCGTCGCAAGACGCTGGAAAAGACGTTGCGCAACCGGCCCGAGCTTTTGCAGCAGGCGGAGTTGAGCAAGGAAGATCGCAAGCTGCTGGCCGAGATTGAAGCCGGAGAAAAGCGCCGATGACTGACGCGATGAAGATCGACCTGATCTTGAAGCGCTTCGAGAAGCCGGATGAGACGCGCGTTTTCGAGAAGGGCAAGTTTGAACTGATCGAAGTTGGCGGGATGACCATCGGGCGTGCCACCTACGAACCCGGCTGGAAGTGGTCGGAGCATGTAGGCAAGGCGCCGGGCGCCAAGAGTTGTCAGATCGAGCACGTCGGCATGGTAGTCTCCGGCGTGGCTACGGCGGCGATGGACGATGGCCGCGTGATTGAGATGCATCCGGGCGATGTGTTTTACATTCCGCCGGGACATGACAGTTGGGTAGTGGGCGGCGAGCCGTACGTTTCGCTGCACTTTATGGGAGCGGGCGATTATGCCCGTGAACACAAGCGATAACGGCGTGGCTTAGCCCGCCGGTACAATTTAAGATTCAGGCCGCCGCGAGGCGTCCGACAATAGAAGGAAAAAGATAATGTCGAACTCTCCTATCATTGACCGTTTGATTGCCAAGACGCGGCGCACCGATTTGCCCGAATTTAAGGCCGGCGATACCGTCCGGGTGCATGTGAAGATCAAGGAAGGCGAGAAAGAGCGCGTGCAGGTGTTCGAAGGCCTGGTGATTGCCAAAAGCAAAGGCTTGCAGCCCAGCTTCATGGTCCGCAAGATGAGCTTCGGCCAGGGCGTGGAGCGTATCTTCCCGCTGAACTCCAAGGTCATCGACAAGATTGAGGTGCTGCGCTCGGCGCACGTGCGCCGCGCCAAGCTGTATTACCTGCGCGCGCTGCGCGGCAAGGCCGCCCGTCTGCGCGAAGTCGACGTGCGTTCACGCGAGGCGCAGTAGGCACGGCGGAACATCTCGAATCGTGGGCCAATGCCCGCTGTGCCCTCTGAGCGCGGCGCGCTTGCCGGCGCCTTGGATTTTCGCTAGCGCCGATCTTTCGGGCGCACGAACTTCAGCACCGTGTGGGTCGGTGAAAAGCTGACCACCTTGACATCCACTAGGCCTGCGGCTCTTCCGGCGCCGATGACATCGGTTTCCCTGATTTCCTGCTTGCCCTTGGGGTAGACGATCCAGAGTGCGCCCGCGCTGGCCAGCGAGGGAACGAGTTGCGCTACTCCGCCCAAATCGGCGATTTCGCTTGCGCCAACGAAGATTAAGTCGGAGTTCTTCAGCGGCTTCGTGCCTGAGAACGATTCAGCCTGCGCACGCAAATCGCGCAGAAACGCGCTGTCGCCGATCGCAATCGCCGAAATCACCAGGCCCGGCTTGATTCCCAGCTTTTCTGTCACGCTCTTGGGGTGAAGGATCTTCTCGGCCCAGCTTTCGGCGTGTTCGCCCAACTCGAACACGGCCGAGCCTTCTGTCCATTTCAAGTGAAGCTCGCCATTCTTCGCTTTGGTTGATTGCAACGACGCGAAGGGAATCTTCAGCCGAAAGTCGCCGCGGAATAGAATCTCCGCTGTTTCCAGCAGCGCTTTGCCCTGCGAAGTCTTGCCTCCGGCACGGACGGTGCAGGCCAATTCACGACCCATGGATGGCTCCAGCGCGATACCGACCGAGAATCTTTGACCGCGCCGCATCTGTCAACTCGAAATTGTCCCAGATGCAAGCGACAATTTACGTCACATGCACCCCTTTCGTGCTATCCTCTAAATGCTCAAACCGGACGCCTTCCTGACTAGACACGCAAGGTCTTCAAGCATCCCTCCGGACGGTACAACCAAGCGTTGCTGCCTTGGCACTCGGATCCTTTCTTTTCCGACTTCCAGACCGCGTAGACACTAAAGCGAACCAACAGGTAAGACGAGAGGTCGTGCTGATGCGCGTTCATCTGGTAAACCCCAGCGACAACTCCTTTGGGACGGCAGTTATTACCCCACGCTGGCTCTTCGTGCTGGCAGCGGCAACGCCCGATTCGATTGGCGATCCCGTCCTGGTCGATGAAACTCTGGAGCAGATCAACTTCGACACGATTCATGATGGGGATGTCGTGGGAATCAGCGTGCACACCGGCAATGCTCTGCGAGGCTACGAAGTTGGACGAGCCGCCCGTGCACGCGGAGCCTGGGTTGTCTACGGCGGCATTCACGCCACGCTGTACCCCGAGGAGGCGTTCGCGTTGGGCAGCGCCAATTGCGTGGTCAAGGGCGACGGCGACCAGATCTGGGCCAGGGTCGTCCGCGATTGTCTCGCAGGAAGTCCGGGCAGGATCTACGACGGTGGGAAGATCGCCGGCGATGAATTCATTGCAGCGCGCTGGGACCTGATGGACGTCGACAAGTACATGTGGGCTTCCGTGCAAACGATCCGTGGCTGCCCAAAACATTGCTCGTTCTGCTCGGTGTGGCGCACCGACGGGCAGAAGCCCAGGCAGCGCAAGTTTCAGAGCGTCATCGACGAGATTGTCGACCTCCGCCGCCGGGGCATTCGTTTCATCGCCCTCGCCGACGATAATTTTTATCCGGTCACTCTGACCGACCTGCGCCTGGCCAGGCAGCAAAAAAACACCGCACGGGTCGCGGAGTTGGAGCAGATACGGGAAGAACGCTTCCAGTTGATGGCCGAGCTCGCCAAGCTGCCCAAGGAGATGGTGTTCTATACCCAGATTACGATGGAAGCGGCTGAAGACGCTCAGTTCCTGGACGCCATGCGCGAGGCCAACATCAAGGGTGCGCTGGTCGGAGTGGAAGCCGTAACGCCAGAAGGTTTGAAAGCTGTTTACAAGGATTTCAACGCTTCCGGTGAGGGATTAGTCCGGCAACTGCAGACATTCCGCGAACACGGAGTCCATGTGCTGGGCTCTTTCATTTTTGGCCTGCCTACGGATAACCCCGATACCTTCTCGGCGACCGCCGATCTGGCACTCAAAGCGGAGATCACCTTCGCGCAGTTCGTCATGATGACGCCATTTCCGGGAACCGTCGATTTCGAGCGGTGGGAGAAGGAACAGGCGAAAGATCCAACCTACGTGGACGGCATTCCGATCACCCGTTACTGGCTGATTCCCATCGGCGTTCGCCCGAAAATGTTTACCCCGCATCCCACTATGAGTTCCGACGAAATTCGCGATCGCACGCAAGGGGTGTGGGACCGTTTTTACGAAATGAGCTCGATCTGGAAGCGCTCCGCGTGTACGCCCACTCTTCGCGCCCGCCTGGCATTCTGTTTCCTGTCGAAGCTCTACCGCCAGATGTATGCTGGCACGGGCATCTCCACCGACAGTGCTCGCCGCAAGAAAGCCAAGATATCGGCCCGGTGGATTGCCAGGCAATGCCGCAAGTTGTTCCAGTCGAAGCCAATGCCGGAGCTGCGTTCGCCTGACTGGCAAATGCCGCTGGTCCGGCCCGTGCGAATCGCTGTTGGCAGCGGCGACATGACGAACCCGTTTCAGATATTGGAATAGGTTCGGCGTTGGTATCGGCGCGATACATCACCGCTGCCAATTATCGGTCGGAATCTTCCGACGGTGGCTACAAACACGAAACCCCGCTCGACGGAGAACAAGCGGGGTTTCGTTGCGCACGCTGGTTTTGCGTGCAACCTCGATTCGTCCCGGGGGAGGGAGAATCGACTAAAGCTTCACGGCCGCTTCCAGCAGGCCTATGGTGGCAGCGATAAAGAGCGCGAGCGCCAGGGTATTCATGGTCAAGCGGATCGCAACGTTGTCAATCAGCCAGTTATATTTCGCGTCCATAACGATCTCCTTCAGATTTGGGTTGCGTCCGGCAATGCGCTTTGGCTCTACCGGTTCAACTTCTACCGACATATACGGCCGAGCTGCGAAAAGGTTCCGTTACGGTTTGGTGAAAGGTGTTTAGCGACAGCGCAACCGTGGCTAAGTGCTGCTAAATGAGGGCGAGAGTCAGTGGATAGTGGGCAGTGAATAGTGGATAGTGGGTTCCAGGACCACACGTAAAATCCGGCTTCTACCCGGCGCCGTACCCTTTCAATGGTCCGTTGGTACACGAACTGCAAATGCTATCCACCATCCACTACTTAGCCGCGATCTCGCCCAGTTCCCAGTAGCGCTGTAACAGCGTCTCCGGAACCTTCACTGGACCACCCTGCAACATGCTCTTGAGTTGCAAGGCATTGACCGCGGCCTTACCTTCGAAGTGGTTGTTGGTTACGACAAATGTCTTCCTCGCTTTCTCGGCGATGGCGTCGATCCGCGCTTTCCAGCGTTCCAGCTCCGGCTCGGTGTAGAGATAGTTGTAGCGATCGTTGCGCGAGTCGCTGTCGAACCATTGGTCGTAGTTGCGGCCGTGTAGACGCACGTAGCCGATCGGTGCTGTCACGTATTCCGAGGGCCGCACGGCCTGTCCGAGCTTGGGCTGGTCGATGTTGCAGAAGGCGACGCCTTTCTCGGCGAAGTAGCGCAGCGTTGCTTCGTTGGTCCAACTGTTGTGCCTCACTTCAACGACCAGCGGATACTGCTTGAACTTTTCGATCACCAAGTCAAGATGATCGCGATTGGCGTTCGTGTTCTTGAACGAAATAGGGAACTGAATCAGCAGAGCGCCGAGCATGTTCTCACCGGCGATGGAGTCAAGTCCTTCTTTCGCCAGGCGCTCGTCTTTTTCGGTTGCGTGGATCGTTGCTGCCGAGGTGCTCTCGACCACGGCGATCGGCGAATGCGTGAACGCCCGGTTGAGCTTGGCGGTGAAAACGAAATCAGGATTTACCGCGCGGGCTTTGCGGCTCCACAGCTTGCCCCACTCCGGCTTGATGTGGCCGTAGAACGAGGTGTTGATTTCCAGCAGATCGATGTACTGCGCCAGGTATTCCACCGGATGTTGCGACTTCTTAATCTGCGCCGGGTAGACGATGCCTTCCCAGTCCTTGTACGACCAGCCCGCCGTCCCCACGTAAATTCGACCGCTTTCCGCCATGCGAAGGGCAGGTTAGCACAGGGTTGGGGCGGGCGAGCGCGCGAGGAAGCCGATGTTGGCTTCCGCCGAAGATGTCGCTATCGCGTCCACGAGGTTCCGTTGTCCCAGTAGATGGTGTTGCCATTGGAACTGATGGTGCCGTTCACTGACGTTCCCGACCAGTTGGTGCTCAGGTGCCAGCGCCCGTCCACCGTTCCGGTGCCGGTCTGTCCGTTCTCGTTGGTGAGGGAAAGGCTTTTCTTGCGTTGCTTGATGTAGCAAGCCTGGGAGTGATTGCCGCTGCGGTACCAGGTTCCGTCCACATTGGCGATGCGATACCCGCCGCCACCGCCGCCACCGGTACTGGGGCAGCGGGCCCAGTAGGTGCCGTTGGACCAGTTGATGCGGCTGGCGTCGGGGTTCAACGTGCCCTGCACAAAATTCCACTGGTCGGCGTTGATCACGTTTTGTCCCATGCCGACGTAGGTTCCGGAAGAGGTGCTGCCGTTTTCATTGGTCAGAGTAAGGAAGGGACCGTTGGCGGTGATAGAGCACTGCTTTGTAGGAACTCCCTGGGCGCACCATGCCCCGAGAAAGCCGGACGGCTGCCATGGGCCTTGCGGAGGCGCAGCCCGCGCGAGTCTGGTGCCGAACGGAAGACCAGCAAGCAAAACTAACTCAATGGCGATGGCGACGAACAGGCTCTTCTTTGACGTGCTCATGAAACTGCCTCTCTGTTCCGGACGTCTGCGTAGCCCGCGAGTATGGACGGTCAAATATTGTACCCAACCACGCCTTCAGGCCACGAACGAGCGAAATCGGCCGGGAGGTTCCCCAAGCCGCGCCCGGCCAAGCCCTTGTGACGAACGTCACAAGCCCGCGTGACGTCTGCTATAGGGTAACAGTCTCCCAGGGTTTATTTCTATTCCTGTAAACAAAATCTTTCTGTCGGGAAGCAGAAATGATCGACCTCAAGAAAAAGTGCTGGCGGGAGAAAGTCACCGCAGAAATCACCTTGGCGCATGTGCAGCAGTTTGCCGCCGAGGCCGGAAGTAACATGAGCGCGGCGGAAGTGGCGGCGTTCCTCAACCAGCAGGGCCGGGCCCAGAACATGTGGATGCACATGATGCAGGCCGGCGAAGAGTTCATCAAGGCGACACTGGAATCTGGGACACTCGGGCTTCATAGGGTGGAGCGTGCGGACGCGCGAGCGCCGATGGTCCACTGAATTTCATTCGGGCCCATTACTAGTAAGCGACCAACACCGACCAATACACCCCTCCAGGATGGCTAACGCTGGGAGCGAAACAGACTCCCAGCGAATAGCCAGCATTCAAGGGCTGCGCGAGCAGCCCTTTCACGTTGTTGGGCAGGTTGGTCAGCTCGCCTGAATTCCACACTGCGGCACTCGTGACGCCCGGCAGGTGGCCGACTGCGGAGGGATCGAGCGCGTCGTTCAGCGCCATGTCGCACGCGATCTGGCGCAAGTTGGTGCGCAGGCTTCCTCTGCGGTGCCGGCATGCCATGCGACGTGGCGTACTGCTCGATACTTTTTTGCAGGGCTGCATCGGCTGCCGGTTCGGAGTAGTCGGTCGTGCGATGCGCAAAGTCTTCAGTCACGTAGACTTGATTGCCACTGCGGACAATGCCCACGCCAATGGCGTTGTACTCCGTGCTCAGGATATTGGCGCGGTGCGGCGGCGACTGCAGCAGCGAGGTGTTCGCCGAGGCAACGTCCACGCCGGAGGCAACATTCTCTGCCTGCTTGTCGGAGCGAAGGTTCTGGCCGGCAAAGCGCATCGGCAAGTCTGACTCGTTGTCGAACTGGTGCGAGAGCGCCCGGTTTTGCACCATCAACTCGGTATGTTGACGCGCTGCCTGGGTGAGCCGCGGGTCAACCGTAAGCGCTTCGAGGCCGTGCTGCGCGCGTTCCTGGTTGATGAGTTCGACCATCTGCTGCTCGCCGGTGCTGTCGAACTGCGGAGCCTGGGCGTAGGCTAGCGGTATCCCGCACAGCAGGAATATTGCGATGTGGGCAGTCTTCTTCAAACGCATGATGATGGTTAGACGCAGGGAACCCCCACTTTCGTTCGCTCCCCGGTGAACATACAATACAGCAGCACCTTCCCAGGGCCCATCATGTCGAGTTCGTTACTAATCCTTGTCAGTTTCGTGGGTGTCATCCTTGGCGCAGCGTTCGCGACGCTGGCGGCGAAGTCCAAGTCTGCCGCGCTGGCGGAGCGGAAGTCTGCTCTCGAACAGGAAGTCGCGAGACTCAGGACCGAGTTGGAGCGGAGCCAGGGCGAGCGTACCGCATCTTCTGGAGGCGAAGGCCGCGCTCGAAGCCACGCTGGCCAGCGAGCGGCGCAATGCCGAGGAGAAGCTGCGCTCTGCTGGCGGAGGCGAGCGAAGAGATGCGGGCGCAGTTCAAGTCTCTGGCCGCGTCCGCGCTGGAGAGTAACAACGCAAACTTCCTCGACCTGGCGCGGAGCACGCTCGAACGTTACCAGACGGAAGCCAAGGGTGAGTTGGAGAAGCGAGAGAAAGCGGTCGAGACACTGGTCAAGCCGATCGCGGAGTCACTGAAGCAGGTTGATGATCAGGTGAGGCAACTTGAAGCTTCGCGTGCGCAGGCCTATGGCGCGCTTTCGACGCAGGTTTTGTCGCTGCTGGAGACGCAGCGCGCGCTGCAGACCGAGACCGGCAACCTGGTGAAGGCCCTGCGCGAGCCGCAGGCCCGCGGGCGATGGGGTGAACTGCAACTGCGGCGAGTCATCGAACTGGCGGGCATGCTCGAGCACTGCGATTTCGACGAGCAGGTGACGGTCATCACGGAAGACCGGCGCATCCGCCCGGACGTGGTGGTGAAGCTGCCGGGCGACAAGCAGGTGGTGGTCGACTCCAAGGCGCCGCTGGTGGCTTATCTTGCGGCGCTGGAGGCGCAGGACGAGCCCACTCGCGCCGCGCGCCTGGCCGATCACGCCCGCCAGATTCGCGTCCACATCGACGGGCTGGCCTCCAAAAACTATTGGGCGCAGTTCAAGTCGACGCCGGAATTCGTGGTGCTGTTCCTGCCGGGAGAGGTCTTCTTTCGCGCCGCCATGGACGTTGACCCGCAGTTGATCGAGTATGGGGTCGATCGCAAGGTCATCATGGCCTCACCCACCACGTTGATTGCGCTGCTCAAAGCGGTGGCCTACGGCTGGAACCAGAAAAACCTGGCGGAAAGCGCGCGCCAAATCAGCGAAGCCGGCAAAGTGCTGTACGAGCGCCTCTGCACCATGACACGGCACTTCGAGAATGTGGGCTCGAAGCTCGACGGAGCGGTGGATTCTTACAACCGGGCAGTCGGTTCGATGCAGCGCTCGGTTTTTCCCATAGCGCGCAAGTTCGCCGAGTTGGACAAGTCACTGGAAGCTGGCGATCTGGAAGACCTGCAGCCCCTGGAGAAAAGCTCGCGTCAGCTCGACGCACCCGACTGGCGCGACGAGGACGCCGATACCGGCTTGTTGTTTCCGGGGCGGGGGAGTGAATAGTGGATAGTGGATAGTTTGGGTTTCGAAACTTCACTGAACCAACATTGTTTTGAAAGCTTCGGAGGCTGCGGAAAGAGTGATGTGGCGACGAAGAAAGCAGATCTCTAAGGCAAGACTTCACTGAACCAACATTGTTTTGAAAGCTTCGGAGGCTGCGGAAAGAGTGATGTGGCGACGAAGAAAAAGCAGACTCCTCGGGGCCGAAGGCCCTCGGAATGACAAAAGCAAGACCTTCGATGCTGGCGTGAAGGCCAGCTCTAGAAGCTGTCTGGCTCTGTTGACATCCTGGGATCAGACCGTCGCAGAGGCTGTGGGAAGAGGACCGGTCCCGGATGATTCAGCTTCTTTCCGAGGTGAGGGGAAAGCAGATCCCTCGGTTGCGAAGGCGACCTCGCGATGACAATTCTTAGGTATGGGATGTCAACAGAGCCAAGCTGTCTCATAAATGCCCGGCGGACAAAGATCGAGGTCCCTCCGGGGCTAAAGCCCGGTGTTTACGATGTCCGGAGCGGCACGGCTGAAGAGGCTGAAAAAAGAACCAAAGTAGTAATTTTGGCCGTTTTTTGACTCAAGAGTAGCTCGTAAGTTGTTGAATCGCCGTTGCAGAAAATCCCGAGTTTACTCGCTTGAGTCTTTTTTCAGCAGCCTCTGAAGCCGTGCCCTTTCAAATCGGATTTATCAGACCTGCTCTACCCTTCGAATCCTTGCTCGCTATCCACTATCCACAATCCACTAATCACTATCCACTTCTTCTCACGCGTACCAATCGGCGCGCGTGAGCGGCAGGTGCGTGTTGCCCTGTCGCGGCTTGCTGAGCAGAACCTGGCAGAGGTTCATACGGCCCGGATGAGAAGCCATAGGTCGCGCCTGCCATGTAGAGACGCCAAATGCGATACACGGTCTCGTTGGTGAGGCGGACGGCTTCGTCGTAATGCGATTCCAGGCGGCCCACCCAGTGACGCAGGGTGCGAGCGTAATGTTCGCGCAAATTCTCCACGTCGCGAACCTCGAAGCCGCAGGCCTCGGCAGCGCGAAGCGTCGCGTGCAGGGGAAGCAATTCACCGTCGGGGAAAACGTACTTGTCGATAAACGACTCGCCACGGCGTTTGAATGTGGCCGACGCCGCAATCCCGTGGTTGAGAAACATGCCGCCTGACTTCAACAGGCTCCATACCTGCTGAAAGTAGAGGGGCAGGAGCGATTCGCCGACGTGCTCGACCATGCCCACGCTGACAATTTTGTCGAAGGCGAGCGAGGGCCCCAGATCGCGGTAGTCGCAGACCTGGACATCGCAGCGGCCGCCCAGGCCGGCGGCTTCGATCTGCTCTCGCGCAACCTCTGCCTGGGGCTGGCTCAGGGTGATGCCGAGGGCGTGCACGCCGAACTTCTGGGCGGCATAAACGATTAACCCGCCCCATCCGCAGCCAATGTCGAGCAGTCTTTCGCCAGCGCGGAGGCGAAGCTTGCGGCAAATATAATCCAGCTTGTTCTCCTGCGCCTGATCGATGCTCTCGTTACCGTCCTTGAAGTAAGCACAGGAGTACACCAGGCGATGGTCGAGCCACAGCCGGTAAAAGCTGGTCGGCAGATCGTAATGATAGGTGACGGCCTCACGATCACGGCGTTTGGAATGCAAGATTCCGGAGATGCGCGGAACGATGGCCAGACGGTGCGGGTTACCGCGGGGCAGCTTGAAGAGAGCTTTGGCGAGGCGCACCTTCTCGAGCGCAGAGTGACGGTAGTTTAGTAGACAATCGGCGAATTCGAACGCTGCTTCGAGGTCGCCCTCGAGGTCGATCGACTCGAAGATGAAGGCCTCTCCCAGTTCCAGTTCACTGGCGGCGGCCAGCAAGCGTCGCAGCGAGTCAGGATGCCTTAACACCAGGGTGAAGCGCGGAAGGTGGCGTTCGCCCCAGACGGAGCCGTCCCAAAGGCGCACCGCAAAATCGTGGTGTGGGTAAGCCTTCGTCAGCTCTTCCAGAACGCGCGAAGTGAGATCGGTGGAGGGGGAGAACAGCGTCTCGCGAGCTGTGGACATATCTAAGCTCCTCAAGTACCGAGACTCGGGCGGTGCGGACCTCAGGATTATCGCATCGCGTGTGGCGAGCGCCCGAGATCCGCTTACAACCTACTAATAATAATTATCACGCCTCCGATAGGGATTCTGGAAATGAGATGAGGAGGTGAGGCGGGACATTCCCGGAACAGGAGCCCGGAAAGGCCGGGCTTCGGGGGCGCCTGGGCGCGTCCAGTACCCAGCCCCCGCGCTACGTCCCGCCCAGCGAGGTGAGGTCCCGAGACGGGCTAGACCTGCCGGCGAGCCGGCTTTACCAGACCTTCCCGACGCAGGGATTCCTGAATCCCCTTCCAGACCCGCGGGCTGGGGTCTTCCATGGGCACCAACAGCTTGGCAGACTCCGCGATGTAACGCAGATCAGCCACCAGGTTCGAGCACAACGGACAAGCCTCCAGGTGCTGTCGCTGCTCCTCGTTGCCGCCGCCATCGATGATGTACGGCAAAACCTTCTGATATTCGGCGCAATCCATTCCGTCTCCCCCCGGGAGTCCTGCACGACCTTGGCTCGATGTCTCCCTGACTATCTCGATGGGAGCACATGTTGCGCTTTCATCGTCCCGGCTCGTCCCAATCCTGCATACATCTCACAACCCAAAACCCAAAACGGCTTGTAATCCTTCATCGTCGGGCGGCCTTCTCGGCGCCACTGAGTTGCAGAAGGTCGCGCAGCTTGATACGGGCCTTGTGCAGCTGCGATTTGCTGTTGCCGATCGAACATTCCATCATCGCGGCGATCTCATTGTGTTCATAGCCTTCGATGTCATGTAACACGAAGACGATGCGATAGCCGGGCGGCAAGCCTTCAATGGCCCTCTCCAGGTTCACCCGGTCAATACAGCCTGCCAGTACGTTGTCGCGCGCCCCGACGTCCTTCCTCGGTCCATCTTCCTGCTGCGGTTCCATGGCCTCCTCCAGGGAAACTTCGGGCAGACTTTTTTTGCGCAGTCGCATCAGGACGACGTTGACCGAGAGGCGGTGCAACCAGGTGGTAAAGGCGGACTCGCCGCGGAAGGTGGCGATCTTGCGGTATAGCTGCAGGAACGCCTCCTGCGTCAGGTCCTCCGCTTCCGCCGTATTGCCTACCATGCGCAGGCAAAGCGAGTAGACGCGGCGCTTGTGCATGGCGTACAACAGCTCGAAGCACCCGGCATCGCCCTGCTTGGCGCGATCGATGGCTTCGGCTTCGGTGATCCCGTTTGCCAGCATCTTCTTCGCTAGAGTCAATGATCGCAATCCCTAAACTGCACTCAATACGATGCGCTCAGAGCTGCTGTTGTTGCCTCGGATCTCAAAGTCGTGGCCGTGCTCCCGGGCGCCCCAAGGCCATCCCCGGCGCGATCCGGATCTGTGCGGCAGGTCACAACAGCTCAGTGACGGATGTCACCGCCTTCCGGGTCGGAGTTTTTTACAGTAGAGATGGCGGTCAGGACCGCTGCCACCGCTCCGAAATGGACGGGGCACGTAGCATACATCGGAGAGCGCAATCATGGCATACACCATTACTGACACTTGCACCAAAGACGAACTCTGCGTCGAAGCTTGTCCCACCGACTGCATCCACCCCAAGAAGGACGAGGAGCAGTTCGAGGCAGCCACCCAGCTTTATGTGGATCCCAACGGATGCATCGATTGCGGCGCCTGCGTTCCGGTGTGCCCGACCAATTCGATCTTCCCCAATGAAGAAGTTCCGGCGGAAAAGGTCGACTTCATCGAGAAGAACGCCGCCTACTACGCCTAGTCGGGACTGACTGCAGCCGTTGCCGAGGGCGTGCCAGGGCGCGCCCTGCGCGGCGTTGCTGGGCCGTTCGTCGAATTGGGCCGGGCCCTCTCTCCCATTGACCCCGCCGGAGTTCTCCGCCCTTGGGAACCCGTACCTTCATCGGCATATCAGGGATGAACCCTCGCAATTTCCTTTCCGCCAACCTGCATTTTTTGCTAGTAGTCGAGCTTCTCAACCATTGCCTAGCATGAAGCTTCATCTGAATAGGAGCGTGCGGCCGAGATGTCGTAATCCGCAAGGGACCATGCCCCCCATCCATCTACTACTCGCCGATGACAATCCATTGGTTCTGGAGATGCTGGTCGACTTGCTGCAGGGCGATTTCGTAATCGAGGGGGCCTTTCCCAACGGCTCAGCCGTCCTGCGCGAGCTCGATAAGCTTCATCCCGACGTTTTCGTGCTGGATATCTCTCTGGGTGATATGACGGGATTCGAACTCGCCAGCAGGCTCAGGGAGAGAAACCTGAGCGCGAAGATCATCTTTCTGTCGATTCACGAGAGCGTGGATTTCGTGCGCGCCGCATTTCAGATGGGCGCGTCCGGGTATGTGTTCAAGTCGCGTGTGAATCCGGACCTGATGAAGGCGATCGAGATCGTGGCCAGCGGGGGGCTTTTCGCGCCGTACTCGTCAACTGCGGTCCAGGGCGTGAACGGCCAGATCCACTAATCCCCCGCCGCCGCCGGCAGCGAGGCTGGCTGCAAGCTTTCCGCCTCGGGCCAGGGGGGGAGCACCTTGATCAGCACCCACAAGATTGCGAACGGCAGCAACATCAGCGCCCCTGCGATCAGTAAGCCTTCGCGCGAGATCAGGTCCAGCTTGTAGACGGTGTAGCCCAGGAAGCTCTTGGAGAAGAGCTGGCCTCCGATGACCACGTTCCAGCGCATGGCAAAAATTCCCATCATCGTCAGGCAAGCCGCTCCGATGTACATGTTCTTTCGCGTTCTCTCGGGGATACGGACTACTTGTGTCAGGGCCAGCATGACAATAGGGGCAATCGTGCCCAGGAAGATTTGCAGCACGACCTGCGAAAGATACAGGCGGGTATGCACCATAAAGTCGAGGCTGCGGAACGACTCGTCGGCCTCGTAGATGCGATGAATCAGGTCAACCATTTCCAGGGTGAAATCGATGAGGAAGGTGTACAGCAGGTAGCGCGCGATGGTGTCGACACAACGCATGTCGATGGGCTGCTTGCGAAACTTGGTGAACGCAATGTAGAGCAGCAGGACGATCGCAATCCCCGACACCATCGCCGAGAACAGGAACACCACCGGCATGAGCGGCGTCGACCACCAAGGGTTTGCCTTTATCGAGCCGAAAATGAAGCCCACGTACCCGTGCAGCAGAAACGCGGACGGTATGCCGATGAGGGTGACGATGTAGCCGACGCGGTCATCGACCCGCAACGCGCCCGGGCTCACGTTGTACGACCCCAGCGTCAACGCGCGGTACAGCCAGCGCTTCCATCCGGTCGAGGACTGCGCCAGGCGAACGATGTCATGGCGGTAGTCCAGCCAGATTTCCAGTACGAGCACCGCCATCAGGTACCACAGGTAGACGAAGCCGAACATCGCCATCGCGGAACTGCGATGCGGTGTCAGGTACATTTCGAAGGAGCGTTCCGGGCGGCCGAGATGCAACTGCAGAGGCAGCGGAGCCACCAGCAGGAAGGCCAGCGCGGTCAGCAGCGCCAGGCGATAGGTCGGCTTGACCTCCTGCACATGAAAAACGCGTTCCAGCGAAGCCAGGATGAATGCGCCCGCGACCAGTCCCGTGATGTAGGGGTACAGAACGATCAGCACGCTCCATTGCAGCTCGATCTCGTTGGGATACATGAAGCCTTCAACCGGCATGATCGTTGCCATCTCCTTTAGCGAACCGAACCGTCAAGGCCGGCATAGAAAACCTTGGCGCCGGTCGCCATGTAGGGCTTCAAAATCTGCACGCTGTGGGTCTTCAGGAAAGCGTGTATGGGGTCCGCCGGATTCTTTAAGTCCGCCAATTGCCGCGCGCCTGTCGGGCAGTTTTCGCAGCACGCGGTGGTCAGCCCCTTCACGATGCGGTGGTAGCAGAGCGAACACTTTTCGGCGGTGTGGGTAGTCGGATTCAGAAAGCGGCATCCGTAGGGGCAGGCCTGGACGCAATACCGGCATCCCAGGCAGTACTTGCCGTCGACCAGGACGACGCCATCGGGAGTGTCGAAGGTCGCTCCCACCGGACATACCTGGGTACACGGCGAATGTGAGCAGTGGTTGCACAGCTTGGGCACGAAGAAATTCTTGCCGCCTTCGTGCTTGCTGGGGGGAAATCCGTGCTTGCCGCCATCGGGGGAATCGACGTTCGGATCCTCGAAGCGCCAGTCGGCGACGTGATACCGCTCCACCCAGGTGCGGAAATATCCCTCGGGAACGTTGTTTTCGGTGGCGCAGGCGCGAACGCAGTTGCCGCAGCCGATGCACTTGTCGATGTCGATCAACATGCCCCACCAGTGCTCGGTCATGACGTAGTTCGGGGACGACTCCGGCGTGCCCGCCAGCACATGATCCCAGGCGATGGCCGCAGCGGGCAGCAACATCAGGAAGTGACGCCGGGTGATCATGACGTTTTCTCTCCCGCGCCGATGGCTGGACTGTGGGGCTGGTGACAGGTCTTGCACGGCTGATCGCCCGCGTGATCCTTGCTCACCACCTGGGGGAACCCCGCCGGCTTCGCGAGGTTGGCTTCGTGGCAGCGCGGGCACAGCGAAGTCGTGTCCGGCAACTGCGGAACCACCGAGGCGGGATCGAGCGCGTGATTTTCCAGAGGGCCGTGGCAGGCTTCGCAGTTGACGCCCGCGTGCTTGCCCGCCTTTTTCACATCCACGATGTCGCTGTGGCAGTCCGCGCAGGCCTGGTGGCCGGCGTACACGATGGGCTTCGCAGCGGCCTCGGCAACCGCGGCGCCGCGGTAGTGTCCGTACTGCCCGAAGCTGCGAGGCACAAAGTAGGCTCGCAGAACCAGGAACAGAAGGACCCCGGCGGCAAACACCGCCAGCAAGCGGAAAAGGTGTCCTGCGTCTTTCAGATTGGTCACCAGCGTCGTCCCAGAGGTGTGGCGGAATTCATGAGCACCCACATCTTGGATATCGCACGATGCCGCGGCGGGAATGTGATGGCAATCACAGGGCGATGTGCGCGAGGTTGATCGAGGCGGGCGAAACGGGCGCGGACCCGCGGCGAAGGAGCAGCGCGCCCGTCGGGATCAATCCGAGAAGAGATTCACCATTTCGAGTGGGACTGCACGAACTGCAGCTCTTGCCGGAAAGGTTCGGGCGAGACCCGGGAGAGGCCTCTGAAGGGTTGGTTCAAAGCGTAGATCAGATACAGGCTGAACGCCAGGAAACCAGCCATGGCAGCGGTCATCAGGGCTTGCGAGCGCAAACTCTCCAGCCCGAAGAAGTAGGTAAACCCCACCAGGAGAATTGCGCCCGAACCTAGCAGATACCAGAGAACCGCGGGCACCGTACCGTGGCTCTTAAGGATCCGCAGGCGCCGGTAATTTCCCATTTCATTGAGCCGGACGATGGATCGGTCATAGAAGACCTGGTTTTTGCTGTCCATGGGGTCGCCAGAGCGGTACACGCTCCAGACGTCTTCCAGCGCCTGAAAGGTGCCTGGGCTCTCGCGTCCCTCAGCCATGTCGGGAAATTCGTCTTTTATGACGGAGGTGAGGTAGCCAAACAGGGCCTTTTGGACCTGGGTGCTGAAGGGATCGGGAAAGGCTTGTGCCATGCGGTAGAGATCGGCCAGCGCATTGGCTTCGAGTTCGACGTTCGCCTCGGCCTCCTTAAAATCGTTCCACACCACGAAAACGGCGAACGCCAGAAGAACGGCGTAGAGGGTTCCGTAGGTCAGGATGAAATGTCCCCCGACCTCATGATGCTTTTCCAGGAACTCAACGCTAACGTTTCGTCGAATTAACAGCAGGGCAAGAACAGAGAGCAGACTGGGACCGGCAATCAAGATCAACGCTTGGACAAGCGGGTGCATCGCTCTCCCCTCATCGCGAGATTAGTTCTGGAGGCGGAACGTGCAGGATTGTACCGTAACACTCAATACCGAGGGAAAGAGGTCAGGCCGCGATCCGGCAGGCAAGGTTACGGTCGATATCTCGCATTTCTGCCAGTTGTTGTATTCACGTTCTTAGCGTAAAACTCCACACAATCGAGACTCGATTGAATTCATGATGCGTTGCACGTCCAAGCTCGCCTTGTTGGCCTTACTAGCAGCGTGTGCGAGTCATTCGCTCCATGGCCAGGACCTGGCGCCCCGCGCTTACACCCTGACCCCGCTGCGCGCAAATGCGCTCACGTTGACGTACGCTTTTTACGACGGCGGCTTGCAGTTTAACGGCGCCATTCCCGTAGCCAATGCGACGGGCAGGTACAACGTGCCGGTGCTGAGCTACTACCACTCCTTCAAAATGTTTGGGCATTTCGCCAACTTCACAGCCGCGTTGCCGTACGCGGTGGGGAACTTCCAGGGAGACGTCCAAGGGGAGGGCAGGCATATCTATCGTTCCGGGCTGCTGGACTCGACCTACCGGCTGGCGGTGAACCTGAAGGGCGGGCCGCCTCTGGAGCCCGCCGAGTTTCACAAATGGCATCAGAAAACGCTGATCGGAGTGAGTCTGAAGGTGGTGGCGCCGACCGGACAGTATGACCCCACGAAGCTGATCAATTGGGGCGCGAACCGCTGGGCGTTCCGGCCAGAGCTGGGCTATTCGCGGCGCCGGGGCAAGTGGGTCATCGACGCCTATGGCGGCGTTTGGTTCTACACGCTCAACTCCGCCTACTACACGGGGCGCAATCAACAATCGGAAAAACCTATCGGCGCCTTCGAAGGGCACTTGAGCCGCGACTGGAAGCTGCGAACCTGGGTGTCGCTGGACGGCAATTTCTGGTTTGGCGGGACCACCAGCCTGAACGGCATCCTCAACGAGGCTACGCGCCAGACCGCCTCGCGTATCGGGGCCACCGGTTCGATCCGGCTCGATAAACACCAGTCGCTAAAGCTGAGTTACAGCGACGGAACCTACATTCGGTTTGGCGGGAATTATCAGAATGTTTCCGTCGCCTGGCAGTGGTCCTGGATCGGCCGGCCGAAATAGCCGGGAAACGGTTTTAGTGCCCGGCTGAAATTGGGCCTTGTTTTTTCTCCCTCCTGTGCTACGATTCGCCCACTCTGCGGGGTTGGCAGGGCATGCTCCCGGCGTGCGATGGCATCGCCAATTTCCAGGCGAAAGCTGTTTCGGTCGCGCACTCGCTCTTGCAAGCCACTCCGGAATAACCAATTCAGAAACGCGCTGCTTCACGAGGACCGGTCATGGTCGTACAGAAGCTGAGATTTCCCTTTGCGAGTGCTTCAGGCATTTGGTTGATGGCTGCTCTTGCCGCTCTGGGCATGAGCGCCCAGGCCGTTTGCCAGTCTGGTTCCAATGACGAAGTCAACATCACTCCTTTACGCACCCGAACGGTCGCGACGGCTACGACGGCGGAGGGTGACGTCACAAGCTCGAGCTTCCGAACCAAGCCCATGCGGGTGGACGTCAATCTGGTGCTGGTGCCGGTGACGGTCAGCGACGCGAGCAATGAGCCGGTAACAAATCTTACGAAAGACGATTTCGTGCTCTACGAAGACGACAAGCCGCAGCGGGTGGAGTATTTCAACGGCGAAGATGCGCCGATTTCCGTGGGACTGATCCTCGACTACAGCGACAGCATGAAAAACAAGATCGACTACGAGCGGGAAGCGGTGAACGAGTTCTTCAAGAACGCCAATCCCGGCGACGACTACTTCGCGGTCACCATCTCGAACAAGCCAAAGCTGGTGGCGTCCTCCACGCAATCGATTGGTACCCTGCAAGACCGGCTGACCACGGCGAAGCCGGAGGGCGGGACGGCGCTGTTTGACGCCATATACATGGGGATGGTCAAGCTGCGCTCGGCCGCCTACCAGCGTAAGGCGCTGCTGATCGTATCGGACGGCGGTGACAACCACAGTCGCTATACGCTCAGGGAAATCAAATCGATGGTGTCGGAAGGCGACACGCTCACCTACGCCATCGGGCTGTTCGACGACCTGCCGTTCGATCTGTTCAAGACTTTTGAAGAGCGGTGGGGCCGCAAGTGGATGAGCGAGATCACCGATGTGAGCGGCGGGCGCACCATTGCTGCCGACAATCGGCAGGCCATACCGCAGATCGCAGCGCAGATCAGCCGTGAGCTGCGCAATCAGTACGTGCTGGGCTACCGCCCCAGCAATGCCCAACAGGACGGTAAGTGGCGGAAGATTGTAGTGCGGGTAAAGGCCAGGGCGCAGCAACATTTCGCAGTGCACTTTAAGCAGGGCTACTTCGCCCCGGCTGAGGCGACGCTTGCGGCAACCCGCTGAGTACCGGACGGCGGAGGCTGGCTGGGATATTTTGAGGTTCATCTACCCGATTTTTACGAGTTCCACGGACCGAGCATCGCGGGTAAGCTAAACCGAAGTCAGTGCGGTAATCTGGCTTGGCTGGCTGGGACCTTGCGACAAAGCGCAAAGCGGGTCATCCGAGAAGGTTTGCTACACCTTATTCGCAAAACCGGAACGGCTTAGAACGAACTCCCGCCGGAGCTAAAGCCCAGTTTAGAGCAGCTCGGAACGGCACAGCTGAAGCTGTGCCCCTTCAAAGCTGATTCCGCGCCGATCGTGCTGACAACTTTGTTGTGCCAAGGGAGGCACACTATGTTTCGCTTTGTCCGCGGTCTTGTGCGTCCATACAGCGGCACGCTCCTGATCATTCTTGTGGCCATGCTGGTCGAGACGGTGATGAGCCTGGCGACACCCTGGCCGCTTAAGGTCATCCTCGATAGCGTGGTCGGCGGGCACAAGCTCACGCCCTGGATGCATGCCCTGGTTCGGCCCATCGCCGAGCACGGCAGCAAGATGCAGCTTGCCGCAGTTGCGGCGCTGGCCTTCGTGGTGATCGCGATCCTGGGCGCGGTGGCGTCGTACATCGACAACTACTACACCGAGAGCGTGGGGCAGTGGGTGGCGCACGACCTGCGCATGCAGACCTACCATCACCTGCAGCGGTTGTCGCTGGGCTATTACAACACGCATCAGACTGGGACCCTGCTGAGTACGATCACTGCCGATGTCCAGACCATCCAGAACTTCGCTTCGTCGTCCACGCTGAACATTTTGATCGACATGCTGACGATCGTCTGCATGCTGGCCTTGATGTTCTGGCTGAATTGGGATTTCACGCTCATCGCGCTGGCGGTTACACCGTTGCTGTTGTTTTTCATCGCCAGGTTCAAGAAAGCGGTGAAGAAAGCGACCCACGAGGTACGCAAAGAACAGGCGGACATCGTGGCGGTGGTGCAGCAGGGGCTGGAATCGATGCAGGTGGTCAAGGCATTTGGCCGGCAGGACATGGAGCAGGAACGGCTGAAAGAAGTGAGCGAGGCCACGGTTGGGGCGTCCCTCAAAGCGCGCAAAGTGAAGTCGCTGTTGTCGCCGATTGTGACCATCACGGTGGCCTTCTGCACCGCGATCGTGCTATGGCGTGGAGCGGCGCTGATTCTGGCGGGTGTCATGACGATTGGCGCATTGACGGTTTATCTCGCGTACCTGAATAAGTTCTTCAAGCCGGTGAAGGACCTGGCGACCACGACCAACGCCATCGCGCAGGCGGCGGTGGGTGTGGATCGTATTCGCGCGATCCTCGATACCGACACGATCATTCCTGAAAAGCCTGACGGCCTGGAGCCGGAAAAGCTAACAGGGGAAATCGAATTCGAGCACGTCGCGTTTGGCTACGATCCGAACAATCTGGTGTTGAAGGATGTGAGCTTCAAGATTAAGCCGGGACAGTTTGTGGGCGTGGTGGGTCCGACAGGAAGCGGCAAATCGACAGTGGTGAGCCTGATCCCGCGCTTCTATGACGTGGGCGGCGGAACCGTACGGGTGGACGGACGCGACGTGAAAGACTACAAGCTGAAGCCGCTGCGCGATCAGGTCGGCTACGTGCTGCAGGAGACGATATTGTTCCGGGGAACGGTGGCCGAGAACATCGCCTTCGGACGGCCGGATGCAACGCGGGAGGAAATTGTTGCGGCGGCCAGGCTGGCCAACGCCGACGAATTCATCTCCAAAATGCCGAAAGGCTACGACACCATGGTGGGCGAACGAGGCGCGACCATGTCAGGCGGACAGCGTCAGCGCCTCGGCATTGCCCGTGTCATGGTGCGTAACAGCCCGTTGCTGCTGATGGATGAACCCACGGCGGCGCTCGACAGCGAATCGGAAAAGCTGGTGATCGACGCGCTGGAAAAGCTGATGAAGGGCAGAACGGTTATTATGATTGCGCACCGCCTGATGACCATCCGCGACGCCGACCAGATCATCGTGATCAGCGGCGGCGTGGTAGCGGAGAGCGGACCGCATGACGAATTGATGGCGCGCAACGGCATCTACGCCGAGTTGCATCGCACACAATTCGATTCGGTTGCGGCGGCGGCCACGTCATAGTTGACGCGTCGACGCCGATCCTGATGGTTGAATTCGATAGTGTGGAGACAGCATGTCCCGGTCCCTGATCGTTCTGCCTGACGACACTGCCAAGCCTATCCTCGATGCCATCACCGCGGCGTCGAAGTCGCTGCGGATCAAGATGTTCATCTTCTCCGATCCTACCCTGTTACAAGCCGTGGTCGATGCGCAGAAGCGCGGGGTGAAGGTGCGGGTGATGCTGAATCCGGCGCGGCGCAGCGGCGAATCGGAGAATGCCGATTCGCGCAAATTCTTGAGTGAGGGCGGGGTCGAGGTGCTCGATAGCAACCCGGCCTTCGACCTGACGCATGAGAAGTCCATGGTCGTCGACGACATTACGGCATTCATAAAGTCGCTCAACTGGGAGCCGAGAAACCTGACGGAGACGCGCGACTACGCGGTCTCGACCTCGCACAAGCACGAAGTGAATGAGATCATCGAGTGCTTCGAAGCCGACTGGACGCGCAGCGAGTTCAATCCGGGCGAGAACTCGCACCTGATCTGGTGTGTGGGCAACGGACGGCAGCGCATGGGGCAGTTCATCGACGAGGCGACCCATTCGTTGTGGCTGCAGAATGAGCGCTACCAGGACCCGGTGGTGATCGAGCACCTGGTGCGCGCCAACCGTCGGGGGGTGAAGATCCACCTGATGGCGCGCCCGCCGCACAAGCTAAAAAAAGAAAAGCTGATCGAGGGCGTGGGCGGCTTGCGCATCCTCGAGGACGTGGGAGTGAAGATTCACAAGCTGAAGCACGTGAAATTGCATGCCAAGCTGCTGTTCGCCGATGGAGTGCGCGCCATCATCGGCTCCATCAACATCGCGCCAGGCAGCTTCGACAGCCGCAGGGAACTGGCTATCGAAGTGCGTGATGCCAACATCGTGGATCGCCTGCATACGGTCGTGCATTACGACTGGGAGAATTCGCGGCCGATGGACCTGAGTGACGAGGGACTGCTGGCTGAGCTGGAAGACTACGATGAGAATGTCGTAGAAGACCTGGCGCTCAACGGTCACGGAGAGAAGCACAAGGCGAAGAAGAACCACGAGTCGTAGCTGGGTTGATGGCCACGCCGTCAGATCGGCTCAGCCTCCGCCTGGGCCCTTATTTCTCGACCCACCACTATCGTGGCGCAAGTGCTGCCGCCAGACGTGCAACCCGCCGCTGGCTGGCGACGAATCGGAGGTCAACTAAAACAATTTCAGCGCCTACCTGTCGATTTTGCCAGTTGTTCCTTTCCCCTTGCTCACCAACAATAAGGCACAAGCCTAGATTCCAGTTCTGTGCTGGAGGCGGTCGCGTTATTCGCGACCCGGAGAGTTCTTATGCGTTTACTGAACCGAGCTTTATTGACAATGATGTTAGGTACTGTGCTGGGCGTTCTGCTCAGTGCACCGTTGCTCGCCCAAGGGCCGGCGACCAATCCAACCGATGCAACGGTCGTCGATCCGGGAACAGTCGTGGATCCGGGATCAGCTCCGGCGCCTAGTGGAGCGCCGGCAGCGCCGTCGGACGACAATTGGCGCGTCGGAGTCGCGATCTACGGATGGTTTCCGGGAATCCACGGGACGGTTGGTGTGCTCGGCCACGACGCCGGTATCCATGCCCCATTCAGCGATGTCTTTCATTACCTCAAAGGTGTGATACCGATCGCAGTGGACGCTCAAAAGGGCCGCTTCGTGATGCCGGTTGATTTTTTCTGGGTCAAGCTGGGTGACGATAGAGCGATTCCCTTGAATGATCTGGGTCAAACCTCCATCAACCTGCACATTACCGAGTCGATCTTTACGCCGAAGTTCGGGTACCGGATTGTGGACAAAGATAGATTAAAGATCGATGCCCTGGCCGGAATACGCTATTGGCACGTAGGGCAAGACCTATCCTTGGTGCCCTCGGGGCTTAGCAGATCGCAATCGGGCAACTGGGTTGACGGCCTGGGCGGTGCGCGATTCATCCTGCCGCTGTCGTCCAAGGCGGCGATCACCGTGGCGGGTGACGCAGGCGGAGGCGGAGCGAACCTGGACTACCAGGCAGTCGGCCTGTTCACCTACAACTTCACTCCCAAGTTTGGATTGGGCGTCGGGTGGCGGTATTTGGACGTGGACTACCGTGGCAATCATCAATTCATCTACGACGTGGCTCAGAGTGGTGCTCTCGCGGGCCTGTACTTCCAGTTTGGTGGCAAGCCGCCGGTTCCGCCGACGGCCAGCTGCTCGGTCCAGCCGACGGAAGTGTGGGCGGACGAACCGGTAAAAGCGAGCGCGACGGGCGCGAACTTCAACCCGAAACACACCGTCACTTACGCCTGGACCGCCAGCGGCGGCAAGCTGTCGAGCGCTAGCACGGAGACTGCAACCGTCGATACCACGGGCCTGGCACCTGGGAGATATACGGTTGGGGCCACCCTCACAGATCCCAAGGAAAAGAAGAACAACGTCGCCATTTGCAATACTACGTTTGTCGTCAAGCAGCCGCAACCGCCGGTGGTGAGCTGCTCGGCCAATCCGACGACCATCGCCATTGGCGAGCCTTCCACCATCACCATGACGGCCAGCGATCCGCAGGGATGGCCGTTGACGTATAGCTGGTCGTCCGCCGGTGGTCAGTTCTCCGGCACGCGGCACCACGGGCACACTGACCGCAACCAGTGCGGATGCGGGCAACACCATCACGGTGACGGGAACCGCGACTGACGCGCGCGCCAACCTGAGCGCCAGTTGCACGGCGTCGGTGAACGTGCCACAGGTCGTGAAGTGCACCAACATCGAGGATTGGGGCGAGTGTACGTTTGAGAAGAACCCCAAGAAACCGTGGCGTGTGGACAACGATTGCAAGGACACGCTGGACAAGCTTTCTCTGCGGTTGCAACAGATGCCCAACGGCAAGTTGAACGTCGTGGGCTACACCGATCAAGAGGAAGTGGTAAACGAACAGACTCTGGGTTCGCAGCGTTCGGTGAACGTCAAGTACTACCTGACCACCGATGGCCCGAACAAGGTCGACGCCAGCCGGGTTCAGCCTCGTCAGGGCGGCGCCAAGGGTAAGGCGACCCACTTCTACTTTGTGCCCGAGGGCAACCTGTGCGGCGGACAGCTGGAAGAGGGCACCGTGGTTGATGAAACTCAGGTGCAGCCGCAGTCGCGCAATGCGCCTGCTCCGAAGAAGAAGGCTCACAAGGCCAAGCCGGCTGCGCCACCCGCGCAATAGGCGAATATCCTGATTGAGCTCCCTGCCGGTGAGAGGCATCCCCTCTCACCGGCTTTTTCCTGATCGCTGCGACCGACCGGCCCGCTCTGGGGACATCACTTTCGCATGCGCCGTCTGTCCTGTACTCTTTTGTGAGTACTTCGTTAGCCTTTTTTCCAACTGCGGCACCACCAGGGTGGGTATAAGAGGAAACGAGACGGCTGCCTGGGATGATTTCTCCTGACCGGTACTCTCCGCTGAGTTTGTTCGCTGACAGCGGTATTGCAGTGGCGTTGTTGTCGGACGCGGGCCGATGGCTCAGCGTCAATCGGGCGCTGTGCGAGCTTCTTGGACTGTCACGCGAAGAACTGCTGTCAGCTAATTCCCCAACACCCGAAATAAAGCAATTCGTCTCCGATGTTGCTGCGCGGGCTCAAAGTGCGAGCGCAAGTCGGCACACCGCAACTCGCAGCACAAGCTACCGCCGCCCGGATGGAGAGCTTCTGTTGCTGAGGATCACAGTCTCTATCCTTCTGGAATCTGATGCGAGTGCGACGGGTACTTACATGGCGCTGGTTGACGACGTGACGTTGTTCCAAGCGGAACTTCAGGAGAGCGCGAGGGAAAGCGACCGGCGGTTCCGGGTTTTGGAACGAGAGCTCTCGCTGTTCATGCAGCAGACCATGCTGGGAGTGATCGAGTGGGACGCTGAGCTTCTGGTGAGGGAGTGGAATCCCGCGGCGCAGTCGATCTTTGGATATAGCCGGGCCGAGGCGCTGGGCCACAGCAGCTTCGAGCTTATTATTCCGCCCTCGGCGGCTGCCCACGTTGCCAGCATCAATCGTCAGTTGATCGCCGGAACAGGCGGGGTCTATTCGGTCAACGAAAACGTCAGAAAAAACGGCGCCAGGATTACCTGCGAATGGTTCAACACGGCACTGACGGACGAAGACGGGCGGGTCTCAGGAGCGATCTCGCTGGTTCGCGATATCAGTGAGCAGCGCCGGGCACAGCTTTTCATGGAACGGCAGCGTGCTCTCGACGCGATCATGACAAAAACTCTCACCGGCTTTGCGACCTGCACTCCTGAAGACGTCGATGGCTACGTGGTTCTTGCGCTGCAGGATTTGGCCGGTTTCGTAGGGGTCGATCACGCCCACATCATTATGCTTTCCGACGACCGTACCAGCTATACGGCGACCCACGAGTGGTGCGGGGCAGACGTGCCCACACAGGCGGAGGCCTACGCGGTAGTTCCGGCTGGAACCATGGCATGGACTGAGAAAAAACTGCTGGCGGGAAGTGTGATCCGCATCAATACTTTCGATGATTTCCCCCCCGAAGCGATGGCAGAGAGAAACACGCCCGACCGGCATGCCGGATCGCTATCCCTGCTGCACGTGCCCATTTATGGGGGTTCAGGAAGAGTTGCCGGCGCTATCGGATTGGATTCGCATGCCAAAGAGACGACGTGGTCCGACGAAGACGTGGCCGCCTGCAAGATGGTCGGCGACGCTATTGCGAATGTGCTCGAACGCAAACGCTCCGAGAGTGCTCGTACGGAATTGGCACGCCAGCTTATCTCCGCCCAGGAGCTTGAGCGATCGCGGATTGCCCGGGAACTGCACGACGATATTGGGCAGTCGTTGGCTGTCCTTGGGATCCAGTTGCAGAACCTGGAGCCTTCGGTTTCGGGCGAATCGAAGTGGCCTCGACCTGAGATTTCGGAGCTGCGAGAGCGGGTGAAGGAAATCGGACAGAAAGTAAGCCGCCTCTCGCACCGGTTGCACTCCTCGGAGTTGGAGTTCCTTGGTTTGGCGCCGGCGGTTGAAGCGCTGTGCCGGGAATTCTCCGAGGAATATCACGTGCCGGTGGAGCATGACTGTAAGGCCATGCCTGCCGGGATCAATCCCGAGGTTGGGCTGGCACTCCTGCGCGTATTGCAGGAGGCGCTGCACAACGTGGCCAAACACTCCCAGGCAAGATCGGTTCGAGTAGAACTAGCCGGCAGTGACCATCAACTGAGGTTATACGTGCAGGACGACGGGGTGGGTTTCGACGCCGACGGGCCCCGCCGCAAGCCAGGGTTGGGCCTGGTCAGTATGCGAGAAAGGATGCACCTGGCAGGCGGAAGCCTGAACGTGACATCCAGCTTGGGGCAAGGAACGAAAATCGAGGCCCGCGCTCCTCTGAAGGTGGAGGGGCGAGCCTCGTCCTGATGCGAGACCGTACAGATACCCGGCCAAGCCGACAGTCTAGTTCTCTGCCGTCCCCTTCCAATCGATGATGCCGGAAAGTCTCCAGGCATTCTGGTTCAAATCCAGTTGCAACTGGCCGTCTTTGTTGATGGTGAGCTGGGCAGCGGGATACAGCATGCCAGTGCTCTTGCTCTTGTCCTGATCGTTCAATTGAATTTCGCCGGCCGTCAGGTTGAAGCTCTGCGACTGTGAGTCGGTGTAAGCCTCGCCGAAGGTGATCTTACGATTGGTGACAAAACGGATCGTCCGGCCCGTCGCGGTTGGAATCAGGCGGATGTAAGACAGATCGTAGCCGAGAGTTCCGGTGATGGAGATGCGGCCGACAGCTGGCATTTTGGTCAGCGCATTCACCAGGCCCTGGTTCTGCCCCTTCTGGAAGGCTTGCACCAGAACGTCGCGGTCCGCCTGGGTGGAAAACTCGTAGATGATAACGGTGATGCCAACGTTAGCACCCATCTGGGTGCTGGTGCCATAGGCGGTGGCATCAATCGTCTCATACTTGTCGCGTGCGAATCCGGGCAGGCTCCCGGCAACAATCAGCGCCGCCCCCACGAAGCTCAATAGGGCTAGCTTGGCAAGCTTGTGTTCAGTGCGCATGTTCTCTCTCCCGTCCCTGCACTCGTGGAGCAGTGACCAATTTGTACGTCGGCGCAATCTTACGTCTGCGGGGCAGGTTGTGTAACTATCAAAATTACGAGCAGAGGGCAGAAAAGTTACACTGCCCGGGGACAGCGAGGCGGCAGGTGCCGGGAGGGGACGTCGTTTTGAACTCGGAACAGGCGAAACATAGCCTCGCAAGGCTCCTTTTTGGGCTCACTACTACTTTTGCCAGTGTTAGACTGGAGCCCATCTCCTTATCATTTCCATGGGCTCCCGGGAGTACGCGTGTGCGCGTCAGTGCGCGGCGCTGTAGCAACTCGTTGACGGGCCGGAACTCCAGGCTCAGTTAATCAAGATCCAGACGCAGGATTAACACCACGAAACGAAAGGGACAGTCATGAGTAGAGTCAGGAAAAGTCAATCATTGATATTTGGCATGTTGCTTGCGGCGCTGGTGCTTTGTGCCAGCGTAGCGAGTGCGCAAAGCATTCAGATTCAGGGCGTAATCAACGGCCGCAGCGGCGCGACCATGACCGTTCAGAGCGACACCGGGAACGTCGTGGTCTTGCTCACACCGGACACGCAGGTGCAGGAGGTTCAAGGAGTTGTTTCACGCCAGGAAGAAACAGTTGGGCTTGACCGCGCTGGTGCCCGGGACTCTCGGTACAGGTAAAGGGGGCCTACAATGCCCAAAATCAACTGGTGGCGGAAAGCGTCGACTTCAAGGGGTCGTCACTGCAAACCGCCCAGGATATTCAAGCCGGCGTAACTCCGGTGGAGCAGCAGGAGCAGCAGCAGGCGGCGCAGGCAGCCAAACAGGAAGCGCAGATTCAGAAGCAGGAATCGGCCTTGAAGCAGGAACAGGAACAGCAGGCGGCGGATGAGGCGAAGATTGCCGCCAACAAGGCAGCCATTGCGGCGGTCAACAAGCGCTTTGGCGAACTGGGCGACTACAACATCTGGGACGAGGTCACGGTTTACTTTGGAAACGGCAAAATCGACATCGACCCGCAATACAAACCAAAATTGCTGGCGCTGGCGAAGAAGGCGCCGACCGTCACCGGCTACGTGATCCAGGTGCAGGGATACGCCTCGAAGGTGGGATCGGCGGCGCTCAATCAGAAGTTGAGCGCCGAGCGCGCCACCAATGTTACCGAGTTCCTGGAACAGCAGGGTGGCATTCCTTTAACCAACATCCTGGCTCCAGGCGCGATGGGCACCAGCAAGCAAGTGGCTCCGGACAATACGGTCGAAGGCCAGGCGGAAAACCGTCGCGTGGTGGTGCGGATTCTGCAAAACAAAGGCATCGCTGGAACATAGAACGAAGCATCAGCGCTTGGGGCCGGCTACGTCCGGCCCCAGGGCGTTTGAAAGAGATGACAAGCAAATACGCCTTCATTTGTCCGGGTACTGCTTCGCACCGGGGTGGCATCTGGCCATCGTCGAATGTAGAACCTGATTACGCGATCCCAAGAGGACCCGATGCCTCATGCCGCCGGATCACACGACGTCAGGAAGAAAGCCCGTCACCTGGTGAAGGAAACGTGGCAGTCGGAGGCCAACCTTTCGTTTTTCCTTGGCCATGCTGGTGGTAGCCGTCTTCGTTTTGCCGCTGACCGACCTGGTGGCGCGGCACCTGACCGTCTACATCGATGTTACCTATTCACTGCTGCTGGTTTCTGGCGTCGTTATGGCGTGGAACCAGCGCTGGCTGCTTTATGTCTCCGCAATCATTACAGCGGCCGCCCTGGCGGTGCGGTGGCTGGCTTGGTTCATCCCCACGTTAGTTTTCTGGCGGGAAGGCATGATGCTGGTCAGCATTCTGATCGTGACGGTCATTGTCCTGGACAAAGTCTTTCGCAAGGGGCCGGTCACCGCGATGCGGTTACAGGGAGCGGTGGCAGCCTATCTCTTGTTTGGGATGGCATGGGCTCACGCGTTCCTGATCGCCACGGCGTTCAATCCAAATTCCTTTTCCACCCCGCGGGTGGTGACGGATGCAGCCAGCGAGTGGATCTACTACAGCTTCGTCACGTTGACGACGGTGGGCTATGGAGACATTGTTCCCTCCAGCCGGGCCGCACGCATGCTGGCGGTCGGGGAAGCGCTGACTGGCCAGTTATATCTTACGGTGTTGGTGGCACGCCTGGTCGCGTTGCAGGTGAGCGATTCGGTGGCGAGCAGCGGTCGCGAGCTCTGCTTAGCCATGCGCTTGAGCGGCAGGGCCGGACGGCGGCTGATTTTCCAGAGTGGTGTTGCCTAAAGTTGCAACGGCGTGATTAGCTTAGGGGACGCTTTCTAAACAATCTGGAGGAGAATTGATGTCGATGATGTCGAAGAAGATCCTGGTGTCTGTTTTGCTGGTGACGGCCTTATTGCTAGTGATGCAGAGCCTGATGTTTGCGCAGGCGGCTGCGGCACCTGCGTCCGTCGCAACGGTTTCGGACCAGGACATGGCGCTGCTGCGGCAGGACATTCGTTCGAAGAAGAAGCAGCTTATCGCCGCGAACATGAACCTGACCGATGCGCAGGCGGAGAAGTTCTGGCCTGTCTACGATCAGTACACGCTGGCGACAACCAAGATCGGCGACCAGAAAATGGCGCTGATCAAGGAGTACGCGCAGACCTACGACACTATGACCGATGCGCAGGCGGACAGTCTGCTCAAGCAGTTGGAGGCGGTGGACGAGCAGGTCGTAAAGACACGCGTGGAGTGGATGCCGAACTTCCACAAAGTCCTTACCGGCAAGCAAACCGCATTGTTCTATCAGCTCGACCGCCGCTTTGCCTTGCTGGTGGATCTGCAGCTGGCTTCCATGATTCCAGTCGTGGATACCACGAAGTAGCGGTCTTGTAACCGTTTGTTCGAGGGCCGGGGCGCGAATAGCGCTCCGGTTTTGAGTTGCGGTCGGCAAATTTGTCGGCGCTATTGTCGCTTTGGAGCAGGAGGAGGCTATCCGCGAGGCCACAACGGGGTTAACTTGGGAAGCTTTTCTTCTTGGGTATGCGCTCGGGAACAACCTGAGTCAATGTACTACTACATGAGTTTCATAGTTTTACGGCAGTTCTTGCTTCCTCCGCAACCTCTTGAATGCTAACATTATCGAAAACAACCCCCCATTTTTTGTAGCTTGAACCCTGTCTCCGTCGGCTGATGCATGCGGCGTGAGGCGCAGAACTGAGGTTTTTCCCGAGTCTGCTTTGCGACCTCTGCACACCGGAGGTTGGGAGCGGGCGACAGGATGGAGGTTGCTATGGAACGCAGGCCGTTGGCGCGGGTATTGATCGCCGATGACCATAAGCTGGTGGCGGAAGCTTGCCAGAGCCTTCTGGAACCAGAGTTTCAAGTTGTCGGTGTAGTGACCGACGGCCGCTCGCTGCTCAAGGCCGCTTTCTCACTCAAACCTGACATCATCCTGCTCGACATCGTCATGCCGCAGCTCAACGGGCTGGATGCGGGCGAGCAGATCAAGCACAAGATGCCATCGGTGAAGCTGGTTTTTCTGACCATGAATCTGGCCGCCGACATTGCCGCCGAGGCCTTTCGCCGCGGCGCGTCGGCCTACGTGCTGAAACAGTCTGCGGCGGAGGAGATGCTGACAGCGCTGCGCAAGGTGGTGCACGGTGAGTCTTACTTGTCGCCGCTGATTGCACGCGAAACCGTGACTTTTCTGCTGAATCGCGGCCGCACGAAATCGCAGGAGAAGAAGATCACCAAGCGGCAGACCGAGATCCTGCAACTGCTGGCCGAGGGCAACTCGATGAAGCAGGTGGCTAGCGTGCTCGATCTCAAGCCCGGTACGGTGGCGTTCCACAAGTACCGCATGATGGAAACCCTGGGCGTCAAGACCAACGCCGAACTTCTCGAGTACGCGATCAAACGTCAGATGGCGGCTTACTCCTGAGGAACACCCTGCATCGTCAGTTTCGCTCGCCTGAAACCTCTGACCGGTCCTCCGGCGATCAGGTTCCGTTTCGAGCCGAAGGATCCCAGTGGGCGCTGGCGTCGCGGAACTTCTCATGTATTCTCACAACCCCGGTTCGTAAAGCTGCGTGCCGGTTCCGTGCCCGCGCAGGTCTGCGACTGGCAACTTTTGCGGCAGCCTCTAACAATGTTGATAGTTCCTCAAGAATCGAGTCGCCGGATAGGGTTTACGATGAGGTCATCTGGTCGACCTTTGATGAAGGGTGGAGTGACATGGGGACGTGGTGCGGATCCTCATGTCCGATCCGCCGGGCTCGTTCTCCTGTTGTAAAGCGATGCTGCGGGAGACCGAAGTCGATTTGCCCCGGAAGTTTCGCGGCGTGTAGCCGCCCAAGTCCGCCGCCATTCCTGGCGGTTCGATATCGGAGATGTTGTCATGATTTCAGTTCTTTGCGTGGTTCGCCGCAGCGCAGCCCTGTCGCTGCTGATGTTCAGCCTGCTGGCGGCAGGTGCGCTGTATTCACAGAATCCCGGCTGGCCTCGCCAGTTCAGCAATTCGAGCGGCAAACTGGTGCTGTATCAGCCGCAGGTCGACGACTGGACAGCCTTCAAGCAGATTGACGCCCGCAGCGCCTTCGCTGTCACCCCTACGGGAGGCAAGGAGCAGGTGGGGGTGGTCGTGTTCCAGATGCAGACCGCGGTTAACATGGATGACGCACACCGTGCTGCTGAATAGTCCGCAGATCACCAGTATCCTACTTTCCATCCCTGGATCCGGCGAAGGTCCCGCAGATGGAAGCGTTAGTGCGCACGTTCCTGAATCCCGCGGCCTCGATGACGATATCGCTCGAACGGCTGACCGCTAGCGTGAAGAAGCCTGCCCCTCCGCCGGTCACCGCGGTGAAGAACGATCCGCCGACCATCTTCATCAGCTTCAAGCCGGCGATCATCCTGCTGGTGAACGGGCAGCCGGTGTTGGCGCCCATTCCAAACTCGAACCTCAAGGCGGTGGTCAACGCCAACTGGCCCTTGTTCCAGGACGAGTCGACCTCGACCTACTTCCTGTTCAACAGCAAAGGTTGGATGACGGCCGTAAGCCTCGGCGGCCCTTGGGCGCCGACCGCGCAGCTCCCGAAAGGCATGTCGGGGGTAGCGGCCAGTCCGAACTGGCAGGACCTGAAGCCCTACATTGCGGCGCCGGCGATCCCGGCCGTCAGCCCGCAAGTCTTCTACAGCAGCACTCCGGCAGAGATCGTCGTATTCCAGGGGCAGCCGCAATGGTCGGCGATTCCGGGCACGCAACTGGTGTATGCCACTAACACGGGCAGCCCGGTCTTTAAGTACACGCCGACCGGAACCTATTACTACCTGACATCGGGACGCTGGTTCTCGGCCAGTCGTCCGCTGGGACCCTGGACCTTCGCGACCGACAGCCTGCCCCCGGACTTCAAGAACATTCCGCCCAGTAGTCCCATCGGTGGAGTTCTGGCCTCGGTACCTGGCACTCCAGAGGCAGAAGACGCGGTGCTGATCGCGCAAATTCCGACGACCGCGACGGTAAACGCGGCTGAGGCGGCGAAGCAGGTGAAGGTTTCCTACTCCGGTCCACCGAAGTTTGAGCCGATCACGGGGACTTCGCTGTCCTACGCCGTCAACACACCCGATCGAGTCATCCAGGTGGGAGATCTGTACTACCTGTGCTTCCAGGGCGTGTGGTTCATGTCGACCACGCCCAACGGGCCATGGCAGACAGCGCAATCCGTTCCGCAGGTGATCTACACCATCCCGCCCAGTTCGCCGGTGTACAACGTGACGTACGTGACGCAGGTGCCGGCGTCGAACGGTTACGTGACGTCCAGCTACACCGCCGGCTACCTGGGCGCCTTCGTTGCCGGGGCCGCCGTGGGGGCGATTATCGCTGATGGCACCGGCTATTACTATCCGCCGTACGTGGGATTCTATGGCGCTTACCCGGCGTATTACCCTTACGCCACCACCTACGGGTATCACGCTTACGCAAATCCCTACACGGGTGCCTATGGCTATGGTGCGTCGGCGTATGGGCCTTATGGAGGACAGGCGCACTGGGGTGCGGCCTACAATCCCAGCACCGGAACCTACGCGCGCGGGGCGACGGCATCGACCCCTTACGGTTCGCAGAGCGTCGCGCAAGCCTATAACCCTTACACCGGCGCCTACGGCCAGACCCATCAGGGCTCGAACGCCTATGGATCGTGGGGCTCGTCGACGGTGACGAAGAACGGCGAGACTGCGTACTCGCAGCATGAGAGCGGCGCCTACGGATCGGAAGGCACAGTGCAGACGACGGCTGGCGGCAAAGCGGCAGCCACCAGCACCGCCTACGGCAACACCGCTGCGGGCAAGACTTCCAGCGGCGATATGTATGCCGACCACAACGGAAATGTCTACAAGAACACTGGCTCGGGCTGGCAGAGCTACAACAACGGCAGTTGGAACAACGTGAACAAGCCGACGACGAGTTCGGCGCAAAGCTACTCGCAAGAACATCCCACCTCGAACTCGGCGCAGAGCTATTCGCAGGAGCATCCTTCGGGCACTTCGAGCGCTAGTAGCTACGATAAGTCGGGTGCAGGAAGCTCCTCCGGTTGGGGCGAAGCGCAGAAGGACGCTCAGAGTCGCGCCAGCGGCGAGGCCAGCAGCCAGCGCTATTCGCAGGCCCAGCACTCCGGTTGGGGAGGCGACTCGGCTGCACGTAGCGGAGGTTGGGGTGGGCGGCGGCGATCGTTGGGGCGGCGGCGGTGGAGGCGCAGTTTTGGGGGCGGCGGTTTCCGGCGCTAGGTTGCCTCGGCCCTTTTCGCAGGTCGGCGGAGCAGGGATTCTGTTTCGCGTTCAACTCAGCCTGCTTCGAAAGGGAGACCCCGGCTCTGTGCTGGGAGGCGTCGGAGTTTGACAAATCCAGGAGTTTATCGCGGAGACTCTGGGGGATGTCAGAAACCGCCGGATCCAAGATAAGACGTTCTGGCTGGCTAACATCGGATCTACCCAAGCTTTTGGGCTGCCGACACCTTCATCCTGCCTGCGGTTACGACTTTGTAGAGCATGTAGTACAGAGTTGCCAGACCGGCCACGAAAAGCACCAGGAAAATCGCTATCACGCCCCACTGCGAAGCGACCGGCAGTTGGTCGGGGCTGAAGTGTGGGGCCAGCGAAAGGTTGCGCAACAGGTCGCGCATGACGACCATGGCAGCCACAGTCAGCACGCCGGTGCTTACGCCGATTACCAGTTGCCGCTGCGGCGACTGATTCGCTTTTGCCATGATGAGGTGGGCAATCGCCGCCAGACGGCAGAAGCAGGCCGATCCCTAAGAGTGCGGTCGCGAATCCATTGCCGCCGATGAAGGCCAGTCGCACCGCGCCCGGCAGTTTCACCAGAAACCAGAATCCCACACCGAAGTTGAGAATGGTGGTGCCGGTAAACAGCAGGGAGCCCTGTTCGACCAGCCACCGGCGATAGTCATCCGGCTGCTTCCGGAGTCCTAGCAGCACCAAGCCAAGTCCCGAAACCGCGAACGCAGCCAAAACAAAATGCAGGTAGCGCGGCAGCAGCGAAGGCTCGCCGAGGTTCAGGTTCCAGCCGGCAGCGTTGCGGCGGTAGAGGTCGAGCCATCGTTCCGGCGCCAGCATCAGGGTGAAGTTATTGCTGTAGATGAAGGCAACGCCAGCCAGCAGCACCACCACCACGCTGAGAACTGCCGTTACCACACCGTTTCCGCCTTTGCTCTCGCATGGAGAAGACGTAAACGCCGTAGTACGCCAGAATCACCATTCCGATGATGGCCAGCCAGGGCACGCCGACGAGGATCGAGCTGGCGTAAAGGAATTGCCCGTACAACACCTGCAGGAATAGCAACGCCGCTACTCCCAGGGTGATGGTAAAGGCGAAAACCGAGGGCAGTATCTGGCCGAGATCGCCCGCCAGGCGCGCGGAAAATTCCGAACTCTTGCGCCGCATGCGGCAGACCAGGGCGATGGCCGTGCCTCCCAGCAGGCAGTTCATGAACAAGACGTGGAGAAAAAACGTGAGCAGGAGCAGGGTGCGCAGCAGCCACACCGGCGCCGGCAGCGGCATGGGATCGGGATGAGGAATGGGCAAGATCATGGCGATATGGTTCTCCTGCTGCCTACTGCTTCGGGTTGCTGAGATAGACGGCCAAAGCGTGACCCTCGGCGTCGGTTCCGGTGAAAGGCGGCATGTCGGGATTGATGTCGCCCAGGCTTCCGAGAAGGCCGACGATTCCCTCGGGATCGGTTCCCTTGAAGTCCAGGGGACGGCGCTGACCGCCTATGCTGTGACACATGGCGCAATGCATGGCGAAGACCTGCTCGCCCACTGCCTTTTCGTTCGCGCCAGAGGGGGTTGCCGGCGCCAGTGAGGCCAGGTAGCCGCCCAGTGCCGTACGGTCCTGCTCGTTGCCGGCAAAGGGTGGCATGGTGTTGCGAACCACCGGCAGGTGCAGCAGAAGGGCGCTGGCGAATTTGGTATCCCATCCGCGGGCGATCTTGCGCATGGCACGATAGCCGTCGATCGCGTGACATGAGCCGCACTGCATGGCAAACAGTTGCCGGCCATAGTCCTTTTCGCCGGCAGCGCTGTCATCGACCCAGGGCGAAGTGGCGGCGACTCCATGCGCGGCGATGCTCTCCACCTGCGCCGTCCTGATGTCGTTGGCATAGATGTAACCGTTGATGACATACGGATAGCGGCCGAACTCGCGCAGGTATTCGCCCGAACCCATGAGCGCCAATTCCGGTAACCAGCAGCACGGCCACCAGCAGCCGGTTCATCATCTTCGGCCGGAGGAGCGCGAACACCAGCGCCAGGGTCAGCGCTACACCAGCGCAAATGGCGGCTCGGAGCACGGCACTATGGACCTCGGGGTAGGATCCACCGAAGTAGGCCCGCGAGTAGGCTGGGAAGTCGTGAAAATACCAGCGGCTCAAGGGAAGTAACGACGCGATGCCTAACACCAGCCACCAACCCGCCCAGCGCACTACGCGCTCGCGGAAAGGCGAGGGTTCACGCATCGCGGTCACCAGCCCAAAAATGCCGGCTAGACCCGCGGCCATGGCGGTCCGAATGAACAGCGAGGGCCAGTAGGTGGGATTGAAAAAGCCGGACCAGAACTCCTTGTTTTCGAGCCAGCGTCCCGGCGTGAGCATGTAGGTGATGATGCCGTTGATGACCACCAGGCTCGCCCAGGCAGCGATGAAGTAAATCCAGCCCACGATGAGATGGGTCTGACGGTCGAGCCTGTCCCAGTGGTAGGCGTAGATGATGGCGGCAGCGATCTCAACGAAGAAGAAGACCCACTCGATCGCCCATCCCCAGACGAAGGTGTGAATGAGCGACGAAGTTGCCTCCGGGCTGACCAATCCGATGGTGAACCAGATGCCCACGCCGGTGACCGCCCCCAGCACGACGGTCAGCAGCGCGAAGAACTTGGAATGATGTTTCACGTATCCCAACAACTCCGCGTCATTGCGCGCATAGGCGCGATGCTCGGTGAGCACGAGATACCCGCCGCCGCCGACCGCGAAGTGGGAGATGAAGACATGAAGCACGGCCACCGCGGCGATCAGCAGTCCGCCAGGAAATCCAAGCTGCCAGACGGGATAGTTCATTCGGTCCCCTTTGTCTTCTTTTCAGAATGAGAGTGTTTGTCCTTCGCGGCTGTGACCAGGGTCACGCGAGCCCGTGACCGCTTCCGGCCGGCATCCCGGGCACCAACTCTTCAAGGCCGTTTGGCGGCACTGGAATCCTTGGAATCTTGCGGGATCGCGGGCCAGCCCATGAACCGATTGGCGCCTACTTGAGACGGCTGGCCGCTTGCGCCAGTGCGCTCTGCAAGTCCGCGAGCTGCGCCGCGCCGGTGAGATAGCTGATAATCATCATCCGGATGACGCTTTGGCCGGCCACCCGGGTTTCGGAAATCCACCTGCGGCCATCGCGCGTGACTTCCGCAACCAGATCGTGATGAGCTCGCGCCAGCTCCTCACCGCTTCCGGGGCGGGTCAGGCGAAAGTTCAGGATGGGCAGGGTCTGCGGTGCGGCCAGTTCAAAGCAATCACTGGTCCGAATCCATTCTGCGAAGCCATCCGCCAGCCGCATCTGGCGATCAATGTGCTCTTCGTAGGCCAACCGGCCGTGCAGCTTCAGGGTGAGCCATAGCTTTAGCGAGTTCATGCGCCGCGTCCATTGTGTCGAAACTTTGAAGTTATCGAGGGGAATTCCCGGCGCGGTCCCCGGCATGTAAGGTGTGCTGACACCGAATGCCTGATGCAAGGTTTCCGGCCGGCGGGTAAGAATAACTCCCGCCGCAAAGGGCATGGCCAGCCACTTGTGCGGGTCGATGGTGACGGAGTCGCAGCGCTCAATCCCGCGCACCAGATGCCGATGCTTGTCGCTGAAGGTCGCGGCGGCTCCATAGGCACCGTCCAGGTGCAGCCAAAGCTTCTCGCGCTGGCAGAATTCGGCCAGCGCCTCAATGTCGTCGATGACCCCGGAGCTGGTGGTGCCGGCGGTCGCGACCACACAGAAAGGTTGGCTGCCGGCGCGCCGGTCAGAGGCAACCGACTCACGCAAGGCAGTCCAGATCCATCTGCAGGCGATCATTTACCGCAATGCGGCGCAGCGCTTTGCGTCCCAGACCAAGCAGGCCGGCGGATTTGTCCAGCGAGTGATGGGCTTCGGCAGAGGCGTACAGAGTGGGTTGCACTCCAAGGGACGCGACCCCGTCCTCGACCGAAGCAGGGAAGTGTGCGGCCAGCGCCAGCGCGAGTCCGCTGAAGTTAGCTTCGTTGCCGCCGCTGGTGAAGGTGCCGTCGAATGGCTGCGGCCATCCGAAGCGTTCGCCGATCCAGCGCACGGTTTCGGCTTCGATCTTCGATGCCAACTGGGAACGCGCCATGGTGGCCAGTTGAGGATTCAGCGCCGCCACCAACGTTTCCGCCAGAACGGCGGCATAAGTCGGCGTGGGATTCATCAAACCAAAGTAGTTGGCCGCAGGAACATGGAATCCTTGATCGATGAGTTGCCCGGCTGTATGGCGCAGGAATTGCGCCAGCGCGTCCTGGGGAGTGCCCTCGAGCGCTGTATCCGTGGCGAGATCGGCGAGCGCCCCCCGTTCCGGCATGGATTCGTGCAATGGAACAAAGCTGCGTTGTTCCAGCGGCGACCTGGACCGGGCGAGAGGGCAGTGACTCGAAGTAGGCATCGATGATGTCGATCAGTTCGTAACCGAGCCGGCGGCGTGTGGGTGAGTCCAGATCGAAGGTCAAAAGAGGCACTTGGGAATTGTACGAAACGAAGTCATAGGTGCTGGCCCTGCGTGGCCGGGCCAGCCGCTCAGCAACGACCGGCTCCGAGCAGGCGTCAGGTCGCAGTTTGCTCGGGAGACTGTAACCCGCCATCGAACGCGCGGAAAGCGAAAATAGCATGGAAGTGCCACCAAGGTTTCGGCTATGGGGTACACATTTGTGTAACCACGAATTGCGCGCAATTAACTGAAGGATTAACTGCCTGAATAAGTATTTGTTGCTCTCAAACGAAGGTATAATCTGGGCTTAGCTGGTGATGAGGGTGAGGGCTGACGCTGCCCCCGAGGATCGGCGAATTTCGCCCCAGGGAAACTGCACGGGATATGGCGTTGGATGCTGAGGGAGGCGCTGGTCGAGCGCAAGAAGGTACCGCTGTCTCAAGCGGGGAGAGTTCTGCCTCGCAACCTCAACCTGCCCTGAAGGCCCCTGGTCAACCACCCAGCAGCTCCGATCTGGAAGCGACGCTTCCCCACGGCGCCGTCTCCCCGGTTCCCGCAAAGCCTCCATCGGCCCCTCCCAAGAGTGATCCTTCCAACGATGTGACCATGGTGGAACCCAAGCGCCACCGCGATTCCAGTTCGGGCGTGACGCAACAGGTTTATGCCTCGATTGGGGCGACGATCTTCGAGGTGGGCAGCGTGCTGGGCGGCCGCTACGAGATCCAGAAACTGCTGGGCATGGGCGGCATGGGCGCGGTCTACAAGGCGCACGATCTGGAAGTCGACCGTGCACTGGGCCTGAAGGTCATAAGGCCAGACCTCGCGGGCAATCCGGCAATTCTGGCGCGCTTCAAACAGGAACTGGTCCTGGCGCGACAGGTCACGCACAGGAACATCATCCGCATCTACGACCTCAGCGAAGCCGAAGGCGTGAAGTTCATCACCATGGAGTTCGTCGAAGGTGAGGACTTGCGCACGATTCTTACCAAGGAAGGAAAGCTCTCCCCGAAAGAAGCGGTTGACATCATCTCGCAGTCGTGTGCGGGACTGCAGGCGGCGCACGCCGAAGGCGTCATCCATCGCGACTTGAAACCCAGCAACATCATGCGCGACGCGTCCGGCCGCGTCGTCATCATGGACTTCGGACTGGCGAAGACCGTGCAAAGCGACGGCATGACTCAGACCGGCATGATGATCGGCACGATGGAGTACATGTCGCCGGAACAGGCGATGGGCTCGGAGCTGGATGCGCGGTCGGACATCTTCGCGATGGGCCTGATCTTTTACGAGCTGATCACCGGCAACATGCCGTACCGCGCGGAGAGCGCCATCGCCAGCCTGGTGCGCCGTACCCAGGAGCGCGCCGTTCCGCTGAGCGAGGTGGATCCAACCGTGCCACCTGCGATCAGTAAGATTGTGGACAAGTGCCTGGAACGCGATCCCAAGGCGCGTTACGCGACAGTTCAGGAACTACTTGACGATCTCGATATTTCGCAGGGAAGGCGGCCGCGTTCCAGCGGCTTCGGCAGCGCGGCGCTGCGCAACACCGCTCTCGGGGATGCTGCGCATGGCGCCGACGCTCGGCGCGCCTTCACCAGCCGTCCCGGCTCCCGCCGGCGTGCTTCCGGCGGCGAAGCGGTTCGCATGGAAGTGGGTCGCCGTGGGCGCGATCGCTCTGGCCCTGGTGGGAGGAGCGGGTGGCTATTATTTCTTCGGCCACCACGCTGGAAGCGGGGCAGGACAGGCGGCAGTCCCGGCCATGGCGGTGGCGATCATTCCGTACTACAACGCGTCCGGCGATCCGAGCCTCGATTGGCTGTCGTCCAGCCTCTCGGAAAACTTGAGCACGGATCTGGGGCAATCGGCTCACGTGCGCCTGGTTTCGCCCAGCCGCTTGCAGCAGGTGCTGCGCGACTTGCATATCTCTCCGCAGTCACAAATCGACATGTCGCAGCTCAAGCGAATTGCCGAGTTTACCAACGCCGACACGGTGGTATTCGGGCAGTACGCCAAGTTCGGCGATCAGATCCGGGTGAACTCAACGATTACCGACCTGAAGAATGACCGGCATTACGAGATCGCGACCGACGTTGCCGGCGATAAAGATCTGCTGGCGGGCTTGAACAAGCTGGCGGCGGATGTTCGACAGAAGCTGTCGTCGTCCTCTCCGGAGATTCTGGCAGAGCTACAGTCGGCGACGCCGTTCGTGCTGACGAAGTCCGCGCCGGCGCTGCGCGCCTACGATGAGGGCCTTGCGCTTTCCCGCTCCGGCAAGCAGCAGGACGCGGCCAAGAAGTTCGAGGAGGCGGTTCAGCAAGACCCCGGGTTCGCGCTGGCCTATTCGCAACTGGCGCAGACCTATCATGCGCTGCACTTTGACGACAAAGCCGAGCTGAACTCCCGCAAAGCGGTCACCCTCAGCGAAAACCTGCCGGCGCTCGAGCGCTACCAGATTGAGGCGAACCACGCCCGCATCATGAACGAGCCCGAGAAGGCGATCGAGGCCTACCAGAACATCACCAAGGCGCGGCCCGATGACCTGGATGCGCAGGTATGCCCTGGCCGGACTGTATGAGGAAGCGGGCAATTACGATGAGGCGCGAGCGCGGCTGGCCAAGGTGCGGGCCGCGGATTCGAAAAACGTTGATGTCTTGCTGGCGAGTGCACGCGTGGAACTCAGGAGCGGCAAGCCGCAGGCAGCCCTGGATTATCTCGGTCCGGCCTATAACCTGGCTACGCAGTTCCAGAACGATGAAGCTGAAGGCCTCAATCGAGCAGCTATGGGATTGGCGTATCGCGACCTCGGGCAGCCGCAGGAGGCGCTGAGTAATTTCCAGAAGGCGCTCGAACTGCGCAAGAAACTGAACTTGCAGAGTGGCATTGGCGGCAGCCTGGATGAGATTGCAGGTATGCAGGATAAGCTTGGCGATCCGACGGCGGCGCTGGCCAGTTACAAGCAGGCGCTGGCGGTTCGCCAGCAGATAGGCGACAAACGGGGCATCGCCACCACGCTTGCTCAACTTGGGGGCGTTTTACAACGATCATGCGAAGTATGAAGACGGGCTGAAGAGTCTCACCGACGCTCTCACCCGGTTTCGCGACTTAGGCGATGAGGAATCGCAGGCTTTCTGCCTGAACAACATCGGCAGCTCGCGATTTGGGATGGGCAATTTCCAGGACGCCTTAACCTACTTTCAGCAGGCCTATCAGATTCGCGAGAAGCTGAAGCTTACGGCGGACATGGCGGCGTCGCTGCACAATCTGGCCGAGACGAACGTGAAGCTGGGCCAGTACGACACCGCGCTGTCGCAGTATTTGAAGGCCCTGGACATCAGCCGGGCCAGCGGCGACCAGAGCGGCATCGCGCTGGCGTCCAGCAGCATCGGTGCGCTCTACGCCACCCAGGGCAAATACGGTGCGGCGCTCAGTTCGCTGCAGGACGCTCTGAAGATCTACCAGCAGACCAATGACCGGACGTGGAACATGGCGTGGACCCAGACTCGCTATGGCAACGTGCTGTCGCAGGTTGGGCAGGGAAGACGAGGGCCAGAAGAATCTGGAGGACGGACTGAAGCTGGCCTACGAAGTGAAGAACGACGCAGTCGCAGCCGAAGCCCTGAACTGGCTGGGTGACAGCTATTTCTACCGTGGCTGATTACGGAGCTGCCAGACAGCAGTACGAAAAAGCGGCTGGGCTGGCCGCCAAGGCAAAAGTCCGCGATCAGGCGGCGACTCTCGCGCTTCGACCTGGCGCGTCTCGATGTCGTCCAGGGACGCGCGGCGGCCGCGATGCCGGTGCTGCAAAAACTCATCCAGGAAACCGACAACATGGGCCTGAAAGCCCTTTCGGTGCAGAGCCTCCTTATATCTCGCGCAGGCTGCTATCGCCTCCAACAAAGCGGACATCGCGCAGCGGGAGCTCGACGGCGCTATGAACCGCGCGGAAAAGCTCAACCTCCTGATCGAACAGGCCCGAGCGCATTTCCTGCTGGGGGAGCTGCTTGTCAAGGGTGGCAAGACGAAAGAATACATGCCCCAGTACCGGGAAGCGGTTCGTCTGCTGGAATCCATCAGCAAGGAAAACGGGGTAGGGCGGCTGCTTGATCGCTCGGATCTCAGCGATGTCTACCGCGAGGCAGTGAAATCGTACCAGGGCGCCGCATAGAGCAGTTCCTCTCGGGTGTAACAGTCGATATGAAACCGCCCCGGCAACGGCCGCGGACTTAAAGGCACTCGTCATCGTAACGATTCCGTCAAAGCAATAAAGAAGCCCCGGCCGAAACCGGGGCTGTGTTGTTTGGTCAATTTGCCCGACGCGCAATTGAGCAGGGCATTGACTCAGTGCGCGTGGGTTATGAAGGTCGCGACAAAGTCAGAGAAGCTACTGCCTTTTCCCGATGTCGTCGGGTCAAAAACGTTCTGCTGGAACTGAACGTCCGTCAGTTGCTCCCACTGATTCTGCCCTTGGGTCGGATCTTTGAGGAAGTCCGCGTTGGCAGCACTGACGTTGTCCGACGTGTAGTACGAACTCTTGATCAGAATGGTAGGCGTTTCCTCCGACGGGCAGGCCACCGCGTTTCCCATCTGATCGATGCACGATACCCGGTAGACGACGCAGTTCCCACCCGTCTCGAGATAGGTGACGCACTGTTCATTGGCGAACGACGTGCCTCGCAGGCGAGTGTTATAGAAGGTGGCCTTATCGATCGGCATGGCATCGACCACCATGCGAATCTGGTCGACGTTCACGAATCCAACCGGGTAGGTAACGCCGTAGACGTAGCCGCCATAGGTGAAGGTGGTTTGGGTTCCGCCGTTCTGGATCACCTGGGTTACGGTCGTATCGGTGTGCGGCGTGAACTCCCAGGCCATGATGTCCTGTGCCTGACCCTTGGCATTCTGGGAAGCTGTGAATCCGACCCATCCTTTACCGTTATCCAGACTCAGTCCGCCACTGCCGGCCATGTCATAAGGAACGTTGATCTGGGGAATAGCAGTGCTGACGGGTGTGTGCGTGCCGTTGATGAACTGGGGATCGATCCATACCCGCAGAGAGCCAGCCGTGTTCCCCTGGGGCGGATCGTATTCAATCACGACTTCGTGTATCGGCCCATTCTGGCAGGTGGCGCTCATGCCGCACAGCATGCCTAGACGCGGAATTGTGGTGTTGATCGCCTGCTGGCTCTGGCCCAGCAGACAACTGGTGACGTGGGTATTTTGCCCGATGGTGAACTGCCCGGGCAGATGCACCGGGCCATTGGTCAGGGTACCGCAGCTCTGAACGGCAACATGATTGGCGTTCGGGTCCCAGGAATCCTGCGTGGTATCGAACTCAACCGCAAGGCTGTTCGGAATACCGGCGTAGCCCATTCCGCCGGAAGCGACCCCGAGGGCCGTCACACCCGCACCCGTCGCGCCATAAGAGGAGTCGGTAGAGGACGAGTTCTGGACCACAAAGGCGAGGCCATCACCAGGCGTACAACAAATCGAAGGCCCATGGATCTGGAACTTGAAGTAAGTCGTGAAGCCGGTTGAAAGCGGTTGCTTAATCTGGAACCAAGTGGTTGTCGCTTCGGGAGTGTTTACGGTTCTTGCGCCGTCGGTCAGTCGCAAGACTTGCTGGCTCGCCCAAGTGGCCTGGTGACCGCTGCCGTTCAACTGAAGACCTGCCAGGGACGAGAACGTCGGAAACCTGATCTCCTGAGCGAATGCGGATGTGCCGACGAGCGCACTTGCGAAACAAACGGCTAGAAGCATCTTGCTGCGAAAATACATGTTCTCCGCTTCTTTCTAGCGTCCAAACCGGACGCAGGGGGTTTACGCCTCGATAGCGCGAGACGCGTCTGCTCGGGGGAGGAACGTGATGAAGACTGGCGGCCCATTTACTTCGAGCGTGCGCGCCATTGTCGGTTTCATCACGGCTGAAAGTCAAGCAAAACACACACGGTTACCCGCAGGTGGAGTGCGTCGCCCCGGCGGGGAATCACCAAAGTGCTTAAGGAGTCGGCCCATGGGTGTCGGTAGAACTCCGACACGGGTGCGTCGGCTGAAACCGAATGTTGGTGAGCAGGCCCCATGTCACAGATCATTGTGCTTTGCCTTCTTTTTCCCGTCCGGCGAGCTTATGATCTGCGATGGGCGAGGTTTGCACGCTTCGCCTTCCATCAAAATATTGGGAGTATCGCATGACTCATCGTCGTTGTCCGCATCGACTCGTGGCTTTGGCTGGGGTCGTGGCCGCCTGCCTCGTGCTCGCGTTGACGGTTGCCGCGCAAACTCCAGGTGCAGCCGCACCGGCGAGCCCTTCTGTCGAGTGTAAGGCAGTATTGGACAAGATTGTCCTTTCGAAGAAAGCCAAGGTCGGGGATCCAGTCTCGGCCCACGTCACCGACACCGTGAAGTTAAAATCCGGTACGGAAATACCCAAAGGCTCACACTTGCTCGGCAAGGTAACCGAGGTCAAAGCCAAGGCCGATTCTGAGGGACCGGCGAAGGTTGGCTTGCTGTTCGATAAGGCAAAGCTGAAGGACGGGACCGAAGTATCGATTGCGCTGGCCTTGGTGAGCGTGGCCCCGCGCTGGGAGCCCAGCGGGGTTGATCAGGTGGCGGCCGATAATAAGATGTCGGGCGCGCAACGCACCGAAGCCATGAGCGGAAACAGTGCCCAGGCATCAGCTCCAGACGGCGCCACGGGGAGCCTGGCCAACGCCGGTCTTGGCATCCGCGCCGGCCGTCAGAGCCACGATGACGCTGCCATGCAGCCCGGGGTTTCCTATCTGGAAGGCATATCGATAGCAAGCTATTCCAGCGCCGAGCCGGGAACAGTTCTCGTCGCCCCCAAGGGTAGCTTCTACGTGGACTCGGGATCTCGTCTGCTGTTGATCGAGCCATAAGTCAAGGCGATAGCTCCGGGTGGATTGCCCAGGGAAACACATCCCTTTCGGGGAAGTCACTTTCTGGCAAGCGGTATTGAGGGGGGAGTGGCCGCGCCACGTGCCGTTTGCCACCAAGCACGACGAATGACTCCTGGGGACGGGCAAAAGCGTGTATACTGAAGGTGCGTATGTTTGACGGCTCGTCCGCAGCCATCCCTCCTATCGAGCGATTCCTGTCCGGCACCTTCCGATCCACCAGCGCAAGATCAACATCAAGGAAATAGAACATCAATGGAACAAGGAACAGTGAAGTGGTTTAACGATGCCAAGGGCTTTGGCTTCATCTCGCGTGAGAACGGCGAAGACGTCTTCGTGCATTTCTCCGCTATCCAGGCCAATGGCTTCCGCTCGTTGCAGGAAGGCCAGGCGGTTAGTTTTGAAGTGAAGCGCGGCGCCAAAGGTTGGCAGGCCGAGAACGTCCAGCTTCTGTAATCGCAATGCAGACCCAGGGGAGGGTGGCGCGAGCTGCCCTCCGATTCAGCAGTATCACCCGCGAATTTGAGTCTTCGAGAGTCGTACACACCCTAACCGGGGTTTCGCAGTGGACCAGTAATCCACCGAACCCAATGCAAACTGCGAGGTCGCAATGAAAAACATCTATGTAGGGAACCTGAGCTACGACGCGACGGAGGATCAGATTCGCTCGCTATTTGAGGCCCACGGCGCGGTTGATCGGGTTAGCATTGTCACCGATCGGGACACCGGCCAGCCAAGAGGGTTTGCCTTTGTGGAGATGACCGACGACGATGCCGCTACCCGGGCTATGGAAGCCCTGAACGGCACCAACCTGGGCGGACGCAATCTCAGCATCAACGAAGCCCGTCCCAAGACCGATCGCCCGCGTGGCGGCGGTGGTGGCGGAGGTCGCGGTGGTTTTGGTCGCAGCGGCGGAGGCGGCGGCGGTGGTCGCGGCGGCCGTTCGCGGCGGCGGTGGTGGCGGCTACGGCCGCTATTAAGTCGAACCCGGATACAGATTGGAAAAGGCGCTCATCGGAGCGCCTTTTCCTCTAGCGCGACTTTCCAATAACTGCGGTCAGATCGTCACCCTGCTCGCCTGGGCTGAACTGCTGAATGGATTGCACCAGCAGCCGCAGCAATTCCGCCGCACTGGCTTTGGGATTGCGGCGCAGGGTTTCGATCAGCCGTCCCTCGCCGTATTCTTCGCCACCCGCCACCGAGGCTTCAGTCACGCCGTCCGTATACAGAACAAACAAATCCCCGGGCGCAAGCTCGACTTCAGCAACTTCGCAATCCCACTCGGGAAATAAGCCCATGACGGTGGCGGTGGCCGTGAGTTCTTCGTTCCTTCCGTTGGCGCGCAGAAGCAGCGGCGGGTTGTGTCCGCAATTCACGTAGCGCAGGAGGCGGCGCCGGTCATCGTAGCACCCGAAAAACATGGTGGCGTAATGTTGCGGTTCGCTGTTTTCGTAGAACAGGCGGTTGACCGACCGCATCAGCCCCGGCAAGTCGTCCAGTGCCAGCGCATACTGTCCGCGCAGGTTGGCTTGCAGGTTCGCCATTAACAGGGCAGCAGCGAAACCCTTGCCGGAGATGTCCGCCAGCGCAAATCCCACCCGTCCCGGCGCCAGCTCAAGAAAATCGTAGTAGTCTCCGCCCACGATGCGGGTCTGCACGCATTGCCCGGCGTAGTCGAGGTTCTGCAATTTGGGTGGATTCTGGGGGAACAGTTTTTGCTGCACCTGCCGGGCCAATTCGATCTCGTGTGCCGCGCGTTTCTCCACCTCCATATGCGCGGCAATGTCTTCCGCCAGTTCGATGTGCTCCAGCGCACCGCCGGCCGAGGCGGCGATCAAGGCCAGTAGACGTTTGTCTTCCCTGGAGTACGGTTCTTCCGACATGCGTGGGCCCAGCACGAGCAGACCCAATTTCTGCCGATCGCGACCGCTAATGGGCACCAGGCATTCGGCTCCGAGACGCGCAAATTCAGCGTGCTCCGGCAGCGGCAGGACCTCCAGCGGCTCGCCGCGCTGAAACAGTTCTTCAACCAAGGGTGAATCGGCGACCGTTTCTGGCGCCTGACGGTGCAGGCCGGGGGCGCGCAGCTTCAATCCATCGTGATCGGCAAGGTAGATGAGCAGAAAGCTGGGATGCAGCGCCTTCCCCAGCTTCTCGGTGAGCAGCTCTGCCATCTGCTCGCGGGTGCGAACTTCGCGCGTCTTGGCCAACAACTCTTCCAGTAGTTGCCGGGTGTCATAGGCACTGCGGAAGAACGCCTTGTCGACCCGCTGGCTCACGCGCTGCTGAATCCAGGTGCCGGCGGAGACCAGGGTGATGCCGAAGAGCGCCCCCACCGGTATGGCTGCTCCGGCCCGCGCGGGGTAGTGCCGGGAGAACGATTGCGCCAGCGCCAAAGTAGCGCCCGAACCGAGCACCAGAATGAGAATCAGGAACCCGCGCTGCACCAGCAGGTAGCGCGCGCTGCGCCGCAGCAGCACGGGCACGTCGAGCACACGATGCTTCAAAACTGCATACGCGAACGAGAGAGGCAATAAAAAGATGGCAATCACCGCTGGTGCCCAGATCCAGAACGGCATGTTATAGGGCTCGAAGTGGAAAGATGACACTGAACGCCATCAGGGTGAGCCACGGCACCATGCCCAGCACCGTCCCCCAGACGATGACGCGGGTTTTCCGCCGGGCTTCCGCATCGGTCGACCGGAAGCTGTTCCACACCAGCGACACCAGCGCAAGTCCATAGGCGCCGAACGCGTAGATTGAGTAGGCGATGCCGACCTTCCGCCTACCGAGAAAGTCAACCAGCGGCCACAGGCTCTCGAGCGACCGGTTATATACAGCGATGGCCGCGATCGGCAGAGCAATGATGGCCATGCCAAACAACAAAACGTTCTTCAGCCAGGGCAGGCGCGCGTCGATGGGAGACTGCGCCGGAAAGGTTGCAAACAGGTAATAAAACGACGCTGCTTGAATAGCGAAGAAAGGGATCATGAAGCCGGCCATGAACGCGCGCAGCAGCGGCGGCATCAGCCCGATTTGCTGGGCGACGGGCGCGGACGCGACTAATCCGGTAAAGCAAATGGCCACCATCCACGCGTTGCGGTCGTCGATTCGCAAAAAGAGAACGGGGATCCCCACCAAAACGAAGAGTACGGGAAAGGAACTGACCAGCTGACCAGCGATGTATTGAGTCGTACTTTGGTAAAACGAATTGGCGCGGCCCAACACCAGATCGACATCGCGGACCGCAGTGGATCCGGGCTTCTTGATGGCGAGTCGAATGTGATCTCCGGGATGGGAAAGCGTGAGCGCCACGAAGATCGGCTCCATGGAGCGCACAGCATGGCCGTTGACCGAGACGATCTTATCTCCCACGGCTATGCCGGCTTGCGCCGCCTGGCTGTCCGGTACAACGAAGGTCACGTCGACGGCAGCACCCTGGTTGTGCTGCACCCTGAGTCCCATTGTGGTCACCGGACCTTTGCGGATGTAGTACATCCACGCCACGCTGTAGGTCACGGTCGCTATCGCGAGCAGCAAAGCCAGGACCACGCGCACAACGTGCCAGGGCGAGTCGCGCCTCCATCCTGACGAAACGTGACTTCCGGCCGCCGCCGACACGGCGTCCAGACCACGATGCTCTTGGGAATCGAGATCAACGCTGACCTGAGAACTCATGGTTCCTCAACTCCAGGCTGGCGATCATGGTCGATATCAGTCATGCGCTCTCGACAGGGGAAAGTGTAGCAGCGACGACCACCGTTTGCTGTACCGCGAGCAATCGTGACCAAGGTGCTAAGGGATGCATTCTGGAGCAAGGCCGTATCTGGTACGCTGAACCCCGCAGGCGCAAACGGCATTGAGTGACCAGCCAACAGCTATCGACTTCCGCAACGTGGAGTATTCCATTCCCTCGGGCCGGCGCCTGCTTGCCGACCTGAACCTGTCCGTTCGCAAAGGTGAGACGTTGATGTTGCTGGGCCGAAGCGGCTCCGGCAAAACCACCTGCCTGAAGATGATCAACCGGCTCATCACGCCGACGGCAGGCGATATCCAGGTCGAGGGCAGGTCGGTAAACGACTGGGACCCGATTCGACTGCGTCGCGGCATCGGATATGCCATCCAGGATGTCGGCTTATTTCCCCATTACAGCGTTCGCGACAACGTTGCGCTGATTCCCAGGCTCGAGCACTGGGACGCAGCGAAGATCGATGCGCGGGTGGAAGAGGTGTTAAAACTGGTTGGCCTGCCAGCGACGGAGTACGCGTCACGTTATCCTCACCAGCTCTCCGGCGGCCAACGCCAGCGGGTCGGGCTGGCGCGCGCCTTGGCGGCCGAGCCGCCGATCCTGCTGATGGATGAGCCATTCGGGGCGCTCGATCCGATCACGCGGGCCGAGATCCAGATGGAATTTCAGAATCTCCGGCAAACCTTAGGCAAGACGATCGTGTTTGTCACCCACGACGTGGGCGAAGCCCTGTTGCTGGGAGATCGAATCGGCCTCATGGAGGAAGGCCGCCTGCGAGGTGTCTACGGCAAGGCGGAGTTTCTAACGGCTACCGACGATGTGGCCAAGTCGTATGTCGATGTGTTTCGCGCGAGCCAGCAGCTCTTTCGCGCCTGAGACCGCCGGGAACGCAGCAGGTATCAGCGAGTGAATTTCATCTTCACCCACAAACACGAGGTCGCGACCCTCGCCGCCGAGCATCTCTGGCTGGTGGGTGTCTCGATGTTGTTCGCGATCGCTGTGGGTATTCCTCTGGGCGTCCTTCTGACGCGTCGTCCCAGGTTGAAGACGCTGGTTCTGGGCAGTACGAACGTTATTCAGACCATACCGAGCCTGGCGCTCTTCGGGCTTCTGTTACCCCTGCCGTGGCTCGGGGCGCGGGCCGATCGGCTGGCAATCCTCGCGCTGGCCCTGTATGCCCTGCTGCCTATCGTGCGCAACACGTACGTGGGAATCGCCGGGATTGACGCTCCGGTGCGCGAGGCCGCGGTCGCGATGGGACTGACCTCAGCGCAACTTCTGCGCATGGTCGAGTTACCCCTGGCCGCGCCGGTCATCCTGGCGGGCATCCGGGTCGCGACGGTCATCACCATTGGGGTGGCGACCATCGCGGCCGCCATCGGAGCCGGCGGCTTGGGCGAATTCATCTTTCGCGGCATCGCCATGGTCGACAACGGCGTGATTCTCGCTGGTGCGCTGCCGGCAGCGCTCATGGCACTCGCGGCCGACGGGCTGCTGGGCGGAGTCGAGCGCTTGCTGGTTCGACGCCAGCAGGGATCGTCGTGATGGATCGTCGCGCCTTCATCTCGGCGCTGGCGTTGTTCTCCCTCTCCTGCGCCTCGCGGCGGCACAAGGAGATCACGGTCGGCTCGAAGAACTTTACCGAGCAACTGATCCTGGGCGAGTTGCTTTCCCAATACCTGGCGAAGGCTTGCGACTGCCAGGTGGAGGACCGTTTCTACCTCGCCGGTTCCTACATTTGCCACCAGGCGCTTCTCGCCGGACGCATCGATACTTACGTGGAATACACCGGCACCGCGCTCGCAGCCGTGTTGAAGCAGAGGTATTCCGAGCGATCCCGGCGCGGTTTACGGAACGGTGAAGAAGGAGTATTCGCCAGCGCTTCAACCTGGATGTGATGCCGCCGCTGGGATTCAATAACAGCTTCGCCATGGTGATGCGCGGCGACGACGCGCATAGGCTCGGGCTCACCGCGCTGTCGCAACTTGCGTCCTATGCGCCGAAGTTGAAGCTGGGTGTCGGATACGAGTTTCTCGAGCGCCAGGACGGCTACCAAGGCTTGGTCAGTACCTACGGCCTGCACTTCGCCGAGGCCCCCAGGGTAATGGACCTGGGACTGCTGTACCGCGCTCTGCAGAACCGCTCCGTCGACATCGTGGCGGGTAGCAACACCGACGGACTGATCGCCGCGCTTGGACTGGTGGTACTCGACGACGACAGACACTATTTCCCGCCCTACGAAGCGGTTCCCATCGTGCGTCCGCAGATGCTGGAACGTTTTCCGCAAGCGCGTGCTGCCTTTCAGCGGTTAGGCGGACGCATCACCGCGGACGACATGCGCAAGATGAATTTCGCGGTTGACGGCGAAAAGAAAGACGCTGCCATGGTTGCCCGGCAGTTTCTGTCGGAGCAAAATCTCCTTTTAGCTCGCAGCCCCTTGCCTGCACCGCTCCACCTCCGGGAGGAAAACAGCGTCACCATGCCTAAGGAATCTCTGATTAAGCCCAATCTTTGAAGGGGACGGCCTTTAGGCCGTCCGCAAAGGCCGCAAAATGAACGCGGCTTTAGCCGCGGAGGGACCGTCCATTGACTTAATCAGACCTTCCCTAATTCATCGCGCGCATCAGCGTTCACGCCGTCGTAAAATGCGCGGAGTAGCCGGACGGGGCTGGAATCTTTGTCACCACAATGTCAGGTTAAGGACAACGTCCTTGGGCGACACTTATTGCAAAGCTGCCGCTGGTTGCGGAATCCGCGAAGAAGCCGGTGAACCGGTTCAGCCGAGAGAGGCGAATGGCGATCAGGGTTCGTTAAACTCGCGTTACTCGGCCCGACACCGGATTCAGGCGGGGTTCAGCCGCTTTAGTAAAGAATTGTTGCGATGCCGCGCCCTATATGGTGCGAGGGTAAATGCCTCATTTATGGTGGTAAAGAGAGGCATGGCGCATTTCGTAAAGGACTGCAGGTAACATCCGATGTGGATTGTTCGACTGGCGCTTCGCCGCCCCTATACATTCGTCGTGCTTTCGCTGCTGATCTTCATTCTGGGGGTGTCGGCGATCACCACCACGCCGAAGGATATCTTCCCCAATATCGACATACCTGTGATCAGCGTCATCTGGTCGTACACCGGGTTGACCCCCAATGATATGGAAAAGCGCATGGTAACCATTACCGAGCGCGCCATGACGACCACCGTAAACGATATCGAACACATGGAGTCGCAGTCGTATTCCGGTATCGCCGTTATCAAGGTGTTCTTCCAGCCCAAGGTGAAGCCGGAGATGGCGATCGCGCAGATTGTTTCGATCTGTCAAACGATCTTACGAGTGTTACCGCCGGGAACCACGCCGCCTATTGTCATCAAGTACGACGCATCCTCCGTCCCAGTATTGCAGCTCGGGTTGTCGGGCGAGGGACTGAGCGAACAGCAACTCTACGACCTCGGGCTCAACTTCGTGCGTACCCAACTGGCAACCGTGCAGGGAGCATCGATCCCGCTACCGTATGGCGGCAAGCAACGTAACATCATGGTCGATATCGACCCCAACCAGCTATACGCCAAACACCTGTCTCCGGCTGACATCTCGGCTGCGCTGAACCAGCAGAATCTCATCCTGCCCGCGGGAACGGCCAAGATCGGAGATCGCGAGTACCAGGTTGCGCTCAACAGCAGCCCTACCACGGTCGCTGCCATGAACGACCTGCCAGTCCGGGCAGCCAATGGCGCCGTGGTCACGCTCCGAGACGTGGCGCAGGTGCGGGATGGCTACATCCCGCAAACCAACATTGTGCGCACCAACGGTTCGCGAGCCGCCCTGTTATCGGTATTGAAGAATGGCCAGGCTTCGACCCTGGATATCGTCGCGCAAATCAAGGCTGCCTTGCCGCGTGTTCTTTCGGGGCTGCCCGCCAACCTGAAGGTTACGCCTCTGTTCGACCAGTCGATCTTCGTTCGTGCTTCCATTTACGGTGTCCTGCGCGAAGCGGGGATAGCCGCCTTTCTCACGGGGATGATGATCCTGCTTTTCCTGGGTAGTTGGCGAAGCACGCTGATCGTTTGTACCTCCATTCCGCTGGCGATTCTGACCTCGCAGATTATCCTCAGCGCTCTCGGATACAGCATTAACGTGATGACCCTGGGCGGCATGGCATTGGCCGTCGGAATCCTGGTCGACGACGCTACGGTGGAGCTGGAAAACGTCCACCGCAACATGGCGATGAAGAAGCCGCTGACGCGCGCCATCCTCGACGGCGCTTCGCAAATCGCGGTGCCCACCTTCGTATCTACACTCTCCATCTGCATTGTGTTTGTGCCCGTCGTGCTTTTGACTGGGGCCGCTAAGTATCTCTTTGTGCCGCTGGCCATGGCGGTCGTGTTCGCCATGCTGGCCTCGTATTTCCTCTCCCGCACCCTGGTGCCCACGATGGTGCATTTCATGCTGGGGCCGGAGGTACCGATTTATGCCGAAGGTGAGGGCGGACACGCGGCGCACATCGAGGGCCTGAACTGGGTATGGCGAGTGCACTTCAAGTTCAACGAATACTTTGAACGCTTCCGGGAACGCTATCGCGACGTGCTGGAGTGGTCGCTGCACCATCGCAAGTACGTGATGGTCTTGTTCATCGCGATGGTGGTGGGCTCGGGCTTTCTGGTTTTCATCATCGGCGAAGATTTCTTCCCCTACGTTGACTCGGGCCAGATGCGGTTGCACGTCCGCGCCCCGCAAGGCACGCGCATCGAGGAGACCGAACAGGTTTTCGCCCGCGTGGAGGCCGAGATTCGCAACACTCTTCCACGCGACGAGGTTCAGCTCATCCTCGACAACATTGGTTTACCGGCCAGCGGCATCAATCTGGCCTACAGCGATGCTTCGACCGTCGGCGCCGGCGATGGCGACATCCTGATCGCACTCAATCCGGAGAAACATGGCAGCACCCGCGAGTACATGCGAAAGTTGCGGGCGGTTTTGAACCAGAAGTTTCCGCAGGAAACTTTCTTCTTCACCGCCGCCAACATGACCACCCAGATCCTGAACTTCGGGTTGCCGGCGCCGATCGACGTTCAGGTGGTCGGGCGCGACCTGGCCAACAACTACAAGGTCACGCAGAAGATGCTGAAGCGCATCCAGGCCATCCCCGGGGTGGTGGACGCGCGCATCCACCAGGAGATTGCGTATCCAACCCTGAACGTCAACGTCGATCGTGACAAGGCCCAGCAGTTGGGACTCACGCAGCGGGACGTTGCCACCAGCATGCTGGTTTCTCTCAGTGGCAGTTATCAGACCGCCCCGAATCAGTGGCTCGACCTGCGCAATGGCGTGAACTACAGCGTCACGGTGCAAACTCCGCAGTACAAGATCGATTCCATCGACGCCATGCAGCGCACGCCCGTGACCCCGGCCAGCGGAAGCGGCAATACGCAATTGTTGTCGAACCTGGCGAGTGTGCAACGCGGCGTCTCTACCGCGGTCGTGAATCACTACAACGTGCAGCCGGTCTTCGACATTTTCTGCGACGCCGATCTGCGCGACCTGGGCAGCGTGGCCCGGGCAGTCCAGAAGGTAATCGACGACGAGAGCAAGGGCTTGCCCAAGGGATCGTGGTCGGTCATGCGCGGCCAGGTCGCCACCATGCAGAACTCGTTCCTCCGTCTGGGTATCGGTATCGCCTTCGCAGTGATCTTCGTTTACCTGTTAATGGTTGTAAACTTCCAGTCGTGGCTCGATCCCTTCATCATCCTCATGGCGCTGCCGCTGGGATTCAGCGGCATCCTGTGGATGTTATACGTGACCCAGACCACCTTTAACGTGCCCTCGTTGATGGGCATCATCATGGCCATCGGCGTGGCCACCGCCAACAGCATTCTGGTGGTGACCTTCGCCAACGATGAGCGGGCCATCGGGAAAGGACCATTCGAGGCAGCGCTGTCGGCCGGTTACACCCGCCTGCGGCCGGTCTGCATGACCGCCCTGGCGATGATCATCGGTATGCTGCCCATGTCTCTGGCGTTGGGTGAAGGCGGTGAGCAGAACGCTCCCCTGGGGCGAGCGGTAATTGGCGGGCTGCTGTTTGCCACCTTTGGAACACTATTCATCGTTCCCATCTTCTACACTATCTTCCGCACGAAGCCTCCGGTGGACTACGACAAGGAGATTCAGTTGGAATACAACGAGGAACTGCCGGAGCTGGGAGCCGGGACAGCTTGAGCCGCAGCGAGATGCCTTCAGATCAACCCAACTGGGATCGGGCCGCAGACCCTGAAACGGATCGTCGCGCTACGCGTGATGACCGCCCGGTGGCTCTAGCCGACAACGGAACCGACGCCATTGCAGCGGAGCGAGGTCCCCACGAGCCCCCGCACGTGCAGCTGTCGCCGCGCTCGGTGGTGCGCCTGGGCATCATTCTGCTCATCGTATTCGCCATCATTTTCGCTTTGGGGTATCTGCCCCATTTGCGCGATAAGCGCATCACCAGCGCAGCCGCCAAGCGCGAGGAAAACTCGTCTCCCGTGGTGGAGGTGGTTGCGGCCCGGCGTTCCAGCAGCCAGAGCGACCTGGAACTCCCCGGTACCGCGACCGCGCTGGTGGAAGCTCCCATCTACGCCCGGGCTTCCGGCTACGTCGGCAAACGATACGTCGACATCGGGGACCGCGTTCGCAACGGACAACTGCTGGCCTTGATCGAGGCGCCCGATCTCGACCAGCAGGTGGACCAGGCGCGCTCGACGTTGTTGCAAAGCGAATCGGTTCTTGGGCAGACGCAGGCGCAACTCAACCTGCAGAAGGTCACCTGGGATCGCTACACCGTGCTCGTTCAACGGGGGGTGCTTTCGAAGCAGGATGGCGACACCCAGGAGGCGAGTTACCTGGTCGCCCAGGCCAACGTGAAGGCGGCCGAGAACTCGGTCATGAGCAACCGGGCCGCCCTCGACCGGCTCCTGAAGTTGCAAGGTTACGAGCGCGTCACCGCGCCCTTTGCCGGAATGGTCACCGCTCGCAATATCGACGTCGGCTCGCTCATTTCGGTGACGGGAGGCGGATTGGGAGCGGTGGGAACCATCGGCGCGGCGGTCCCCGCGACGGGGAGTTCGCAGGGCGGAGAAATGTTCCGCGTTGCCGATATCGAGCGGCTGCGGATTTTCGTCAGCGTCCCCGAGTCGTCCGCGCCGTACATTACCGTCGGCGAGGCGGTCAATGCCTATATGGGCGGGATGGGCGGCACGGCCTATGAAGGCAAGGTTACCCGCACCGCCAATGCCGTCGATCCCAATACCCGAACCTTGCTGACGGAAGTACAAGTGCCCAACCGTGACGGCAAACTGTTGCCCGGCATGTATGCGCGTGTCGTTTTTGTCCACGTCCGCGGAGAGCCGCCGGTGATCGTCCCTTCCGATAGCATCATCGCTCGCGCGAATGGCATCACCCTCGCGGTTGTCGAAGCTGACACCGTGCACGTGCGCAAAGTTGTTATTGGCCGTGACTACGGTGCCGAAACCGAAGTGCTCAGCGGGGTACGGCCTGGCGACCTGGTGATCATTAATCCCACGGACGCGGCGCAGGATGAGGCGAAGGTGCAGGTCCACGAGCTGAAGTCAACCTCGCAGGGCGGTCAGGGTGCGTCCGCAACTCCGGGTGGGCAGCCACACCACTGATCGATGCCAGCGTTTTCCAGCTAAGAGGATATTGAGCAGCCATGAAAGCGAGAAAGCCGCTTTGTACCGGTGTTTTTGCCACCGCCCTATTGGTGGGTAGTGCAGGCATTGCGCAATCGCCAACGCCCTCCACTGCCACCGGCCAGGCCACGGCCGCGCAGCCCTACCCAGGCCAGGCCCTCTCCGGCAATCTGCAAAAAGCCGAGCAGACCGAAACCCGTCCGCAGAACGAGAAGGCGGCCGGCCTCGGCCAGCCGACTTTCTGGAAGACCTGGAGCCCTCACGACGTCGGGCCGCTTGGCTTGCAGAACAGTAATCGTCTGCAAGCCCTGACGATCAACGGAACGGTGTATCTTTCGCTGCATGACACACTTCTGCTGGCAATTGAGAACAACCTTGACGTGGTATTACAGCGTTACCAGCTTTCCATTGCCGACACCGATGTAATTCGCGCCAAGGGTGGTGGCGTGGTTCGCGGTCTTCCGCTGACCATCCAGGAGGCCCCGGTAGGTATTGGCGGGCCCGGCGGCACCTTGCTGAACCAGGCTGCTGCGGCGGGAGCAGTCAGCCCGGCTCCGTCCAACGTCAGTAATGTCTTCGATGTGAACCAACTCACCGAGGCGCAGACCAATCTCTCCGTGCAGGGAATCACCCCGTTCAGCACTGGCCCCGCCGTGCCTGGCTATGACCCCAACTTCAGCGGAACCCTGGCCTACGTTCGACGCCAGCCTTCGGAAACCGCGAATACGGGAATTGGCAGCGATATTTTGTACCCGACCGACAACCCCTTGGCGAACCTCTTCTTGTACCAGGGGTTCTCCACCGGATTACAAGCCCAGGCGGGCGTCTCGAACATCAACGACATCAACCTGTCTAACCTGTCGTACGCCGATCCCTTCCGCCATCCCAACATAGTGTTCAGCGCCACACAGCCGTTATGGCGAGGCGCAGGCTTCAAAGTGAACCGGCGCTACATCACGATTTCCGAAAACAACTTGAAGGTCTCGCGCCTGGTTTTCCGCCAGCAGTTGGTCGATCTCATCTACGGTGTGAGCCGGCTGTACTACGACCTGGTCAGCCTGAACGAAGATGTGCGCGTGAAGCAAGAGACGCTGGCCGCCGCCCAGCAACTGTACAGCGACGACAAGTCGCAGGTGGAAGTCGGCACCATGGCTCCGTTGGAGCTGACCCGGGTCGAAGCGCTGGTATCCTCAGCCGAACTCGACCTGGTGCGCGCGCAGGGGCTGGTGCGCCAGCAGGAAGCGGTGCTGAAAAGCGTCATCTCTCGAACCGGCAGCGCCGATCCTCTGCTACAGGCCGCCCGCCTCTTTCCCACGGACACGATTGTTGTGCCGCAGACGGAGGAAGCGCCGCCCCTGCCACAGCTCATCGAGCAAGGACTGTCCAATCGCGCCGACCTCGCCCAAGCCGGCATACAAGTTAGGAACGGCCAGATTACTGTCGATGCTTCGCGCAATAATGTGAAGCCCGAGATCGATGCTGTCGGCGCAATCCAGAGCCACGGCGCCATCGGCTTTACCGGCTTCTCCCCCATCGGCGGGGTGCCGCTCCCACCCACCACAACGGGAGTCAGCCAGGCCAGCGTCTACGAGGTCGGCGTGCAACTCAACCTGCCGTTCCGCAACCGCATCGCCCAGGCCGACGCGGCGCGCGACGAACTGCAACTCCGGCAAATGCAGGCCCGCGTGCAGCAGTTGCAGAACCAGATTCGTGACGAGATTGAAAACGCTGCCACCGCGGTTGACGTTGCGCGCAGCGCCTATACAGCAGCGGTGCGCAGCCGCACCTACCAGGAACAACTCCTGCAGGCGGAGAAGGAAAAGCTCTCGGTGGGCGCCTCGACGAACTTCTTTATTGTCCAGGATGAAAGCTTCCTGGCCCAGGCGAGATCGACCGAGGTGGTCGCCCGCAGCACCTACATCAAGGCCCGCGTAGCCCTGCAGCGGGCGCTCGGCACGCTCCTGGAGGACGCTGGGGTGCAGCTCGACAACGCCATCACGCCTCAGTTGCCGCCATCGCCTGCGCCAGCGGTACCGGCTACACCGCCGTCTCAAGGAACAGCGCCGCGTCAAGGGAATTAGCACCACCGGTAGAGCCGGCCTTCAGGCCGGCGTCTAAGCGCTTCATTCCTTCTATGCCGAGGGGCTTCGGCCCCGAGGCATCTGCTTTTTTTAGCAGCCTGCTCGAACGGCCTGCCACTCCGAGCCCGGCGTCCTTTGCCGAAGCAAAAACGGGGTCCCAATTCCTGTCCAAAACATTCCCCCGCGGCCAATCCTTTCCTTGACTTCCGCGTCTAATAGCATGAATATACATATAGCTGTATATTTATGCTATGTCGAAGCTCTCCCGCCAAGCAGCGATCCGGGACCTGGTCAGCAACGAAGAGCTATTCAGCCAGGACGACATGCGGCGCAAGCTGTACCGGCTGGGGCACAGGGTTACGCAGGCGACGCTGTCGCGCGACATACATGAATTACGGCTGGTGAAGACCCCGGAAGGCTACAAGCTTCCGCAGGGCGATGAGGAAGAGGCTTTCCTCCCCTCGGTGGAGCGCCTGATCCGGGAATTCGTCTATGAAGTGCTCACCGCCCAGAACCTGGTGGTGGTGAAAACCAGCGCAGGCAGCGCCCAGCCGGTCTCGGCAGCGATTGACGCCGAGGAGTGGGACGAGGTGATTGGAACCATCGGCGGCGACGACACGATTCTGGTGGTCGCGCCCGACGGTAAGGCGGCGGAAAGGTCGCGCAGAGGATACGGGAATACATTCGCTAAGCAAGATGAAGACGGCCATACAACCCGCGGTCCTGGGAGCGACCGGCTATTCCGGATTCGAACTGGTGCGCCTGCTCGCCCGGCATCCGCTGCGACGAAGAAGCCGCTGCTGTTCAGCGTAACGGCGAGAGCGGCGGCTATGCTGACCTGAGCGAAGCCTATCCGCAGCTCGCCGGCAATGGCGGGTTCCCGCTCGAGCAGCTTTCCTGGCAGCGGATGAAAGATGCGGGCGTGGACGTCCGTCTTTCTTCGCAACCCCGCATGAGACCTCGCGCGAGCTGGTCCCTGACGCCATCCGCAAGGGCATTCGGGTGGTTGACCTGAGCGGGGCATGGCGGTTGAAGAATGCCGCTAACCGGCAGGTTTACGGCTTCACCGATGCCGACGCGCAGCGCTGCCGCGCAACTCGACGAGGCGGCGGTGTATGGTCTGCCTGAACTCACGCCGACGCAGATCAAGCACGCCGATCTGCTGGCCAATCCGGGCTGCTATCCCACTTCGATCATCCTGGCGCTCACGCCGTGGATTCGCGCCGGATACGTCGACGTGGAGCACGGCATTATCTGCGATTCCAAGTCCGGCGTCTCCGGGGCAGGGAAGACGCCCTCGGCGAAGACGCACTTCGTCGAAGTCGACGGGGATTTCAGCGCGTACAGCGTCTTCGGGCATCGGCACACCGGCGAAATGCTGGAACAGCTTGGGCTCGACGGCGGATCGTTTCAATTCACGCCGCACCTGTTGCCGATTCCGCGCGGCATCCTGTCGACCATCTACGTGAAGCTGGCGAAGCCCGTGACCGCGGACGAGCTCGAGCAGTGCTTGCGCAGTTCTATGCGGGTAAGCCGTGGGTGCGGGTTTTTGGCGCGCAACGGCTGCCGCAGATCAAGTTCTCGCTGAACACGAATTATTGCGATATCGGATTCTCGCTGTCTCCCGACGGCCAGCGCGCGGTGCTGGTGTCGTGCATCGACAATCTCTTGAAGGGCGCGGCCGGACAGGCGGTTCAGAACATGAACCTGATGTTCGGCTTCGACGAGAAAGAAGGACTGCAGTGATACTCGTCGTCAAAATCGGTGGGGCAGCGCTCGACAACAAGGAACTGGTCACCAAGTTCGCCAAGACGATTCCCAGCCTTTGCAGTGAAGGAGCACAAGCTGGTCATCGTCCACGGCGGCGGCGCGGCACTGAGCCGGACCCTGAAGCAACTCGGATGCGAGACCTCCTTCGTCAACGGACTGCGCGTGACCGATCAGCAGACGCGCGACGTGGCGATGATGGTGCTCGCCGGCCAGTCTGAACAAGCAACTGGTTGCGGCGATCGGCGCGGCTGGACAGCCGGCGATCGGCATCTGCGGAGGCGACCTGCGCATCTTCCGCGCCGCCAAGAAGCGCTATCCCGACCTGGGCTTCGTGGGCGAAATCTGCTGCCGTCGATGCGCAGTGGATCGAGCGGCTATGGTCGGCCGGTATCGTGCCCGTCGTCTCCAGCCTGGCGCTCGGCCACGATGGCGAATACTACAACGTGAATGCCGATGCCATGGCGTCCGCCTGCGCGATTGCCTGCGGCGCGAACGCCCTGGTGTATCTCACCGATGTTCCGGGCGTGAAGGATGCGGATGGAGCTGTGATGCGCTGGCTGGATGTGGAGTCGATCAAGCAGATGGTTGCCGCGGCCACGGTGAGTGGCGGCATGCTCCCCAAGCTGGAAGCCTGCACCAAGGCGTTGAAGAAAGGTGTCACCCGGGTGCGCATCCTTCCCGCATCGCAGGCGGAAGTTTTGCCGGGATTCTTCACTCATCCCATCGAGTTCGGCACGGAGGTCATTGCCTCATGAAGCGACGGACCTTCGATCGCGCGCTCGAGCGACGTCACGATGAGCCGTCCCCGCTTGCCAGGGGCCATGCGGCACGCTCCCATTTCCGAAAATTCACCGTTGTCGGCAGACGTATCTGCTGCTTTCCTTTTGTTGTTCGTCGAACCCAAGGAGGTTCGACGTGATTGCTACAACGATTTCCCGCAGGCGCCAGTCCCAGCACCTACGCGCAGCGCAGCGTTACTTGGCCGCGACCTGATCTCGATAACCGACTTCCATGCCCGACGAGCTGGCGTGCTCGCTGGAGCTGGCCACGGCCATGAAGGCGCGCCCCGCCGATTTTCGCGGCACCCTCGTCGGCAAGCAGATTGTGCTGTTCTTCGAGAAGCCCTCGCTGCGCACGCGCCTGACCTTCGAGGCCGGCATGAACAGCCTGGGCGGCACTTCGTTCTTCGTCGACCAGACGCAATCGCGCCTGGGTGCGCGCGAGCCGCTGAGCGACATCGCGCACAATCTGGAGCGCTGGGTCGATGGCGTGGTGCTGCGTACCTTTGCGCATGAGACCGTCACCGTCGATGGCGATGCACGCCTCGATCCCGGTGATCAACGCGCTCGAGCGAGCTGGAGCATCCCTGCCAGGCGATGGCCGACATGATGACGCTGCAGGAGCACTTCGGCGATCTGAAGAACGTCCATCTCGCGTACGTGGGCGACGGCAACAACGTTGCGCATTCGCTGCTGCTGGCCGCCGCCAGCCTCGGAGCGTTCGATTTCGGTCGGAACGCCGAAGGGTTACGAGCCGAATCGCGAGATTGTTTCGCAGCACGCGAGGAACTGGCCGACGCTCACCGGGTCAAGATTGTCGTCACCAATGATCGCGGTTGAAGCCGTGACCGGAGCCGATGCGGTCTACACCGATGTGTGGGCCAGCATGGGGCAGGAGAGCGAAGCCGCTGAGCGGCAGCAGGATTTTCGCGCCCTTCCAGGTCAATCGCAAGCTGTTTTCGCAGGCCGCCAAGCACGCTGTGTTCATGCACTGCCTGCCGGCGCATCGCGGAGACGAAGTTGCGGCCTCGGTCATCGACTCGCCGCGTTCGGTTGTATTCGATCAGGCGGAGAACCGCCTGCACATTCAGAAAGCCATTCTGGTATTGTTGCTGGAAGCCGGTTCGCACCGCTTCCCGCCCGAGGAGTGCACATGCGTGAGAAGGTCGTACTTGCTTATTCCGGAGGTCTCGATACCTCCATCATCATTCCGTGGCTGAAGGAAAACTATGACTACGACGTCATCGCCTACGTGGCCGACGTCGGCCAGGGAGACGATCTCGAAGCCGTCGTCGAGAAGGCGTACAAGACCGGCGCCAGCAAGGTCATCGTCGAGGATCTGCGCCAGGAGTTCCTGACCGACTACGTCTTCCCGGCGATCCAGGCGGGCGCGGTGTACGAGCACAAGTACCTGCTCGGCACTTCGCTGGCCCGGCCGATCATCGCCAAGTACCAGGTGCTGAACCGCGCTGAAGGAAGGCGCGACGGCGGTCGCTCACGGCTGCACCGGCAAGGGCAACGACCAGGTGCGCTTTGAGCATGCCTTCCAGGCGCTGGCTCCGGAGCTGAAGGTGATCGCGCCGTGGCGCGAGTGGAACCTCGTCTCGCGCGAGGACTGCCTCGACTACGCCGAGGCGCATGGCATTCCCGTGGCCGCCAGCCGCGAGAAGATTCACAGCCGCGATCGCAACCTGCTGCACGTGAGCCACGAGGGCGGCGAGCTGGAAGATCCCAACAACGCTCCTCTGCCGACCACGTGGACATGGACGAAGTCGCCGCAGGAAGCTCCCGACGCGGTGGAGAAGGTACGATCGAGTTCAAGCAGGGCGTGCCGGTCGCGGTGAATGGCGTGCGCATGGATCCCGTCGCGATCGTCGAAGTGCTGAACGAAATCGGCGCGCGCAACGCCATCGGCCGCATCGACCTGGTCGAGAACCGCTTCGTCGGCATGAAGTCGCGCGGCTGCTACGAGACGCCCGGCGGCACGCTGCTGCTCACCGCGCATCGTGAACTCGAGGCGCTGTGCCTCGATCGCGAGCTGATGCACTTCAAGCAGCACATCGGGCTGAAGTATGCCGAGGTCGTTTACTTCGGCCTGTGGTTCACGCCGTTGCGCGAATCGTTGCAGGCGTTCGTCGAAGAGCTCGCAGGCTGACGTGAATGGCACGGTCACGCTCGCGCTGTACAAGGGCAACATCGATGTCGCCGGACGCAAGTCGGAGTCGTCGCTCTATCGTCCTGACATCGCCAGCTTCACCATGGGCGCCAGCTACAACCAGAAGGACGCGGAAGGTTTCATCCGCATTTTGGGCCTGCCGGCGCGCTCGCGTGCGCTGGTGAAGTCGAGCGTGCCGAAGTTTGGCGTCGAAAGCGCGGAGTCGAAGAAGCCGGCGACTTCGAATCTGAGGTGGCGCAATGAAGATGTGGTCGGGCCGCTTCAGCCAGGAGCTGAACGCGGATTTCGAGCAGTGGCAGCGGTCGTTTCCCTTCGACCGCATCCTGCTGCCGTACGAGGTGGCGGCCAGCAAGGCGCACGCGTCTGCGCTGGCGAAGGCCGGCGTGCTGACGGCGGCCGAACTCGCAGGCCACCCTGCGCGCGCTCGATCAGATCGCCGCCGAAGGCGTGCCCTCGGCTGACGATCCGTCCATCGAAGACGTCCATCACTACGTCGAGAACGCGGCTGGTGCAGCTTGCCGGCGAAGTCGGCTACAAGCTGCACACCGGCCGCAGCCGCAACGAGCAGATTGCCACCGATCTGCGGCTGTACGTGCGCGCAGCAGATCGAGACCATCTCGCAGCAGCTCGGCGGAGTTCATGGCCGAGTTCGTGAACCAGGCGGAAGCCGCCGGCGACGCGGCCATGCCGGCCTACACGCACCTGCAGCGCGCTGAGCCCGTGCTGGTTGCGCACTGGCTGCTGGCCTACGTCGAGATGTTTCAGCGCGACCTCGAACGGCTGGCCGACTGCCGCAAGCGGCTGAATCTGTGTCCGCTGGGTTCGGGCGCAGTCGCAGGAACCATTCTGCCGCTCGATCGCCAGGGCATGGCGGCCGAGCTCGGCTTCGACGCTCCTACCGCGAACAGCATCGACGCCACCAGCGATCGCGACTTCGCGCTGGAGTTCACGCAGGCGCTGTCGCTGCTGGCGATTGCACCTGAGCCGCTGGGCGGAAGAACAGATTCTGTTCGCGACGACCGAGTTCGGCTTCGTCAAGTTGCCGGAGCAGTTTTCCACCGGCAGCAGCGCGATGCCGCAGAAGAAGAATCCCGATGCGCTGGAGCTGATTCGCGGCAAGGCCGGGAAAGTCGTCGCCGACGCGACCGGCCTGCTGCTCACCATGAAGGGGCTGCCGCTGGCCTACAACAAGGACATGCAGGAGACGCAGCAGCCGGTGTTTTCGGCGGCCGAACAGATGGCGAGCATGTTACGGGTCGCGACGGGTTATCTCGCCACCGTGACCTTCAACTTACGAGCGGATGCAGGAAGCCGCCAGCTAGCGGCTTCATGAACGCGCTGGCTGCGGCGGCGCTATCTCGTGCGCCAGGGCGTGCCGTTCCGCAACGCGCACGAGCATGGTCGGCAATGCGGTGCAGCTGTGCGTCGAGAAGGGCTGCGAGATTCGAGCAGCTGTCCGCCGAAGAGCTGGCGCACTGCGGAATCCAGGCCAGACGAGGCGTTCTACGCTGCGCTGACAGTTGCAAAACGTTCTAGCCAGTACACGATGTGCCAGGAGGAACCGCGCCGCAGCAAGTGAAGGCGGCATTGCAAAAAGTGAAAGAACACATATCCCACATTGCTAGGAGTTGCCCATGCATGCGCGTAACGCAATTCTTCCCGATGCGTTTGCCATTGAGCAGTTGGTCCAGGTCCACGTGGCCGACGGAACCCTGCTGCCCCGCTCGCTTGTCGGAGATCTGCGAGAACATCCGCGACTTCGTCGTGATCGAGCACGAGGGCGAGATCGTCGGCTGCGGCGCCCTGCACCTCTACGGAATGCATCTGGCCGAAGTCCGCACCATCACCATCACCCCGAAAGTCAAAGGGAAGGGCGCCGGCCGCATGCTGATCGACGCCTTGCTGGCGGAAGCCAACCGCCAGAGCGTAACCTGCGTTTGCCTGTTCACGCGCATCCCCGAGTTCTTCGGCAAGATGGGTTTCGAAGTCGTCGAGAAAGAAGCACTTCCCGACAAGATGCACAAGGATTGCTTGAAGTGTCCGCGACTCTACGCCTGCGACGAAATCGCCATGTACCTGGGCACCCTGCCCGAGCACATGCCGCGCTCGAACTTCGCCGGTTTCACCCGGCCGTTCGTGCAAATCGCCCAGGGACAGTCCTAGTTTCGAGCGTCCGCGACGGCCTCGACTGAGGCCTCGCGGCGCAGCAGCACTCCCAGCCCAATCCACAGCGCCAGCGCCATCCACTCGTACAGGCTGAAGTGTCCCGGCACCATCGGCACGATCTTCATCACCAGCAGCAGAGACGTGACCGCGACCCCCGTGATCGCCGCCACGCGCCCGAATGCGCTCGGCCGCATGCGCAGGTACGATGCACACGCCGCCATCCATCCCAAGGCCGAGGCGAGCGAACCCACCTCCGCGATCGGCACCAGTATCGATTCGCCGGCAAACATGCACACGGCTGTGAACACGCCGATGCCGAGCACCGCGATCGCGGGCGTGCGATTCACCGGATGCACGTAGCCGAGTCGGGAGTCGGCCAACCCTCTTCTGCCCAGCGCAAACAACAGGCGTGTGGCAGCAACGAAGTTTCCGTTGAACACCTCCAGCAACGACAGCACAGCGGCGCTCAGGATCACTCTTACTATCCAGTGCGAACCCACAGCGCGCTCGAAGGCCACCGCGGTCGCGAATCGCTCGTGCACCAGGCTCTGCCACGGAGCCACGTACGCCGTAGCCGCGATGACACAAACATAGAACACGATCCCGACAATCATGGCGGTCATGATCGCCAGCAGAAAACGCCGCGACTGAAATTCCGAACTGGCTTCTTCCGAGGCCTTGCCGATCGATTCGAAGCCGGTCATGAAGTACGGCACGATCTGTATCACCAGCAGAATCGACACCGGAGCCGACGCGCTGAACAGCGGCTGCAGATTTTGCGTAGAGCCGTGTCTCAGGCCCGCCGCGATGAAAGACACCACCAGCGCGAGCGCGCCAAAGGTCGTCACATTCTGGAAGGTGGCGCTCATGCGAATCCCGCGGTAATTCATCGCCGTGAGCACCGCCGTCAAAGCCAGCCCGATCACCAGGTGAGGAAGAAACACCGGCTTCCCGGCGACGCGATAAAGCTCCAGTGAGTTCATGGCAGGGAAGACGTAACTGGCGATTCTGCCGATAGCCACCGCCTCCCAGGGGCAAACGATGCAATAGGCGAGCAGCATCATCCAGCCGGTGGCGAAGCCGACCGAGCGCGGGAAGACCGCCGAAGTGTAGGCGATTTCGCCGGCCGCGTCGGGCATGGCGCGCACCAGTTGCCCATAGACGTAGCCGATGGGCAGCAGCAGCGCCCCGCCCAGGGCGAAGCCCAGCATGGCTCCCAGTGGGCCGCCGCGCCTCAGCCAGTCGTCCATCACCACCAGCCAGCCGACGCCAATCATGGTTCCAAAGCCGAGCGAGAAGAAGTCAGCGAGGCGCAGCTTGCGGGCCAGCGAGATCACCGACCGAGCATACATGGCGACTGCAAGACCGCAAACCCTGTTCTACTGCACGCCGATTGTGACGTGCGACAGGACCGCGTCTTCCATCGCGGCTGAAGCGGTTGCTCGAATGGACGCTATGATCGCCGGGCCAGTGATTATCCTGCTTGGCGACGTAACGTCCAACCAGATATCCGAGCATCCCGCCGACCACCACGTCGGAAGGGAAGTGGACTCCCCCGGTGACGCGCGTGGTGCTCACCGCCGTCGCCAGGCTGTACATGGCCAACTGCACCGGCCATTTCGGATACTCGTGCGCAATCACCGAGGCGATGGTCCAGTCGAGAGTCGAGTGCCCGGAGGGAAACGACCCGCTCTGCCAGTTGCCGGAGAAGAACTGGCCTTCGGCATTGTTGGTATAAGGGCGCTCGCGTTGGAAGATGACCTTCATCGCCCCATACAGGAGGAAGGCGTCAGCCGCACCGCGTGCGGTCGCCACCCCGGTATCCTTGGCATGATCGTTGTCGGTGATCAGACCGGTGAGGAAGATGCCGCCGGCAGCGGCCACATTCGCGTAGGTCAGCGCATTCGACACCGTGAGGCTGTTATCGTGCCAGGCCGGGTTGACCTGCCGGGCCACTTGCTCGTCGGTCGCAATCAGCGGGGCCGTGACGCCCACCACCAGCAGGTCCCACTTGATGTTCTTCTTTTGGAAGGGAGCCTTGATGAAGGTCAGCTCGTCCTTGCCAATGACCAGCACTCCGCGTCCCAACTCTGACCCGAACGAGTGGGACTCGACTGCTGCCTGCGAAGCCGATGGCGCGTCGGGCAGAGACGCGTCGGCGGTTGCCGCAGGTACGCTGGCGGAATCGAGCGCGGCTTGATTCTCCTGCGCCAATACCGGCGAGGCCAGGCACAGCACTAACAGAAGGAATCCTGCAGCTCTCGCTGCCTCGCGGCGCACCAGACCAAGGCGCCGTGATGGGCAGAGCGAACTGGTTGCAGTCGATGAATGCATCCTGTGAATGGTGTGGCTACACTCCCACGTTTGATTCAATTTCTGCACCCCATGTGGCCAGTCTAAACACCTTTGGACGCGATTTGTTGCCGACGGACGCACCGCACCCGGCGCTAACTCGAAATGTGCATCCCCGGGAGCAAGGGGGTGTTCTTTCCCACTTCGGAACAGCCGCCCCGTTTTTTTGCCGAATTTCCGTGACCGCGCAAAGGCCATAACTCTAGAATGACTCTGAGGACGAGGGTGAGGTGTGCCCAGTTGGCGCTGCCCGTCCGACGCTCCAAACGGTGCGTCTATTGTCCCGCTCTTTGACAAGTTGAGTGCGGCAACTCAGGTTACCGATCTCTAACGTCTACCCCTTGGATTTACCCGCAATCTTGGCGATTTCCAGTGTGTAAGTCCAATGGAAGCAAGATTTTGCCTGTAACTTCATTGGATGGAATATTTTGCGGGGAAAGTTTAGTTTTTGCCTAATGATTTCAAGATTTTGCAGACATGACGGGGGAGGGGGAGTAGCAGACAAGTTACTAATTTATCCCGAATCGGGAGAGCGGCGCAATCGAGAGTCAAGATAACCGAATGGTAAATGTCGCCCGCTTCGCTTAGCGTCGAATTCGCTCGGCAAGTACGCCTGCCCTTGGTTGCTTTTGTGCGCTCTGAACAGGCGCCTGTGACGTATGCCACAGACTCTCTGGTCGTCCCTCCGCAAAATCAAATATGGGAGGGGCTCGTGTATCCCATCGTTGAAGCGCGCCCACTAGCGCGAGGTATTAAGCTTTTCGTCATTCAGGCTCCGCGGATCGCTCGCAAGCAGCGGCCCGGACAGTTCGTTATCGTGCGGCTCGACGACACCGGCGAACGCATACCGCTCACCATCGCCGATGCCAACCCGAAAGCCGGCACCATCACCATCGTCGTTCAGGCCATCGGCAAGACCACCATGCTGCTCAGCATGTTGGAAGCCGGCGATCAGATCCTCGATGTAGTTGGACCGCTGGGCAAGCCGTCGGAGATCGAGAACTTCGGCACCGTGGTGGTCGTCAGCGGAAGCGTTGGTACTGCCATGGCCTACCCCACAGCGCGTGAGTTAAAGCGTGCTGGAAACAAAGTTATCTCCATCGTAGGTGCCCGCAGCAAAGACCTGCTGGTACTGGAAGACGAAGTTCGCAAGGTGAGTGACGAGACCTACGTTGTTACCGACGACGGCACCAGCGGCGAGAAGGGCCTGGTCACCGACAAGCTCAAACAACTCGTCGCCGCTGACGGCGTCGATTACGTGCTGGCCGTCGGCCCCGTGCCCATGATGCGCGCCGTCGCCAACGTCACCAGTCCCAAGCAGATCAAGACCATGGTCAGCCTGAACTCCATCATGGTCGACGGCACAGGAATGTGCGGCGGCTGCCGCGTCTTGGTGAACAACAGCAGCCAATTCGCCTGCGTGGATGGTCCCGAGTTCGACGCAACCCAGGTCAACTTCGATGTCCTCACGCAGCGCAACAACATGTACCGCGAACAGGAGAAGCTGAGCGTGGAACGATTGCAGGCCGATCCGGAAGGCGAGCTGAAGAAACTCCGCGAGGGCAATGCGCAGCATGCCTGCGCGCTGGAAGCCGTGGAGGTGAGCCATGACTAAGCCGCCGAGCAACAATCCGCTGCCCAACAAGGAGCGCATCAAGCTGCCGCGCCAGCGCGTGCCCGAGCAGGATGCGCAGGTGCGCGCCCACAACTTCCAGGAAGTGAATCTGGGATTCCCCGCCGAGCAGGCGCGCCAGGAATCGCTGCGCTGCATCGAGTGCAACAAGCCCGGCTGCGTCGAACTTTGTCCGGTGTCGGTGAATGTACGCGCGGTGATCGACCTCATTCTCGCCGGCGACTATCTGGGCGCGGCCTCGAAGGTGCGCGAGGACAATGCTCTGCCCGCCATCACCGGGCGCGTGTGTCCGGTGGAAGATCAATGCGAGTCCGGCTGCGTGCTGGGCAAGAAGGGCGAGCCCGTGGGAATTGCCTACCTGGAGCGTTTCGTCGCCGACTGGGAGCGCGAGACCGGGCAGTTTGGATCGCCTGTCTCGGCTCCCGCCACCGGCAAGAAGGTTGGCCTGATCGGCAGCGGCCCCGCCAGTTTGGCGTGTGCCGGCGATCTCATCCAGATGGGACACCAGGTGCACGTGTTCGAAGCCTTGCATGAACTGGGCGGCGTGCTGGTATATGGAATTCCCGAATTCCGTCTGCCCAAGGAAATTGTGCGGCACGAAATCGACGTGCTGCGCCGCCGCGGCGTGGTGTTCGAAACCAACGTCGTGGTCGGCAAGACAGTCACCATCGATGAACTGATGCAGGAAGAAGGCTTCGACGCAGTCTTTATCGCGACCGGCGCCGGCCTGCCGCGCTTCCTCAATGTTCCGGGCGAGCACTTCAACGGAGTGTATTCGGCCAACGAGTTTCTTACCCGCGTGAACCTGATGCGCGCCTACCGTTTTCCCGAGTACGACGAGCCCCTCTACCCCTGCAAGGACCGCGACGTGATCGTGGTCGGCGGCGGCAACACCGCGATGGATGCGGTGCGCAGCGCGCTGCGCTTGGGCGCGAAGAGCGCCAGTATTTACTACCGCCGCACCGAAAAAGAAATGCCGGCGCGCGTGGAAGAAGTGCATCACGCCAAGGATGAGGGTGTCCACTTCGAGATGCTGGTGAATCCAGTGGAGTTCTTCGGCGATGAGAAGGGCAATCTCAACGCCGTGAAGTGCATTCGGCAGGAACTGGGCGAGCCGGACGATTCAGGCCGCCGCAGCCCGGTGCCGATCAAGGGCTCGGAGTTCGTGACGCCGTGCTCGGTCGCGATTATCGCGGCGGGTACCTCGGCCAATCCTTTGATCCAGTCCACAACTCCAGGATTGGCGGTCACCAAGCGCGGTTATATTTCCGCCAACGAAGAGACCCTGGCCACCTCCAAGCCCGGCGTATTTGCCGGAGGCGACATCGTGACCGGAGGCGCGACTGTCATCCTCGCCATGGGGGCTGGCCGCAAGGCCGCCAAGGCCATCAACGAATTTTTGTTAAGCACTTCCGAGAGCAGCAACTTGACGAGCACGGTTGCTGACAGCTAACGAACAACCCCGCTTTCCTATCTTCTGTTCGGGCGGTTGCGTACAGCGTGCGCAGCCGCCCGGTTTTCTGCGAGCGATTTTGTTGCGCACAGATTGAAGGCCAAAGACTGAATAGCGGTTACACCCAGAGCGCCGAAGATCCACCCACCCATTCCAGGTCTTTATTGTGGTCGACGCCCATCATCATGCCGCGTCCCATGCGCACCAGTGGAATCGTCGGTGTTAGCGTGCCACCTTCCGGCCAGACGTACATGATGCGGGTTTCCATCTGCGTCATGCCATGCGGAGTGGCGATGACCGGCTCGAAGCGCATGCGTTCCTGCAGAATGTAATCGTGCCGCTCGCCCGCTGGGATGGCGTCGATGTCCGCTTCCGTGGGTGCGAACTTGATGCCGGTTCCGGCGAAGGAGTAGAGCGGCTTGAGCAGATAGTTTTGGTTGTCGGTCGGGACCACCGGGTTCTCGTCCAGGAACCACGTTTTCGGGACGCAGCGATGCTGCAGGTAGGGAATCGAAAACTTGCTGATGCGGAAGTACCAGTTGGGATGCCCAGCCCACTCGACGTCCAACTCCTGTGTAATGTCGAACGGCAGGACGATGTCTTTGCGTTCCAGTTCATCCACGATGCAGCGGTTGTAGATGCGTTTCACGGGAATCTCGCGCCCGTCCTTCTGGTAGAAGAGCTGCTTCCCACGTTTCTTGAGGCTCAGGATGTCGACCACGGCGATGCCCAGCTTTTCCCGGGTCACGTTGAAGTCGGGCAGCGTCTTCTGGTGCTCGGGATCGATCTCCATCAGGATGACGTTTTCCGGATCGTGGCTGGCAACAATGAGCCGCCGCATCAGCTCCCAATACGAGTCGTGATTCAATCCCGAGAGGAAAACGCCGAGCTGGCGCGACAGCCCGAAGGAGTCGATGTATTGCTGCGCCGAAAGCGGCTGATATCCGTAGAGGGAAGGGAAGGCTTGCAGTTCGACCAGCTTCGGCTCGAGCTCTCCGGAAGGGTTGCGCACCAGTCCGAAGTCGACCTGCACAAACATCGGCAGCACCGATTCGTTGGGCACGTTGTACTTGGCGGGAACCGACAGGCTTGACGCGCGATAGTACGACGGGCGACTGACCAGTTGATCGACCAGTTCGCGGCCGTACTCCGCCATCTGATCGAGCAGCGGCTTGGGGACGAAGCACGGCGTCTCGGCGACGCGAAAGCCTATGGGAGTGCCACAGGCTTTGCCCATCGCATCGAGAAAATGCTGATACTTCGCCGGAGTGTAATTCCGGTTGAACTCCTCGCGCAGCGCCGGGATCATCGTTATGCCTCTTCATGCCTCGATGAGGAAGTGGCCCTTTTCCATGATCTGCCGGCCGTCGACCCAGATATCAAATTGCGTGCCCACCACATCGATGTGGGTGCTCGAGTACCAGTCCGCGCCGGTGTGAAAGCCGTAGGGATTGCCGAACGCGATGTGCACGCCGGGAAACTTCTCGTCCTGCAGAATCTGACCGATGACCTGCTTCAGTCCGAGGTTGGTGCCGATGGCAAACTCGCCGACGCGATCGCTGTTTTCGTCGGTATGAGTGTAGGCCCAGAACTCCTGCTCGAGTTCCTTGTTGTCGCTCAGGATCTCGGTGATGCGGTTGCCCTTGATGTGAATGGTGAGCGGCTGCCGCGCCAGGTCGCGATACTTCTCGCACAGGTAATCGCCGACAACGCCATCGACAACGTAGGTGCCGTTCACTTCCCCGGGAGTGGTGAATACCTCGCCGCCGGGAAGATTGCCCCACTTGTCCGGGCTGATGATGCCGCTGGTCTTGATCCACTTGTAGTTCGGATTGAGGTCCGCCACCAGGTCGGTTCCGGCAGGATTCCTGGCGGTGATCTGCCTGGCCTGGGTGACGATTTCGATCACCTTTTTGCTGAGCGCATCGACGCGGTTGAAGTCCGCCCGCATGCCTTCCAGCATGATCTGCCGGTTGATGTTGACCATGTGGGCATGGCGCATCCGCCGCCGGTTGACGATGTCGGTCATCTCCATGCGCGACTTCAGCTCGTTGCGCTGTACCTGCACCGCGAAGATGCTCACCTGGCTGGTTTCCATGTCCTCGGCAACTTGCACCGGCAAGCTGGTCAGCGGACGGGGCGCGAGGTCTTCCAGCACAAACGCCTTGAACGGTGAGCCGACCTTCACCAGTTCCTGCGCAATGCTCGCCGCGATTTCGCGGCAATCGGTGTCGGTAATGACCGTAACTTTCTCGCTGGGCTGAATGCGCAGGCAGGTGTGAACGGCGTTGTGCGCGCCCGGCGACAGTTCAGGATCGAAGCTGGTTTTGGTGAGATCGGTAAGAGCGGGTTCAGTCAACAATACGTGTCCTTTCTGGCTGGTGCTGCCTGTCGGCTTAAGGGCGCGGCGGCTCTGCACCAAAATTACTGCATCGCCGCGCTGGGCTCGAATACTCCCACCCGCGTCTCGGCGACGATGTAATCCACCACTTTCTTCAAATCGCCGGTTTCTTCATAGACCTTTAGCTGGCGATCGGCGCCGGTTCCCATGTCGAGCATGGTGCGGATGTAGTTGATCTCCTCGCGCGAGTCGAGTTCGTCGACCACGTCGTCGATCAGGTCCAGGTATTCGAGGATGAGATCGCGCAGGGGGACTTCCTCTTCCTTGCCGAAGTCGATCAACTTGCCTTGAATCCCGTAGCGTGAAGCGCGGAACTTGTTCTCCATGATGAGCGCACGCCCGTAGATGCGATAGCTCTTGTTGGAAGCGTGCAGCTTGTACAGCATGGCCATCGTGGCCTGAATTAATGCCGCCAGGGCCACCGTCTCATCGAGCCGCATGGGAATGTCGCACACCCGCACTTCCAGGGTGTCGAAGAACGGATGCGGCCTGATGTCCCACCAGATCTTCTTGCCGTTGTCGATGCAGTGCGTCTTGATGAGCAGGTTAACGAAGGTCTCGTAGTCGGCCCAGTTCGCGAATACGTCCGGAATGTTGGTTCGCGGAAAGCGCTCGAACACTTTCACGCGATACGACTTGAATCCGGTCTGCATTCCCATCCAGAACGGCGAGTTGGTCGACAACGCCAGGATGTGGGGCAGGAAATAGCGCATCGAGTTCATGATGTGGATCGCGGTGTTGCGGTCCTCGATCCCGATGTGCACGTGCAAACCGAATACCAGATTGGCGCGCGCCACCAACTGCATGTCCTCGACTACCTGCCGGTAACGCTCGTCCGGGTAGATCTCCTGCAGCTTCCAGTCCGAAAACGGGTGGGTACTGGCCGCTGCCAGCAACATCCCTTGCTCGCTGGCCAGGGAGATCATCTCGCGCCGCAGGTCGCGAATGTTCTCGTGCGCTTCCTTGATGTTCTTGCAGACGCGGGTGCCGACCTCGATCACCGACTGGTGCATCTCGGGCTTCACCGCTTCGCTGAGCGCCAGCTTGGCTTTGGGCAGAATCTCCGAAGCGATGTGCGACCGCAGATCGCGTGTCTCCGGGATCGATGGTCTGGTACTCCTCTTCGATTCCGATGCTCAGGCTCGGCCGCTTCATCCCTACTTACCCCCCGCCAGCCGGTTTCGCCGGCTTCGTCGCAGTTATTTCTTCGCCGCCAGTTCGGGCTCGGCTGGCGCGCCACTCAGGAATGTGCTCCAGCGATACTCGCCGATGGCACCGGTGTGCGCCTTGGCTTTGCGCACCGCCAGTTCCGCCACCGCGTTCACGATCCAGTCGAAGTTCGCCTGTCCGACGGAGTTGACGTCCGCATCCGGCGCCGGGTTCATGAAGTCGATGGCGTACGGCACGCCGTCTTCGCAGGCAAACTCCACCGTATTCAGGTCGTACCCGAGTGCCCGGCAAAGCGTCAGGCAATCGCGCTCCACCCGCTCCAGCAGCTTGGGATCGGTCGGCGGAGGGTTCTTCACGTAGCGCTCATGGAACGGGGCCGACGGGTCGTAGTGCATGATGTGCACCTTCTCCTGGCCAACCACGTAGCAGCGGAAGTACTCCTTGAACTTCACCCCACGCTGCAGGGTCATGCACAGATCGCGGGTCTGGTCGTAGGCGCGGAAAAATTCTTCCGGCGAATTCACCTTGTACACGTCCTTCCAACCGCCGCCATCGAAAGGCTTCAGGAACGCCGGAAAGCCGACGTAGCTGAAGATGCTGTCCCAGGGCATGGGGAACTGCAGGTTGCGCATCGACCGCTCGGTGGTTCCCACCGGGTGCTCCTTGTGCGGAATGAGGACGGTCTCGGGAATGGCAACCCCCAGCTTGTGGCCGAGCGCGAAGTTGAAGAACTTGTCGTCGGCGCTCCACCAGAAGGGATTGTTGATCACCACGGTTCCAGACAGAGCTGCGTTCTTGAGGTAGGCGCGGTAGAAGGGAATATCGTGCGAGATGCGGTCAACGAGGACGTGGTAGGGAGACGGTTCGGCCATGCGTACTTCGCCAACCTGCGCCAGTTCAGCATGAATGCCCGGCTCGCCCATGGAGTTGATTTTCTCCACCAGCGCCGGCGGAAAGGTGGTCTCCATGCCGAAAATGATTCCGATCTTCTTCACGGTTGCTCCTCAACGGGAAACACATATCCCGCCTTTACCCGACTGCCATCACTATATTGGATATCCCAAGACAAGCGTTGAGAGCGCTGCGATTCGGCATTGTTCATTTTAGCGAAAAAACCGGGATTCGTAACTGATGCCGTCACTCCGGGAGGTGGGGTGGTACAGCGAAAGCAGCAAGCGGGGCATCGAAATCCGGCGCGATGTGGGTCACGGTGCCGCGCAGACTGCCCAGCTTTCACGGCGTAAGCGGCACCGCGCAAGTCAGTCGGGCCACCGCTAACTCGTCTTCTGTAATGATCACTTCCTCGCCAGGAGACAGCTCATGGATCAACTCGTGGAGTTTGGCTTGCGCTTCCTCGATGGAAATCTTGGTCATGAGTTTCTCTCCCAGCCGAAGGGCGTCCTCGCGGCCTGGCAACCAACCTGCGATCGCCTGCGAGTTGGATGCCGACAGCCGCTTACTCGCTGCAAATCGCCCCCTACTCGAAGTACGCGCGCGCCATGGGCCGCCACCACGGCCAGTCGTGATAGCTGCGGTCGCCCCAGACGTACAGCTCATGCCGGATGCCGCGGTCGCGCAGGATCGCCGCCATCTTCTCGTTGTCTTCCCAGCACATGTCCCATTCGCCGGTGGCGAGCACGGTACGCATGTGGTTGTACTTCCAGCCGTCGGTGCAATTGCGCAAGTAGTCTGGCGGGTTGTTGAAGTACACGTCGTCGCTGGACCAGCCGTTCAGGAAGCGCCTGATATCGAACGCGCCGCCCATGGTGACGCAGCCGGTGACCATGTCAGGATGGCGGAAGGCAAAGTTCAGTGCGTGATAGGCGCCGAAGCTGCAGCCGGTCACGATGGTGCGCGGCGTCCAGTTCTTGTGCCACATCAGGGGGAACACGTCGTTGACGATGTAGCGCTCGTACTGCAGGTGGCGCTGCAGGCGCCAATAGGGATGCGCGCCCTTGTTGTACCAGCTTTCGCTATCGACGCTGTCGACGCAATAGAGTTGCACCCAGCCGTTGTCGAGCTTGTCGGCGATGGCGGCAACCATCTTGTTGTCTTCGTACTCAAAGAACCGTCCCATCGAGGTAGGGAAGACCAAGACTTTTGTGCCAGCGTGGCCGAAGCTGAGCATTTCCATGTCGCGGTTCAGGTCTTTCGACCACCATCTGTGATATTCGCGATGCAATTGGCGAGCCTCTCCAAGAGATTTTGGTGAAACGGATACCAGGTCTGCTAATCTAAGACACCAATTCGAACTTGCGTGTCCCGACGACAGAAAACTCACCGGCCAAAAGCGCGCAGCAGCGGAAAGCGCGCCGCGGGCGGAGTTTACGCACAGGGAGCCACAGCAAGTTCGCCCAATTCTACAGGAATGGCGACAGAACCGATCTTCAACGACCCTTCTGTTTCCGGCGCCGCGACCGGGCAACCCTTCGCGGCCACCAGCGACCTGCGGTCGCGGCTGCACAAACACGAGCAGTTCGCCTCGCGCCTGGTTGACGACAAGCACGACTTCATCGTCTACGTGCCTCCCATGTATGCGGCCGATCCTGACCGCTTCTACCCCGTGCTCTACATGCAGGACGGGCAGAATCTGTTCGACCCAGAAACCTCGTTCATTCACGGGCAACTACTGGCGCATGGGCGAGACCGCCGACGCGCTGATTCTCTCCGGTGAGATCGAGCCGCTGGTGATCGTGGGCATTTATAACACCGGCGAGAACCGCATCAACGAGTACACTCCGGTGCATGATCGCCGTCTGGGCGGAGGCCGGGCCGGGGCCTACGGGCAGATGCTGGTCGAAGAGTTGCGCCCCTTTGTAGCGCACACCTACCGCATCCTGGCCGGAGCGCAGAATTGCGGCATGGGCGGATCGTCGCTCGGGGGACTGGTTTCTCTTTACCTCGGTCTCCGTTATCCCGACGTTTTTGGAAAGCTAGCCATCCTGTCGCCGTCGGTCTGGTGGCGCGGCAGGGCCATCCTGAAAACTGTAGCGCGAGTGCGGCAGGCGACGGGCCAGCGCATCTGGCTCGACATCGGCACCTCCGAAGGCGCGCGAGCGCTCCCCGATGTGCGCGCGTTGAAGGACGTGCTGGAGGAAAAAGGCTGGCACAGCGGCGAGACTCTCGCCTACCGGGAAGCCGAAGGCGGACATCACACCGAATCGGCCTGGGCCGAGCGGGTTGCCCCGATGCTGAAGTTTCTCTATCCCCAGCCCAGGTGATGCTGAGAATGTGCTCACGACCTTGGGCCGCCAGCCTTGCGGGCGCTAGCGACCGGTTTACCTTTCCTCCCAAACCATTTAGATTTCGGGCGGGAACCGCTTCGCATCGGTGCGCAGTTGGTCCCGGCCATTCGACTGTGGATTTGGGAGGAAACATGAAACGTGACTGGACCATAAGGTTGCTGTTGCTTGTGATCGCAATTTTGCTGGGCGTCATCGTCTTTCGGCCGCTGGCACAGCCCGCGCCGGTGCTGGCACAGGACGGAACTCCGTATCCGTTCCATATCGAGCCGGGAACGGTCACGCTGAAGAAGGCCGATGGCTCGGGCCAGACCTGGGGCAAAATCGTGGTGGACATGCGCAACGGCGATGTCTGGGGTTTTCCCATAAAGGCGCAGAACACCCCCTATCCGGCCTATGGGCCGAGCAGCGAGCCCCGGGTTTCGCATCCCATGTACCTGGGTAACATGGCTTTCAGCGAAGCCGTCCGGCAATAGGAAGCAGCTCGTGCAGCCTTAGTTCGAGGTTGCGGTTAAACTGAGGGAGGAGTGTAACGGATCGATGAAGTGGGCCCACTCAATTCTGATGGCGGCAATTCTGGCCTGCCCTTTCGGCTGCGCCAGTCCGCTGCCGGCAGCGACCGCCGTGGCCGCCGATAAAGCCGCCACCGAAAAGAGCGCCGATGTCACGGTCAACGGCGACAAACCGTGGATCGACACCGGCATGGAGGTCGCGGCCGGCGACAAACTGCACATCACGGCGAAGGGCACGGTCGACTTCAGCGACAAGACCGGAGTTGGCCCGGCAGGCGCCGAGCGCGGCTGGGCAGACACTCTTCGCGCCCTCAGCGTATCCAGCGCCGGTCGTGGCGCCCTCGTAGGCCAGATCGGTAATGATCGCTCCGCTACGCCGTTTCTCGTAGGAGCCGACGGAACGTTTGTGGCGCCGATCGCGGGCCGGCTCTACCTCGGCGTCAACCAGGACCAATTCGGCAAGCCGACCGGCGGCAAGTTTGCGGTGCACATCGATCGTACCGCAGCGTCCACCACGACCGCCGGAGGCGCACTCGCCAGCTCTGGAAATTACGACTTCAAGTCTCTGTTTCCCTTGCTCGACCAGAAGCTGCCCTATCGCGTGACCGATAAGCCCGGCGCGGGCGGCAATCCGGGGGACCTCGTCAATTTCGTTCTCGTCGGCAACCAGGATCAGGTGACCAGCGCTTTCAAAGCTGCCGGCTGGGTGTTGCCCGACAAGACCACGCAGGACGCCGTGGTCAGCGCCATCATGGCGACGCTACAGAAGAACGTTTACGTCACCGTTCCTATGAGCATCCTGTATCTGTTCGACCGGCCGCAGGATTTCGGCTATGCCCGCGCCGAGGCGGTGATGGTCATCGGACAACGCGATCACTTCCGTATCTGGCAGGCGCCCTTCAAGGGACCGCAGGGGCAGACGCTCTGGGCCGGAGCCGGTACCCACGACATCGGCATCGAGAAGGACCAGCGCAAAGAGAATGCCATCACCCACAAGATCGATCCGGACATCGATAAAGAGCGCGACTTCATCGGCTCAACCTTGAAGGATGCCGGATGGGTCGAAGCGCTGTCGTATCTCGACCGCCCCAAGCAGATCAAGGAAACCAAGACGGCCACCGGCGGAGAGATCAAGTCCGACGGCCGGACTCTGGTGATTGTGCTGAAGCCCATGTCAGCCGCGAAGTAGATTCCAGTGCAGATAAACAAAAAGGCCGGCCCCGCCTGCGACCGGCCTTGTATTTCAGGAATGTGCGTCCTTTCAAAACATTGCGAACTCCGAGTTTTTCCGCAGCCTGCTAGCTAGTGTGGTGTCCCGCAATTTCGTGCCATAAGACTGAGGAAGGTCTGATTAAGTCAATGGACGGTCCCCTCGCGGCTAAAGCCGCGTTCATTTTGCGGCCTTTACGGACGGCCTGAAGGCCGTCCCCTTCAGAAGATTGGGCTTAGTCAGAGATTCCCTAAACAGCGGCATGCGGAGACCGTCGTCACCTCAGCGGCTAAAGCCGCGCCTATGAGTGCGCTTCTACGGCACGGCTGAAAGCCGTGCCCTTTCAAAACAACGTCGAGTTAGACCGCGAACTTCCGGGATGCCACACTAGCTAGTACGTGGGCAGCGCTGTGCCCGTCTCGCCGAAGCGGTACGAGCCCAGCATCTTCAGGTAATTGCCCCGCAGGAATGCCGTCGGATCTTCCACGTTGACCAGGCTCATGCTGCCGCGCATCTGCTTCACCGACGTGTATTCGTGCTCCTCCATCCAGGCTTCCATGCCCGATAGCACCACGCCGATATGCTCGATGCCATACTTCAGCAGCGCCGAGGTCATCATCGCCACATGCGCGCCCGACATCATGCACTTCAGCACGTCGCTGGCATCATGCACACCGCCGGTAATGGCGACATAGGTTTCGACCTGGTGATAGAGGATGGCAGCCCAGTGCAGCCGCAGGCGCAGTTCGTGCGGACTGCTCAGCACCAGGTTCGGCGTGACCTCCAGTTCCTCCAGGTTGAAATCGGGCTGATAAAAGCGGTTAAAGATGACCACGCCGTCGGCGCCAGCCTCGGCCAGCTTCTTCGCAAAGTTTGCCAATGACGTGAAGTACGGTCCGAGCTTGACCGAAATCGGAATCCTCACCTGCTTGCGGATGGCCCGTACCAGTTCGACGTATCCCTTCTCCAGTTGATCTGCCGTTACCGTTGGGTCGGTCGGGATGTTGAAGATGTTCAACTCCAGAGCATCCGCGCCGGCCTCTTCCATATACTGCGCGTAGCGCGACCAGCCGCCGCGCGACTTGCCGTTCAGGCTGGCTATTACCGGGATGTCCACCGACTTCTTGGCCTTGTGCAGCAATTCAAGATAGCGGTCCGGCCCAATGTGGTACTTCGGCATGTCGGGCAGGTACGAAGTCGATTCCGCGTAGCTGTTGACGCCGTACTCCAGGGCGGCGTCCACGTTCTCGCTCTCGGCCTCGATCTGCTCCTCGAACAGCGAATACATCACGATGGCCGATGCGCCCGCGTCGCGCATGCGAGGAAAGTTTTCCAGCTTCTCGCTCAGCGGCGAGGCCGAGACCACGACCGGGTTCTTCAGCTTCAATCCGAGATAATTGGTTGACAGGTCGATCATGATTTCCTCTCCTCGTCCTTATGCTTTCTCGAAGTTCATGGCAGCCATGTGCTGATACAGCTTCCAGCGCTCGTTGACGCCCTCTTGCGCCTGGTGCAGCAGCTTCTTGGCTTCGTCCGGGTCGCTGTTGACCAGCATGGTGTAGCGAGTCTCGTTGTAGATGTACTTCTCCAGCGGAATGCTGGGCGCGCGCGAATCGAGCTGGAAGGGGTTCTTGCCTTCCCTCGCGAGCGCCGGATTGTAGCGGAACAGCGGCCAGTGTCCCGAGTTCACGGCATTCTTCTGCTGCTCGATGCCGTACACCATGTCGTAGCCGTGCGCGATGCAGTGGCTGTAGGCGATGATCAGCGACGGCCCGTCATGCGCCTCGGCTTCCAGGAACGCCTTCATGGTCTGCCCGTCGCTGCCGCCCATGGCCACATGGGCCACGTATGCCTGGCCGTAGTTCATCGCCATCATGGCGATGTCTTTCTTCGGCATGCGCTTGCCGCTGGCGGCAAACTTCGCCACCGCTCCGAGCGGCGTGGCCTTCGACATCTGGCCGCCGGTGTTGGAGTAGACCTCGGTGTCCAGCAACAGGATGTTCACGTTGGCGCTGGAGGCCAGCACGTGATCCAGTCCGCCAAATCCGATGTCGTAGCCCCAGCCGTCGCCGCCGATGATCCACACGCTCTTCTTCACCAGTTCGTCGGCCACCGCCAGCAGATCGCGTGCTGCCGGGGCGTCCTGCTTCGCCAGCCGCTGCTTCAACTGCTTTACCCGGTCCCGCTGGGCGAAGATGCCTTCCTCGGTCGATTGATCGGCGCTGAGTATGGCAACCGCCAGTTCTTCGCCGATGTACGACGCCAGCCGCTCGACCAGCTCCTTCGCGTACTCGTTCTGCTTGTCGACGGCCAGCCGCATGCCCATGCCGAACTCGGCGTTGTCTTCGAACAGCGAGTTCGACCAGGCCGGGCCGCGTCCTTCCGCATTCACGCTGTAAGGCGTGGTCGGCAGGTTGCCGCCGTAAATCGACGAGCAGCCCGTCGCATTGGCAATCAGGGCGCGATCGCCGAACAACTGCGTCATCACCTTGATGTACGGCGTCTCGCCGCAACCCGAGCAGGCGCCCGAGAACTCAAACAGCGGCTCGAGCAATTGCGCATCTTTCACCTGCCCGTGCGCCAACTTCTCGCGCGACAGCTCCGGAATGCTCAGGAAGTAGTCCCAGTACTGGTTGTAGCGCTCACGCAACGGAGGCTGGGGCTCCATGTTGATGGCGCGGTGCTTGGCCTCGCTCTTGCTCTTGGCCGGGCACACCGCCACGCACAGCCCGCATCCGGTGCAGTCTTCCGGAGCCACCTGCAGCGTGTACTTCAGCTCGGTGAATTCGCGCCACTTGGGCACTGCCGTCTGGAAGCCCTCTGGCACGTGGTTGACGGTTGCTGGATCGTAGACTTTGGCGCGGATCACGGCGTGCGGGCATACCATCACGCACTTGCCGCACTGGATGCAGAGCTGCTCATCCCACACTGGAATTTCCAGCGCGATGTTGCGCTTTTCCCACTTCGTCGTGCCTGTGGGGAAGGTGCCGTCGACCGGCATGGCACTCACGGGCAGCAGGTCGCCATCGCCGGCAATCATCAGGCCTTCGACGTTGCGCACAAACTGCGGGGCGTTCTCCGGCACCGGCGGCCGGATCTCGAACTTCGAGGTGATCGCCGTCCGGCACCTTCACCTGGTGCAGGTTTTCCAGCGAGGAATCGACGGCGGCAAAGTTCTTGCGCACCACCGATTCGCCGCGCTTGCCGTAGGTCTTTTCGATTGAGTGCTTGATGCTGGCGATTGCTTCGTCGCGCGGCAATACGCCGCTGATGGCGAAGAAGCAGGTTTGCATGACGGTGTTGATGCGGCCGCCCATCCCGGCCGCCTTGGCGACTTCCACCGCGTCGATCACGTAGAACTTCAGCTTCTTCTCGACGATCGCCTTCTGCGCCGAGCGCGGCAGGTTGTCCCAGACTTCCTCCGGACCGAACGGGCTGTTCAGCAGGAAGACCGAGCCCGGATCGGCTGCCCGCAGCACATCCAGCCGCTCCATGAAGCTGAACTGGTGGCAGCCGATGAAGTTCGCCCGCGAGATCAGATAGGTCGAGCGGATCGGCTTCTTGCTGAAGCGCAGGTGCGAAGTCGTCACCGAGCCCGACTTCTTCGAGTCATACACGAAGTAGCCCTGGACGTTGAGGTCGGTATCTTCGCCGATGATCTTGATCGTGTTCTTGTTGGCGCCTACGGTTCCGTCGGCGCCCAACCCGAAGAACATGGCGCGCACCGTCTCGTCTGCTTCCGTGGAAAACTCCGGATCGTAGTCGAGGCTGGTGTGCGTCACGTCGTCGTTGATGCCGATCGTAAAGTGGTTTTGCGGCGCCGGTTGGGCCAGTTCTGCGAAGACGCGAGCCACCATCGCCGGGGTAAATTCCTTCGACGACAGGCCATATCGCCCGCCAACCACCTTCGGGAAGCTCGGCAGCGGCGACTTGCCGGCGGTGAAGCCTTCGGTCAGCGCCGTGATGATGTCCTGGTAAAGCGGCTCGCCAATCGCCCCCGGTTCCTTGGTGCGGTCCAGCACGGCGATGCTCTTCACTGTCGCGGGCAGCGCCTTCAGGAAGTGCTCGATCGAGAATGGCCGGTACAGCCGCACTTTCAGCAGGCCCACTTTCTTGCCCTGCGCGGCCAGGTACTCGACTGCCTCGTGTGCCGCTTCCGCGCCCGAGCCCATCATGATGATCACGTGCTCGGCGTCGGGAGCGCCGGCGTAGTCGAACAGGTTGTACTGTCGCCCGACGAGCTTCGCGAACTTGTCCATCACGTTCTGCACGATGGTCGGACAGGCCAGGTAGTACGGATTCACCGCCTCGCGGCCCTGGAAGTAAACGTCAGGGTTCTGCGCCGAGCCGCGCAGCACCGGATGGTCCGGCGACAGCGCCCGCTCGCGATGGGCGCGCACCAGGTTGTCGTCGATCATGGCGCGCATGTCGTCGAGGCTCAGCTCTTCGATCTTCGAGACTTCGTGCGAGGTCCGGAAGCCGTCGAAGAAATGCAGGAAAGGAATGCGCGATTCCAGGGTCGCGGCATGGGCGATCAGCGCCAGGTCCATCGCCTCCTGCACCGAGTTCGACGACAGCAGGGCGAAGCCCGTCTGGCGCGTGGCCATCGCGTCCTGGTGGTCGCCGAAGATCGACAGCGCCTGCGCCGCTACCGCGCGTGCCGCCACGTGAATCACCGTCGGCGTCAGTTCGCCCGCGATCTTGTACATGTTGGGGATCATCAGCAGCAGGCCCTGCGACGAGGTGAAGGTCGTGCCCAGCGCTCCGGCCTGTAACGCGCCGTGCAGCGCGCCGGCCGCTCCGCCTTCGCTCTGCATCTCGATCACCTTGGGGACTGCGCCCCAGATGTTCTTCTCGCCGATCGCCGACCAGGCGTCTGACGACTCTCCCATGGGAGAGGACGGAGTGATGGGATAAATGGCGGCGATCTCGCTCACGTGGTAGGCCACGTAGGCAACCGCTTCGTTGCCATCGAGTGTCACTTTATTTCTGGGCATTTTGCCTCCAGCGCGAGCCTCGTTTTCCGTAGAGCTGCGCAGCGAAACGGCCTCACTGGCCGCCGAATTGGAATCCGAAGAATGGGTGGCGGACGGCGAGACAGGGTATTCGGTTGTTTTCACTTCTTTTCCCCCAGTCCGGGTGTCATCGGTCCCGGCCTGTCATGCGGCTAGAAAATCGGTACTCTTTAAGATATCGGGCGGGCGGGCGAAGGGCTGTGATCGAGGTACTAACTAGTCTGTGATGCGCGTCACATACATGGGTTCGTAGAGTCTGAGGGAGGAGTTGGGTCCTATTGGTTGCGCAGGGGTTCAGGAGAGCGTTTGCCATCCTGGGCGGGCGGAGTGAGGTCGCCCGGGCGACCCAACGCAGTTGAAGGACCCCTATATCCAAACACCCGGCATGCCCTACCCCGCCGCAGCCCCTTCGCGCACATACATCACCGTCGGCTCTCCCTTGTACGTGGTGAGCTGCAGTTCCCGGTATCCGCACTTCGTCGCCACCCGAATCGATGCCAGGTTCTCAGGGCCGATGATGCAGGCCGTCCGTACTGCTCCGAAATGCTGCTCGCCCCAGGAAATGGCCGCGCTCACAGCCTCCGTTGCGTAGCCCCTGCCGTGTCCGTGCACAGCAAAAACCCAGCCGATTTCCGGCACGCCATTGAGTGACGGCTCAATGTCCCGCTTGTAGTCGGCGAATCCAACCTCGCCAAGGAACCTGCCGGCTGCTTTTTCCTCCACCACCCAATAGCCGAACCCCAGCACCGCCCAATGTCCCACGTAGCGCAGCAGTCTCGTCCACGACTCCTCTTCCGAGAACGGCTGGCGTCTTAAGTACCGGGTAACCTTGGGGTCGGCCCACATCGTGGCGGAGTCGGCGAAGTCGTCAAGGCGATGGCCGCGCAGCTTGAGCCGCTCGGTCTCGAGAACAGGCACGTCCACAGCTTGATGGAATGAGTCAGGCATGAGAGCAGTGTACTGAGCCGATCGGCTGCCGTCGCCTGAGTCAATCCATTTGACACCTCGCGCCGCTCGCCTTAAAGTTCGGCATCGGTTGACCAACCATGAAACTGACAACGGTCTTGCTGTTTCTGCTCTCTGCCGCGGGCTTCGCGCAATCATCCAACTCCCACACCATGGATCAACAAACCACCGTCAACGAAATTCCCCACGGCATCGAACTCGGGCTCGACCGGACTGTGCTCCGGGTCACGGCAATCAGTCCCACGGTTATTCGCTTTCGCTACGCTCACGACAAACCGTTTGGCCCCTACGAATCGTTTGCCGTCGTCCAGGACACCGGTCTGGTACCGCCGGCGACGAAGGTCACCGACAAGGCCCCGGAAGTCGTTCTCCAGACCGGCGAACTGAGCGTGGTGGTCAACAAGTCGTCGCTGGCCGTCACCATCTACGACACCGCCGGCCGGCTGATCCTGATGGATCGCTCGGACCTGCCGTTCGTCTACACCCCCGAGGGCTTCCAGACCTGGAAGCGCATGCCCGAGGATGAGCATTATTACGGCCTGGGCGACAAAGCCGTATCCGAAGACCGCCGCAACCACGGCTTCACCATGTGGAACACCGACTCGGTGATGTGGGAGGAGTCAACCGACCCGCTCTATAAGAGCATTCCGTTCTTCATGGGGGTGCGCGGAGGCAAGGCTTATGGCATCTTCTTCGACAACACCTTCCGCACCAACTTCCAGTTCGGCAAGTTTCTGGACGATCTCTATTCCTTTGGCGCGCCCGGCGGCGAACTGAACTACTACTTCATCAACGGCCCCGAGCCGAAAAAGGTCATCGAAGATTACACCGCGCTGACCGGCCGCACGCCGCTACCGCCGCTGTTCACCCTCGGCTACCAGCAGTGCCGCTGGAGCTACATGAGCGAGGGCCGCGTGCGCCAGGTCACCAGCGAGTTCCGCAAGCGCAATATCCCCGCCGATGTCATCTACCTCGACATCGACTACCAGGACAAGCTGCGGCCGTTCACCATCAACCGCCAAACCTTCCCCACCTTCGAGCAGATGATCAAGGACCTCGGCCAGTCCGGCTGGAAGACCGTCCTCATCACCGATCTGCACATCGCCGCTGTACCCGGTTACAAGCCCTATGACGAGGGCGTGAAGGGCGGCTACTTCGTGAAGAATCCCGATGGCTCGAACTACATCGGGCCGGTTTGGCCGGGGCCTAGCGCCTTTCCCGATTTCACCCGCGCTGAGGTCCGGAAATGGTGGGGCTCGCTTTACGCAGACTTCGTCAAGATGGGCGTGCGCGGTTTCTGGAACGACATGAATGAGCCCTCGATATTTTTCCGTCCAGACAAAACCATGCCGCTTGACGTGGTCAGCTCCGTCGAGGGACGCAAGACCGATCAGCGCGAGATCCACAATGTCTTTGGACTTGGAAAACGTTCACGCCACCTACGAAGGCCTGCTGGCGCTGCAGCCCGACCTTCGGCCCTTCGTTCTGACCCGTGCTGCCTACGCCGGCGCACAACGCTACGCCGCGACCTGGACCGGCGACAACCAGGCCAGTTGGAACCATTACCGGCTGTCACTGCCTACTGTGACCGGACTGGGCGTCTCGGGCTATCCCTTTGTTGGCGTCGATGTCGGCGGATTTTCCGGCTCGCCGACGCCCGAACTGCTGACTCGCTGGACCGCACTGGGCACCTTTCTGCCCATCGATCGCAACCACGCAGCTAAGGGCACGCGCGATCGCGAGCCGTGGGTCGATGGTCCCCAACACGAGGCCATCCGCAAGAAGTTCATCGAAGAGCGCTATCGCCTGCTGCCCTACATTTACGCCAACATGGAGGAAACCTCGCGCACCGGCGTCCCCCTGATGCGCCCGATGTTCCTGAATTTCCCCGACGATCCCCACATGTACATGCGCGAGGCCGAAGAACAATATATGTTCGGCGACGCTCTGCTGGTCGCTCCGCCGACTAAGAATTTCTATGACGGTTACAACACGCTGCTGCCCAGCGCCACTTGGTACGACTACTGGACCGGCAGCGCGGTGCAGGGAAAGCCCAAGGAAGACATCGGGCGCAGTGATTCACTTCAACCCCAAGCTCGACGAGTTGCCCGTGCTCGTGCTCGGCGGATCGGTCATTCCGCGGCAGCCGCTGGTGCAAAACACTGACCTGACGCCGCAGGGTCCGCTGGAGCTGCGCGTTTACACCGCTGCCAAGCTCCAGGGAAGCCTCTACGCCGACGACGGCAACACTTTCGCCTACAAGCGCGGCGAATTTTTCCGTGCGGCAATCAACGGCGCAGCTTCGGACCAGTCGCTAACCCTGAAGATTGGCCCATCGGAAGGGAAGTACACGCCCTGGTGGAAGTCCTACGCTGTGGTAGTGTTCGGCGCGAAGAACGCTCCGACCTCGGTCACCGTCGGCGGCCAACGCGTCAGCAGCGTCAAGTACGACCAACAGCAAAAGAGCGCCGCCTTCGAGGTGCCGTTCGTCCAGACCGGAACCGAGGTGGTGGTGCAGTACTAATAGTCGTCCCGGAAATTGAGATGGAAGGGGTTCAGCCTCGGCAGGGCCGTAACCAGGCCCTGCAAGAATGGGCGTCGGACCCTGAGGTAACTCGGTTTGTCCGCGGCAAACAGCCTAGCCCAGTGCCGCACCTGCGACGCTCGGCGCCACCGCTCGCACCGGCATCGGGCAGCAATCGATCGCGCAAATATCCGGATTCGCCGGATAGATGCCGACCGTCGGGCGCGGCGAATTCTCGTTCATCCGCTCTTCAATCAACTCGCGAATCATGCTGACAAATCGCGGATGCGATCCCGCCGTCCTCGCCCGCACCATGTTGATCCCCAACTTGCCGCATAGGTCTGCCGCCTCGGTGTCGAGGTCGTACATCACTTCCATGTGATCGGAGACGAACCCTATCGGCGCAATCACCACATCGGTTGCACCTTGCCGCTGGAGGGTGCGCAGATGCTGCAGAATATCCGGCTCCAGCCAGGGTTGCGATGGCGGCCCACTGCGGCTTTGAAACACCAGCGGGTCTGGCTCGCGCCCCAGCGCCTCGGAGACCAGCCTCGCCACTTCCAGCAGTTGCCGCTGGTAATTGCAGCTCTGCGCCATGCTGGCCGGAATACTGTGCGCGGTGTAGGCGATGCGGGCGGCAGCCCGGAGCTCCTGCGGAATCTTCTCCAGTGCCTCACGAACCTGCGCGATGTTTGCCTCCACGAATCCCGGATGGTTGTGGAAGACGCGAATCTTGTCGACGGCCGGGGCGCCCTCTCCCGCGGCGGCTTGTGCTGCCGCGATGTTCTCGCGATACTGCCGGCAACTGGAATACGAGCTGTAGGCCGAGGTCGCGAACGCCAGCGCGCGCCGCACGCCAGCGGCTTTCATCTGCCGCAAGGTGTCCGCCAGCATGGGATGCCAGTTACGGTTACCCCAATAGATCGGAAAGTTTATGCCGTGTTGTTCAAGCTCCACTTTCAGGCGCTGGATCAGCTCCCGGTTCTGTTCGTTGATCGGGCTTTTCCCGCCGAAGTGGTAATAGTGGTCCGCCACTTCGAACATGCGCTCCCGCGGCACGTTCTTGCCTCGCAGCACATTCTCCAGGAACGGAATCACTTCTTCGGTACGCTCGGGTCCTCCGAACGAGACAAGCAGGATGGCATCGTATTTCATATGAGGTCAGGAGTGCGAAGAACTATTTCTGCAATTGTGACAGGTCGGCCAGCAGTTGTTGGCTGTGCGTGTTGGGATCCACGTCCAGGTACTCCTTCGCGATCTTACCCTGAGGATCGATAACGAAGGTGTGGCGGTCGGCGAACTTCACCAGGCCGAGGTTGGTCAGCGATCCGTACTCGCTGGAGACTTTGTGGTTGGTGTCCGACAGCAGCTTGAAGGTCAAGCCTTCTTTGGTGCAGAACTGCTGATGCGACTTGGTGTCGTCCACGCTCACACCCAGGATCACCGCATCCTTGGCCTGGAACTTCGCCTGGTCGCGCTCGAAGTTGTGCGCCTCAATCGTGCACCCGCTGGTCATGTCCTTGGGATAGAAGTACAACACCACCCACTTGCCGCGGTACTGCGAGAGCGTGACCGGTTTGCCCTCCTGTGAGTTCAAGGTGAAGTCGGGAGCTACGCTGCCGACCGGCGGCACCGCGGACGCAGCCAGCAATAGTGGGATGGCCAGCACAAGCGCCACAACAAGGATCAGAGCTGGAGTCGGTTTCTTCATGAGCGTCGGCTTTCGGTCCCTTGCTTCAACACTTACAGAGATGACTGGCGCGCGCGTGAAGTTTCCACGTTTCCTTGGCTTTTGACTGCGGATTACAAATTGGCCCTTGACGTTCCTCTCCCGAAGAAAAATCCACCGTGCCCGCTGGCTACAAGGCACATGTCACACGCCCGTGCAAGCTACGTCACTGAAACTAGGGCTGCCGATCACCTAGAATCCAGGGCGGAATCGCTTCGTTAAAGATTCAGTCCGCGCCCAGGAAGAGGACTCATGAAGCTACGCATTGCTTTGTCCGGACTCACACTGTTCCTCACGCTCGGGATCGCCACCGCACAGGAAGCGCCAAAGGGGCCAGTGATTCTACAAGGCGCGCCGATGGGCGCGGTCAAATTCGACCATCCTGCACACCTCAAGGTCGCCGGCAAATGCAGCGTCTGTCACCACCCTTCGAAGCCGGAGAAGCCCCTGAAGTCGCCCCAGGAAGCCTGCACGGACTGTCACACCAATCCAGCGACCCCGCATGTAGCAAAATTGCAAGCGGCCTTTCACAATCCCACGGCTACTGCCGGCCTGTGCATCGGTTGCCACAAGACCGAGAATGCCAATGGCAAAGCTGCGCCGGTAAAGTGTGTGGACTGCCACAAGCGAGAGAACGGATAGGTCCTCTTCGTGCGTCGCTGCCGGGCGGTCCACGTTTCCGCGGCGGCGTTGCCGGCTGCGCCTTGCACGTCACCAACGTTGCTGCCTCCGACTGCGGTATAGTTCCACGGTCGCCGGAGGTGCCCTGCATGTTGCGCGCTGTTCTCTTGCTATTCGTGATTGCCCTCGCTGTTCTGCCGCAGACAGATGTTGCAGCGAAAACAGACGCCGCAAAGGCCACACTTCTGGTTATAGAAAAGGGGGCCGGAAGTCTTGCTATCGTCGATCCAGCGACTGCCAAGTTAGTCGCGTCGGTGCCCGAAAACGGCGTCACCGGGCATGAAGTCGCGGCTTCGGCCGATGGCCGTCTTGCGTTTGTGCCGATCTATGGTGACTCCGGCGTAGGCCTGCCCGGTAGCGATGGCCGCAACATGGTGGTGATCGACGTGGCCTCGCACAAGATCGTTGGCAATGTCGACTTCGGCCACGGAGTTCGCCCGCACCTCCCTGTCCTCGGCCCCAGGGATGGCCTGATCTACGTCACCACCGAACTCGATCAAACCGTCACCATCGTCGATCCGAAGACGTTGAAGGTGGTAGGCACAATTCCCACCAGCCAACCGGAGTCGCACATGCTCGCCCTATCGCGCGACGGCAAGCGCGGATATACCGCCAACGTTGGCCCGGGAACGGTCTCTGTGCTCGACATCGCCGCGCGCAAGACGCTTGTCGTGATCCCGGTTGCGAAAAAGATTCAGCGTATTTCCATCTCGCCCGACGATCGCCTGGTGTTTACCTCCGACCAGACGAAACCGCAGCTCGCGGTAATTGACACGGCCAGCAACCGGATCAAGAACTGGATTCCGCTGCCCGGCCTGGGCTACGGTAGCGCTCCCACTCACGATGGCCGCTTCCTCCTGCTTGCAGTACAGACAACCAACCAACTGGCAGTGATCGACCTCAAGCAAATGAAGGTGGTTCGCACCCTCGATGTGCCGAAGGTCCCGCAGGCGGTCCTGGTTCGCCCCGGACGACAAGGTTGCTTACGTCTCCTGCGATGAGAGCAATCAGGTAGCCGAGATCGACCTGGTGAACTGGAAGGTGTCCCGTCTGATCGACACTGGAAAGCTCGCCGATGGCATGGCTTGGGCCGCGCCACAATAGACGCCGCGGCTATTCGCAGGAGGTGCCTGCGTCAAAGGCGTGGCTATGCGTTGTGCAGCCCGTGTACATAGAACGCAGCCAGCCCGTTGAACATGATCTGGATTCCGATGCACACCACGATGAACGCTGACAGCCGGATCAGAATGCTTGAACCTGTCGGTCCCAGCAGTCGTTCCAGCCCTTCCGAGTAGCGATAACTCAGGTAAATGCTCAGTCCGATGGCCAGAATGCCGATCACGCCCGCCAGGGCGCTTACGATCAGTTGCAGATGAGTCTCAGCGTGACTATTGCTGCCCAGCGTAATGGCAACCGCGATCGAACCCGGACCCACCGTCAATGGCATCGTCAGGGGATAAAACGCCTTCGCGAGTATTTCTTCCGTTTTCGGCTTGCTTTCGGCCTGCCGCTCACTCACATCCGTCTTGCGATTCAGAATCTGCCAGCCCGCAATGGTGACAACCAGGCCGCCGCCGAGTTGCACGGCTGCGATGCTGACACCGAAGAACTCCAGGATGTACGAGCCGACGAAAATCGATCCCACCAGCAAAATGACGCCATTCACCGCCACCCGCATGGCGACCGTGCGGCGGGTGCTCTCGTCGTAGAACTCCGTCATCCCGGCAAAGATCGGGGCCATGCCCAACGGATTCACGATGGGAAACAGCGCGGCGAAGACCAGCAGAACATTGCGTATGAAGGCTTCCATGCAGCGACAGGATATCTGATTCCGGCCCGGCAACGGAGGGAAGAAGACATTACGGTTGCGTGAACCTGCAGCCGCTTGAGGGCTGATCTCGCGCCGCTTTGCCATGTAAACTCTAGGGCTAATGGCACAGAACACAGGCATCCCGCCCCGCACTGCCGGAGCGCTCGAAGTTCAGATCCGAGAGTCGCTGGTGACCCGCACGCTGGTGATGCCCATCCAGGAGTTCATTCACATTCAGGGTGTGAGCAGCATCGTGTTGCTCGCGGCCGCCATCGCCGCGCTGGTGTGGGCCAACTCACCCTGGCACGACTCCTATCACAAAGTGTGGGACCTCGAACTCACCCTCTATCATATCCAGTTGCCCGTACATGCCTGGATCAACGATGCCTTCATGGCGATCTTCTTCTTCCTGGTGGGGATGGAGATCAAGCATGAGATTGTGCATGGGGAACTTTCTGACATGCGCCGTGCCGCCCTACCGATTGTCGCCGCCCTGGGCGGCATGGTGGCCCCGGCGCTGCTTTATGTCGCCCTCAATTTCCACCAGCCCGGCCAGCATGGATGGGGCGTCCCCATGGCGACGGATATCGCTTTCTCGCTGGGCGTGCTGTCCATGGTGAAGGGCATTCCTTCCGAGCTGAAGGTCTTCCTGTTGTCGCTGGCCATTGCCGACGACATCGGCGCCATTGCCGTCATTGCTGTCTTCTACACCGAAACGGTTCATTTGCAAGCCTTGGTCATCGGTGCTGTGATCGTTGGGCTCATGCTGGGGCTGCGTCGGATCGGCCTGACCCGTCCCATTCTCCTCTTCGTATTGTCGGTCGCCTTCTGGGTCGCTATTTTGAAATCGGGCATACACGCCACCATCGCGGGCGTGATTCTGGGCTTTCTGGTGCCAACTACGGCTCGCCTCAGCTTCAAGGACTTTCAGAATATCGGGACCGATATCGTGAATGAGTTCCGTTTGGCCGTCGCCGAAGGCGATGAGGCGAAGGCGACTCGTCTCCTTAGGCGTTTTCGAACAACTGATCCAGGCCACGGAAGCCGATTCGGAGCGTCTGACCCGCAAACTCAATGACTGGGTTTCGTTCCTGGTTCTCCCGCTGTTCGCGCTTGCCAACGCAGGAGTCGAGTTCGGAGGTGGCGCCGCCAGCAGTCTCCTGCGCAGCCATATCGCCTGGGGGGTGCTGGTGGGTCTCATCGTTGGCAAACCTCTGGGCATCGTCGGCTTCTCCCGGCTGGCTGCGAAACTGGGCATTGCCAGCCTGCCGAATCACGTGAATTGGCGGCAGATCAGCGCGGTTGGTATGCTGGCCGGCATCGGGTTTACGGTTTCGATCTTTATTAGCTCGCTCGCCTTCGGCGATCCGCAGCATCTGGTGGAGGCCAAAGCTTCGGTGCTGATAGCGTCTCTGATCGCGGGAGTGGTTGGTTTCTTCGCGCTACGTGGGGCATCCTCGGCAAACCGACACCGCCTTGGAAATTACGCCGGAGGCATCCAACAATTAGCCTCCTGTCGAAAACCAACGTCCCGTTTTGTCCGTCGGGTTAATGCGGGAGTGCGAATTGATTTTTCACTTCTGCAATCCTGCTGGCGCTGATAACCTAAGAGCGCGAAAGCGCTGTAACATCGCGCTTGTCCGCCGCTCTCGGCTGGATTGTGTTCGATCCGGCTTCACACCCACATGGAGGAATTATGCGTACTCGATTTGCCGCGCTTTTACTGAGCGCGATGCTTGCGGCCAGCATTGGCTGCAGTAAGAAGACTGAGACTCCGGCGACCCAGACGCCGCCGGCGACCGCCGATCAGACTGCGCAACAGCCGGCTGCCACGAACCCACCAGCTCAGAACACTCAGCCCGGGCAGCAAGCTGCCCCGGCCGCCGCACCTGTAGCGGAAACCCAGGCGCCTCCTCCACCGCCTCCACCGCCGCCGCTGGTGGTTCCGGCGGGAACCACTCTGGTGATCAAAATGGGTTCGACGCTGGACACCAAGACGGCCGAAGCCGGCCAGCCGTTCACTGGAACCCTGGCGCGCTCGGTGGCCGTCGAGGGTGAAGTTGCCATTCCGGCCGGCGCAGGCGTCAGCGGAAGCGTTGTGGAATCCAAGTCACCGGGCAAATTCAAGGGCGAGGGACTTCTTTCCATCTCCTTAAACTCGATCGACGTTCGTGGCGTACCCACGCAGATTGCCACCTCGACATACACACAGACCGTGAAAGGCAAGGGCAAGCGCACTGCCGTAGCGGTTGGTGGCGGAACCGGCGCCGGCGCCTTGATTGGCGGACTCGCTGGCGGAGGCAAGGGAGCCCTGATCGGCGGCCTGGTCGGAGCCGGCGCAGGCACTGCCGGCGCGGCGTTTACCGGCAATAAAGACCTCCAGATTCCGGCCGAATCAGCCGTGAGCTTCCGGCTTGCCAATTCGATCACCGTAAAGCGCACCGGAGAGAAGGCGAAGAAGGCAGCGCATGCCGGCGAAGAACCGGCTCCGCAGCAGTAGGGTTCCGTCAGTCCAACAATGCGAAGGGAGGTCTGCGGGCCTCCCTTCCGATGCCTGGATGTTATGTTGTGGATGGCTATCGGTCTGCCGTGTGGGGCTTGTTCATAGTCTGAAGATACCTCGCCGCCGACCATGGCATTGGTTGGAAACTCGGATGACAATCGCAACATATAATCTTGATGGCGGTTCGCCTGGGGCCGAGCCCAGGTCCTCCGCCACCTCAAGCTAGGCGGCGTTCGATTTTGGATCCGTCGTTGTTCTGCAATCAAGCCAGATTGAGCCTACGAGTTCTGGAACCGATCGGCAGGTTGCCCTGCGTGCAATCTGCCAGGACTACACGAGGAGGATGTCGATGAAATATGGATTTCTGCTGGGAGCGATGCTGCTGGCCGCATTTGTGGGCGCCGGGTTCGCTCAACAGGTCTCCGTCAACTACAACCACAATGCCAGCTTCTCGCAGTATCACACGTACGCGTGGGGCAGTAACAACAAGAACGAGATTCGCAATTCCATCCTGGCGCAGGTAGCGCAGCAGGACATCGAGAGCGCCATGTCGCAGAAGGGACTGCAGAAGGTGCAGGAGTCGCAGAATCCCGATCTGATCCTAACGGCGAGCGGCGGGGAGAGAGAGCAGACGTCGTGGAATGCGTGGGGCATGCGAGGTATTGGTGGTGGCATGGGTAGCATTAGTCCGGAGCAGAACGTCGAAGCGACCATGATCGTCAGTCTTTACGACGCCAAGCAGCAATCGCTGATTTGGCGCGGAATCGCGCAGGACACTCTGAACAACAACGGCAACAAGAACCAGGAAATGGTGAACAAGGCCGTGCAGAAGATGTTCAAACAATGGCCTAAGAGCTAGCGCCGTAACGCGCGTCAGCGAATCTATCGATGGCAGGCAGAGCCTCTGTGTCACGCAGGGGAGGGCAGGAAGAGGGAAGAATGTCCCGGAAGACGTTGCGGGCGAACTCGGGTTGGATGAGCATTGCCATATTGCTGCTTCTGTCGTGCTTGCCGGCTGCGGCGCGCGACAAAATCACTGTAACCTACGCCAAGGGTCTCGATTTCGCCAAGTTCAAGACCTACGCATGGGCCCCACATGGAGCGGTCGCCCATCCTTTACTGGCGGCCGACGTCGTCGGCGCGATCGAGCAGCAAATGACCGGCCTGGGATTGCAGAAAGTGCAGACCAATCCCGACTTGATCATCCAGGTTTATGGCTCGATTGACGATGACGAGACCCTGACCTCCAACGATCCGCTGTACATGGCGACCGGTGGAATTCCGCCCTTCGATCCCAGCCTGTCCGGGCCAGCGGATATTGGCATGTGGGGCAATACCACGGTGACCGTCCACAAGGGGCAGTTGGTGGTGGACCTGATAGACGTTAGCGCCAAGAAGCTGGCCTGGCGAGGCATGTCGATGGAAGCGGTGTCGACTCACGACCCGAACAAGCTTATGCAGGAGGTGAACGACGCCATCGCCAAGATTTTCCAGAAGTACCCGGTGAAACACTCGTAACAGGGATGGCGCACTCCTGTTTTAGGCAAAGATACTGGGGCGGAAAGTGCTCGAAGGGGATCGCAAAAAATGGGGAACAGGCCAGATTAGATACTGGCCGTTCGTGCATGCGAGCTGTCTCTCCCAGGAGAACCTCTCGCCCTGGTCGCGCGTCGACCACGCTGTCCCCATCTCTAGAGCCCAGGCATGCGACGAGTTTGTATCGGTTGTGGACACAGCACAATACCTCTGGCATAATCTTGCCATTAAAAAAATATTGCCAGATAATATACTGATTCTAAATGTATAAATCTTAGTTGTTGATTGACTGTTGGGCATTCTGGCGAGCGGAAGGGGAATGTAAACCCAACTCATGGCTGGCTTACTGATCGGGTACCCGAATCGTCACAGAACAGAATGCCCGAAACGTGGTAGCAGGAATGGAGCACTCACAGGAGAATCTATTCCGCTATCCTGGTCGGAGTGTGCATAACATCGAAGGCCGGTATGGGGAGTCGACGCGGTAACATGCGCTTGGTGCCAGGATCAGGTTGCCGTAACCTGTGTTTTTCGCCCGCTTAACGCTGAATCCCCAGTAAAGCCCTCCCTGTGATTCTCCTGGCACGACGACGCGCTTCACGCGTAACGCATTGTGTATTATGCTTTGGCCGAAGGTCAGTTGATGGATCCTCGCTTGGGCACAGTTAAGATAGAGTCTCAGCGCGATCGAATCTTCCGCTTCGGGCAGTATGAGCTGTCGGCGCGAGCCGGAGAACTCCGCAAGAGCGGCGTTCGTTTGCACCTGCAAGAACAGCCTTTGCGCGTGTTGTTGGCCCTGTTGGAGCGCCCCAGGTGATCTGGTAACCCGCGAAGAACTCCGGCAGCAGATCTGGGCAGCCGACACTTTTGTGGACTTTGACCGCGGCCTGAACACCGCCATCAGCAAGCTGCGGTTAGTGCTCGGAGACGACGCAGCCAATCCCCGCTATATCGAAACCCAATCCCGTCGCGGATATCGCTTCATTGCCCCGGTAACGCTGGTTGCCCGCGAAGGCGAAAGCACGCGGATGAAGTCGCCGGAGTTTCGGCCCGATGCCGCCGCGACAGGCGTGGCTGCAGGAACCGAGCGCGAGGCGGTAAAGAGCGGTGCGGCGCCGGGCGCGTCCGCTTTCGCCGCCTGGTGGAAATGGCCGACGGTTGGGGCAAGCGGCCTACTCCTGCTGGGGGTGGCGGTTGCGGCCTGGTTGGCGGCGATTCATCGTCCCGCGCAGATCACCTACGCGGTTTCGTCACTGACCACCTATCCGGGACTGGAATATTCTCCGGCGCTCGCGCCCGACGGGAACAAAGTCGCCTTCTCCTGGACGGGACCCGACAGCAAGAACACATTCGCCATCTACGTCAAGCAGATCGGTGAGGAGCAGGCCACCAAGATCACCGATCCGCTGGAGGCCTCCGATGGGGCGCCGGAATGGACTCCCGATGGCCGATACATCTTGTTCGTGCGCAGGGGATCCGAGGCACCCGGCATTTACAGCGTCCCGGCCGTGGGAGGAACGATACGGCGGCTGGTGACTTTGCACCTGCATGGGGGCCAGGTGCGGCAACGAGGTTTCAGCATCGCACCCGACGGGAACTCCCTGGTGTACTGCGATGTCGCTCCTGACCAAACCTATCCGTCTCTATTCTTGCTGGACCTCCAGACTCTGGCTTCTATTCCTCTGACGCATGCCGGTCCGCAGTCCGCCGGCGATGGCGATCCAGAATTTTCTCCCGACGGGCACTGGATCGCCTTTGAGCGACGGACCAGTACGTTTCAACAGGTGTTTCTCCTGCCGGCCAAAGGCGGCGAGGCCCGGCAAATTACCTTTGAGAATCACGATCCGATCGACGGGTTGGCCTGGAGCGACGATGGGAGGTATCTGTTGCTGGGTGGCGAGAAGTTGCGCATGGTTGCGGCATTCGGCAACGATCGCACCTTCATGGTGATCCCCGGACTTCCCGAGACGGTATTGAATCCCGCTGTCCGCGGCGCCAGGCTGGTGTACGCGCGGGGATCATGGAGTGCCAACATCTGGCGTCTTTCACTGGATAAGACCGGGCCACGTATCGTCGGTTCCAGCGCCGCTCATCACCAGCACGCGCGAACAGGCTGCTCCCTCGTTTTCACCGGACGGCAAGCAGATCGCGTTTCAGTCGAACCGCTCCGGCTTCTGGGAAATATGGAAGTGCCGTAGCGACGGCAGCAACGCGATTCAGCTCACCTTTCTCAAAGCTCCCTTGACCGGCACACCACGGTGGTCACCGGACGGGCAGTGGATTGCGTTCGATACCCAGAGCAATGGCAACGGACAGATCTTTGTCACGTCGGCCGACGGTGGGGTTCCCCGAATGCTGACCCCTGAGGTGTCCAACGAGGTGGTTCCCAACTGGTCGCGCGACGGCAAGTTCGTTTATTTCTCTTCCGACCGGACAGGAGCGATGAATCTCTGGAAGGTCCCCGCCGCGGGCGGCACGGAACAACAGATCACTCGGAATGGCGGTATGTACCCAGTGGAGTCCTTCGATGGCTCCCGGATTTACTACTCCAAGAGCGGAACCGACGCGACGCTGTGGACGGTGCCGTCCAATGGCGGAGTGGAGGAGCCGGTCCGGGGCGCACCGGTGCCGGACAATCCTTCGCACTGGGCGCTGGCCAGGACAGGCATCTACGTTATCGATTCCGGGGCTGACCTCGTCTTATATGAATTCGCAACCGGCAAGACGAGAAAGCTGTATCACAACCCCGATTTCCTTACCGACTGGTCGATGGCGCTTTCTCCGGACGGAGTCGAGTTGTTATGGGCGCAAATCGATAACACGCAATCCGACCTTGTGCTGGTGGACAACTTCCATCCTGCGACCCAAGCGGCGATTCTCGCCAACCCACGCGACTCATCGCGCCCCAAGTGATCCGTCTCGGTCTTGCGACGGAGGCATTTCAACATTCGATGACATTGAGGGCCAGTCCCGCCAGGGACGTTTCTTTATAACGGGACTGCATGTCGAGCCCGGTCTGGTACATGGTGGCGATGACCTGGTCGAGCGAAACCTTGTGCTCGTCGGTCTCGCGCATGGCGATACGGCAGGCGTTGATGGCCTTCACCGAACCCATGGCGTTGCGTTCGATGCACGGAATCTGCACCAGCCCGCCGATGGGATCGCAAGTCATGCCGAGATTGTGTTCCATGCCGATTTCGGCGGCGTATTCCACTTGACGATTGCTTCCCCCCAGCGCGGCTGCCAGTCCGCCGGCTGCCATCGAGCACGCTACGCCCACTTCTCCCTGGCATCCAACCTCGGCGCCGGAGATGGATGCGTTCTCCTTGTACAAGACGCCGATCGCTCCCGCGGTAAGGAAATAACGGAAGATGCCTTCGTCGGAAGCTTCGGGGACGAAGCGCGTGTAGTAGTGCGCCACGGCGGGGATTATGCCGGCTGCTCCGTTGGTGGGAGCAGTGACCACGCGTCCGCCCGCGGCGTTCTCCTCGTTCACTGCCATGGCGAAGACGTTGACCCAGTCCATCGCGTGTAATGGATCGGAGGCGCCCTGCTCTGTCAGCTTACGCATGAGGCGAGGCGCCCGGCGGCGAACGTTCAAGCCTCCGGGAAGGATTCCTTCCTGCCGCAGGCCGCGTTGCACACATTCGCGCATCACCTGCCAGATGCGGGCCACGTATTGGCGAATCTCCGCTTCGCTGTGCCAGGTCTTTTCGTTATCCAGGATGATCTTCCAGATGGGAATACCGTGTTCATCGCCGATGCCCAGAAGTTCATCGGCACTGGAGAACGGATACGGCGGCGTGGGCAGCTCGAAGCTGGCGCTGTCCTGCCCTTCGCGCGCGATGAAACCGCCGCCGACCGAGTAAAAGATGCTGGAATCCAACTCGCGCCCCGATTGGTCGAAAGCCGGTAAATCGCACCGTGTTGGAGTGTCCCGGCATGACGCGGTCTTTATGGAAGAGGAGATCGCTCGCTTCGTCGAATCGAATACTGCTGCTGCCCCAGTAAGGCGATGGATCGCTCGCGGCGGATCGCTTCCGTCTTGCTCTCGATGGTGGCTGGGTCAATCTGATCGGGAGCCTCCCCCGAAAGGCCCAGCAGAATGGCGCGATCGGTGGCGTGACCGTGTCCGGTCAAAGCAAGCGAACCGTAGAGCTCCGCCCGCACCTGGGACACCTGGTGCAATTGCCCAGCCTCCTGTAAATCGAGAACGAATTGCCGGGCGGCGCGCATGGGCCCACGGTGTGTGAACTGGACGGGCCAATGCCGATCTTGAAGATTTCGAAGATACTGGTTTTCACCGTAAGGCCCCTTTGCGCAGCGGCAGGACGAACTTGCTACCACTATAAGCGAAGCGGCGGCTTGAATGCTTCGTCGATCTCGACCTGGTAGCCACTGGCCAGGCGATTGGTTTCGTTGGCCATGCCGACGACCGACATCAGCTCGGCAAACATCTCCTCGCTCATGCCTTTGGCTTTGGCCGAGGCGGTGTGCGAGGCGATGCAATAGCCGCAACCGTTGGTCACGCTAACCGCGACGTAGAGCATCTCCTTGACCAGCGGATCGAGCGCGCCGGGAGCCATGATCTGCTTGATGCTCTGCCAGGTACGCTGGAGCAGCGCCGGGTCGTGGGCGATCGCCTTCCAGAAATTGTTGATCCAGTCGGTCTTGCGCGTCGCCATGATGTCGTCATAAACGGCGCGGACTTCGGGGCCGGCATCCGCATATTCGATTAGTCCGAAGGTGGCCATGGGCTCTCCTGAGTTGGTGACCCGCGCCAGCAGCAGCGCGGTTCTTCGAGTTTACTGAGAATCGCGAATTATAGGGACGCGATGCCAAATGAAAAAGTTCGGCGCCTACTAGAATTGTGATTGTTAGTGCCCGGGTTTCGGGCGCGAGGAATCTGCTTTTCGATGGCGAGGTCAGAAAGTAGATCCCTCGCTCCGCGCGTGATGACAAATCTGA
>CAWCTB010000016.1:0-51230 GCA_963798275.1 uncultured Acidobacteriaceae bacterium
CCCTTGTATGTTACTTGCTACTCCCCAAGGCAGTCTCTTCCAATACAAGATGAGCCTGAAGGCGGAGTCAGTTTCCAGTACAAGATGAGCCTGGGGCGCATGGCATGCTGAGGATTGACAACCAGCGTGCACGAAGCAGAGAAACTGAGCCTGGATCAGATCGAGGCTTTTCTAAACGCCAGCGAAGAGATCCGGTTCGAAGGGGAAAATCGCCAGCAGACTTACGGCTGGGTGGAGCAGGTTCTGCGCCAACAGCAATATTCGAAACAAGGCCGCAAAGCCCGTGGCTTGGTGCGGCGCTACCTGGAGAAGATGACCGGCCTGAGCCGGGCCCAGGTGACGCGGCTGATCGCTCGTTTTCTGGCCAACGGCGAACTGCAGCCCGCTTACTATCGACGGCACCGCTTCCCACAACGCTATACCAGGGCCGATATCGAACTGCTGGCCACCGTCGATGAGGCCCACGAAACCTTGAGCGGACCGGCCACCCGGCGCATTCTCGAGCGCGAGTACCAGGACTACGGTAAGCCGGAGTACCAGCGACTGGCCGCTATCTCCGTGGCTCACCTGTACAACCTGCGTCACCACCAACGCTACCGGGAACGTCGCCTCAACTACACCAAAACCAGGCCCACGGCGGTCAGCATCGGCGAGCGCCGACGGCCCGATCCGCAAGGCCAACCCGGCTATTTGCGCGTCGACACCGTGCATCAGGGCGATCGACCGGGAGCCAAAGGCGTCTACCACATCAACGCTGTCGATCAGGTCACGCAGTGGGAGATCGTCAGCGCCACCGCCCACATCAGCGAAGCTTGGCTGGAGCCCGTGCTGGCCGCCATGCTACGCCAGTTCCCCTTCCCCATCCGCGGTTTTCACTCCGATAACGGCAGCGAGTTCATCAACCAGACCGTGGCCGGTCTACTGAATAAGTTGCTGATCGAGCAGACCAAAAGTCGCCCCCGGCACAGCAACGATAACGGGCTAGTGGAAACCAAGAATGGCGCGGTCATCCGCAAGCACATGGGCTACGGCTACATCCAGGCTGAACACGCCGAACCCATCCAAGAGTTCTACAGCGCGCACTTGAATCCCTATCTGAACTACCATCGCCCCTGCGCCCAAGCCGATATCGAAGTCGACGCGAAAGGCCGTCAACGCTACCGCTACCGACTCTACCAAACCCCGCTAGAGACCTTGCTGGCTCTTCAGCCCGCACCGCCGCTACGCCAGGGACTCACCCTCGCCGTTCTCCAACGCATCGCTGCTGCGGTCAGCGATACTGAAGCCGCCCAGCGCATGCAGCAAGCCAAGGCCAAACTCTTCGAGCTGTTGCGACAGCCAGCGGAAGGGCCGTGGAAATGACGGTGCATGCAAAACCCTGCGGGTTTCGCACCCACCTTGGAAATCGCTGCGCGATTGCCACATTTCCACCGCCCCGACGGCTGCTAGACTCGTTCCATACAAAATCAAGAAAACCCCGCAGGAAACTTCGGGCTGCGGCATCGGACGCAGTAGATTTCTCCAGGCCGACAGGGCTGTTTGTTCTTTGCCCGACGTTCCCGAAGGAATGCGATAAGATCACGGCCCAAAATCAACACCGGGCGCTTGTTATCGCAGGTTGGAAGTCCAGTCTTGATCCACCTGCGCACGGTATTTTTGTGAGTGCCGAACAAATCGGCGATCTCCCCTACCGTGTAGTTGCGGTGGATTTTGACGAGGCGGTGATTGGGGTGACGCTTTCGCATGATGGTTATCCGCCTCTGTTACCGTCAGTTGCCTCACCTTTGCGGTTCGTTCCCGGACCTTCATTCAACATTTCGTTGAGCCTCGCTGTTCCCGGCAGCCAGGAACCGGCGCACTCGTCCGGGTGAAAAAGCAACCGCCGACAAATCCTAGTGGGGTTGAGGCGCTTCTGATGGACCCAGGCGCGGATTGTGTGGGGACTCACGCGCCACAGGGCAGCTAATTCGTTGAGGTCCATCAGTCTCGGCACAGCGGAAGTGGTTTGCACTGAAATCTCACTTTCTCCTTGCATCTGATTCGATAGTACTTTATTCTTATGAAGTATCAAGCACTAAAGCACAGGGAGCCGATGATGGCGCAACCAGCCGAACCGAAAAGCTCTAGTCGCCCGACCGGGGGTACTGAGACAAAAATCCAACCGGAGAGCGACGGTCACCAGCAACCCGACGACACTCCCGACGACTTAGCGAAACTTCTGCGGTTCCAGATTTATCTGGACGGGTTCACGCACGGGGCGAAGCAGGGAAAGATGCCCACCGCCATCTTGAAGAAGCTGATCGAATTTCGAGAGGCTTCTGTGCAAGAAATTCGCTCAAGGGTTTCGCAGCCTGGAGGCGAGGCAGAACTAAGGAATGTCTTCGATTTCGAGTCGTTGGAGGGAAGCTACGGCCACAGGAAAGATTTGCTTCTCAGTCTGGCGAATATGAAAGAACGAACCGCGATCACTTGGTTTTGGCGGAGATGGTCAGGAACACTTTGGCCGGAAGATTCGGACGAACTACTTGTCGTTGCAGACGAACTGCGGGCGATTTGGAAATGCGATGCAGAAATATCTCTTGATGTACTGAGAAAGTATCTCGTTCAACAACCTGAAATAATCCTCAACAAATGGTTATGTTGGCGACCCTCGCCGGAGCAGGCAGCGGTTCGGAAGTCCTTACTACTAAGGAGATTCAGGAGAGGCTCCCTAAGCCATTTAACTCCTTAAGAAGACCACCTAGCACAGAGGGACACTTCGAGAATGTCGCCATAGCGTTTCGGTGTTCCCTCAGGTCGCGCAGCCTCGTTCCAGAGCAGAGAAACCTTCGCTCGATGCTGATCCAAGGTGTATTTGAAAACTGGGGTCATTTCCGATGTTGCGCCAACACTGATTGCGTTACTCCGTACTTCATTGCGAAGCGAAAAGACCAAATCGTTTGCGATGCTGAGATATGCAAAGCCGAGAAGCAGCGCCAACACGCCTTGAAATGGTGGCGCGAAAACCGAGCGAAGAAAAATCAGAAGGAAGCTGTCAGCAAAACGACAAAGAAAGCGAGCAAGGACAATGTCACTCGTAAAGCGCGGTAAGACGTGGCACACACATTTCGTTGTGAACGGGCAGCGGTTCCGGCAGTCACTCGGAACGAAGGACTGGCGAGAGGCCCAAGCCAAAGAGAAACAACTCATAGCCGAGGCATCCGAAGGAAAACTGACGCAAAACTCAACAATGCTCGCTCGGCAGCCGTTTGGACAGGCAGCCGACGATTACGTGAGTGCTCGCAAGCTGGAGCTTGCAACTGCCAGCCAAGCCAAAGAGAAACAGCTCTTCGTACAACTGCGAGCCTACTTCAAACGGGAACCGCTCAAGGCCATCACTGCAAAGCGAATCACCGATTACAGGACGTGGAGGGCGGAACAAGGGGTCGGCCCCGCCACGCTCAACGCAGAGTTGGGCATCCTGCGTCGCGTGATGAAGCGAGCAAGGTTCTGGGCGCGTGTTGCCGACGACATAAGGCCGCTCAAAGAGCCGAGCACCATAGGGCGGGCACTCCACTGAGGTAGATAAGCAGCGGCTTCTTAAAACGGCTGTGATGCGGCCTGAGTGGGAAACGGCCTACCTCGCGGCGATTCTCTGCCTGAACACAACCGCGAGAAGCTGCGAGTTGAAAGCCCTCCAATGGTCAGACATTGACCTGTTCGCGCGAACTCTGACAATCCGCACTTCCAAGACGGGTGCCGGAGAAAGGGTGGTTCCGCTTACCGACGTGGCTATTTCGGCTCTTGCACGGCTGCGTCGCAGAGCCGAATCCTTCGGCCCGGTTCTGCCATCGCATTACATCTTTGCGGCTTTCGTGCCCAAATTCACCTTCAGCGGCAAGAAGGTCATAGGCTACAACGTCACCGCGTTCGACCCGACCACTCACGTCAAAAGCTGGAGGTCAACTTGGCGGACTCTGACGAAGAAAGCAGGGCTGCCGGGTTTTCGGTTCCACGATCTCCGGCACTGCGCTATCACTCAGCTCGCGGAGGGTGGCACATCGGATTCGACCATCATGGCGATTGCGGGTCACGTCAGCAGACGGATGCTGGAGCGGTACAGCCACGTTCGCATGGAAGCGAAGCGCAACGCAATGGAAGCCCTTGCCACAAGCACCAGATCAGCGGGCTATGACACGACTGATGAGCCAAGTGCTTCGGCTGATGCGTGCAACCTGAACTAGCAACCAACGATTGTGATGGTGTCTTCTGCCACGGATGCAACCAGAAGCTAAACAACAGCACCCGCCACGAGGCACCATTCTGATTCGAGGACGCCAAGCTGAAGATCCGGGTAGCCGCCGCCCATTTCGACGAGTTTGGGTTCCTGATCGTCTTCCCGCTGAAGGCGGGAGGCTGGGGACGCGTGGAGTTCAGTTCTCGTCCGATCGCCCTCAGCAAGTCCACTTGCGCGCCAAAGGAGGCCGACCGTGGAGCTTGATGGCACCAGCATCGCGCACGATCAGCACTACATGGTCGGCGAGCTGGCGAAACGCTGGCACCTCAGCGCCAACACGGTGCGACGCCTTGTCGCCGACGAGCCAGGAGTAATCAAGCTGACCGTCGGCCCTTTAATGCGCAACCGCCGCAAGCGGCACTTGGTGTCGCTGCGCATCCCAGAACGGGTGGCGCTCCGGGTACATGCCAAATTGTCACTCTAACAATCACCCACGAGACTCACGCCTGCCAATGTCAAGAGGAGGGTGGGGCAGCAACGGCTATCCCATATCAATTCTCGGCTAAGGGTTCAGAGCGAAAACCGCTCACGAGTATCACAACCCGCTCACCCGGACCTGTGGGCGTTCGCGCATGGAAAGTACTGCCCGCGTGAAAGAGAACAACCTCACCGGGCGTTAGGCCTATCCGGCTGGGTTCTCCCTGCTCGTTATACAGCACTAAAGTTGACGAAGCCGCACTATGGAGAGAGAACAGAACATTCAGGGTATAGTCCTCAACATCTACGTGTGGATCAACACCGTCACCCGGTTTTTCGTAATAGATGTATCCCCCCTTTCCCGACGACTTAGGTCGCCGACCGAGTTTCTCAACGACCAAATTCGATAGCCAGTCGGAGAGCACAACAGTAGATGCAACTTCTCCCGGCGGGGCCACGAAAGCCCGATTCCGCCTGCTTGCCTGAAGCCTCTGACACTCAGCTTCGGCGCACAGATTGCTCAAAAGAGAATCCGAAAGTTGCGAGGGTCTTCCTTTCCAAATCAGCCCAACCGGCGAAGTCCCCGCAAAATAGCGCTGAATCGTTACAAATGCTGTCCGAAGAGACTGATCGGCTCCTGACTCCAACCGTCGTAGCAACGTGGCTCCTACTATGTTTAAAGCGCGGCCGAGTGCCGCGGACGAATTAGGGTCGGCCCCTAGATGGAGGGCCTGGAGTTTGGAAGCAATGGATTCCGGTAAATCGGACGTGAGATCCATAACGCAGACTTCAAACATCAGCGAAATGACCCGAAGTTCCATCGAAGAGAAACGGTCGCGCTCGGCAATGATCATGTTGAGCGCGACGTCAATCCAATTATTCCAATCTTCGTTATTCATTCTTGAAACTTGGAGTATACTGCATGGACATTCCCCGAAGTCAGAACCGGCATCTTGTGCAGGGATGTCCGCAAGGAGGGTAGTCCGTATGTCCAAAACGCCGTTCGAACGTGCCAGCGAGCTCACCCAGCGATTGGACCACAGTGTACCTGATCCGGGTAAAAGCGTCGCAGAGAACCAAAAGGCGTCTGCAGATTTAGGTGCTTTGTCTGCAAAGCTTTTTCGCCTCCTGCCTGATGAGTCGTTATCTCCCTTTGAAAGACTCGAGCGTCTAGCTCGGGCCCAGGAAAAGCGGAAGCCGGACTTGGACCAACTACAGCCGGCTATTGCCAAACTTGCTGAATTAAGGGAGCGCATTAACGAGTTAGTTCCTGGAGAGGGCTCCGCAGACCAAAAAATCGACCAGCTCGTAGAGATGTTAGACGGCCTGGTCTCGGGTGATCAGAAGGGCTTAGCGGTTGTCAGGAAACTCGAATTGTTGGGGGATCCCCGAGGGAGAGTTCTTCCGGAACGACCGGAACCGCCAAAAGCATAGCAGGCTTCGGCAAACGGCTCGGGTAAACAAATGCTTGATCGCGCCGAAGTCATTCTGGCTTACAAAAGGCTTGCCCAAGAAAAACAAAGAGCTGACCCTTCGGTCGATCGGCTGATCGAGCAGCTGCCGCCTTACTTGTGCTATCAGCTTCTCAGGGGAGGCGAATGGGATTCAATCTCAAGTAATGGATGTGACGCCTGGACCGGAATGAATGACTTCAAACCAGCCGTTTGGCAGGGGCTGGTGCTGAGCGAGCGAGGGATCGAATCTGGGCTCCTTTGCCAATTGCAGCTGAACGGTCATGGACCAATCGGGGCGCCGGGTATCTTTCGATGGCTCACGCTCGCTCTCGAAGAGCTCGCGGCGAAGGATCCGGAGCGATTCTCCTACATACAAACTTGGACGTCTCTCGTAGTTTGGCTGCTCCGCGACCTGCACTTCCCGTCAGAAAAACAGCTGACATCGGTTTCGATCCCTATATTTCCGCATTGCACGTTTGTAACCGAGAAAGCTCTCGTTCACATCCCGCCGAAGACGATCGTTCCGGCTGTCACTTTATATGCTTTGCAGGAGAATCTTTTTCACGGAGGCCGTTCACCAGCAACTTTCAGCGACGCTAACGTTCAACGATATTCTTGCGAGCAACTGGAACTGCTATCCCTCAATTGAGATTCCGTGGAGGAACTCTTGCTGGAGAATCGATAGGGTCCTGCACGCAGCGTGGGTTTATTCCCAAGTTATCGGAATGCGGTCGGATGAAATAATCCGCGGCCCTGAAGGTGGTGATCGAGTATGTTCCGTGCTTTCCTCTTCGTTGAGCGAGAGCATGTGGGCCCTCACTTTCCTTGTGAAGACCCTCGACGTGCACCAAGAGTTGTTCACGGATATGGGAAAGGCGATCATTTCAACTGTTCGGAGGCGTCACGACGCGTTGATAGAAAAGCTTGGATCACCGTGTCTGCCCCAAGCAGCGGCGAGCCACTATCTATAGGGTACGCTTTGATGGTACCCTCATCACTTAGCTGGAAGAACAACGTGTTGACTGACGTGGCGCCAATCCCTCTCGCATTCTCAGACACTGCAGCGAATCTGACAAAAAGTGTCTTATTTGCTAGCTCTAGTCTTGTTCATCTGAATTATCACTCCCCTGATTGAGGTCGGCCGTGGCGTCTGCGCCTGCTCGAAGTCCACCATCGCCGCCCGCGTGAGCCGCTCCTGCCGGCGCTGATCGAACCTCAAATAATGGCGCTCGGTGATCTTGATGCTGTGGTGCGCCAGCAGCAGCGAAACATCCTCTAGCGACGCCCCCGCATTCAGCTTCTCGATCGCAAACGTGTGCCGCAGCATGTGGGTGTGGGCTCGCAGCTTCTTGCCGTTGCGCTTCAAATCCGCCGCCGTGTACACGTGCTCAAGGCTGCGCCTCCAGCCGCGGACCGCCGTCTCCGGCCTGCCGTTCCCGCTCCAGAAGAAATACATCTCGCTCATCGGCGGAATCGCCAATACCGCCTCGGCCGCTTGATGCGGAATGGCCACGTACACCGGATTGCCGTTCTTTTGCCGATAGAGCATCACCCTCCATACCCCGTTGATGTCCTTCGATAACCAATCGCGCCGAAAGCGCACGGCAAGGCACCAAAAGGCGGGTATGACACAAACCACCACAGAAATGTGGCGGCTGCGAGCACCCGCCCTTCTAAGTTGTTGAATTAATGGTGGACCTGGTCGGGATCGAACCGACGACCTCTTCCATGCCATGGAAGCGCGCTCCCAGCTGCGCCACAGGCCCACTTATAAAGGAAGGAAAAGCGCCGGCACACCGGCACCTCAGCTATTCTCTCGCAGCTGTTGGGCCTAGTCAAACGGCAGAGGCACTGGTCGCGACAGCGGTTGCAGGTCACGTGATGAATGCAACTCTTCCCGGGCCGCGGCTCCGCCCAAGAGACCTGCGGGACGCTCTCCTGTCGGCTCGGTTTTCGGCACTCGCATGGAGAAACAGCTTGAACCGCATGCAGATGGGAACCTTCCCTGCTCTCGCGGGGTCTAATTCGATGAGTGACCCGTGCGATTTCGCTGTGCCGGCGCGGGCTGGGTTGATGGCGAAACGGTTTTTTGTGGTGCAAGTTTGAGGGCGATTTGTTGCGCGATGGTGAAGTGATTATGATGAGGTTGACGCCGTGAGTGTTTTGGCGGGAGCATCGACGTTGAGCAACCTCGCGAGTGCGATCGGAATCCGCACAGAAGAAGCCGCAATCGTGGCCGAGTTAAAGGCCGGATCGGAAGAAGCTTTCTGCTGGCTCATCGCACAGTACAACCAGCCGGTGTACAGCCTAGTGTACCGGATCCTGGACAACCCACCGGACGCGGCGGACACCACCCAGGAAGTTTTCCTGAAAGTTTTTCGCGGGATCAAAGGCTTCAATGCAGATTCCAGCCTGAAGACCTGGATCTACCGCATCGCCCTGCACGAGGCAAGCAACCAGCGCCGGTGGTGGTCCCGGCACAAAATGCAGGAAACCTCCATCGAACCCGGACGGCAGACGGACGAAGATCGTCTGGCCATCAAGGACACGCTGGTCAATGAAGCCAAGTCGCCGCTGCAAAACGTTTACGACCAAGAGCTGCAGGCGAGGGTGGAGATGGAACTGAGAGCGCTGGCCGAGCCGTATCGAACGACGGTGATCCTACGCGACATCGAAGAGTTGTCGTACGAGCAGATCGCCGAGGTGATGGGCACCTCGCTGGGAACGGTGAAATCGCGGCTTGTGCGGGGACGTGACGCCTTGCGCAAGCGGCTGGAGCGCCACCTGCCGGCGTTCGGCCTGGAGTGCGGGGTTGGGGAAAAGAAACGCCGTAAAGGCGGACCACTGGGTGGTCAAAAGATTGAGGTCATGCCATGAAGTGCTCAGTTGCGAAGCGGCTCATGTCGTCTTACCTGGACGGCGCAGTGACGCGCAGCGAACTGGCTCAAATGGAAGAGCATTTGCGTTGCTGCGCGGATTGCATGGCACGCTGCAATGCGTTGCGGCGGACACAACAACTGGTGGGATCGCTGGGCCGTAAGCCCGCTCCGCCGGATTTGGCGCTGCAAGTTCGGGTAGCCCTGTCCCAGGAGATGGCCAATGCGCGCAAGCCTCGGTGGGAGGCCGTGCTGGTCCACTGGGAGAATGCGTTCAACGCCATCATGGTTCCGGCCACCGCCGGGTTGATCACGACCATCATCATCTTCGGGCTGCTGATCGGAGTCCTCTACCCCGGGCAACTGTCCATCAGCAATGACGTGCCCACGGTGCTCTACACGCCGCCGGAGTTGCGGTTCGCTCCCTTTGAGATGGCGATGGGAGTCGGCAACACCGACGCCCTGGTAATCGAGGCCTTCGTAGGCCCGGATGGCCGGGTGGAGGATTACCGCGTGCTCTCCGGTGCGGACGACATGAAATCGTTGCCTCCAGAGCTGAAGAACATGCTGATCTTCACCACGTTTCGTCCGGCAACCAGCTTCGGCCGTCCAACGGCGAGCCGCGCGATCCTTTCATTCTCGAAGATCCAAGTCAAAGGATAGCCCGAGCGGCACAGGCAGTCGCTAGCCTGGCCTGGCTCGAACGCCGCCCAGGCTATCCGTTTTGCCCGCAATGGAACGCCAGTCTGATTTGCACCAGCCATGCGCACCTCGTAAACTGAATAGACTGGATTCCTGCCCAGATTTTCCCGGGAGGCTCATCTGAGCTTTTCTTTCCGTACGGCAATACTGGCGGCATTGTTGGTCGCGGTGAGCGGCGCCGCCCAGGCCCAAAACAAGGCCACACTGGACGTCAACGAGACGCTGTTCAGCGTCATCGCGGCCATCAACGTCTGCGGCTACGACCAGGAACTCACGATTTCCTCGCCGGTTCGCCTGCAGGTGCGGTCAGAACTGGCGGAGGCTGCGGGATCGCCCCAGGCGGCGGCAGCGGCCAAAGAGATGTGCCTCTTCTATCGCGATCACCACCAGGCCGACGCCGCGCACGAGCTGGCGCAGTACATTTCGCTGGCGCTCAGCCTGGGCGACCCGCCCGACTTCAAGCCCAAATGGGAGGAAGCCGATCTGCCCCCGGACGCCAGCTACGTACTGGGCTTCGTGCCGCTGCTGAAGCGATACGCGGCCGCGGCCAAACTACATTCGGTGTGGCTGAAACATGCGGGCCAGTACGACGCGCTGATCGAGCAGTATCACGAGGCGGTGGCGCGCATGATCGCTTCGACGGATACCTACCTGCGCATGCCGCTGGCCGGTTATCTTGGCCGTTCCTACACCATCTACCTCGAACCGATGGGCGCGCCCGGGGAGATCAATTCGCGCAACTACCTGCACGACTACTACTTCATCGTGGTCTCGCCGGCGGACAACAACATTCACATGGCGGATCTGCGGCACACCTATTTGCACTTCGTGCTCGATCCGCTGATTGCCAAGCGCGCCACGGCGTTGCAGCGGATCAAGCCCATTCTCGCCTCGGTGCAGAGCGCGCCTTTGGATGAGGAGTACAAGAACGATACTGGGTTGCTGCTGATCGAGTCGCTGATACGGGCCATCGAGGCGCGCACGCCGGCCGATCCCAAGATGCCGGACAAGGAGCGCCTGGCGCTGGTCAAGCTCGACGAGCAGGAAGGATTTATTCTGACCGGTTACCTCTACAACCAGTTGCGCGATTTCGAAAAAGAGAACACCGGGTTGCAAGATGCCTTCCCCGACTGGCTGCATAACATGGATGTGGATAGCATCAAGAAGCTGGCCAGCAACACGCAGTTCGCAGCGCAAGCCCAGCCAGAGGTCATCCGAAAATCGAACCCTGCATCGCCAACCAAGGTGGAGCAGGCGGAGCGAGCCCTGGCCGGAGGCAACCCGGCAGGCGCGGCACAACTGGCGCAGGAGGCGATCAACGCCAACGAGGACACGGCCAAGGCGTATTTTGTGCTGGCGCGAGTCGCCACTTTGGGCGGCAACATGCAGGAGGCGAGCGACGACTTCACTAAATCGCTGCAATCGGCGAAGGATCCGCGGATCGCAGCCTGGTGCCACATTTATCTGGGCCGCATCCTGGATTTGCAGGACGAACGCGAGGAGGCCGTGGCGCAATACCAAGCGGCCCTGAACATGGGCGACGCATCGCCTGACACCAAGGCCGCTGCCGAACGCGGGCTCAAAGAGCAGTACCAGCCACCGGCGGCGCGAGAGAAATCGCAATAAGATACTTAAGAGGGACTAGCAATCACCCGTCCCGGCACGAAAGGAAGCAGATGAAACCGATCGCATTGATGGCGGTGCTTCTGGCCGCAGGCATGGCGATGGCGCAAGCCAGCGCCAGCCAGTCGCAGGCTCCCGCCCAGGGAACGCCCGCAGCCGGCGCCAGCCAACCCGCTGCCTCCAAGCAGCCGCAGGCCAAAACGAAGGAAGAGTTCGATGCCTACAAAGCGGCGGCCGCCCTGACCGATCCAAACCAACTGTTGGCTGCTGCCGACGCGTTCGCGCAAAAGTACCCTACCAGCGAACTCAGGAACCTGCTGTATGTGCAGGCGATGAACATGTTCCAGCAGCAGAATAACGGTGAGAAGGAGATCGAAGCCGGGCGCAAAGCCATCGCCATCGATCCGACCGATCCGGTCCCGCTCATCCATGTGGCTTCGGCCCTGGCGGAGGTGACCCGCGACACCGATCTCGACAAAGACCAGCGTTATGCCGAAGCTGCCAAGGACGCGCAGGCGGCGATCGCCAATATCGACACGGGGATGCACATTCCGCCCAACGTGACGCCGGCGCAGGTCACGGCGGTGAAGAACAACATCATGTCCACGGCCTATGAAACCCTGGCGGTGATCGACATGAACAAGCAGGATTTTGCCGCGGCGGAAGAGAACCTGAAGAAGGCTGCCGACGCCAGCAAGAGCGACCCGGTGGCCCGCATCTATCTGCGCCTGTCGGTGGCGCAGGACAACCAGAAGAAGTATGCGGAAGCGCTGGAGAACGCCAACAAGGCGCTGCAATATTCGCAGGCCGGTACGGTAGAGAACACTCTGGCCAAGCAGCAGCAGGCGCGCCTGCAGAAGCTGGTTCCGGCCGCGCCAACGTCGAGTGCGCAGCCGGCCGGAGCAACTCCGGCCGCCGGGCCCACGGGCAGCACGGCGACGCCTCCCGCCAGCACGCCGCCTCAGCCTCACTAATTGGATTGCCGGTATTGGATGAAGTCGGAACGGGTTGACATCGCGGCGCTGGAAGATGCTCTGGAGCATCGGTTCCAGCGCCGCGCGTTATTGGAGCAAGCGCTCACCCATGCCTCCTTTGCGCGTGAGGTCGAACAAGTCTCTGCGGAGAGTGCCGTGACTGGAGGCGACAATGAGCAACTGGAGTTTCTGGGCGACGCCGTTCTGTCCTTCGTGGTCAGCCAGGAGTTGTTCCGGCGCTTCCCCGATTACCAGGAAGGCGAACTCTCCAAGCTGCGCGCGTATGTGGTGAGCGCGCGGCACCTGGTGAAACCCGCGCGCGCGCTAGAGATCGGCAAGTACCTGCGCTTCGGCAAAGGGGAAGAGAGAAGCGGAGGGCGCAGCAAGAGCGCGTTGCTGGTGAATGCGCTGGAAGCGCTCATCGCGGCACTATATCTCGATGCCGGACTGGAGGCTGCCCATGACTTCATCGTCAGGTGCATCCTGGAGCCCGAGCTGATGGGAATGCAGCAGCAAGGTCAGCACCGCATACCCGTCACGGACTACAAGTCGGCCTTACAGGAAGCGGCACATGTTGCGGGGCGTCCGCAACCACGATACGTGCTGGTGAAAGAAGAGGGACCCGAGCACCGCAAAACCTTCATTATCGACGTGCATCTGGCGGCATCGGCGGCCGGCGAGGAGGCGTTTGCCAGCCGGGGCGAGGGCAGCACCAAAAAAAGGGCCGAGCAACGCGCCGCCCGCCAGGCCTGGGAACACCTACAATCATTGCAACGGAGTTCCGTTGCCGAGGAGAAACAGCCCGCGGCGGACCTCCCCAAGCAGCTATGACGGAAGTGCGCATCGAAACCGACACCGTGGCAGCGGTAAGAGCGGAGCCGACACCCCTCCCGCCAGCCAAACCGCACGCGCACTCTCATGGTCACATCAACTCGCTGCAATCGCTCGCCATGACCATTGTGATCGCGGTGTTCGTGATCACCTTTGTGGTGCAGGCGTTTCAGATACCGTCGGAGTCGATGGAACGCACCTTGCTTGTGGGCGACTACCTGCTGGTGGACAAGGCCCACTACGGCACCCCGGGACATTGGGACTGGCTGATGCCTTATCGCCACATTCAGCGGCAGGACATTATCGTTTTCCGCTACCCGGTGAATCCGCAACAGCACTTCGTGAAGCGGGTGATCGGCGTACCCGGCGACCGGGTGCGCCTCATCAATAAGCATGTCTATGTTAACGGTGTGGCGCAGGATGACCATTATGCGATCTTCAACTGGGCCGACCGGAACAAGTTTCGCGACAACTTCCCGAGCGGCGATTTCATGGAGCCGCGCATCCGGTCAGCGTGGTATTTGCAAGCCAAGAAATTAGTGGAAGACGGGCAGTTGATCGTTCCTCAGGGTTACTACTTCGTGCTGGGCGACAATCGGGACGACAGCGACGACTCGCGCTACTGGGGACTGGTCCCCGCGGAGAACGTGGTGGGCCGCCCGCTGGTCATCTACTGGTCGATGGATCGCAATACAGCCGAGCCGGACGACGATCCGCCGTCTGATAAACTTTCCACGTTGACGTATACCGTCATTCATTCTCTAAAAGGCCTGCGTTGGGACCGGATGTTGCGGATTCCGCGCTAATCGGCTGCCAGGATTACGAAGCTACATGGGAAGAGCAACATCGCCTGCCGAGAAGAAGCCGGCCACTAAAGCGTCCGCCACAAAACCCGGGAAAGCGGAGAAACCGAAGGAGACCACTTCGGAGTTCATCGCCTCCATCGCGGTGGTGCTGGTGACTGGCCTTTTCATCATTACGTTCACGCTGCAGGCTTTCGAAATTCCTTCCAGCTCGATGGAGAACACGCTGCTGATTGGCGACCACGTTTTTGTGGACCGCATGATCTTCGCGCCCAAGACTAACTGGATCGGACCGCTGGTCGACTATCGCAATCCGCGGCACGGCGACATCATGGTGTTCATCTCGCCCGCACAGCCCGGGCTGTATGTGGTCAAGCGCGTCATCGGAACACCGGGAGATCGTATTCACCTGCAGGATGGCGTGGTCTACCGCAACGGGGAGAAGCTGGATGAGCCCTACGTCATCCGTCGCGGTGACTACAACGGGTACCGCGACAATTTTCCTACGGTGCCGCCGAGCCCCTACGAAGATGTGACGCCCGAGTGGCGCTTGGGCCTGCAGTCGTATGTGCAGGACGGCGAACTGGTGGTGCCGCCCAACAGCATCTTTGCCATGGGCGACAACCGCGACGTGAGCCTCGACAGCCGCTACTGGGGCTTCGTGCCCCGGGAAAATGTCATCGGCCGGCCGATGTTCATCTACTGGTCGTTCGAGACGCCGCGCGATGAATACATGCGTACCAGCCTCGCGGACCGCATCGGGTTCTTCCTCAACATCGTCATCCATTTCTTCGACAAGACGCGCTGGACCCGGATGTTCCACGTGGTGCGGTGATGGGCACCCACCCATCACCCGAGATTGCCGGGGAGCGCCCCCCTCGCCCGCGGCATAGCAAGCGGCGGGTGATCGTGGGCGTGCTTTTGCTGATCGTGCTCGCGCTGCTCGTACCGCCTTATATCAATGTCAACCGCTATCGTCTGCGGGTAGCCCATTCCATCAGCCGGGCACTGGGCCGCGAGGTCACGGTGTCGAATATTGAACTGAAGCTGCTGCCCCGTCCGGGTATGGTGCTGGCCAACTTCGTGGTAGCGGATGACCCGGCCTTCAGCGCCGAGCCGATGCTCCGGGCCGAAACCGTTACCGCGTACCTCCGGCTAACCTCGCTGTGGCGCGGCCGGCTGGAGATCGGCACCCTGGAACTGGATAATCCCAGCCTTAACCTGGTACGGCGTGCCGATGGCCACTGGAACCTGGAAGAGCTGGTGCAGCGAACTTCACAGGTTCCCTCTGCCCCAACGGCGGCCACCCGCCCCGAGTCGCGGCCACGCTTTCCGTACGTGGAAGCGACCGCCGGCCGCATCAACTTCAAGCTGGGACAAGTGAAAAAGGTGTTCGCTTTCACGGACGCCGACTTTGCCCTGTGGCTGGAGTCGGAAAACGAATGGGGCGTTCGCCTGGAGGGCCGTCCGATGCGCACCGACATCGGCCTCAGCGATACGGGGACGCTCAAGATGGACGGCCGTTTCCAGCGGGCGGCGGCGCTACGCGATACGCCCCTCGACCTGAAACTTAACTTCAGCGAGGGACAGCTCGGACAGATCACCAAGCTGATCTACGGACGAGACCGGGGCTGGCGCGGAGCCACTTCGGCCACCGCCACGCTGAGCGGAAAGCCGGCAGCGCTCGCCGTCACCCTCGATGCCGAGGTGAACGACTTCCGCCGCTATGACATAGCGTTGGGCGAAGCACTTCGTTTGCGGGCGCACTGCACCGGGACGTACTCTTCACCTGACGACTCGGTCACGGACGTGGTCTGCGAGTCGCCGGTCCGCTCGGGCACGATTCGCATTCAGGGAAGTGCCAAAAACTGGGGGCTGGACAATTACGAGATGAGCGTGCGGGCGGAACAGATTCCCATGGACCGCGTGATCGCCTTTGCCCGCCACGTTAAGAAAGACCTGCCAACGGACCTGACCGCCACCGGCGAGGCAGAAGCCGTGTTTGACATACACAAAGCCGGGGGAGATGGCGCGTTGTGGGAGGGTGGAGGACGCACCAGTCATTTCGCGCTGCGCTCCAATGTGTTGAAAGACGATGTGCCGATCGGAGAGCTGGAGTTCGTGGTTCCCGGTGGGGAGCAGTCCAACGCCACGCCAAAGCGTGTTTCCAGGACGAAAGCGCCTCCGGTCCAGGCGGGCGCCGGCTTCGGCATTCTGGTGAAACCCTTCGCCATTCCCCTGGGTGCAGCTTCGCCCGCCACCGCCAGCGGCTACTTCGATGCCGAAAACTACCGCCTGGAGCTGAGCGGCGACGCGGAACTGACGCGACTGATGAACATCTCCCATGCGCTCGGCATTGGCACGCCGGGCGTCGGTCTGGCGGGCGACGCGGAAGTTGAGATGGACATCGGCGGTTCCTGGGCAGGCTTCGCGCAACCAGTGCCAGCCGGACGCCTGCAGTTGCATAAGGCGACCGCCGAGCTGCAGGGCGTCTCCGAACCACTGCTGATCGACTCTGCCACCGCGTCGCTGGCCGACCAGGCGGTGCACGTGAGCGCGCTCGCGGCGAGCTTTGCTGGAGGTCCCGCGCTCACCGGAACGCTGACCTTTCCGGTTCACTGCACTGATCCGGAAACCTGCATTCTGCACTTCGACCTGCGCACCAACGAGATCAGCCTGGAGAGAGTCAACCAGTTGCTCAATCCACAATTTTCGCAACCCTGGTATTACCTGCTGGCCATCGGCCAGCTGCGCCAGGATGCGTTGTTGCGGTTGCGCGCCAACGGAAGTTTCTCCGTCGCACGCCTGCAGATTGGATCCTTGCCGGCGAACAACGTGAGTGGCGCGCTGGCCATGGATGGCGGCAAAGTGAGAGTCGATGCTCTGCACGCCGATATTCTGGGCGGGCGGCACGACGGCGCATGGACGGCCGACTTCACCGCGTCGCCGCCGAAGTTTGCGGGCCAAGGCAGCGTCGCCAGGCTGGCCATGTCGCAACTCGGGACCCTGATGCACGACAACTGGGCCACCGGCGCTATCGGCGGAGAGTTCAGCGTTGCGATGCAAGGCCTGACCACCAGCGATCTGCGGTCGTCCGCGGCGGGATCGGGCGATTTCGTCTGGAGCGGAGGTTCGCTCCGCCACATCACGCTGGAGGGGCACGTAGCGCCGATGACCTTCTCCAGTTTTGCGGGGAAGCTGACCTTGAAGAACGGCACGTTGGCGATCGCCGACGGCAAGCTGCAAGCTCCTGGCGCAAATTACGCGGTGACGGGGAGCGCCGGCTTCGACCGCCAACTGGACTTTCGTCTGGAACGCGCGGGTGGACGTTCATACACGGTCACTGGATCGCTCGATAAGCCGCAGGTGGAAGCCGTTCCCGCGACCCCAGCCCAGGCTCAGTTACGTTGACGTTGTGGTTCAATACCCTTCTCGGCCTTGGTATCGCGCGCGTGACTGCTCCTGGCTGCCGCGTGTGTGCCGTACAATAACGGCACTCTCTCAGGGAAGAAGCCGTCATGCAGCGCTACGAATACCGCATTCTCACGCCTACGCCAGCCGCCGAGAAGATCTATCTTTCGTGGATCGACGATCTCGATTCGAAGTTCACCAGTAGCACGGATTACGAATCGCGCAGCTTGATCGTGCGCGACACTCTGCACGAGTTGTACCTGGGCCGTCCGTACGGCGAGCCTGACGGGTCTGCCGGGCTGGCGCGGCAGGCGCAGGCCTACACCTTCGATCCCCGCAATATCACGCTGGAACCGGAATACTACGGCGACGTTGACATCGCCAGATACAACGAACGCAAGCCGCTCATCTGGTTCTGGATGATGTTCGACCGCTCGCCAGTGGGCCTGAACCACTGGCTCGGCTACCGGGTGCGCTACATGCTGGCCCGGCACGTGCTCAAGCACATCGGCAAGAACGTGAAGATCTTTCACGGGGTCGAGGTCTCCTACGGATATAACCTCACCATCGAAGACAACTGCGTCATCCACAAATACGTGCTGCTCGACGATCGCGGGGAGATCATCATTCACGAGGGTTCGTCGATCAGCGATTACGCGAACGTGTACTCGCACGCGCACGACTTGAACGACGGCATGCTGGTGACCAACCAGCGCACGGAAATCGGCCCCAAGGCTCGCATCACCTACCACGCCACCGTTCTCAGTGGCGTAAAGGTCGGCACCCACGGGATCGTCGGCTCGATGGGGGTCGCCTCCAAGCATGTCGAGGATTACCACATTGTGGGAGGGATTCCGGCGAAGACGCTCAAGGTGAAAGATATCGCGCCGAAGCCTTCGGCAAGCGAATGATCGTGGACCTTCAAACGCACCTCAAGGCAAGGGACTAAGCCCCGGGATGCACGAACATCCAGACGCCGAGTGCCAGGATGATGGCGGCTACGATCAGCCGAAATACGCCCTCGGGAATCCAACCGAGAATCCTCTTCCCCACCAGCGTTCCGATAACAACACCAATTGTTGCCACCGCCATGAACCGCCAAGCGGAGGCGATCGCATGGAACTGGGTTGCCGCGTAAACCGGCATACGGAAGACGTCGACCAATAGCGCGATGGCGGTTGCCGTCGCTACGAAGGCATCGCGACGCACGTCAAAGCCCGAGCAGCGCAGCCGAGCGGATGCCGCCCTGGTTACCAACCAGGCCGCCGAAGATTCCCGATAGTGCGCCCGCAGCCCACGCCGACTTTCTTCCGAAGCGCATACGCTGTGCCAGCCCGGTGAGTCCTGTGACGCCGGCAAATACGAGCAGAGCGGCCAGCACGTAGCTCAGCATGGCGCTCCGCAGCCAAACGTGCAGCAGCGCGCCCGCCAAACCGCCTATGGCGCTGGTCACGCCGAAGCTCCACAGCACGGCGCGGTCAACGTGCCGGCGGATGAGCCAGAAGCGCAGCGCGGTGCCGAGGAAATGTGGAATGGAGACCACGGCCACGGCCAGCTTGGTCCCCAGCCAGGTGGCCAGCAGTGGCGTGAGGATGCTGCCAATCCCGAAACCCGAGATGGACGCGACGGCGCCGGCGACGATCGCCACCACCGCGGTTATCAGTTGCTCTTGCATAGCACTGGCGGTCACCCGAGCAGCAGTTCAGGGTCTGCTCACCATGTTAGTATCGAAGCTAGACTGCGATGCACTTCAATGCTGTCAATGTTTTCTTTCAGATCGTTGTCCTGCTGTTTGCCATCAGTGTGCACGAGTCGGCGCACGCCTGGATGGCCAACCGGTTGGGAGACCCGACCGCCAAAATGCTGGGCCGGGTGTCGCTGAATCCCATTGTCCACATCGACGTGTTCGGAACCATCCTGGTGCCTGCGCTGCTGGTGTTGCTGGGCTTCCCGGCATTTGGCTGGGCGAAACCTACGCCGGTGGATTCGCGAAATTTCAAGCACGTGGTGCGCGATGACATTCTGACGGCGGTAGCTGGACCAGTCAGCAATTTTCTCACGGCTTTTGTGTCGGTGGTGATCCTGGCTCTCATACTGCACGGGTCGAGCCGCGGTCTCGGCAGTATGTTCCGAGGCACGGATGTTGCCGGCCCGCTGGCCCAGATGTTTGAGCTGGCAATCCTGATCAACGTTGTGCTCGCGGTATTTAACCTTATCCCGCTACCGCCCCTGGACGGCAGCCACGTCATTCGCCACTTCCTTTCGTATGAAACCCTGCGCATGTACGACCGGATCGGCTACTTCGGACTGGTCATCATCATGTTCGTGCTGCCGATGATAGGCCTGCCGCTGATTGACATCCTGATTTCGCCATTCCTGGGATTTTTTGGCGCTCTACTTAATTTCTTCCTGAGACTCTGATGCCCGACCTATCGCGAACCAAGAAGGGCCGCATCTTAAGCGGCATGCGACCTACTGGAAAGCTGCACCTCGGCAACTACGTCGGCGCCCTGCGCAACTGGGTGAACCTGCAGGACGACTATGACTGCTTCTTCTTCATCGCCGACTGGCACGCGCTCACCACCGACTACGCCGACACGCGCATGGTGAAGCAGAACTCGTTCGAGGTCATCATTGACTATCTCGCGGCGGGGCTCGATCCGGAGCGCAGCACGCTGTTCATCCAATCGCATGTGCCGCAGCATGCAGAACTGCACCTCATCTTCAGCATGATTACGCCACTGGGATGGCTGGAGCGCGTACCCTCCTACAAAGAGCAACGCGAGAATATCAAGGACAAGGATCTGGGCACGTACGGATTCCTTGGCTATCCCCTGCTGCAGTCGGCAGACATCCTGATGTACCAGGCGAATTTCGTTCCGGTCGGCGAAGATCAGGTTCCGCACGTGGAGCTGACGCGCGAGGTAGCGCGCCGCTTCAACCAGTTCTATCCGCGGCGGGTCAAAGCGGGCGATCGCGATCCGCAGCGCGAGGTTGTGTTTCCCGAGCCGAAGCCGCTGCTGACGCCCGCCGCTAAACTGCCCGGCACCGATGGCCGCAAGATGTCGAAGTCGTATGGCAACACCATCCTGTTGAGCGAGCCGGAAACTTCATTGCGCGCCAAGCTGAAGACCATGGTCACCGATCCGGCGCGCATTCGACGCAGCGATCCGGGCGATCCCGACAAGTGCCCGGTTGGCGACCTGCACAAGATCTTCAGCGATGCGGAGACGATGGCCAAAGTGTACGAAGGCTGCCGCACCGCCGGCATCGGCTGCATCGAGTGCAAGAAATGGGCGGCCGACAGCTTGTGGAAGGTGCTTGGCCCGATCCAGGAGCGGCGCGCGAAGTACGAGGCCAATCCCAGGCTGGCGTGGGACATTCTGGAAGCAGGCTCGGCGAAAGCCAGCATCTCAGCCGAGGCAACCATGAAGGAAGTGCGCGCGGCGATGAACCTGTCGCAGGAGTACGAGCCGCCCGCGCAGGGCGGGTGAAACTCCTCGCTGGCACCCACGGAGACGCTGAGAACGCGACTGGTGCAACGGGGACTTGAGGTTGCATGTTCGCCTCAGCGGAGTTCTTGATACCAGGTGCGCTCCAGCCGCTATTTCTCTATACTCAACCTATGGAGGTCACTCTTACAAGGCAAGCCGAAGAATTGCTTCGCAGCGCATTGGCCCGCCATCCTGAGCAGTCGCCAGCGGAGATTGTCGAACAAGCACTGGCCGATCGCGTCCAGCGTGAGACTACAACCGTGAAGCCAGCACGCACGCGTGACCACTTTCGCATTTGGCTCGATCAATTCACTGCCTACTCGGACCGAATCCCGGCGATGCCTGGTGAGACTTTTTCCCGCGAGATGATCTACCAGGATCGCGACTAGAATGGCCGCACTTCCCTATCTGCTCGACACCAATACTTTGCTTCGCCTGGCCAAACGTGACGACCCCGCACACGGAATCGTGATAGCGGCCATCGACCGCCTGATCTCCCAAGGCGCAGATCTCTGCTACACGCCCCAAAATGTTGTCGAGTTCTGGAACGTCTTCACGCGTCCCCGAGAGAGAAACGGTTTTGGGCTGACTGCGCCGGAGGCCGACCGGCAAACCTCGCTAATCGAGAATCAGTTCACGCTCCTGCCGGACAACGAACGCATCCACACGGAGTGGCGTCATTTGGTTGTGGCTCACGGCGTCGAAGGAGTGCAGGTCCACGACGCTCGCCTGGTTGCCGCCATGCGGGTCCACTCCATTAGTTACCTGCTCACCTTGAATCGAGCAGACTTCCTTCGCTATCCGGAGATTACTGTCATCCATCCGAGTGAGCTCGCGAGTCCCGCGGAAGCGCCTTAACGTAGCACGATTTAAGTTTTGCAATTCATGCCTGATATACCTCAATTCCGGCCGAACGCTGACTCGCAAGGTCAATCCCCTGCTCGCAACTTCACGCGCAAGGATGACACTGACGAATCGCCGTTCTCCGTCATGGTGGGCCAGGTGTACGAGGGGCCGCTGGATCTGCTGCTCGACCTGATTCGCAAGCAGGACATCGACATATACGACATCCCCATCGCCCGCATCACCGAGCAATACCTGAAGTATGTGGAAACGATCAAGCAGTTCGACGTGGATGTCGCCGCAGAGTTCATTTACACCGCGTCGCTGCTCATCCATATCAAGTCGAAGATGCTACTGCCGCGCGATCCGGACGCGACTGGCGAGTCCGAAGATCCCCGGCTTGAGCTGGTGAATCGTTTGCTCGAGCACGAGCGCTTCAAGACCGCAGCGCAAATGCTGCTGCAGAAACAGCAGATCGAGGAAGCGGTGTGGTCGAATCCGGCGCTGCAAGATTTCCGTGACGCCGAGGGCGCCGAGCCCGAGCTGGCTGCCGATGTGGTCGACCTGGTCAAGACGTTTCAGCAGATTCTCGACCGCGCCCGTAAGCGTCCGGCATTCGATGTGGCCGACGACAGCGTGACGGTGTCGCAGATGATCGACTACGTGCGGCGACGCTTGTCGATGGAAGACCGCCCGATTCGGCTGAAACACATGCTGCGCAACATGAATTCGCGAGCGGCGCTGGTATGCGCGTTTCTGGCGATACTGGAGCTGATCCGGTTGCAGGCCGTGCTGGCGCGCCAGGATGCCGTCTTCGGGGAAATCGTACTCAAGAAGCACACCGGGTTCGACCAACTGATGGCCGAGAGTGCGCCGGTGAAGGACGACTGGCGATGAGAGCGGCGACAAGAAAAGGTGTAGTGAGATATCTTGCTGCCTTCATGGCCTTGTTCGCTGCGGTTACCCTGTGCCGCGCCGACGACTGCGCCAAACGCACCTCGAAACTGGTGGACTTGAGCAGCTACATCGTGGCCGCCAGGGTGATGGAGGTGGGAGTCGCGCCCGGCTTCTGGAGCGGAGTGACCCCTGCGATTCAGGATGTGCAGTATGAATTGCTGCAGAGCTATAAGGGCGACCCGGGCAGCAAGCAATTCACAGTGGAGCATCGCGTGGTCAAGGGCAGCCGCCTCACCGAGAAACATCCACCGGGTTTATCGAAGGCGATCTTTGCACCCGGCAAAGAAGTGATCGTTTTCCTGCAAAGTCCGAAGCTGGCGATCGGGGACGAGTGCGCCGTACAGTTGCGAAGTGCGGCTCTGGAAAATCAATTGCGCGACCTGTTGCATACAAAATGAGTGTTAAAGCCAAAGTTGAAGCCATCATCTACGCGACCGAAGAACCGGTCACACTGAGCCAGCTCGCCTCTCTGCTGAAGGACAACCTGCTTGCTGAACTGCGTGCCGAAGAGGAAGCCCGTCTCGCGCTAAACGAGACCGTCGCAGAACCCGCCGAAGTGGAACCCGACGAGTCCGCCGATGCAGAAGAAGATACCGCCGAGGAATCAGTCCAAGCGCCCGTGCCACCCGAGGCGGAGGAAGCCCGTCTCGCGCTAAACGAGACCGTCGCAGAACCCGTCGAGGTGGAACCCGACGAGTTTGCCGAGGCAGAAGAAGATACCGCCGAGGAACCGGCCCCGGCGCCCCGCCAGTCGAACCCCGGCCCAACGACTTCGACGGCCAGCAACTCGACGCTGCGACCTGACTAAGGAGCAGCAGGCCGAGCGCGACAAGGAGCAGAACAAGCGCATCAAGGCACGGCTGACCGAGATCCTCGACGAACTTACGGCCGAATACGCGGCCAATGATCGCGGCATGGAGATACGCCAGATCGCCGGCGGCTATCGCATGGCCACGAAGCCAGAGCATCACGATGTGGTGGTCGGATTTGCCAAGAGCCTCAAGCCGCCGGTGCGCGTCTCGTTGCAGGCACTGGAGACGTTGGCGGTGATCGCCTACAAGCAGCCGGTCACCGTGCCGGAGATCAGCGAGATACGCGGGGTCGATTCTTCCGGTGTGATCGCGACGTTACTCGACCGCAAGCTCATTACTACCGCGGGACGCAAGCAGGTGATCGGCCGCCCGATTCTGTACAAGACAACCAAAGAATTCCTGGTGCGGTTTGGGCTGAACGATTTGGCCGAGCTTCCCAGCATGGAGGAGTTCGAAAAGCTGGGCGATCCGCAAGCCGAGCTGTTCACACCGCCGGCGGGGGAGCCCGAAGTACAACCTGCCCCTGGGCAGGCAGGCGCTCTCGAAAACGGGAACTCAGACCGGGACAGTGGGAAAGCCGTCACCGAAGCCGCACCCGAACTGGTGAAGTCCGAGAAAAGCCAGGCGGGATCGAGTGCGACCGAGGCGCCGGCCGCAGAACTCAGTGACCGCGTCGACGAAGCCGCCGTTCCGGTTTCCGGCGTGGACCGTCCCGAAGAGAGCAAGTAGGCCGCGGCGCCTGCCGCGAGGCGCGGAGATCCGCCGATTCCATGCGCCTTTGTTTGCCGCCTACTTAATGGTGTAATCCGCGACCCGCCACTTGCCTTTGTCGTAGGCCAAGGTAACGGTTTCCGTGGCATTTCTTTTGTGCTCGAAGCGAGTCTGTTCGCGGACGACCACATACTGCCCGTCAGGCATGTCGGGCACTTGCGTCATATAAGTTGCCGAGGTCTGGTCGCGCGACTCCACCAGGCCCAGCGGCCCGCGCAAGGCTTCCAGTTTCTTCATCCATTCCTCTTTGCTGACGGCGGCCTTGAAGCTGGAGGCAGCGGTTTCCCAACTCTGCGCATAGTTGTCGGAATCCACCAGCCCGAGCCAGCGGGTTGCGGCATCCGCAGCAGCTTGCTGCTTGTCCAGGGTTTGCGCGGCAATGAACGAAGTTGCGATCATGACAAGCGTGAACAACAGAATTTTTCGCATGGGATGTACCCTTGTGGTTGATTGCAGATACACAACAGTCTAAACCGGCTGCTTGGCCCGCAGTACAGTTCCTGTCCCATTTCGGCGTATCGTTTTGAAGACGTGAAAGCTGCACTGTTCTTTTCCTGTTCGCACGTTGACAATAAGGTCAATTGCATTGTTACCTTGAATCGCTCGCTGGAGTAGCACATTGATCATCCCCGGCCAGTCTTTGCGTCGGCCTCTCTCCACAATCGCCATCCGCTGGAAATGCCGGGCTGCGGTGACGGCGGCCCTCGCATTGGGCGTGCTGCTCCTGTGGCCGGGCGTGGCGCCCGGGCAGGTGTCTGGGCAGAGTTCCCAACCTGAGGACCAGCCTGGTTCCACCATCTCCGGAACCGTGATCAACTCGGTCACCCATGAGCCCATCAACCGCGCGCTGGTTTACTCTCCGGACAATCGCTTCGCCACCTTCACCGACGATCGCGGACACTTCGAGTTCAATCTGCCCCAATCCGAGTCCGCCAGTCCGGCTATGGGTTCGGCTCCTCTGAATCGCCCCGCCAACCTGCTGGCGAAGAAGCCAGGCTATCTCGACGATCGCCGCGCGCCCGCTTATATCGGTCCGAACCAGAAAGAGCTGACGATCGCGCTCACGCCCGAATCGCTGATCGTGGGCCGCGTTATCTTTCCTACTCCCGACGCCGCCGAGCGCGTACAGGTCGTGCTCTACAACCGTCAGGTCCAGGAGGGCATTGCCCGCTGGGTGCAGCGCAAGCAGATCACCGCGCGCTCCGACGGCGAGTTCCGCTTTGCCGGTCTCGAGGCAGGAGCATACAAAGTTTTCACAATGGAATCGCTCGACCGCGATCCGCTGACCACCGCGCCGAACGGCCAAGTCTACGGATTTCCTCCGGCCTACTTCCCTGCCGCACGCGACTTCGGCACCGCTGGCGTCATTGAGCTGGACGCGGCCAAGACCGTCACCGCCAACCTCACGCCTGTGCGCCAGGCCTACTACCAGGTGAAGATTCCAGTGGTGAATACTCAACCCGGAGCAGACATGGGCATGCAAGTCTTCGTGTTTGCCCAGGGACATCGCGGTCCCGGTTTTGATCTCGGCTTCAATTCTCAAGAGCAGGACATCGAAGGCCTGCTGCCCGACGGTACCTACTACGTGGAAGCTTCGAGCTTCGGGCCGACGACCGCCACCGGCGTCACCAGCATCACCGTGCGGGGAGCCGCGTTGCAGGCACCTCCGATGACGTTAGTACCCAACGGCTCCATTCCGGTCGAGATTCACCAGGAGTTCAGCGCCAGCGAGCCGACACCTTCGCAAGGCGGCGTGATTACTGGGGTGCAGGCTCCGCCCGGGCAACTGCAAGGACCGCAGGCGTACACTACCTTGCAGCCCGCGGATGACTTCGGCCCGGAGCATCCCACGGCGATGGACCAGCAGCACCCCGGCAACGATACTGCGACCATTCCTGCGGTAGTACCGGGGCGTTATTGGGTGCGCGTGGATGCACCTCACGGCTACGCCGCCTCGATCACTTCTGGCGGTAAAGATCTTCTGCACGAGCCACTGGTGGTTACCTTCGGTGGAAGCAGTTCACCCATTGAGATCACTCTGCGTGACAATGGCGCCGAAATCGACGGGACCGTCGAAGGGCTTCCCAACTCCTATTCACCCGCTGGTAACTCCGCTAGGGTCGTCATGGGCCCGCTAAACGGCAGTCCAACATCAGGGTTGCCATTCAACCTATACGTGTACTGCGTTCCGTTACCCGACAGTCCGGGACGATTTACGGAGTTTGCCTCCGTAGCTCCGGACGGCTCATTTCAAATACAGCAGATGCCTCCAGGTGCGTACCGCGTCATGGCCTTCGATCGTCCGCAACAAATCGAATATCGCAATCCCGAAGCCATGCGGGCGTACGACTCCAAAGGACAGGTCATCCGACTAGCGCCCGGCCAGAAAGAAAAAGTCCGGTTGCAGCTCATCACGAGCGAATGAACATGGCGAAACCTCGGTTACGGATCGGACATCTCGCTCTTCTCGTGCTGCTGGCAACTTTCCCTGCCGGAGTTGAGATGCAGGCACAATCGGCTGGGCAAAGGCCTGGACCTTTCGGCGGATTTCGCATCTCCGGCAAAGTTGTAAGTTCTACGACGGGCGCACCGCTTTCGCAGGCCCGGGTAACAATAGCCAATGCGCGCAACCGGCGCGAGATCTACTCGGTGGTCACAGCGGACGGCGGCCAGTTCGAATTTACCCATCTCCGGGCCGCAAAGTATTCGTTGGAGGGCGCACGCCGCGGCTTCATCCCTGGTTTCTATAACCAGCACGAACAGTTCTCCACTGCTATCGTTACCGGTCCCGAGATGGACAGCGAAAATCTGATATTGCGACTCACCCCGGACGCAGTCATCACCGGCAGGATTCTCGACGAGGCGGGAGAGCCGGTGCGCGAAACCTCGGTTTTCCTCTATCGCCAGGGCCACAATACCGGCGTCGCGCGCATCCGTCGCATGCGCGGCAGCCAAGGCGATGACCTGGGCTCCTACGAATTTGCTGAACTCCCCCCTGGCGACTACTTCGTGGCCGTCTCGGCCAAACCCTGGTATGCCTTGCGTGTCTATAATCACGGGGCGGAAGGCCCCGAGCTTCCCACGGCAATCGACCCTTCCATCGATGTTGCCTATCCAACCACCTACTACCCTGACGTGACCGACTCGGACGACGCCGCGCCCATCCCTTTGCGCGGCGGCGAGCATCTCTCCATCGACATTCACCTTCATCCCGTTCAGGCCCTGCGCCTCACATTTCACGTCGAACATCCCGAGCAGGGCTTCTCTCCTCCCCTGCTGCAGCGGCGAGTCTTTGACTCCACCGAATTCGTTCGTGGCGAAACCACTAATACCAACACGCCTGGAACCTTCGAGATCAGCGGCATTCCGGCGGGAAAATACACCATCGCCATCCCTGATCCCTCCACCGGACGCATGGGCAGCCGGACCAGCGAGATCGACCTCAACACCGATGGCCAGGAAATTGACGCTTCCAGCGGAGAGCCCGCGAGCAGTGTGAAGATTTCGGTTAGGGTCGTAGGGGAAACTAAGATTCCAGCACAAATGGCTGTCGCCCTTCAGAACAGCGACCGTCATCTCGTCGGCGCCGATGAGGTCGACGCACAAGGAGAGGTGAATTTCGCGGGTATTGCCTCCGGCAAATACACCGTACTCGCCTCGGCGCCCGGCAAAGGCTATTCCGTCATCCGCATTTCGTCGGATGGCAGCGAGACATCGGGACACACTCTCGACGTCGCGCCCGGTTCGACCATGACATGCTCCATCCAGGTGATAGGAGGATCGAGCAACGTCGAAGGCGTTGCGCAGCACGCGGGGAAACCGGTCTCGGGAGCGATGGTCGTGCTCGTCCCCAAGGACCCGGAAGCGAATCGCGAACTCTTCTTGCGCGATCAGAGCGACAGCGATGGCAGCTTCACGCTGCCTAACGTAGTTCCCGGAAGCTATACCGTCGTCGCCATCGAAAACGGCTGGGACCTCGACTGGTCGCAGCCCGGCGTGATTTCCCACTACCTCCCGAAGGGCCAGGCCATCAACGTCGGAGGGGAGGCAGAAGGCTCGATTCACTTGCCCGCTCCAGTGGATGTGCAGCCTCGCTGAATGTTCTTTGCCGGGTGTCCTCCTACGGCCTTCGGTTCAGCCGGATGAATGGTCGCCTTTGTCGTCCGATGCTGGCACCTCTCAAGGAATGAAGCACGCTGGCGCAATCGCAACAACTCCGCCAGTGTCTGTATAGTTAGGTATTGGAGAGCTGTGCTTGCGAACCCACTCGGCGTCGAACTGACAATTACCTTTCACCATCATGGCCGCTGAACGACTGCAAAAAATCATCGCCGCTGCCGGAATCGCGTCCCGCCGCAAGGCGGAAGAACTGATCACCGGCGGCCTGGTCTCGGTAAACGGTCAGATTGTGACCGAACTCGGAACCAAGGCCGATCCCGAAACCGACCACATCAAGGTGAACGGCAAGTCGCTGCGCGGGCCCCAGCGCCACGTTTATCTGCTGCTGCACAAGCCCAAGGGCTACGTCACCACCGTCACCGATCCCGAAGGCCGTCCAACGGTGCTCGACCTGGTACGTGGCGTAGGAACGCGAGTCTATCCGGTTGGCCGCCTCGACTACCTCAGCGAAGGACTGCTGCTGCTCACTAACGATGGTAGTCTCGCACAGAGGCTGACGCATGCTTCCTCGCATGTTCCCAAGACATACCTCGTAAAGGTGGCCGGCAAGCCCACGCCTGAGCAGATCCAGAAACTCCGCGGCGGCGTGTTTCTCCCCGCCGAAACCAAGCCGCTGAAGAACCGCGAGGGCCAAACCCAGCGACGGCGTTCGACCGCGGTGCGCACCGGTCCCGTCCGCATCGAACTGCTGCGCGACGCCGCCAATCCCTGGTACGAGATCACCCTCATCGAAGGGCGCAACCGTCAGATCCGGCGCATGTTCGAGCAGATTGATCATCACGTCGAGAAAATCAAGCGCGTCCGCTATGGTCCGCTGCAGCTGGACGTCGAAGCGGGTAAGTTTCGCCACCTGACCGCGCAGGAGGTGGAACAACTCAAAACCAGCCCGTCGGCGTCTAAACCACGTTTGGCCAAAGCTGCATCTGCCCGGAACCGGAGCGCTCCGGAGAAGAAGAGCTTCACCCGTCGCGCACGATGAACCGGCTTCTGCGGCCCGATCCTACGACCATTCACCTGAGGTAGAATGACCAATTTCAAAGCGCTGGTGCCGGCGCACCTCGATACGCTGCCCCGATACAAGCCGGGCAAAGCGGTCCGGCAGGCAGAACTGGAGAGCGGCGTGCCCTGCATCAAGATGGCTTCCAACGAGAACCCTTACGGGCCATCGCCGCTTGCGATCGCGGCCATGAGCGAAGTCGCCGCGCGACGCCCACGTCTATCCCGACAACGATCTCATCGAGCTGCGCGTCGCCCTGGCCGAAATCAACCATCTCGACCAGAGCCAGGTAATGATCACCTCCGGCTCGACGTCGTTTCTCGATGTACTGGCGCGCACCTTGCTCGGCCCTGGCTTAAACGCAGTCACCAGCAAGCTGTCGTTCATCGTATACCCCCTCGTCACCCGCGCCACCGGAGCGCAACTGATCGAGGTTCCGACTCGCGATGACGGTTACGATCTCGACCGCATTCTCGACGCGGTGAACGTCAACACGCGTGTGGTATTTCTGGCGAACCCCAACAATCCTACGGGAACGCTGGCGGATGCCGCTACGGTTGACCGCTTCCTCGACCGGTTGCCCTCGCATGTCATCACCGTGCTCGACGAGGCTTATTACGATTACGCCAGCTACTTCGCCGCCCAGCGCGGGATCGGAGTACTCGCATTCGCTGGACTACGTTCGCCAGAACCGGCCTGTCGTCGTGCTGCGCACCTTCTCCAAGGCGCACGGGCTCGCCGGGCTGCGGGTCGGCTATGGTTTTGGGCCGGCCGAACTGCTCAGCTACTTCAATCGCCTCAAGCCGCCCTTCATGGTTTCGTCGATCGGCGAGGCAGCGGCTCTGGCCGCACTGGCGGACGCCGAACACATTCAGAAATCTGTGCGCTCGAACGCCGTTGGCGCGGAACTGCTGACTCGCGAGATCGCGGCCCTGGGCATCCGCGTCATCTCCACCTGGGCTAATTTTCTTTTCTGCGAAGTCGGGCCGGAGTGCGCCGCCGTCTGCCAGCACCTGCAGGATGAGGGCGTCATCGTGCGTCCGCTGGTCGGCTCGTGGAGAGCGCCGAACGCGTTCCGCGTGACCATCGGCACGCCGGAGCAGAACGCGAAGTTTCTCGCGGCCTTGAAGCACGCCCTGGCCCGCGTGCTTGCATGACCTGGACGCATGCCGATTCTGTCCTACCGGCGCCGCTCGACTGAGCTACGCGATACGTCCGTGCCTTCTCGGTCTGCGAAAAGTTCTCCAGCATGGGCAGGCGCGCCGCGCCATACAGGCCCGCATCGCTGCCCAGCAGCGCCCGGGTAACCAGCGTGCTCTTGCCATGCGCTACCTGCTCCGGTGAGGTCAGCGAATAAATGCAGGAGCGGAATCGTATCTCCTCGAACATGGCCGGTGCGAACGCATCCCACGCGCTGGCCACGCCCCCGCCGATCACGTACATGGGCAGGTTTAGCGCGTTGACCATCGCGCCGACGCCGATCCCCAGCGCGCGTCCCACTTTCTCGAAGATGCGCTTGGCGGCAGCGTCCCCCTGGACCGCCAGGTTGTAGAGCGAGCGCGACGTGAACTGCACCGGATCGTGCGACAGGCGCACGATCTCTGGCGAGGAATCGTCGCGCGCGATGTCTTCCCGCGCCATGCGCACCACGGCCGTCGCCGACGCGTACTGCTCCAGGCAGCCGCGGCTGCCGCATCCGCAGGGATTGCCGTCGGCATAGATGTTGAAGTGTCCCAGTTCGCCGGCCATGCCGGTCATGCCGTGCCACAAGCGGCCATTGAAGACCACGCCGCCGCCCACGCCTGTGCCCAGCGTGTACATGGCGAGGTGTTCGACGTCGCGTCCTGCGCCCAGCCACTTCTCGCCCATGGCGGCCGAGTTGGCGTCGTTCTCCAGGATGACTTTCGTGCCCAGGCGTTTCTCGATCACGTCGCGCACCGGAAACTTCGTCCAGTCGGCGAGGTTGGGAGACGCCATCACCATGCCGGCTTCCATGTCGATGAAGCCCGGCACGCCGATGCCGATGCCGTGCAGTTCGCCCGAGCCTTTGTACTTCGTCGTCAGCGACTCGATGGAGTCGCACATGTCTTTGATGACGAAGTCGCGGCCACGCTTGACCTCGGTTCCGAGCGTCATCTTCTCGATCAGTTTGCCGGTCTCATCGACCGCGGCGATACGGAGGTTGGTCCCGCCCAGGTCCACTCCGATCGAATAGTTCTGCATTGAGCCCCCTCAAATGCCCTTTGTACCTACGCCTGCGAATACAGACTTGCCAGGCTGAGCTGCAACCACGCCATTCAGCTCTGGCACGTTGGACAGTAATGACTGCTACGACCAGCGATGATAACCCGCTTGACAGGCGTTGCGCACACCAGGCACGGCTCGCCCTCCCTGCCGTATACCCGGTGCTGCAACTGGAAGAAGCCCTCTTTGCCGTCGGCATCGACGTAGTCGCTAACGGAGGATCCCCCCAGCGCGATGGCTTCGCGCAGCACTTCCTGTAACGACGCGTGGAGCTTGCGAAGTTGTTCGCGGGTGAGCGATGCCGCGCGCCGGCGCGGACGGATGCCGGCGCGGAACAGCGATTCGTCGGCATAGATATTGCCGACACCACTGAGCAGTTTCTGGTTGAGCAGCGCGCTTTTGATCGGGGTCTTGCGGCCGCGAAACAGGGTCACAAAGCGCTCGATCTGCGACTCCAGCGGCTCGTCGCCGGGAGCAGCGAAGCCCTGCGCGGTCTGGGGATCGATCCGCACTACGGCCACACGACCGAAGCGCCGCGGATCGACAAAACGCAATTCCCTCCCCGACTTTAGCTTCAGAACCGCGTGGGTATGCTTCAGGACTTCGTGATCGGGATCGGCCACCTGCATGCGGCCCGTCATGCCGAGGTGAACGATCCACTGGCCATGCCGCACTGCGGGACGCTTGCGGTTGCGGCTGGGCCGTTCCAGGTCAAACACGATGTGCTTGCCGACTCGGCGCACCTCGACGATGCGGGCGCGCTCCAGAACGTCGACAATTTCGTGGGCCGGAGATTTCAGCGGCTCCGGTCTTTTCGCCCAGCCAGACCGATTCGATGGTGTCGCCGGCGACCCGCTGGTTCAGCCCGCGCGCAATGGTTTCGACCTCGGGGAGCTCCGGCATGACCGACTAGTGTACGGCAGGAACCGATGCCAGCCGTTGCCAGTAGGACAGTTTCCGAGTTTCGAGTTTCGAGTTTCGAGTTTCGAGAAAGAAGAAACTCAGAGCAGTTGCTGGTTGCCAGTTGCCGATTGCGTTTCGGGTCTCAAGTTTCCAGAACGCCACGGAACGCGAGCCGGATAGCGAGTCGGATAGCGAGTCGGCAGGCAGAACGCCGGGTGTCCCGCTGACTCTGGTTAGGAGAAGGAGTGCGGCGGAGGGGTTGTTTTTACGTCCCGATAACGGATGTACCCCCTCCCCCAGTTGCTCGCAAAATCTTGAAAACAATGTGCCCGTTTTGGGAATGGTCTGTAAAATCTTGAGCGCGTGGGAGTTGCAGGCAAAATCTTGATCTCAAAGAACTTAGCTCGGGGCAGAGCTATTGGACACTAATTCGCGTCCTCGACCCCAGTGTAGGCACTGGTGAATTGTGGATGGAAGAAGAAAATGCAGGGCGAGGGCACGAAAGTAACCTGGCAAATTGCAAGAATTGCCCTCCCTAGTCTTGACGAACTGGAAAATTGGAAGGCGGATCCACGTCAGGTATTCACCTGAGCATACTCGGTGGGGTGCTCTGTTCAGGCGAGGGCGAGTACCAATGAGGCTTTTCTGAGGCACCGACACACCACCAAGGCGGTCTTGCCAAAGCGGGAAACGTACAGCAAGATGAGTCCTCGCGGAGGGTGCGGCTCAGCCCGCGCCACCATACGAGGACGAGATGGCCGGGAAAGGTCTCCCTGAAGCTGAGCCCAGTTTGCGAAAGAACGCTTTTCTCTCTTACTCGTCCAGCGACGCCGAGTTTGCGCACCGGCTATGCGCTTACCTGGAGACGAAAGGTATCCGTTGTTGGATCGCGCCTCGCGAGGTGACGCCAGGCAGACCCTATGCCGATGAATGTGTGCGCGGAATCGAGGCGAGCGATTCATTCGTGTTGCTTGCCAGCGCCGAAGCGATCGCCTCGGTTCAAGTGATAAGCGAGGTCGAACAAGCTCACAAGCGTGAGAAGCCCATATATACGGTCCTTATCGGAAAACCGAACGTCGCCCGGGAGTTAGATTTCTACGTCTCGCGGCTGCACTGGATCGAATCGGGCAGCATGTCGTTCGATCAGCTCGCTGACAAACTAGCGGCGGTGCTTGGCAGTCATAAGAGATGGGAGGCTGTAGCCTCGCCACCGTCGCTGCGGCGAACTGTTCTCTACCGGCGTGATGCGTTCATGGGTTCGGCACTGGCAGTGATATTGATATTGGGCGTGATCGGGGGCGGGCTGGCCTACTGGCTCAATAGAAGGGTGGCGCTGGACTCTACGAGTCTGGGTCATGTCTCACTCTCGACTCAACCTCCGGACGGCCAGGCCGCGATGAGAGTATACGCGCAGGTTTGGTTAGCGGCGGAGGGAGTTCGCTTTCGCGACTTGAGGCTGCTGACGACGGCGGAACGGGCCGGCGGCGGCGTGGAACGAGGGGAGCGATCCGGCTGGCCAATACCCGGGCAGGTCGGTTCGCACGAGGTTGTGAACTTTCCGTTGCCGGTGGACACAGGACGATTGACTACGTGCCTCATTGTTCCAAGTCCGGGGCTGCACGCCCCCTACCGGGTGATTCAGGAGTTTGCTGTAAGTAATACTGGGAGCGGGACAGACCGTCAGGTCATCTTGTCTCCGGCTGCAGAAACCAGGGTCCGGAAGGAAGACGGCAGCCCTTGTAATCCACTGCCTTAAAGGTCACATTCTGCTTATGAGAACGTGCATGCTTTGCCTGGCACAACAGACGATTCAAGTCGAACAAGGCGCGAGAAGCCGCGCCGGGGTGTGGGTCGTCGTCGTTGTGTTTCTCGTCGCTTTCGTAGTGGTCCTCCACGCCGACGCGCAGCAGGGTCCGTGCGGCGACGGCATCATCAAACTGCCGCTTCAGTTCAAGGGAACGATAGAGGTGTGTCTGCCGCTCGCCGCGCAGGCGCCCGCCCTGCAGAGCCAACTCACCGACATCGCGAAGGCGGAGGGTGATCAGCAGGGACAAGTCAGGGAGCTGAAGCGGCTGATCAGGAACCTGAACACGGTGAGCCAGAATATCGGGCAGAAACGCCAGGCAGAGTTGCTAAAGAACCTCTCAGCGCAGTTGAGCGCCGATCAGGCAGCGGGCCAAGAGCAAATGCAGCAAGAGATTGCAGACCTGGCAGACCGTCTTGATTCGATCAAAGACTTGATGATCGAAAAACTGGGTAACAAGGAAACGGCGGTCAGAACCACGGCTGCGGTCGATGGGCCAGTCGGCGATGCTATCGCACAGCTTGATCTGACGAAGGCGCAGAATCTCCTGGAAGACATCCGGGTGCAGTTGAAGGCGATCGGCAGTGAGGTCGGGGCGGTACACGGCGATACCAAAGACATCAAGAAAGACGTGACTGAGATCCGGAAGTCGATGGAGGAGCAGAAGGCGGACGAAGCGCAACGGACTAAAGAAGAGGAGAACGATCCCGCTCTGTTTGCCCGTGTCACGATGTATGGAAACAAGACTCCGAATGTGTATGGCGGCGAATGGCGACTCATGATGTATATCGCTCCGCCACCACCGTTGTATCGTCCTTTCTCCGATCCCACGCTGCGGGTTGTCTTCAGGAGTGGCGCACAAAAGGCTTGGGTAACTGACGTTACGGAACGGACTGGGGGCGCGATGGGGGACTATTGGCAGCTAACGACGGATGAAGTTGGCGACACCGCCGTTCTGTGCCTGGTGGTACGCGACCCCAAGACCGGGATGCGGCGCCAGTGGACGCAAAGATACACCGTCCACCACGAGGTCCGCGACGGTGGCTGGGGTGGGGCGAGTTTTGCCCCCACGGGGGAGCCAACGCTGACGCCAGCGGACGACGCGCCGTGCGATGGAGTCACTGAAGTACGTCAACCCGCGACCGACACGTTGCGGGAATCTACCAATTCCTCGTCGAACGATCCCGAGGTAAAACTCGCCAGTTTAATGGCCAACGTAACGTACCAGCCATCGGGATTTCCCTCCAGCCAGCTAATGATCCAGATTACTCCCAACGCCGGCGATTCGACGTACACCGCCAGAACCATCGGTAACATCATGGTGGCGTTCGCAAACGGTACGGCGGTTATCCGGGGGCATGCGCAGACATTCACGTTCGATTCGATTACACCCGGCAGAAATATGGTTGTGTTGGGAAGCAGTTATTTGTCAGTGACTGGTGCATCATTACTCCTTGCATTGGACCCAACCTCGACCTCTCCCAATGTGTCCGGTGGGAGTGGCAGCGTGAGCGGCACCCTTAGTCTCACGACCACGCCCTACGCCGGGTGGGGTCCAAATGGGAAAAGCCCTCATTCATCCACTGCGGGCAAAGGCGATACCAATGTGGCGACTTCCGGTCAACTCATCGGGAGCTATACCGCAACTCTCGTTCCGAAGGGGTCGCCTGCGACAAGCCCCGCCACAGTTGCGCCTGAAGTATCACCCGGTACGACAGCTGCCACGATGGCCTCCGGGCTTCCTAACCCATATGACAGGTCACGTGCGAATCGCCCCACTGACGGCGGCACCAATGAACTCTGCCCCAGCGGCTGCAATGCTAAAATCGGCGACTTTAAGGTTGTCGCCAGGTACCAATATCCTCATCCCACGTGGGGAACGCTGGGGTGTGAAGAAAAGGTATTCAGACTTCCACAAACGTGGCCAGGTGGACCTTATCTACACTCGGTTGTCTGCAAGGGTCCCAACGCCCACGGGATACCGATAACGCTGGTGAATTTTCGGCTGGCGGCAACGGATCGGATGAAGGACCAAGACGTGGTAATTCTTTTCGTGGATGCCAACGGTGAGGGTGCTTTTATGGGCCCTGACAGACGGGCTTGGCGAGTGAAGATATACGGAACCGCTGACGTTGAGTCGATGACGATCGATATGGCCCGGAAGTAATAGCAAAAGGCCCAAGGGCGGCGACCGGGAATTTCCCGGGTCTGGCGGGAAGCAGAACACCCTTCCTGTTAAGGCCCTGCCCGCAAACATAAAGCCGCCGGCGCAATGCCAGCGGCCTTCGGGGTCGAGGCTGGGGAGCGCTATTTGGAGACGGCGGCGAACAGGTCGGACCTGAGCAGCGCCTGGAAGCGCTGGTCGTCGGTTTTGAAGTGCATCTGCAGCAGATCGTTGCTGCTGTCCACGGTGGTGCTCTCCAGCGCCAGCTTCTCGGTCGGCGTAGCCGACATCTTGCGGTAGAGGACGCCGGCCTTCATCAGCGAAGCCAGGCTGGCTGCGGTCATGGTATCGGACGTCTTAACGTTGAGGTCAAAGTTGACGCCGCTGGTGAAGTTCATGACGTAATCGGAAGCCAGCAGGCGTTTCTTGATGACGTCGTAATCGGCCAGCGAAGATGCCTGCCCCAGTGCCGACTTCATCATGTTCTGCGTACCGAGTTGGTCGAGTACGCTCCATACCGGAGAGCTGTCCACGCTGCCGACCATATCGTTGATGGTAGTGTTCGACTCCAGCGATTCGGCCCCGTTGTCGCGCACATCGATGGCGCCGTGCAGGGCCGAGCTGTCGCCAAACACGATCGTCGATGGGTCGAGGAAGGCCATCAGCATGCCGGAACCCATGGGATAGATCGAGGTCAGGAGATACTTCTCCGGCTTGATCTTCTTCAGCCGCGCCTTCTGCAGGAATTCCTTCTGCTTGAACGGGCCCTGGGCTATACCGATGCTCTTCAGGGCGCCGCTCTTGACGCGGTAGCTGATGAAGGTGAGCTGCTCGGCGTCGCGGTCGGGATCGATGCCGGTGGCGCGCAATGCGGCTTCGAACTGCTTGAGCGCGTCGGGCATCACGCGGTCTTTAAGGGCGCGCGCGGTGGGCGAGTTGCGCAACTCGCGATAGTCCACCGAGATGATCTGCTGGATGGCCGACGGAATCACCGTGCGGGCGTTGCTGCTGAGAGGCGCGGCCATGGCGGACGAACCACAAAGGCAGGCCAAAAGCAGGCCGGATAGAAAACGATTCATAAACATGATTCTACTCGACAGTCCAGAGCGATGCACCCTGGCCGATTGCTACCCAGTTGGACGGGCCAAGGCGTGTTAGGTGAGGACATCGATCGTCCCTCCCCCACCACGATCGGCACAAGAGCAACGCGATGCCCAGATCTCCACCCCGCGACGGCGATTTTAGTATTTCAATCGCCTGCTTCCGCCTCGGATACAAGTGGCGCTTCTTCGGTGCTGATGGCGTGCACTTGCGCCGTGGTCACCAGCGCTACCGCGACGACAATGATGGCGGTGCCAATGAGCATGTAGCCATCGAAGCGCTCGCGCAGCACCAGCCATCCCAGAAAGACGGCGACCAGCGGATTGACGTAGGCGTAGGTGGCGACCTTCGGCGTGGGGACGTGCTTCAGCAGCCAGATGTAGGCGCTGTAGCCAATCCACGATCCGAATACCACGAGATACAGGGTCGCGCCCAGGGCGCGGGTGGTGAGCACGATGCGATGCTGCTGTCCGGTGAGCAGCACGATGATCACGTGACCAAGTCCGGCGAAGACCATCTCCCAGGCAGTGGCGACGAAGGGATCGACGCTCATCTGCCACTTGCGCGAGAGTACCGAGCCGATGGCCCAGCTCATGGACGAGAAGAGCAGGCTGGTTGCACCCAACAACTGCATGATCCCGAGCGCGTCGCGGTGTTCGAACTTCGGCCAGAACAGGAAAACGATGCCCGCGATGCCCAGGGCAAGGCCAATCAGTCCGCGGCGCGAGAGGCGGTCGCCGCGAAAGACGAAGGTCTCAAGCACCAGGAACCAGATGGGAGTGACGGCGATGATGAGGGCGGCGAACCCGGTGGGGACGTATTGCTCAGCCCAGGCGAGACCTCCGTTGCCGCCGACGAGAAGCAGCAGGCCGATGGCGGCCAAGCGCACGGCCTGGGCTTTCGTAACGCGAACGTTGCGGCCGAGAACGGCGCAGGCCACGAGCATCAGCGGGCCGGCGACGAGAAAGCGCAGCGCGCACATCACGAACGGCGGCAAACGCTGCTGATCGGCGATGCCGATCGCCAGGTAGGTCGAGCCCCAGAAGACGTAGACCAGGGCGAATGCGACGATGACCTTCAACCGATGATTGCCGGTCTCTACCATCATGTCTCGGAATGCGGGGCGGTGACGATCCTCAACTGGCGTTGGTGGCCGGCGGGTGAGGCTCCGCCCGGCGCAGCTTTATCCCGGTAATCAGGACGTAATGCACACCCGAAATCGTGGTGAAGGTAAACGTAGCGTACAGAAACAACCGCTGCAAGAAGAAGACCCAGGGCTCTCCGACGACTTGCGCGAGAATCACGAAGAACACGGCGCCAATCTGGCAGACGGTGTTGATCTTGCCGAAGATGCTGGGGCGGAAATCGCGGAAGCCCACGGCCGCGTACAGCACCATGCAGGTCATTACGATCAGCACGTCACGGCTGAAGACCGCCACGGTGTACTTCCACGGGATCTTCTTGACGAAGGAGAGCGCGAGAAAGAGCGAGCTGAGCAGCATTTTGTCGGCGATGGGATCAAGATACTGGCCGAGCATGGTGCGCTGGTTGAGGGCGCGCGCTAGCAGCCCATCGAGGCCGTCGCTCAGGCCGGCGGCGATCAGCAGGAAGAGCGCCCACTTCCAGTCGCCATCGAAGACATTGATGATGACGAAAGGAATGAAAATGAGGCGCAGCAGCGTTAGTTGGTTGGGCGCCGTCCAGAACTGGTTCTTCAAGGTTCTGCTCTCCCGAGAAGCCGCGGCGGGCGCATGCTGGTGACTCCTTGTGGATGCGACGCAACCCTGGAGCTTCGTTCTGCCAGCAAATCTTTCGGCAGCACTTCGATTGTGAAGGTACAGCGACGGATTGGCAACTGGGAGGAGGGTCGCGTTCTTATTAGGCGCCGGGAACGCTGTGCGGTGATCGCGGTCACAACGGTGGCCAGCGTTTCGCGGTACAGTGCTGCTTTGCGGAAACACGCAACTGCAAAGACATGGGTTCATTGCTGCGCTTCGTCACACAAGGTCTGCAGGCGGCCAGCCGCTATTTCGGAAAGCAGGGTGGAGACCATCTTGCCACCGGGAACCGTGGAGAGACCGAGGCCTACCTTTACCTGCGCGAGCACGGATATCGCGTGGTGGCCACGAACTTCCGGGCCGCCGGGCATCGCGGGGAAATCGACCTGATCGCGTGGGACAACGATGTGTTGTGCTTTGTCGAGGTCAAAACGCGAACCGGGGTTGGCTTGGCTCCTCCGGAGGCAGCGGTTGATGGAGCGAAGAAGGCGCACGTTCGCGCGGTCGCACGCCGTTACATTCGGCGCCTCCCGGGAGAGCGGGTTCCGCCCTGCCGCTTCGACATTGTGAGCGTGACTTATCTCGCGGATGGCGCAAAGCCGGAGGTCCGGCTCATCAAGCGAGCATTCGGGTGGAGGTCGCGGCGAAGGTTTGAGCCGTACCAGGACCGTCGCTAAGATCTCGCGATCGCGCCCGTTGCGCTCCGGGGAGATGGCGTTTGGGCCGAGGCGGACGCGAGGCTGAGGCACTTGCTCCGGCTGGCCGCAGCCACTAGAATGAGGTTGCCAACCTTGGTGCAGGCGCGTAGCTCAGTTGGTTAGAGCGCTACCTTGACACGGTAGAGGTCAGGAGTTCGAGTCTCCTCGTGCCTACCATTTCTTCCGATTTCAGCACTTCATATTCCTGCAACGCACGTGCACGATGTAGTTCTATGTCGGAACGGCGTTGGATTTAGCGACCAGATCGCGGGTCATCAGCGAGGTCACATCCATACACGAGGTCCCGTGGCCCTTGCGGGCGTTGCCGGAAAGCGTAAGGCAAATGGTCGACTTCGTCAGCCAAGAGCCCAGGACAGCCGCTGATTACAGAGCGAAAGGCAGACTCCTGGGGAGCCTGCCTTCCAGAAGCAACTTAATCCATTACAGGCCGAGCCGACGGCGTCCGTATGCTAGAGCACTGATCAGGCCGGAGCCCAACAGAAGCATAGTCGCAGGCTCAGGGGTAGCATTCGTCACCACGGCCGGGGTTCCATCCGAATACTCATAAATAACATCTCCAAATGGAACCGTACTGGCGGCACCGAAACAAGTACCGTCTGTGGGAGTAAAGCTCCCGACACCGACTCCATAAGCATGCACCTGAGTAACGGACAGACAAGAAATGCCGCCGAGGGGTCCCGCAGTACCAAGAACGAAACCCAGCGCCGGAAATCCATTCGAGTTGCCAATCAGACCCTCCACTCCCCCGTTGAACTCACCGATGTAGCCGTGATGGGTTGCCGCGGCGGCGGTGATGATGTTCTCCAGCAGCATCTGCACGTTGGGGTCATAGGGGTCGCCTGACGATGCACCCGAAAGGTTATCGAACCAGTCGTTGAGGAAGAGATACGCATTACCGTAACGCCCCCCAGCATAGGTCATGACGGTCGCCGCATCAGACCCGCTCAGACCGACTCCGAAGCTTGAGTCATAACGGCTAACGATGACGGCATCGTAACCCGCCAGAGAACTCAGGGAAGTCAGTACGGTGGCCGTGCAACCAGCGCCCACGACCGCACCTGAAATGTTGTTGAGGTCACTCGAATTTCCATCGACGTAAATGCCGACATTGCCGGTACAAGTGCCGGCCAGCGCTGACGTCGATAAGAGAAGAGTGAGAGATAGACACAGTATGATGAGATAGACTGCTCGCGATAGCTTCATATGGCTGTCCTCCTTTGCCGAAACGTAGCCTAGAAGAAGCCGGTAAGAAGTGTCTCGTGCCCAATCTTAAGCAGGCGGTCGCAGCCCACCAAGAGAATTGTCGAGAAAGGCTACTTGAGTTTGTCAAAATGGGAAAACTTCGCACGACACAACTTAGCGCAGTTTCTATTGAGTGGGTTTTGCCTGTGTTTATGACGGTTTATCACTTGTCGAGTGGGGTGGCCGTAGTGTCGGCCTTCGCGAGCCAGAGATGACCTTGTATGTCCTTGACCGAACCCTTCTTCTGCTCCATCGCGGCGATCGTGCGCCGCAGAACCGGGAAATGCTGCAGAACCCACTGCCGACTCCCTGATATCACGCAGGTTTGGACGAAGCGGATTGCTGACACCCGATCCGGGGCTCAGCCCGCCGCAAGATCTACGGTCGGTTCGAACAGTAGTTGGGAGCACGCGAAGGCTTCAAAGCCTCGCGAGCCGCTGACATGTTCTGAGCCATATTCTGGACTTCCGCAGAGCGGCCCTATAATCTTCAACGGCAGGGGATCAATCCCGGCAAGCGTGGCCTCCGGAGTCTTGTGTCGGATTCCAGCCCTGAAGAAGGTGGCGGGCAGCCGGATTTCCATGGCGCCTGCGCTCAGGGAAATCCTCTGAAAGTGGGGGCGTTTGTTGAATGGAGCAAGAGCAGAGATACCGCAGAAGGAAGGCATAAGATGGCACGCATCATTGAAGTGACCGAGCTAGTCCTGCGAGATGCGCAGCAGAGCCTTCTGGAAACCAGCGTGGCGATCGAAGACTTGATTCCTGCCGGTGAGGACCTGGACGAGGCAGGCTACTGGTCATTGGAATGCTGGGGCGGAGCATCCTTCGATTCGTGCATTCGTTTCCTCAACGAAGATCCGTGGGAGCGCTTGCGGGCGTATCGGAAGCTGCTGCCGCACGCCCGGCTGCAAATGCTGCTCCGCGGACAGAATCTGCTCTCGTACCGCAATTTTGACGATTCGCTGGTCAGCCGCTTCGTCGACAAGGCAGCCGTGAACGGCATCGATGTCTTTCGGATCTACGACGCGTTGAACGACGTCCGGAACTTAAAGACCAGCGTTGAGGCAGTCCGAAAAGCGGGCAAGCATGCGCAAGGCGCCATCTGCTACGCTCCGACGCCGACGGACAGCATGAGCTTCTTTGCCGAAACCGCGCAGCAGTTGCGCGAGATGGGTTGCGACTCGATTTGCATTCGCGACACCGGCGGTCTTCTTAAGCCAAAAGCTGCCTACGACCTGGTCAAGGGTATCAAGGACAAGTGCGGCCAGGACACGATGGTTGCCGTCCACACTCATTCGACGACTGGGGTGACCATGGTCTCGCTGATGAAGGCCATCGAGGCGGGTTGCGACATCGTGGACACGGCCATCAGCTCTTTGGCCTTCGGCCGGGGACATAACCCGACGGAGAGCCTGGTAGAAATGCTGGAGGGCTTGGGATACGAAACCCGATTGGACATGGAAAGGTTGCTCCGCGTGAAGCGCCACATGACAGTGGTGCGTCCGCTTTACCAGGAGTTCGTCAAAGAACCACTCGGGGTGGAGACCGAGATCTTTGCGAGCCAGATACCAGCGGCGATGATTTCCACCATCGCATGTCAACTCAACGGTCAAGGTGCGGGCGAGTTCCTGCCGGAAGTATTGGCGGAAGTCCAGAACGTGCGCAAAGATGCAGGCTATCCGGCTTTGGTCAATCCGGCGGGGCCAATCATCGGGACACAGGCGATCTTCAACGTCTTACAGGGCAAGTACACGGTGATCACGAGCGAGTTTGCGGATTTGATACTGGGCTACTATGGCCGAGCTGTTGGCGAGAAGAACCCGGAAGTGCTGAGCGCGGCGGCAAACCGGGTGGCCAAGCCAGCGATTACATGCCGTCCGGCGGACCTGCTGGAACCGGAGTGGCCGCGCCTGCGGTCGGAAGCGATGTTACAGCCGGGCTGCAATGGGACAGACGAGGACGTATTGACTTATGCGATGTTTCCCGAGGTCGCCTCAGAATTTTTTAAGCGACGGGGCGACAACAAGAAGGTGATTGCCCGGGAACCGCTGACCTCAGCTCCGACCACGTCAGACAAAGATTTTCGTGGCGCAGTTGGTCCTGAACTGGCGTCTCCGGTCAGCTATTTTGTGACGATTAACGGGAAGGAACATAAAGTCAGTATACGGCCGCTCAAATAGTGAAAAGCGGTGGGGTCAAGGGTGGGACGGCCAGCGGGCACGAGGAGATATCGATGGCGACAGAAGCGGCGAAAATCACCGGCAAGACCATGAAGGAGCGCATCGCGGAGCTGCGTAAGTTACGCACCAAGATCGAGCAGGGCGGAGGCGTGCAGCGACTGCAGAAGCAGCGTGACGCGGGGAAGCTAACCGCGCGGGAGCGCGTGGAAAAGCTGGTGGATCGCAGCAGCTTTCGCGAGATAGGTCTTTTCGCCAACCATCGCGCCAGCCTGTTTGGTATGGCAGACAAGGAACTGCCGGCGGATGGAGTGGTCACGGGTTGCGCAACGGTGGATCGTCGGCTGATTCATCTCGCCAGCCAGGACTTTACGGTTGCGGGCGGGGCAGCCGGCGAGGTGCACTGCGCCAAGATCGTCGAGATGATGCAGCTCTCGATGAAAACCGGAAGTCCGTTCGTCTTCATCAATGATTCCGGCGGTGCACGAGTGCAGGAAGGCATCGACAGCCTGGCTGGCTATGCCAGCGTGTTCTACAACAACACCATGCTCTCTGGCATTGTGCCGCAGATTTCCATTATTTGCGGTCCCTGTGCGGGCGGCGCAGCCTATAGTCCGGCGTTGACCGACTTCATCATTCAAACCAGAAAGGCGCAGATGTTCATCACCGGTCCGCAGGTCATCAAGCAGGTGACCGGCGAACAGGTGACGGCGGACCAATTGGGCGGACCTGCAGCGCAAATGAACCGCTCCGGGGTGGTTCACCTCATTGCTGACGACGATGAGGGAGCGCTGTCTCTGTGCCGGCGATTGCTGAGTTTCCTGCCGTCGAACAACCTGGAGGACCCTCCCCGCTTGCCCCACAGCGCTGCCATAGAGACCGACCTCGAGTTGAACGAGATTGTCCCGGTGGAGTCGAAGGTCGCTTACGACATTCGCGCGGTAATCGTCCGTCTTTTAGACCACCTGGATTTCTTTGAGATACAGCCCGGCTTTGCCGCGAATGTGGTGATTGGTTTCGGCAGAATTCAAGGGCGCTCGGTGGGCATCGTGGCCAATCAACCCGACGTCATGGCCGGCGCCCTCGACATCGATGCGTCCGATAAGGTGGCCCGCTTCGTACGCTTTTGCAACGCGTTTAACATTCCCTTGCTGACGCTGGTCGACGTGCCTGGTTTCCTGCCGGGCGTGGAACAGGAGTACGACGGCATTATCCGGCACGGGGCAAAGATCCTGTTTGCCTACTCGGCGGCCACGGTACCGAAGATAACCGTGGTCCTGCGCAAAGCGTATGGTGGCGCTTATATCGGCATGTGCTGCAAAAACCTGGGAGCGGACCGGGTGGTCGCATGGCCTACTGCTGAAATCGCGGTCATGGGAGCCGAGGGCGCGGCGGAAATCGTATTTCGGCGCGAGATCGATTCGGCGGAAGACAAGGTGCAGCGGCGGGACGAGCTGATCGAGCTCTATCGCAGCACGTTTGCTAATCCTTATGTGTCGGCTCGCCGCCGGTTATCGACGATGTGATTGAACCTTCCGAAACCAGAAAATACCTGGCGGACGCGCTGGAAGCTTTGCACACCAAGCGCGAACTTCGTCCACCCAAGAAGCACGGGCTCATTCCGCTCTGAACCAGGTGGGATCATGAACGTACTGATCGTTGCAGTGGTGATCGCAGGTTGGCTGGCTGTGTATCTCAGCTCGCGAAGTATGTTGAGGCGTACGGCCGAGCAACTGCGAAGCGAATTCCAGGAGCAATTAAACGCGTTGTCGGCGGCCGTCCAAGCTTCCGGGCAAGCGACGAAGGAGGCGCCAGTCGCAGCTGCGCCCATGCCTGCGCCTGCGGCGAAGACGCAAGTCTTGGGCGCGAGCCAGTCGCCGTGGAAACGACACCGGCCACGGCAGATGCCGCAGCGGTGTTCGAGGAGGTTGATTCTGAAACTCTGGCAGTGATGGCCGCAACGTTTACCGCATACCTCGGAAAAAAAGTGCGGGTCCGCACCGCGAGGGCCTTGCAGGCGCCATACGCCAGCAACCCGTGGGCACGGCAGGGACGCGTCATGGTACAGGCATCGCACAACCTTGGCCAACGAGAGCGCTAGCCATCCAGAAGAGGCCGCCAAGGTCATCTGCTGCAGGGGAGCGAACCTAGCGAACCTGGAGAGGAGCGATGGATGAAAGTGCAGATCGTGATTGACGGCCGCACGTACGAAGCGGAGATCGAGGTCTCTGAGGAGGACTCCTCACCCCGGACGCAAGGCAACATTCCCGCGCCCGCGACCGCGACGATTCAGTCCACCGTGCTTCGCACGCCTCCCAAACCAGGGGCTTCTTCCGATCCGGGGGTTGACGAGTTGAAGGTGTGCCGGAGTCCGGTGGCCGGGATAATCGTTCGTGTCAATGTCAGCGCGGGGCAGCAGTTGCAGGTCAATGATCTGATGGTGGTGCTGGAAGCGATGAAGATGGAAACCAAAGTGACCGCACCGCTTGCGGGAAAGCTTAAATCAGTCAAGGTGGCGCCCGGCGAAGCGGTCAAGGTCAACCAAATCCTGGTCGACTTCGAATAGACATTAATCTGGGCGAATCCAGATGGCGGGGAAATCGCGCCGCCGCGGAGTAGCCGCTTCATCCGTAGTTGATCGGGTGCCTCTGGAGCCAACGTTCATCGCGGACTCCACGCATGTTCTTAAGCGCCGAACGGGCCATGCTATCCGAGACGTCGCGGGTCTTCCAGATGAACGCCGCACAAAACCCGATCGCACCACCAGCTACCCCGTAAGCAGCGGTTCTTGTAAGTTGTCCGCGGCGGCCTCTGAGGTAAGAACGCAGAAGACCTGCGCACGTCCCGATCGCAGCGAGTGCCAGGGAGGCGCAGGCAGATTGAGTCAGCGCTTCCGCCAGGCGCTGTTCGTCCATCTGCGCTCGGCGAGCGCTGCGCAGTCCGGAAAGACCGGAAGCAACCAGCCTGCGGCCATAACGAATACTTTGTTTCACGGATCAACCTCGTTTGATTCGATGAACATCCCGTAACTTCGGTTCCTGCTATCTTCCGGCGCCTTGCAGGCCCGGCAATGGACAAACCTGCCACCTACTAGCATAATGCTTCCAGGGTGCGCGATCCCGAACTGCGATCTGCGTCACAGTTTGCGCCTCGTTTCGTCACAGCGTCCTGTTCATGCGAAACCGTACTCTTTCACCAGAGACAACGCGACGTAAAACAGGTTCAAATTTACCCCCACGGTGACGGCACACAGGCTTTCGAGATTCGCGAGATGACGAGTGGCCAAAACTTGTGGAAGTGGACGCGGTAGCCGATGCTCGGCGCTAACCAGTCCCAGGAAGATTGCCAATGTTGTTGAAACCTTTTGTGATCAACGCCCACGGCCGCATCGTGTTCCCCTGCAACTTTTTCCCGGCACTGGACTTTTCGGTGTTTGAGACCCTGGAACAGTTTACCGCTGTTATACGCGGGACTTCGGGGAGAAGACTGCCGACCGACACAATTATGGAGCGCCTGCAGGCGGGCCAGTACACGTCAAAGTACACGCTTTGCCGCGATCTTGCGCTGAATCTTTTTTGGGTGAATCGCTTACGCTCACCATGTACGAGAAGCGTCCCATTCGATGGGAGACCTTGCTCGTCACCGGGACGATGTCTTCCTCCCGCTGTGCCGGTCGTGGGACGCACCGGGAACCGTCGAAGAGATCGAAGCCGGCTATCTGGCGTTGCCCGTCAAGTGGGATGAGGAGATCGAAGAGCAAAGCTTCCGCATGCTGTTGCGCAGCTTCCGCGCCAAGCCGACCGCCGGGAGTGACCTTCGCGCCATTAAGCCCACGGTGGCGGAGATGCTGGCTGATCCCCGGCACCGCACGGTTTGCCTGACGAAGTATGACCCCGACTACCTGGGCTACAGTTATGACGACGTGATCGACTACTCTCATCCGGTCCCGCAAGCTGGAAGCGGTGATGCGCAGGTGATGATCCTGCACAATCAATATCGCTGGGATCCGATCGGAAGCTGCTGCATCGAGGTGGGCAAACTGCAGGATGACGATTACGTGGTGGCGCTCTACCCGCGCAACAACGAGGTGCTGCAGTTCATCAAGCGGGTTAAGAGCAACGAAAAGCCGCGCTCGTTCCGCTCGCAAGCTGCCGCGGACGCTGGCGCTAACCCGCCCGATTGCGCCCTACGAGCCCCATCAATGTGCGGGCAAGCAGTTTTCCGTCATGCCGAAGATCGAGGGCATCGCGGTATACGAAGGCGAGATAGCCTGCACCAACGCCGACCTCATCCGCAACCACGCCTATTGCTGGTCGCGCATGACCGAACCGGAAATTGCTGGCAAAAACCGGCATCGAGAAACGCTGTTATAGCGAGCTGAACCTGGAGCACATGGCTCTGCTGGCGGCGCGGGCCGCGCTCAAGCAGGCCAAGCGGAAACCCTCCGAAATCGGCGCGGTGCTGTTCTGTAGCTGCACTACTGCCAGGCTGCTCCCCTCCACCGCCTGCTGGCTGTCGGGCGAGCTGGGGATCATGCAGACTCACTGCTCCTGCAACATCATCTCCGCCTGCGCGGGCATGCCTTACGGTTTTTCCGAGGCGGTGCGGCTTCTCCAGGAGGTCAAACGTCCGGTGCTGGTTGTGCTGGCGGAGAAGTTCTCCGACAAGATCGGCACGGTTCGCACCTCGCGCATGATCTTTGGTGACGGGGCGGCTAGCCGGCGGTTATCGCTCCCGCGCCGGAGGGAGCCGAGCCCGACATTGAATACCTGCAAAGCTACGCTGGAGGTCATATGGTCGGAGGGGAACTCGATCATCTGGCCGAACCCCGAGTTCGGCAATGCGATCACCGTGTACGGGCCGGAGGTCAAGTCGCTGGCCCAGCGCTATCTGATCCAGATGATGGAGGAACTCAAGGAACTTCCCGCATCCTGCAAGACAGCTCCCGGGCGCTGATCGACGCGGTCGACCTGGTGGTGCCCCACCAAGCCAACAAAACCATGGTGGAGAACTTGGCGGAGAACGCCGGCGTCCCGGCCGACCGCCTGTACTTCAATATCGAGCGGGTCGGCAATACCTCTGCCGCCAGTATCCTCATGGCGGTGAAGGACGCCGTGGTGGACAAGCGGATTGACCGTCCGATGCGCATCTTTGCCCCCGGATTCGGGGCGGGCGCGGTGGGCGGCTACGTCGTCTTCCGGCTCGATCCCGCCGTCGTGAACTGCGAAGCCCAACCCCGGGTGTGAGATGAGGAAGAGGGAGGGCGAAGCAGCTTCCCCTCGCCGGAAGGGTGGCGCTGGTCACTGGAGCTTCGCGCGGCATCGGCCGCGCCATCGCTCTGGAGCTGGCGCACCGTGAGGGCCCCTCGGTTGCCATCAACTTCCGCTCCGATGCAGGCAATGCCCAATCGGTCGCCCAGGAGGTCCGCGATCTGGGTGTCGGGTGCGTGGTGATTCAGGGCGACGTCTCCCAGCGGTGCGAAGCCCAGCGGATCATCAATGAGGTGCTCGACAAGTGGCAGCGCCTCGACATCCTGGTGAACAACGCCGGCATTACCCGGGACCATTCGCTGCGCAAGATGACCGGCGAGGATTGGGAGCGGGGTGATCGAGGTCAACCTGAACGGCACCTTCAACACCACCAGCGCCGCCTTGCCCGCGATGATCAACCAGCGCTTCGGGCGCATCATCAACATCAGCTCCGTGGTCGGACAGTCAGGGGCGTTTCGGACAGGCGAACTATTCGGCGAGCAAGGGGGGCGTGATCGCCTTCACCAAAACGGTCGCCCTGGAGACCGCCAAGTACAACATCACCGCCAACGCCATTGCCCCGGGATACACCTCGACGGACATGGTGGCGACCATCCCGGAGGAAGTCGCCTCGCGGATCAAGGCGGGCATCCCGCTTGGGCGTTTTGCCACCCCGGAGGAAGTGGCCAAGGCCGCGGCCTTCCTGGCGGCGGAAGCCGACTACATCACCGGCCAGGAACTGAACGTGAATGGCGGATGCTATATGTAGAAGCGCGTTAGAAATGTAGCGCCGGCGTCTCGCCGAGCAGGTCCGTTCGCAGCACCATGGCGCCGTTGACAGGCCCGCCGGCGAGACGCCGGCGCTACAAGGATCAAAAAAGGGCGACCGGGTTCCCGGCCGCCCTTCCTTGTTGCCTCTTCCTTATGGTTCGTTCGGCCCTACGCTTCACTCTTCACTCTTTGGATCGGGATCGTTTAGCCAGCCAGTGCTCAATGTGCGGCCAAGTGGGTTTGATGGCGCCGCTGCCGGCCATGATTCCGATATGCCCCCCCCAGACGCGGAGTAGCTCTTTATCGGTACTGCCTACTTTTTTGATCGGCTCGGATTGGCAGGGGGGAGTAATGTGGTCGTCGTCGGCGATAATAGTGAGCAGGTTGGCCTTGATGCGGCTGAGGTCGACGCGCTGTCCGCGATCAGCATCAGTCGCACTGCATCAGGCGGTCGTGGCGATAAAGGTCCACGATCAGCTGGCGGGCCTCGCCGGCCATGGGAATGTTGTCCGTCACCCAGGTATTCATGGCGTGCCAGGACTCGATCACCTGCGGATTGTCGAGGTTCTCCCATAGCCGCATGTAGTTGCCGATGTAGTTCTCCACCGGCTTAAGCGCGCGGGCGCCGTACTCGATCATCTCCGCCGGGATGTTGCCGAAGTGCTCGATAACCTTGTCGACGTCAATTTCGGCACGCCAGCGCGCAAAGGTAATCTCTTCTTTGTTGCTGAAGTCGAGACGGAGCGGTAAGTAGAATCAGGTTGTGCAGGCCGTCATCGGGCCGCAGGGCCGCATAGATCGTGGTGAGTATCGAACCGATACACCAGCCGAGCAGGCTGAATTGCTCCGAACCGGAGACCGCCTTCACTTTGCGGATCAGCCCGGACCATGTAATCGAGGACATAGTCGTCGAGCTTGAGGTTCTTGTCTTCAGGTCCGGGCGAGCCCCAGTCCAGCAGGTACACGTCGTATCCGCGCTCAACCAGGTATTCGACAAAACTGTTGCCCGGACGCAGGTCGAGAATGTAAGGACGGTTGATCAACGCGAACACGAGCAGCAGCGGCACCCGATGCCGTTTTTCGGCGGCAACCCGGGGCACATAGCGGTAGAGCTTTGGCCTTGTTGAGGGTCCAGATCAACCTCCTTAGGGGTTTGCGCGATCGCGGCGCGCGTGGTCATCACCTTGACCAGAACGTTCGCATTTTCAATGGCTTTAAGCTGCGCGGCGACTTGCTCGCGCGAGGCGGCACTGGCGGTTTCGGTCTTCTTCTCTTTCTGGCGGTGACGGCTGCTTTCTTGGCCGCTCGTGTGCTCTTTAGGCTGGCACGACGCGGCGCAACCGGCGAGATCAGGTGTCGGATGACAGTCGAGCTTGGCATCGAGGTCGTCCAGCCGTATTTCGAGGTTGGTCATGCGCTCGGCAATCGAAACCACGTCCGCGCGGGACGGCATAGCCAGCTGTTCCAGCGTCTTGAGCATCGCTTTTTCCACGGCTTCGCGGAACGGAGTGGAAACTGTGAGATAGGTATCGAGCATGGTCCCGGTCGCTTGAGCATAAGCCTCAGTGTTGACCATATCCACCATGGTCTTGGCCCAGGCGTCCAAATAGACATCGCGCACGCCACGCCAGGGCTCCATGGGATCGAACCGTTTGGCAT